>CAINHO010000033.1 GCA_903848935.1 uncultured Pseudomonadota bacterium | reverse complement strand
TACCACATCAGTACCTACGGAAACTTCTTCGACAACCAATTCGAATACAAGTTCGTCAAAAACTGATGAGAAAAAAGATAAAAAAGGAAGTGACGCGGCTATCGTAACTACTTCGACAGACACTAATAAAACAAAACCTTTAGGGCAATGTAAATGAAATATCACGCATTTAGTTTAAGCATCCTATTCGCCGCGCTCACGTTGCCGGTTTATGCCGCTCAACAAACGGCAGTTGGTAAAATTAGTTTTGCAAAAGGCAGTAATGCTGCACAACAACCTAATGCCGCTCCGCGTTTATTGGGTAAAGATGCCGAAATTTTTCAGGGCGATAACATTCAAACTTCGGATGCTAGCTTTGTGATTGTCGAATTTACTGACGGTTCAAAAGTCACCATTCGCCCGAACAGTAATTTCAAAATTGAGCAATTCGACCCCACCACTAAAAATGCAAAATTGACTGTTTACGAAGGAACGGTGCGAGCGACAACAGGTGAATTTGCAAAATCAGGTGAAGATAATTTTCAAATCAAAACGCCCGATGCAACGTTAAAAGGTTCAAAAGATTCTGATTATTCAGTGAGCGTGTGCAAAGAAAACTGTAATAAAGAAGCTGCAAAAGATGTCAGCGTGGCAAAGGTCGTCGATATTAAAGGGGAAATTTACGCGAAAAATGGGGCTGATAAAAATGCAGTGGAGCGTAGATTGACCCTAGGCAGCGGTTTAAATCCACAAGATCATTTAAGTAGCCAGCCCAACAGTTTTTTGGTGATGGTATTTCGTGATAATCAAAAAGTTTCGTTGCAACCGAGTAGTGAATTCGACATTGTGAAATACGATTATCAGCAGGCGGATAAAAAAGATCAGATTTTGTTCAAGTTAGCGGCAGGCGGAATACGCGCGTTAACAGGCAGCATTGGTAAAAAAGATCATGCGGCTTACGCTTTGGATACTCCTGTAGCAACTATTGGGATTCGTGGATCCGAAGGTGATACGCAGTGCGGACAAAGTTGCAGCGGCGAAGGTATTGAGGGTGGTGGCGTATACCATACTACAACAGAAGGGGCTTTCGTTATGTCCAATGCAAGCGGCGAACTCATCGTTGGGGCAGGGCAGTCGGCTGTCGTTACGAGTCCAAATGCACCACCCGTGTCAATTCCAGTGCCACCACCCGCTATTTCTAACAAAATGAAAGAAGCCCCGCCTGCTAAAACGGGATCCGATGCTTCTCAATCATTTAAATCAACCTCTGGCGGTTCCACTGGCATTAAAGTAAATACTGGTACAGTAACAGTTGCCTCAAAAAGCGATGAAAAAAGCGACAAATCTGATAAGTCTGATGATAAAAGTGACAAATCAGACAAAGGTGATAAATCGGATAAAAGTGGTAATAAAGGAGCCGGCACCCAATTATCTGTGGGTCAAAGTGCAACCACCAGCGCATCGGGTGAAACATCGGACAAGGTTTCACCGTCTGTAGAGCAAGAATTTGAAAGTACGCCAGCACCAAACAATCAGAGTAGCGCGGCTATAATGTCTTCACCTATCAATGACGAAGGAACAAGTACCGGCATGGCATGTCAGTAATTATCACTCTAATCCAAAGATCCTAACTGTGAACGCTATGAAAATTTCGATGTTACAACCATTATGCCTTGCGCTTAGTTTGAGTTTATTACCTGCTTCAATTTGCTTTGCGGAGGAATCTGTACCGCAAAAATTTAAATTTACCGTCCATAAATTTTTGGTCGAAGGCGAGCCGATTGAATCGATTGTTTCGGACAACGAAGTGGCGGAGTACCTAAAACCCTTTCAAGAAAAATCTTACGACTTAAAAGAACTACAAGAGGTCGGAAAAGGGTTGGAAGCGATGATTCGTGACGAAGGTTTTTCGTTTTATCGGGTGATTTTACCGCCGCAATCGCTTAATTCTGGCGAGGTCAAACTCAAAATTATTGCCTTCGGGGTCGGCAACATTAACATCGAAGGTAATAATCATTTTTCTAAAGAAGGCGTGATTGCGAGTCTGCCTGAATTGAAAAAAGACGTTTCCCCGAATACACAAAATTTAGCAGCATCTACGAAAGTGGCTAATAAACACCCGTCAAAACAAATTCAACTTACGTTCAAACAAAGCGAAACAGAAGATAAAGTTGATGCAAATATCAAAGTGGTTGAACAACCTCGCCCGTATCAATTTTCGTTAGGTTTTAATAATACCGGTTCAGACAGTTCAGGTGAATATCGATTAACCGGTGGGGCGCAATACAGTAATTTATGGGGTTTGGATCATGTCGTGAATGCGTCTTACACGTTGCCACCGGATCACGCCACCACGATTAAACAATATGGTGGCACTTACGCGCTGCCGATTTACGCGCTGAAAGGTTGGGTGAATATGTATTACGCTTCGTCCAGTTCCAATAACGGTGTGGTCGCAACCGATTTAACGATTACCGGTGCGGGTGAAATGATGGGGATTCATTATCAGCAGTTTTTGCCGAAATGGGAAAAGTACGAACACAGTTTAGATATTGGCTTCGACAGTAAACATTTTATCAACGACGTGCAGTTCAAAAAAACACAACTCGGTACCAATGTTCGCAGTTTGCCGTTTAACATTTCGTACAAAGCTGAATATCCATTTGAAAATGTGCGGAGCGGTTATTTTGTGCAATGGGCGATGAATACTGGTTGGGGTTCGGATAACACGGATTTACTTTATAACAAATCACGGGCTGGATCGGATACTTCGTGGCAGTTGTTTCGTTATGGTACGAACTTTTCAACGGCTTATGAACAGTGGTTGCTTTCAACTTCGCTCACAGGACAATTTAGTCAAAAACCGTTAATCGCTGGCGAACAAATAGGTATTGGTGGCAGTTACGATGTGCGGGGTTATGAACAACGTGAAACGGGCGCGGATAATGGGCAAATCGTAAAAGTCGAATTGACTTCGCCGGCATGGGAAAAAATCAATGCGTTTGTGTTTTATGATTACGGTCATGGTTCCAAAGAAAAGCCTCAAGCCGGTGAATTAAAGGATTGGAATCTAAGTGGGACGGGCGTTGGTGCAAAGTGGCAATGGCGTGAATATGTGAATGCTAATCTGACCTTTGCAACGGCTTTAAACGATGCGACAACAACAAAAGCCTTTAATAATCGAATTCTTTTAAATGTCAGCTTACGTTATTAAAAATGGATCAAATTCGTTGCAAATATATGGGTCACAAAAATGCGTGTCAGCACCTTGCAGACGGGCATTCTGAATTCTGTTTTTGGCACAACGCGCAAGTTATTAAAAATACGCCGGACATCAAAACGCGACTTGAAAATTTATTTAATGAAGGACATTCGCTTGAAGGTTTTGAACTACACAACGCGCAACTTAGCGGTGTGAATTTAGCGGGCGCGAATTTAATAGGCGCACGACTTCTTCATGCGGATTTGAGCAAAGCAAATCTATCGCGGGCGAATCTAGCAGACGTACGATTTTTTCAGGCGAATTTGAGTGGTGCGAGTTTATTTAAAGCGAATCTTGAAAATGCCAATCTCAATGAGGCGAATTTAGAAAATGCCAATTTGTTAGGCGTTCGCCTCGAAAATGCGCGTTTAGAACACACTTATTGGGGTAAGATTTTATTGCAAGAAAAGTTGGCGATAGCGGCTCAAAAAGCTGGCAAAAAAATAGAAGCGCAACAACTTTATGGCGAAGCAGAAGAGGTGGCGCGATATTTGACCAATGAAAGTGAAAAGCGTCGTCAATACGATGTGGGTGGGCATTTTTATCAGTTAGAGCGCGTGATGCGTCGAATGCAAACGCGCCCGTTTTCTGGTGCGTGGTTGTGGTCAAAATTGGTCGATATATTGTGCGGTTACGGCGAAAATGCGTCGCGAGTCATTAGTTTTTCACTGTCAGTTATTATCACATCGGCCATGTTTTATTTTTTCTTGGGTGTGCGTGATGGCGATGGAATGTTGATATTTAACGCTCAGGAAAGCATTGAGCATAATCTATTTGGCTTTCTGGAATGCCTCTATTTTAGTGTGATTACGTTTACGACCGTGGGTTATGGAGATATTTTACCGATTGGTTTTGCTCGTTTTATCGCTGCATCGGAAGCTTTTATTGGCGCGTTTTCAATTTCGTTATTTGTAGTCGTTTTTATGCGAAAAATGACGCAGTAAACGCAGATTATTTCCAGCCGTAATCCAAAACTAAGCCGATAAAAACCACTAAGCCGAACCAATTATTATTTAAAAAGGCTTTGAAACACGCGCTTTTTTCGCGGTGAAAAATCAGGGTTTGCTGATAGATCGAAAAGCCCGCCGCCGCTATTAAACTTACATAATAAAACCCGCCTAAATCTTGTATTTTTCCTACTAAAACGAGCAATAACACAATTACAATTTGCAACGCGCCCATAATGTGGCGGTCATAATTGCCGAATAAAATCGCGGTCGATTTCACGCCAATTTTCAAATCATCCTCTTTATCGACCATCGCATACATCGTGTCATAAACCAACGCCCACAAAATCACTGCTGCATATAAAACCCACGCGACGGTAGGAATTTCGTTCAGTTGTGCGGCAAATGCCATCGGTATCGCCCATCCAAAAGCTACGCCTAAATAGGCTTGAGGTAACTGAGTGTAACGTTTCATAAACGGATAGCTTGCCGCTAAAAATGCGCCGATAAAGGATAATAAGATTGTGAACGTGTTGAGCAATAAAACCAATCCGAACGCTAATAAGCATAAGGCAGTGAAAAAAATCAGGGCGGCTTTTGGCGTAATATGTCCAGCAGCAATCGGGCGTTGTTGGGTGCGTTCAACGTGTGGGTCGAAATCACGGTCAGCATAATCGTTAATCACACAACCGGCGGCACGCATGACAATTACACCGAGCGAAATCACGATTAAAACTAGCAGATTGGGTTGCCCATCGCTGGCAATCCATAATGCCCAAAGAGCGGGGTATAAGAGTATCAACGTGCCGATTGGTTTATCGAAACGCGCCAAAAGCCAATAATGTTTAAGCATACGGTTTAGACAGAAAAGAATGAAAAATTCACATTATACAGACTAAAAATAAATTACTACTTGTTGCCGAAACATCATTGCGGCTATAATTCTAAGCTCATTAACGTGCGAATGTGGCGAAATTGGTATACGCGCTGGATTTAGGTTCCTGTGGGTTACCCCGTGAGAGTTCGAGTCTCTCCATTCGCACCACTAATATCCGAATCAAAAGTTATTCAAACTTTCAAATCCTTGAGCCGCGATCGGCACTCAAAAATCTAACTTCAATTAAAAATCGTGTGGGGAAAAATAAATGCAAGTTTCTGTTGAGCAGACATCAGAATTAGGTCGCAAAATGACTATCACTTTGCCAGAATCGGCAGTTCAAGCGCAAATGACTCCTCGCTTACAAAAAATCGCCAAAGAAGCGCGTATTGATGGTTTCCGTCGTGGGAAAGTTCCCACCACCGTGGTCGCAAAAATGTATGGCGCACAAGTGCGTGAAGAAATTGTTTCTGATTTAATTCAATCTAGTTATTTTGATGCGTTAAAAGAGCAAGGTTTAAATCCTGCCGGTTATCCACACATTGATGGTCTTAATAACACCGATGGCTTTAGCTATATCGCGAATTTTGAAGTTTATCCTGTTGTTTCTGTAGATGGCATTGATTCATTAGCCGTTACGCAACAAATCGCAACTGTTCAAGAAAGCGACATTGACGACATGATTACCAAATTGCGCGATCAACGCAAAACATGGGCAGTGGTTGATGCAGTAGTGGAAGAAAAAAATCGCGTCACGATTGATTTCTTAGGCAACGTAGAAGGCGAAAGCATCACTAACGATAAAGTGTCTGATTACGCGGTTGAGTTGGGTGAAAACCAAATGATTCCGGGTTTTGAAGAAAACTTAATCGGTTTAAAAGCTGGCGATACGAAAAATTTCAGCATTACGTTTCCAGAAGATTATCCGAACGAAAAATTAGCCGGTAAAGTCGCTGATTTTGAAGTTGAAGTGAAACTTGTTGAAGCGGGCGTTTTACCTGAAATCGACGAAGAATTTGTGAAAGCCTACGGTACGACAAGTGGCACCGTAGAAGGATTCCGTACCGATGTTAAAGAAAATATGGAACGCGAATTAGCCAACAAATTGAAAGCCAATTTGAAAAATGCTGCGCTCACCGCTGTTTATGAAAAAGTCGAATTGACTGTGCCGAATGCTTTAATCGATGAAGAAGTTGAAGAACTTTTGAAGCCTTATAAAGAAATGGCGAAAAAAAATAAAGTCGATTTGAGTGCGTTGCAATTGCCGCGTGAACCGTTTGAAATTGAAGCGAAAAAACGCATTGCGTTAGGCTTAATCATTGGTGAAATTATTCATCAAAATGAATTGAAAGTGGACGAAGATAAAGTCCGCGCCCGCATCGAAGATATGGCGAAAAGTTACGAAAATCCAGTACAAGTTGTTGAATGGTATTACAAAGATGAAAACCGTTTGAAAGATGTACGTCAAATGACAATGGAAGAACAAGTCACCGAATTGTTGCTCTCAAAAGCAACGGTTACGACTGAAAACGTTGATTTCAACACCGTTATGAACGCTTAACCCAGCCGGAATAAAATATGTACTCACAACAACTCGCGCAAATGATGGCAACACAAGCGGCTGGCGGTTTAGTGCCGATGGTTGTCGAACAAACGGCTCGTGGCGAACGCGCATTCGATATTTATTCACGCCTGCTCAAAGAGCGTGTGATTTTTTTAGTCGGTCAAGTCGAAGATTACATGGCGAATCTTGTCGTGGCGCAGTTATTGTTTTTAGAATCCGAAAACCCAGATAAAGATATTCATTTATACATCAATTCGCCAGGTGGTTCGGTGACGGCTGGAATGTCGATTTACGACACGATGCAATTCATTAAACCTGACGTAAGTACAATGTGTATTGGTCAAGCGGCGAGTATGGGGGCGATTTTATTGACCGGCGGCGCAAAAGGTAAACGGTATTGTTTGCCACATTCGCGCATGATGATTCACCAACCATTAGGCGGATTTTCAGGTCAAGCATCAGATTTCGATATTCACGCGAAAGAAATTTTGTTGATTCGGGAAAAATTAAACAAAGTGTTGGCGCATCACTCCGGTCAAACTTTGAAAAAAGTTCAACAAGATACCGACAGAGACAACTTTTTAAGTGCTACTGATGCGATAACTTACGGATTGATTGATCAGGTATTAACCGATCGTGCGACTGCGGTTGATAAAACAGACAAATAAACCGGCGACTTAGGCAAAGAAGGCAGTTATGAGCAGCAAAGACAAAAATAAAGACGACGAAAAACTGGCTTATTGTTCGTTTTGTAATAAAAGTCAGCATGAAATACGAAAAATGATTGCTGGTCCGTCAGTGTATATATGTGACGAATGTGTTGAGCTTTGCGACGAAATTTTGCTGGAAGAATTGAGTGAACTGACTCCACTCAATGAAGGTAAATTACCAAAACCAAAAGAAATCAAAAGCGAGCTAGATGGCTATGTTATTGGTCAGGAACGCGCTAAAAAAATCTTAGCGGTGGCGGTTTATAACCACTACAAGCGGTTACACAACAAGAATAACAAGTCTAAAAAGAATCAAATTGAACTCGCCAAAAGTAACATTTTGCTGATTGGTCCCACGGGGTCAGGTAAAACTTTGTTGGCTGAAACATTGGCACGCTTATTAGATGTACCTTTTGCGATTGCCGATGCCACGACATTGACCGAATCTGGTTATGTGGGTGAGGATGTTGAAAACATTATTCAAAAGATTTTGCAGAAATGTGAATTCGATGTTGAAAAAGCTGAATCAGCGATTGTTTACATTGACGAAATCGATAAAATTTCTAAAAAATCAGAAAATACTTCTCTGACACGCGATGTTTCGGGTGAAGGTGTGCAGCAAGCGTTGTTGAAATTGATTGAAGGTACGGTTGCGTCGATTGCCCCACAAGGTGGACGTAAACATCCGAATCAAGAATTTATTCAAGTGAACACTGCGAATATGCTATTTATCGTCGGTGGTGCGTTTGCCGGTTTAGACAAAGTCATTCAATCACGTTCAGAAACGGGTGGCATTGGTTTTTCGGCGGAAGTGAAAACCAAAGATCAAAGCAAAAATATCGGGCAATTATTTGCTGAAGTTGAAGCAGAAGATTTAATCAAATACGGTTTGATTCCCGAATTTGTCGGACGTTTACCGGTTGTCGCAACGTTAGAAGAATTGGATGAAGCAGCTCTCATTCAAATTTTGACGCAGCCAAAAAATGCGTTAATTAAACAATATAAGCATTTGTTTGAAATGGAAGGTGCGGAGCTTGAATTCAGTGATGACTCCTTGTCGGAAATTGCTAAAAAATCAATGGAACGCAAAACCGGCGCCCGTGGGTTGCGGACGATTGTCGAAAATGTATTGTTGAATACCATGTATGAACTGCCTTCGGCGGACAACATTTGTAAAGTAATGGTTGATAAAGACGTTATTTTAGGCAATGTCGAACCGACGTTAATTTATAAAACCGAAAAAACTGAACGCAAAACGATTAAAAAAGTCGCAGCGGAAAGTTAATCGGTATTTAAAATTGCGTGAAAAAAGGGATGCTTTCAGTTGAGCATCCCTTTTTTTGTAGATAAAATTTAGATGCCGCTTGTTTTTTTGTCACATTCCCCCATAACCCAAACATCTTTTACTTCACTTTATTTGAAAAAATTATGACTGAAATCATGCCTGATTACGCGCTCATTCCCGTGTTGCCTCTCCGCGATGTGGTGGTTTATCCCAACATGGTGATTCCTTTATTTGTGGGACGTGACAAATCGATTGACGCGCTCAACAACGCCATAAAAGAAAATCATCAAGTTTTATTGGTGGCACAAAAATCGGCTGAGGTCGATTCGCCCGAAATTAGCGATTTGTATGAAGTTGGTACGCTCGCTAATGTGTTACAAATGCTAAAACTACCAGATGGCACGGTAAAAGTGTTGATGGAAGGCGATCAACGGTGTGTGGTGTCGAAGTATCAAAAACACGACGGTTTTCTGTGTGCGAGTGTTGAAGAGGTTGAAGAGACTTACGACGCAGCCGATCAAGAAAAAGAAATTATCGAGCGCACCGCATTCAGTTCATTTGAAAATTACGTCAAACTCAACAACAAAATTCCGCCCGAAGTGCTAAACGCATTGGCTGAAATTGACGATGCAAGTCGGCTTGCTGATACGATGGCGGCGCACATGAATTTAAAAGTTTCTGATAAACAAACGATTTTAGAAACGTTAGATATTGGCAAACGCTTAGAAGCGTTAATGGCTTTTATGGAAGGCGAAGTCGATTTGCTCGAAACAGAAAAACGCATTCGAGTTCGCGTCAAAGAACAAATGGAAAAAAATCAGCGTGAATACTATTTAAATGAACAAATCAAAGCCATTCATAAAGAATTAGGTGAAATGGACGAAGCGGCAACTGAAATTGATTTACTGACCAAAAAAATCGACGAAGCTGAATTGCCTGAAGAAGCTAAAACGAAAGCTTTGGATGAGTTAAAAAAATTAAAACAAATGTCGCCCATGTCAGCGGAATCGGCAGTTGTTCGTAATTATATTGAATGGCTCGTCAATGTGCCGTGGAATAAAAAAACGGACGTTCAAAAAGAATTAGCGGCGGCTGAAGCGATTTTGAATGAAGAGCATTACGGCTTAGAAAAAGTTAAAGAACGTATTTTGGAATATCTCGCGGTTCAACAGCGCGTCGATAAATTGAAAGGGCCGATTTTATGTTTGGTGGGACCTCCTGGTGTGGGTAAAACGTCGTTGGGTGAATCAATTGCGCGTGCCACGAATCGGACTTATGTTCGCATGGCGTTAGGCGGCGTGCGGGATGAAGCCGAAATTCGGGGGCATCGCCGCACTTATATTGGTGCAATGCCAGGCAAAATAATCCAAAATCTTGCTAAAGTGAAAGTGCGAAACCCGCTTTTTTTGCTCGATGAAATCGACAAAATGGCGACCGATTTACGGGGTGATCCGGCATCGGCGTTATTAGAAGTCTTAGATCCTGAACAAAATAGCGCGTTTGCTGATCATTATTTAGACGTAGATTTTGATTTGTCTGATGTCATGTTTGTGGCGACGGCAAATAGTATGAATATCCCGCCGGCGTTGTTGGATAGAATGGAAGTCATTCGGTTGGCGGGTTATACCGAAGACGAAAAAATCAACATTGCGTTGCGTTATTTAGTGCCAAAACAAATCAAACTTAATGGTTTGAATGCCAAAGAAATCGATATTTCTGAGGATGCCGTGCGCGACATGATTCGCTATTATTCGCGTGAAGCGGGTGTACGAAATCTGGAACGCGATATTTCTAAAATTTGCCGTAAAGTAGTCAAAGATTTGTTGTTGAAACCGCGTAAAACGAAAATTAAAATCACGACGAAAAATTTGAACGATTATTTAGGCGTACAACGTTATAGCTACGGTTTAGCGGAAGAAAAAGATCAAATCGGTTGCGTCACGGGCTTGGCGTGGACTTCAGTAGGTGGCGAATTATTAACCATTGAAACAGCTGTCATTAACGGCAAAGGCAAGTCATCAACGACGGGAACGTTGGGCGATGTGATGAAAGAATCGATTGCTGCCGCAATGACGGTAGTACGCAGTCGTGCAGAAATTTTGGGTATTCCAGATGAAGTGTTTCAAACGCGCGATATTCACATTCACGTTCCCGAAGGAGCTACGCCAAAAGATGGACCTAGTGCAGGAATTGGCATGTGTACAGCGATTATTTCTGCGTTGACTAAAATTCCAGTGCGAGCGAATGTGGCAATGACGGGGGAAATCACGTTGCGCGGTGAAGTATTGCCGATTGGTGGTTTAAAAGAGAAGCTACTCGCGGCGCATCGTGGCGGAATTACGACCGTGATTATTCCGAAAGAAAACGAAAAAGATTTAGTCGAAATTCCGGACAACATTAAGCAGAATCTTACGATTAAGCCGGTGCGGTGGATTGATGAGGTTTTAGAAATTGCGTTGCAATATCAACCCGTTCCGCGTGAACCGATTGTGATTGATTTAACAGAAGTGCCGAAAATTGAATCATCGAAAAAAACTCCACCGCGTGTCACGGCACATTAAAAAGCCGTGCAAGCCACAGAATTCAAAGTCTGTAACGGTTTATTGCTTGACACTATCTAAGGGCGTTGATATAAATACGAGCGTTTCAAGCGATGTGGAAACGAATGAACACGGCATTTTGCTAACTATAAATTTAAAAATAACTTTCTTAGGGGAAAATAATGAATAAATCGGAATTGATCAGTGCAATGGCAGAATCTGCTAATTTGACTAAAGCTGATGCAGGACGCGCTTTAGATGGTTTCATTGCTGCAGTTACAAAAGCATTAAGCGCAGGCGATGCGGTTGCTTTAGTTGGTTTTGGCACCTATTCCGTGAAGGAAAGAGCAGAGCGTAAGGGACGCAATCCGCAGTCTGGAGAGGAAATTACCATTAAAGCTGCAAAAACCCCTACATTTAAAGCTGGTAAATCGTTAAAAGATGCTGTAAACTAGCCAAATCAAGTCGGGTGCTTAGCTCAGCTGGTAGAGCATCGCCCTTACAAGGCGAGGGTCGGGGGTTCGAACCCCTCAGCACCCACCACGACTTTGGAGCGGTAGTTCAGTTGGTTAGAATACCGGCCTGTCACGCCGGTGGTCGCGGGTTCGAGTCCCGTCCGCTCCGCCAATACTTAAAAAACCTCGAACCTTTGGGTTCGAGGTTTTTTTTTGCTTATTCATAATGATTTCTTGAGGTGCTATTTATGCTGACAAAAATTAGAGAAAAATCCCAAGGTGCTTTTGCAGGCGTTATTCTGACCGTCATTTGCGTCCCATTTGTCCTATGGGGAATCAATAATTACATCAACGACGGACAAGAAGCTCCAATTGCGTCCGTAGGCAAAAAAGATTTTTATCAACGCGATGTCAACAAAGCCTACGAAAAATATCAACAAAGTTTAGGCGGAATAGCCGCTGACGAACAAAATATCAAATCCCAGTCTTTGAGCAAACTCATCAAAGACGAAGTGTTGTTGCAATATGTCCATCAAAAAGGCTTAACGATTACCGATGATGCGATTCGTGATTTCGTTTACACGCTGCCTTATTTTCAGACCGATGGTAAATTCGACGAAGCCAAATATAAACAATTACTTTCGTCGCAACGCATGGCTTCACCTGAATTTGTCGCGCAAATTAAAAACGCGCTGGTTATGGAGCAATTTCAACAAAGTATTTTAAATAGCAGTTTCGCCACACCCTACGATATAGAGCGCGTTTTCAAAATTCAAAATCAACAACGCGATGTTGAATACGTTACGATTCCTGTTACAGCTTCAACCGAAATACCTAGCGACGACGCAATTAACCTTTATTATCAAGCGCATCAAACGCAATATCAGCTGCCCGAACAAATGTCGGTGGAATATATTGAATTATCATTGGAAGATTTGGCAAAAACCATTGAAGTCACGGACGAAAAAGTGAAAGCTTTTTACGATGAGCAATCGGCGCAATATAGTACACCTGAACGTCGTAAAATCAGTCATATTCTGTTTGAAATCAACGATAAACAAGACGAAAAAACAGCGTTGGAAAAAGCCAATCAAGCAAAAGTTGCTTTAGCTAATAAAGATTTTTCGGCAGTTGCAGGCGAATTATCAGATGATAAATTGACCGGTAAAAATGGCGGTGATTTAGGTTTATTCAGTGCTGGCGTAATGGAAAAAGATTTTGATGCCGCTGCAACCGCGCTAAAACAAGGTGAAGTGTCTGTCCCTGTCAAATCACAGTTTGGCTATCATTTAGTTAAAGTTACCGAATTAACGCCAGCCGAAACCAAACCTTTCGCCAGTGTTAAAACCGAAGTTACGAAAGCTTATCAAAAAGCGCAAGCTGAAAATTTGTTTTACCAACAAGGCGAATCGTTGACTGAAATCAGTTATCAAAATTCGGATAATCTACAAGCTGCCGCAAATCAGCTTCATTTAACGATTAAAAAAACCGGCTTGTTTACTAAAACACAAGGCGAAGGTATTGCGGCAGACGAGAAAATTCGCGGTGTAGCGTTTAGTGACGAAGTGTTACAAGGCGCGAACAGTACGCCGATTGAGGTAAGTAATGACCGTTTAGTGGTTTTACGTTTGGCAGAACACAAAGCGGCTGAAAATAAACCGTTAGCCGATGTGAAAACGGACGTGATTAAAGCGGTGCAAGCGGAACAAGCCCAGCAAAAAGTGATTGAAACCGCGAAAGCTATGAAAACAAAATTGTTGGCGGGAGAGAATTTGGCGAAAGTGGCAGAGGATTACAAATTGCCAGTACAGAAAATGGTTGGTTTAACACGCATGAAAAAAGATTTTAATGTGATGTTAAACGACGCAATTTTCAAAGCAGCAAAACCGGTTGCGGATAAAGCCACGATTTTGACAGTCGCGTTGCCATCGCACGAACAGGTTGTGGTAAGTTTGTCGAAAGTTCACGACGGTATTATGAGCGAAGAAGATAAAAAACGGATTGAAATGGCAAAGAAAAACATTACTAAGGCGATTGGTGACAGCGAATTTAATGCACTAATTAACACGCTAGAAGAAAAGGCGGATGTTGAAATTAAAATGCCAAATACGCCAGCCACGCAGTAGTTTATCTATTTGGCATGAGTTGCTTTCAATTTATATGCGGTGGTGATGACATCATAGTTTGCGTGCTTTCATACTGACCGCTATAAAATGGCACTGATGCTGTCGTTTTATTCAAATTTTTAAAAGGAAAATCCATGTCTACGACCACAACTATTTTCACCAAACTTCAATCGTATTCTGAAACCACGCTGACTAAAATTCAAAATTGCCCCAAATATCAACAAGTGCAAGCCTTGCCACCGTTGCAACGTTATTCAACGTGGGCGGGGTTATTTTTAGTAAGCCAAATTATTGTGTTTGGCACGTTATATTTAGCCTTCGGTTCGATTGTTGTCATTGGTTTTTTGGCGAGTATTTTTGCGGGATTAGCCACCGGTGTGGGCGCGTTGCCGGTACTTTGGTTTAAAAAGATTTCTGACGATTTATTCAACACACTACTCGGTGGTGCAGCAGGTGTTATGCTGGCAGCAACCGCGTTTTCGTTACTTGTTCCAGGTTTAGCTTATGGCAATACGATGTGGGCAGGGAAGGGTATTTATATCGTTTCGGCTGGCATGATGATTGGCGCATTTTTCCTGCATTTTGCGGATAAACAATTGCCACACGTTCATTTCGATACGTTATCCGATGCACAACTTCGTTCATTGAATAAAATTTGGCTGTTTATTATTGCCATTACGATTCACAACTTTCCAGAAGGCATGGCAGTAGGCGTGAGTTTTGGGTCGGGCGAAGTGCAAAACGGATTAGCATTAACCGTGGCGATTGCGTTGCAAAATATGCCCGAAGGTTTAGCCGTCGCTATACCACTCGTGGGTTTGGGATATAACAAATGGAAAGCGGTTGGTATTGCAACGCTGACTGGTTTAGTTGAACCTGTGGGTGGTTTACTCGGCATTACGATGGTGACGGTATTTCAACCGTTGTTACCAATTGCAATGGGTTTTGCAGCAGGTGCGATGTTGTTTGTGATTAGTGAAGAAATTATTCCTGAAACGCATTCAAAAGGACGTTCACGTCATGCCACGTTTGCGTTGATGGGCGGATTTATCGTGATGATGATGCTTGATAATTTGCTCAGCTAAAAAATGGATGCTTTACGAAGTTTGTTTGAAAACGTCAATTTCCAAGAACTCTCTGCGCCGACGTTGACGAGTTTTGTGTTAATTACGGCAGCTGAAATGGGCGATAAAAGTCAGCTCGTTTGTATGACGTTAGCCGCCCGTCATCGTGCTATGCCTGTGATTTTGGGCGCAGTGGCGGCTTTTGCTTTTTTGAATACGTTAGCCGTCGTGTTTGGCGTGGCGATTGCAAATTGGTTGCCGGATTATGTGGTTTCAGGCACGGTGGCGGTACTATTTTTAGTGTTTGGCATTCACGCATTACGCGCTAATGGCAATGATGATGACGAAACATTGATTGAGAAAAGCAGTCACAGCATTTTTTTCACCACATTTTTATTGATTGCGGTGGCGGAGTTTGGCGATAAAACGCAATTAGCCGTCGTTGCATTGAGCAGCACGCAAATCCCGTTAGCTGTTTGGATTGGATCAACAATGGGATTAGCATTTACGTCGATTTTGGGCTGTCTCGCCGGTCGAACGGTGTTGCAAAAATTGTCGTTGGTTTGGCTGCATAAAATCAGCGGTACGTTTTTCATCTTGTTGGCAATTTTTGCAGGGTATCGAACAGTTTGCAGTGGATACCCAGTTTTGTTTTGATAACAACTGCTCCATTGAAAACCCCCGCAATAGCCCAAAATAGGGTATGATTTTGCCTGTTCTTTTTATTTACTTTGCAGAAAACATACTCATGGATCGTTACCTCGAATTTATTTTAAACCATTACCTTTTGTCACTCGCATTGGCGGTCGTGACGTTTTTACTCATTCAAGAATTTTTTGATACCGCGTTTAAACGCTTTGATTCAATTTCACCGATGCTAGCGGTTCAGAAAATAGACGACGAAAAAACCGTTGTAATTGATGTCCGTGAAGCTCCCGATTTTATTCAAGGTCACATTGAAAATGCCGTGAATGCACCGTTGAGCAAACTCGCTGAACAATTGCCCAGTCTGCACCAATACAAAAAAAACCTGTTGTTGATTACTTGCCAAACTGGCACTCGTGCGGCAGCGGCGGCAAAATTATTGACCAAATCGGGCTTTGAAAATGTGTTAATTCTGACTGGCGGCATGAATGCGTGGCAGGATGAATACAAATTGCCGATTAAAATCACCAGCAAAAATCGGATTGCTAAATCCAATTAAAAACCTTTTACTTTTTCCACAACCTTCACTTTATAGAGAGAAACATCATGGCTGAACAAGAAAAACAATTCGCAATCCAAAAAATTTACACGAAAGATATTTCGTTTGAAACGCCAAATTCACCGCAAGTTTTCGTCGATACCTGGAATCCCAATGTGGATTTCAACTTGGCAACCAACGTGCAACAGCTCGATGAAAACCTCGCTGAAGTAGCAATTAAATTAACCATCACGGTAAAAAGCGGCGAAGTCGTGGCGTATTTAGTGGAAGTCACTCAAGCGGGTATTTTCGTGTTAAGTGGTTTCAACGAACAAGAAATGGGCGGTATGGTTGGAAGTTTCTGCCCGAACATTTTGTTCCCGTATGCACGCGAAGTCGTTTCAGATTTAGTGGCAAAAGGTGGTTTCCCACAATTCATTCTTGCGCCCGTGAATTTCGACGCACTTTATGCTCAACACGCGCAAGCGCAACAAGAACAAGCCGGCAACGCGCCTAGTTCTGACGCGATTAACTAAGATAATGACGCAGAAAATAGCGGTACTTGGCGCAGGGTCTTGGGGAACGGCATTAGCCATGTTGGCAGCTCGAAACGGTTGCCAAACGCTATTGTGGGGACACAATCCCGCGCATATCGAAACGCTGAAACACGACCGTGAAAATCGCCGTTATTTGCCAAATTTGCCATTCAACGACAATTTGACGCTGACTTCGGATTTAGCGGAAGTTGCGGCGTTTAGTGATTTGATTTTGGTATCCGTTCCCTCACACGCTTTCAAAGACACGTTGCAAAAGTTAAAACCGTTGGTTTCCGAAAACGTGAAAATTGCCTGGGCAACGAAAGGTTTTAACAAAGAAAACGGCGGTTTGCTGCATGAAATTGTGGCGGAAGTTTTTGGTTCCGAAACCCCAGCCGCATTGGTTTCAGGGCCGAGTTTTGCGAAAGAAGTCGCAGCAGATTTACCGACGGCGATTGCGATTGCGTCAACGCATTCAGATTTTGCTGCACAACTGGCGACGATTCTGCACAGTGATCGTTTTCGCGCGTATACCAACAGTGATTTGATTGGTGTGGAAGTCGGTGGCGCGGTGAAAAACGTGATGGCGATTGCCGCAGGCATTGCTGATGGTTTGGGTTTTGGTGCAAATACACGAGCAGCGTTGATTACGCGCGGCATGAGTGAAATCATGCGTTTGGGCATTCAACTCGGCGGTAAACCCGATACGTTTATGGGATTAGCCGGTTTGGGCGATTTACTTTTGACGTGTACTGACAATCAATCGCGCAATCGTCGTTTCGGTTTGGCGTTAGGGCAAGGCAAAACGTGCGATGAAGCGAGACAAGAAATCGGTCAAGAAATCGAAGGTGTGTCGGCGGCAAAACAAACCTATTTGTTAGCGCAAAAATTCGGTATTGAAATGCCGATTACCGAACAAACTTACAAAGTGCTTTACGAAGGGTTAGATCCGCGTGAAGCGGTGCAAAACTTATTAGCCCGCGAACAAAAAGCGGAATCTTAAGTACAAAAAAAGGCGGACACCATGTCCGCCTTTTTTATTTCACTTCGTTCCTGCGCCCACAAATCCTATCTGTCGCCACGCTTCATACAACACAATCGCCACGGTATTCGACAAATTCAAACTGCGACTTTCGGGCTGCATCGGTAAGTGCAAACACCGTTCACCAATTTCTTGCAAAACATCCTCCGGTAAACCGCGTGTTTCGGGGCCAAACAAAAACGTATCGCCCGCTTCAAAAACTACGTCACTATAAACGGTTTTGCCTTTAGTCGTCAGGGCAAAAATCCGTGCTGGTTGAACTTTCGCGAAAAAATCAGGCAACGATTCATGCAACTGCACCGACACCCATTCGTGATAATCCAAACCCGCGCGACGCAATTTTTTATCATCCAAATCAAACCCTAACGGCTTGATTAAGTGCAAGTGCATCCCTGCATTTGCACATAAACGAATGATATTGCCCGTATTTGCCGGAATTTCCGGCTCAAAGAGAACGATATGAAACATATTAGAAACTATTGTCGATGTTTACCGGCGTTAATTTCCAAATTTCATCGTTGTAATTGGTAATCGTGCGATCCGTTGAAAATTTCCCACTTGCTGCCGTATTCAAAATACTCATTTTTGTCCAACGTTCTTTATCTTGATACGCCTCTTCAACGCGCCCTTGTGCATCCAAAAAGCTTCGGAAATCCGCCAATGTTTTCCACGGATCGTTTGGACTTTTGATTGAATTGATAATGTCGTCAAAAATGTTCGGTTCAAACTGGTTGAAATGTCCACATTCCAATAAACGCATCGTGCGTTGCAAATCTTCATCTGTGTCAATGTACGATTGCGGATTGTAATTGCCGTTAAGGGCTTGTACTTCTTCTTCAGTTAAACCGAATAGGAAGAAATTTTCCTCGCCCGCTTCTTCACGAATTTCGATATTCGCGCCGTCTAACGTACCAATGGTCAACGCGCCATTCATCATGAATTTCATGTTGCCCGTGCCAGACGCTTCTTTGCCAGCGGTCGAGATTTGTTCGGATAAATCCGCTCCTGGACAAATTTTTTCCATCGCTGAAACGCGATAATTCGGTAAGAAAACCAATTTCAATTTTCCGCCGACTTCTGGATCGTTGTTAATGACGTGACCCACATTGTTGATCAATTTGATGGTGCGTTTTGCCATGTAATATCCTGGCGCAGCTTTACCACCAATTAACACGCAACGATCTGTCCAATTCGCGGTGTCGCCCCGTTTAATCCGATCATACAAATGGATGACGTGTAACACGTTTAGAATTTGACGTTTATATTCATGAATCCGTTTAACTTGAACATCAAACATCGCGTTCACGTTAAAATCTACGTCATGTTCTTGTTTTTTGTAATCAATCAATTTTTGTTTCGCGCTTTGTTTTAACGCCGCCCATTTGTCGCGGAATTTTTTATCGTCCGCATAAGGCTCCAACAATTTCAATTGCGACAAGTCGGTAATCCAACCATCACCAATCGTTTCAGTAATCAATTTGGCGAGTTCAGGATTACACGCCGCCAACCAACGACGAGGCGTGACCCCATTTGTTTTGTTGTTAAATTTGTTGGGCCACAATTCGTAGAAATCGTGGAACAAACCTTGTTGCAATAATTTCGAATGCAATTCCGCCACACCATTCACTGAATAACTGCCAACAATCGCTAAATATGCCATTCGCACATATTGCCCGCCTTCGCCTTCTTCGATAATCGACATCCGTGTTAAACGATCTTTGTCACCTGGCCAGCGTCCAGAAACTTGCATCATGAAGTGCATATTGATTTCAAAAATAATTTCCATCAAGCGTGGCAATAATTCTTTGAATAAACCGACTGACCAACGTTCTAAGGCTTCGGGTAATAACGTGTGATTCGTGTACGCCATCGTGCTGCTGGTGATTGCCCACGCTTCATTCCATGGTAAACAGTAATCGTCAATCAATAAGCGCATTAACTCCGCTACCGAAATACTTGGATGCGTGTCATTCAGTTGAAAACAATTTTTGGCTGCGAATTCTTTAAAATTGTTGCCATGACGACCGACCCACGTTGCAATTACGTCTTGCAAACTCGCCGATGCCAACAAATACTGCTGACGTAAACGCAGTGCTTTGCCATTTTCGTTCGCGTCATTTGGATAAAGTACCATCGTGATATTTTCAGCGGTATTTTTTGAAGCAACGGCTTCAGCATAATCACCCGCATTGAATTCTTGCAAATCGAATTCTTCCGTTGCCGTTGCTTTCCATAAACGCAATGTATTCACTGTGCCGTTTTGATAACCTGGAATGGGCGTGTCGAACGGAACGGCGAGAATATCGTGCGTATCCACCCAACTCACGCGAGGCTTTCCATTTGCATCAGTACGAATTTCCGTCCGTCCACCAAATTTCACCCGTTGCACATATTCGGCGCGTTCGATTTCCCACACGTTTCCGTTTCGCAACCAATGATCCGGTCTTTCAACTTGTTCGCCATTCACAATCGCTTGCGAGAACATACCGTATTCATAACGCAATCCATAACCTGTAACTGGCAATTTTAAAGTCGCGCAACTATCAATAAAGCACGCGGCTAAACGTCCTAAACCGCCATTGCCTAAACCGGCATCAGGTTCACTTTCGACCAATTCCTCAAGGTCTAAACCCAAATCGTACATGGCAGAGGCAACAACTTTATCAAGATCCAAATTCAACATTGCGTTGCTTAATGCCCGCCCCATCAAAAATTCCATCGATAAATAACAGCCCCGACGACAATCTTGCTCTTTGTAAGTGGTGTAAGTCCGTTTCCAACGTTCGACAAGACGATCACTAATCGCTAATGACAAGGCTTCATACGCATAATGTGGCGATCGGCAACTCGCGTCCCGTCCTAAACGATGCCCGTAATAACGCTTAAAATCGTTTTCAATATGTTCTTCGTCCATGCCCAAATCCGGCAAAGTCGTAATGGTTGCGCTCGGTTTACTGGTTTTAAAAATTCTAAATGGCATAATAATCACCGCTGTGAAAGTTAATGTTTAAAGGCAAAATAATAATCCAATCTAATCCAATCTATATTGAAAATATACAATCAGTGGTTTGAGTGTAGCTGTTCTTGATGACAGTGTCTTGTCAGTCTATCGGAATAAACTGAAAACTTTCACTATTTTGAGTTTTAAAAATTTTATGGAATACAAATCGTGATTAAATTGAACATCCAAAAATTAACGATTAACGCACTTTCTCAACAGAGTGGCATCGATTTAGGCAAAATCATTTTAGCCGTCGCCGTGTTGGCAAAAATGGATTTAGTGCGCCTCGTGTAGTGCCTTATTCTTCCTTAATGGATTTATTGGCATTCAAGGTATTCCAGCCTACGACAATGCGATAAACCATTAACGTCACCGTCGTAATGAGAATAAAAGCACCCACGCCAATTTCAAACGTTAATCCCGCCAGTGCAAAACCCGCTAACGCCAACCAAGTGGTTTTTACTTGCCATTCAAAATGCGATTCTAACCATGTCCCGGCAACGTCGTCTTTATTTAAAAAGTTAATCCCAAAGCCAATCAATAAGGGTAAGCCCGCCAGAAAAAAGGTCAGCACCTGACATAAATAAACCGTCGCGGTGAGTTTTTTTAAGGATACTAATTTTTCTTTATTGCGATTCATGACGTTCACCTTTTAAATTTCGAAAAAATCAATCTTGTTTTCGCGTTTGTTTAATGGTCATAACGCGCTCACCATTTTGCGCTTCGTTACGGCGTTCGTCACGCTTAACGAGCAAATCTGCCAGTGTAATGTTTGTTAAATAGCTGTAAATATGTTCACTCAATCCCGTCCACAAATCGTGAGTTAAACACATACTTTCGTGTTGGCAATTCGCTTCACCGCCGCATTTTGTTGAATCAAGCGGTTCATTGACGGCTTCGATAATCGACGCGACACTGATGTTTTTGGGCAGTTGACTAAGTTGATACCCTCCACCTGGCCCGCGTACACCTTGAACAATGTTTGCTTTTCGCAACCGCGCAAAAAGTTGTTCTAAATACGACAACGAAATCGTTTGTCGCGCTGCTATTTCAGTAAGTGTGACAGGCTTGTCTTGACTATGAAATGCTAAGTCCAGCATCGCTGTTACTGCGTAGCGACCTTTAGTTGTTAAACGCACGAGAAAATCCTTAGTGAAAATATGGGGAATTCCGTTCAATATACTTAACCTAGCAAAATAGTCAACTATTAAGCCTGCTACACATCCACGCTATTTAACTGATATTTTTTCACCCGATAACGCAACGTTTCGCGCGTTGTACCTAATGCGCGAGCCGCTGCAGTTAAATTATTTTCGGCGCGTTCCAACGCAGTTTTAATAATAAATTTATCCATATCATCTAACGCCATGCTGCCATCGAGCGGTAAATGAAGATGTGTCGAATCGACCATGACTTTTTCAACGGGCTTGCCGAGTTGTAACCATTGCACCGGAAAAGTTGTGTCGTCGGCAAATAGCACGCAACGCTCGATCACATTTCGTAATTCGCGCACATTGCCGCGCCAATCGTGGGCTTTGAGTTTTTGCCACACTTCAGCAGGAATTTGTTTAACGTGTTGACCGGCTTTCGCGTTGTACTCTGCGACAAACAGTGGCACGAGTTCATCTAAATCATCAACGGCTTCACGCAATGGTGGCAAATTCACCCGAAACACATTCAACCGGTGATACAAATCCGCCCGAAATGTTCCCGCTTGCGCCATGCTTTCTAAATCTCGATTACTTGCGGCGATAATTTGTACATCGACGCCAATTTCTTTTTCACTGCCTAAACGGCGAACTTTGTGGTCTTCGATGACTTTTAGAAGTTTCGATTGTAAATCTAACGGCATTTCGCCAATTTCGTCCATGAACAACGTGCCGCCGTCGGCTTGCTCTAATAAACCACGATGACGACCTATCGCTCCCGTAAAAGCACCAGCTTCATGTCCGAATAATTCGGATTCCAACAATTCGCGCGGCAAGGCAGCACAATTCACTTCAATCATCGGCTGCGCTGCCCGCGAACCGCCATAATGTAAAATTCGCGCAATCAAGCCTTTGCCCGTGCCGGTTTCGCCGCCAATAATCAACGCGCTAAATGGCACTTGCGTGAGTTTCGTTAAGAGTTGTCGAACGGCTTGCGCTTGCAAACTTTCACCCACAAAGGCTTCGGGCGAATAGCGACGATGTCCTTGTTTGGTTTGATCGATAACACGACGTGACATCGATGCACTGCGAGACGCACTGGCAACGACCAAATCGAGGCGATCTAAATCACAGGGTTTTTCTAAAAAATCATACGCGCCTAAACGTAACGCTCGCACCGAATCAGGTACGCTGCCAAATCCTGTTAAAAATATCCATTCGGCAATGCCCACTTGTTTTTTCAGTGATTCCATCAAATCAAGCGCGTTGCCGTCGGGTAAATTCATATCTGATAAAATCACCAATGGCTCGACGACTTTTGAAATTAAAAGTTCTCGTGCCTCGTTTAATGCGGTGACTAAAACGACTTCCCAACCCATTTGTTTGTAATGCCGCGACAATTCTGAGCCGAGCAGTTTTTCATCTTCAATTATTAACAGCGTTTTTATCATTATTTCATTCCATTTTGGTTCGGAAAAAGTACCGTGACTATCGCGCCATTGTTATTACCTAGCGTTAAAACACCGTGATTGTTTTTCACAAAACGTTGCACCATCGCCAACCCCAAACCCGTGCCATGTTCACGGCTGGTACGAAACGGACGAATCCCATAATCCAACCATTCTTGCCCAAAACCATGACCGTTATCGCTTACTTGAATTTGCACATTGTCAGTATTCACGCGGGCAAAAATTAAAATATCACCGCTTTTACCTTCTAACGCATCGGCAGAATTGAGCAGCAAATTTAATAACGCCTGTCGTAAACCACTTTCGGGCAAATGCACAAACAACGTTTCAGGCAGGGCGAATTGCAAATCGATATTTTCGGGGATTTGATAACGCACCAATGTCACGAGGTCACGAATTAAGCCACTCAAATCAAAATAACTGGGGATTTCGGGCGTATGTTTGCTGGCGTTTAACATTTCATTTAATAACGTTGCCAAGCGTTTCAATTCACTATCAATCAAGGCTAAACGTTCACATTGATTTTCGTTATCGATTTCACGGCGCAAATTAGTAAACGCCATTTGAATGCCCGCCAACGGATTCCGAATTTCATGCGCCAATTCCGCCGACACTTCACCAATCGCCGCCAACCGTTCGGCTCGCGCCAAATTGTGTTGCTGTTCCAGCAATGCTTGCGTCGCCAAACGCACTTCGCGCTGCAACGATTGTGCATATTCACGTTTGGTTTCTTCGAGTTCAGCTAAATGTTTAACCATGTTGTTGTAGCTGTGAAAAACGGGTAATAACAATGAATCAAAATGTTCCGTTGCAATTGGGGTGTAATTTTCGTCGGTAAGATGTTCTAACAGTTCCCGTAAATCATTTAACGGATGCAAAATTCGACGTTTCAAAAACACAATCGCGCCACTCAAAATCGTCGCAAACATCAACAACGCCACATATAACTCCGATTGCGTATCGAGGTTGATGTCTTCGAGCATTTGTTCACGTTGCATGGTTTCGTTATCCAAAATTTCACTCATGGCTTTTAATACCAAAATCAAACTTTGTTGTTGCTGATTTTTATCGAGGCTTTGACTTTGTGCGAGTAGAGCGCGGACAGTTTCTAAATGTTCGCGCGTGGTTTCAGACAAATAATTTCGATCTGTCATCAAACCGTCGATTTCTGACAATAACGTAGTCAGTAATTTTGGCGATGAATCGGTTTTTGAATTATTCGCTAAACGGGCAATGACGGATTGTTGCAAATCGACCGACACGTTTTGAATTCGATGCGAATAATTAACGTAAGAAATCGCGGTGTCAAAATGATGGTGGGTGCGCCAAATCATGCCGCCCAAAATACCTAATGCCAGCAGCAATAAGCCCAAAAAAGCGAGTCCGCGTAATTTAGCGAGACGATATAGAATAGGATTCATACAATCTCAAACGAAAAAATCACCGCAATAATCGTCATGGAAACTAAGCCAAAAATAAAAATAATTTCTGCCCAATGTTCTAATCCTAGCGTGGATCTTTCCAGACGAATTGATAAAAATGAAAACAACGCACTCCCCATAAAAAGGACGCAATCAATAGCAAGTGCCTTGTCGATAAAATAATTCACCGCATCAGGTGGCATCCCTTTAACAATGCTGATAACCATAATGCAAACACCGACCATCGTCGCTGAATTAGGCAAAATGTGGTGTGTCAGGTCGTTGTCATTAGACATCGCTGGAATCGTTTTAGATTTTCTAATTTTTATCATTTTTTTGTAATCACAAATAAACCAAGAAGCATCAGACAGGAACCGAAAATCACACGCAACGTAATCCAGCGTTCCATAATTATTCGGTCAAGTATTCACGATAAAGCTCATAAGCCATGAACCACAACGAATAAACGGTTAATCTGCCCCAAAAATCTATAAAAACGGCGGTGTGTGGATTGACTTCAAATACGTCGAAATAGCCCATCAGCAAAAATACCGGAATGTTGACGCATACTGTAAAAATCACGATTCGTTTGATTAAAATTTGTTCGATTAAATACTTTCTGTAAAGTACATAGCTGATAAACCAAAATGAATAAACGGTTAATCTGCCCCAAAAATCTATAAACACTAACGTTTTTGGATTGTTGCTAATCATGCCTAAGTAAGCCAACACCAGAAAAACGAACGTGTTTCCACTGACTAAAATGGATAGCGCGAGGCGAATGTTTCTTTTTGTCTCTGTTTTCATTGTGTTTCAATTTCCGTTATTAGTTATTAGTTTTTTGTCTACGCGGCTTACATAAACGACAAAAGCAATGAGCAGTGTGGCAAGAATTATTGATGACCCAATAGTTCCAAATCCAAGACCGCCTTTTTCTAATGGTTTTGTGAGTAAATCGCCAAACGTTGCACCGAATGGGCGGGTGAGAACAAACGCTATCCAAAATAACATGACTCGATTTAGCTGCGTGACGAATGAAGCCAGCGCGATGAGTGAAATTATTCCACCAATCAATATGGCACTTCCCAAAAATCCCAAACCAGAATCATCGGCTAAAAAGTCGCCCAAAGCCGTGCCTAATGTGTTAGAAAATAAAATGGCTATCCAGTAAAACAACTCGACTTTGACTGTTTTGATATTACTGACAGAAAGCGTTTTTTCACTAAAATGCCAAATAGTCAGTACCAACAACAAGCAAGTAATCAAAATTAACGAACCCGTTGCATAACCCAGACCCAACGTTCTATCCATGTAATCAGACATGGTTGTACCAGCAGTGCTTGTCGTGAGAATGACTGACCAATAAAGCACGGGATGAAAATGCTTTGAAAGAAGTTGTGCGATGAGTGTAACCAAGAATAAGCTGAACAAGATAATTGAACTCAGCGCGTAACCGACGTTCATTGTCATTGACAGCAAATCACCTGCTGTCTCGCCTAACGTCGTTGCACAAATCTTCATAATCCAAAAGAAGATTGTGACTTCGGCGACTTTGCTCATGTGCTGCATTTGTGATTTCTCTTAAAAATTGAAAAACAATGACCCCATAATCATGTGGTGCATTGTATTGTTGGTGTGAGTAGCATCATCCAAATACTGATTTAGATAACCTGCTTCGGTACGGATATTTTTATTAAACGTCCAACCCAATCCAGCAAAAGCACGATTCTGATCAAACCCCGACTTACCGCCGTATTGCGTTGAATTTGTACGAATAAAAAATTCATCCCACGTCACCAAACTTAAACGGGGTTCAAATTCTAATGGGTGCGTAAATTTAACCATCTGACGAGGACGTACACGCACTTCATTGCCTTTGATAAAATTGCTTTCAATCATCGTTCTAAACGTGAACGAGCCAAAATCTGTTGGCAATACATAGCGAAATGCCGGCCACACATCCTGTTGTGAAACATAATTTTTGCCAACGTTGTGCGTTGGCAGCCAAGTATAACCCGCCCAAATTGTGGCTCGATCACTCAAAGAATAACCAATTGCGGCACGCGCCATACCTTGATACCAATTGTTCCAGTTATTATCAAAGCGAGTTTGTCCTTCCACCCAAACACGCGCTTTTTCTAAACTAGGGTCAATTACTTTTAAACTCCCTTCGCCAACCGCTTGCGCCCAGCTTCCTGCATCCTGAAGTAAATCATCCGCCACTACAGCGGCAGCTGCCATCGTGGATGATGAAAAGCTAATTGCACTTAACATTGCTGTCGCAGCAGCTAACGTTTTAATTTTATTTGTTTTTTTCATGTTTATTTTTCCATTAAAGCTAATAATCCCTTGAGTAAAACCAAAGGTGTTGGAGGACAACCGGCAATTGTCATATCGACGGGAATGACGTTGCTGACCGCGCCACAACTCGCATAAGATGTTCCAAACTCACCGCCGCAACTTGCACAATCGCCCATTGCAATGACCCATTTTGGGTTTGGCGTTGCGTTATACGTTCGCAACAATGCGGTTTGCATGTGACGAGAAACCACACCCGTCACCAATAAAACATCGGCATGGCGCGGTGAAGCCACAAAATGAATTCCGAATTTTTCGACATCATAGAATGGATTATTTAGCGCGTGGATTTCTAATTCACAACCGTTACATGACCCTGCGTCAACGGCTCGAATCGCTAAACTACCCGTAAATTTCTGGTCAATTCGACGTTTGATTTCAATCCCCAACGCTTCTAATTCGGCATCGTGTGGAGCGTTGTATTTTTCAGTGACAATGCCCGTGGTAATAATTTTTTTAAACAATTTAAACATCGTCGTTACCTATAAATCGCAGCCAGAATAAGAACAATTGAAGGATTTGTTGCACACAGGAAAATCAGGCACGATGTTATTCAATACCGCTTTTTCAAGTGCTTCCCAATTTAATTGACTAGGGTCACGCGGATAAAAACGTGCAATGGTGTTGTTTTCACCAAAACGAACATACGAAATAATTTCGCCGCGCCATCCATCAACAATACCTAATCCGTAACTTTCGGTTTTTGGCGTTTGCCAATGGGTAACTAAATCGCCTTCGGGTAATTTCGCTAACTGCTCAATAAATTGCTCAATGAGTTTCAACGAGGCATTGATTTCTTTGTAGCGAATCCAAAAACGTGACGCAATATCGCCTTGATCTTCGGCGGCAACTTTCACTGCAACTGAATCATAAGGTGCGTAAGGCGCATCGCGGCGCACATCAAAATCTTGTCCGCTTGCACGTCCAACAAAACCAAGCGTTCCAAAATATGCGGCGGTTTCTGGGGATAAATATCCTGCCGTGTAAATTCGATCTTCGAGCGACGAATTTAAATCAATTGCGGGAATCAAATCTGCCAATTCAGCGCGTAATTGTTTGATGTCGGTAAGAATAAACTTGCTTGCCACTTCCGAAATATCGACAGCTACACCGCCTGGAATAATTTTGTCCATCAACGAACGATGCCCGAATAATTCATAATTCGTTCGACACCACAATTCTTTAATTCGCATCATTTGCATAAATGCAAACGTAAACGCCACGTCATTACAAATCGCGCCAATGTCGCCGAGATGATTGGCAATGCGTTCACGTTCAGCAAAAATGCCCCGAATCAACGCCGCCCGTTCTGGAATTTCAATACCTGCCGCTTGCTCCATCGCCATGCAAGCCGCCCAAGCGTGTGAAACGCAAGTATCACCCGAAACTCGTCCCGCTAATTTCGCCAAACCTTCTGGCGTGCGACCTTCGGCAATTTTTTCCGTGCCTTTGTGAACATAACCTAATCGTTCTTCTAAATTTAAAATCAACTCGCCCACCGCTTGAAAACGAAAATGTCCTGGTTCAATAATGCCCGCATGAACCGGCCCGACAGGAATTTCATAAACGCCTACGCCGTGCGATTGAATAAAGTGATAATCCGTGTCGGGTGGCGTAATTTCTACGGGTGAACCTTGAACGGGGAAATCATGACGCAATGGATAATCACGTTTGCCCCACGCTTTATGGCGCATCCAACAACGTGGGTCAGGATGATTCAGAAATTCAATCCCAAACATATCGTGTGAGTGTCGTTCAGAACGATTTGCCGCCGCATAAACCGTAGCTTGTGACGGCAATTCGGGTTTTGATACGTTAACAGTGGCGCATAATAAAATGTAATTTCCCGATTTTTCAAAACACGCATAAACATAAAATTGCACGCCACTTTGTTCAGCCCAACCCGCCGCCCAACGGAATTTATTTTCAGCGGTTAATTCAGCGAAACGTTGCCAATGTTTATCGTCGATTTGCCACAATTCAACGAAAGGCGAGATTTCAGTGGATTTAACAAAAATTTCTGCATCTTCCAATTGTTGTAAAAACTTTTTTTGCCAACTCATAACGAACTCCCCGAAATTAACAATGTCGCCTGACTAAACCAATCGCTTAAAAAGCCTGGAATCGCTAAACCCAACCACAACGCCAATCCTAAATGCACCATCACAGGAATCAAATTAGCTTTAATCGCCGATTGTCCTTCGGGTTTTTCACCGAAAACCATCGGTTGAATGTGGCGAAATAAACCCGCAAACGCAATGCCGATTCCTAATAACAACAACGGCGTGAGCCACGGATAATTGTGCATCGTCGCCAACAACACTAAAAACTCACTGGTGAAAACGCCGAACGGTGGAAAACCTGCAATCGCCACCGTACCAATCAATAATCCCCAACCGACTTTCGGCTGGGTTTTAATCAAGCCACGAATACCGCTCATTTTTTGTGTGCCAGCCAATTGCGAAGCGTAACCTACCGTCACGAAAATCGCCGATTTCACCAATGAATGCACCGTCATGTGTAACAACGCTGCAAAGGTCGCAAGCGGGGCACCGATGCCAAACGCAAATGTCATCAAGCCCATGTGTTCAATCGATGAATAACTAAACAGCCGTTTAATATCTTTTTGACGATGCAAAAATAATGCGGCAACTAAAAATGAAGTTAGCCCAAAACCCATCATCAAATAACCCGCAATGTGTGATTGCGTCGCGCCATCCACCAGCATTTTATTTCGTACCACTGCATAAAGTGCATCATTCAATAACAAACCCGATAACACGGCTGACATTGGTGTCGGGCCTTCTGAATGCGCGTCGGGCAACCAATTATGCAACGGCACTAAACCGATTTTGGTACCGTAACCAATCAACAAAAACACAAAGGCAATTTCCAAAATATCAGGATTTAATTGCGTGGCGTGTTCGTGCAAAACTGTCCACAACAAGGCATTTTCACTGTCGCCAATTTGCGACGCAGCGTAATACAACAAAATCGTACCGAATAACGCTTGCGCGATACCGACACCACACAAAATAAAATACTTCCACGCCGCTTCAATCGATTCGGGTGTGCGATACAAACTGACGAGCAACACGGTTGCAAGCGTCGCACCTTCCATTGATACCCACATAATTCCCATGTTGTTGGTCGTCAGCACTAAATACATTGCCAACATAAACCCTTGATACATCGAGTAATATAGTTTTAAACGTCTATCGGTAAGTTTGCCGATTTCTTTTTCATGCGCCATGTACGGTGCAGAAAATAACGATGTGGTAAATCCCACAAACGCCGTCAGTACAATCAAATACACATTAAATGAATCAATCAAAAACGCTTTGCCACTCGATAAAATTGTTCCTTGCTCAAAAACCGTAATTGCCAACCCAATCGTAATCACCAAACTGACCGCGTTGATGCGCGTGTTGAGTTTGCCAATATCTTCTTTATGTCCCATCAGCCCGAAAAATAAAATTCCCGCCGCCGACAACAGCAATAACAAATAAACCGCAATCATCTGTCTACCTCGTGTAATTTGTTCATCATGTCCACATCAAGGGAGTCAATGCTGGTGCGAATGTGTAAAAAGAAAATGCCGAATAAAACCGCAGCAACTAATACGTCAAACGCAACACCCAACTCAACCACCATTGGCATTCCGTTTGTTGCCACAATCGCCGCGAAAAATAATCCATTTTCAATTGACATAAAACCGACAACGTGGGCAATCGCTTGGCGATGTGAAATCATCAGCAATAATCCCAACAAAACCACCGATAAACTTACGGCAATCGCGTTAAGCATAATCATCGACGAGGTGTTAATAATCGGTTGCAAAACGTAATAGCTAAACACCATCAAACTCGCGCCACCCAACATCACGGCAGTATTATTTTTCAACGCTTCCACATCGCGCTGCATATTCATCGTCAGCACTTCTTTTCGTAGCATCCACGGAATAAATACGACTTTCAACGCGAAAGTTAGCACCGCTGAAATATATAAATGTGGATTGTCTAAACTGAACGCCGCCATCGAAGTCGTCAGCGTCAGCAATAATCCTTGCACCGCAAAGACAAAAATTAGTCGCAACAATCGCCCTTGTCCGAGCATTAAAAACGAAGTCAAACCGACCAACGCCGACATCGACAAAATCGCCTGCGTGTACAAATCTTGAGATTCAATGTTCATCGTGTAGATTCCAAAATGATGTGACTTAACATTCCAAGTAAGCCCAATAAATAAGCGAAACCGAGATATTCTTGCACACGAAATAAACGCATTTTGGCGACAGCGGTTTCAGTGAATGCTAAAAATATGCAAAGTAAAATAAGTTTGCCGCTAATCACTAACAAGCCATAACCTAACGCCGATAAACCGAAACTTTCCGCGATTCCCCACGGAAAAAAGATATTTGAAATTAACACGCCGTAAAGCATGAATTTCAATTGGCTTGCCCATTCGATTAACGCTAAATGCCGCCCGCTGTATTCCAAAATCATCGCTTCGTGAATCATCGTTAATTCTAAATGCGTCGTTGGATTATCAATGGGAATACGACCAGTTTCTGCGACCGCAACCAATAACAACGCGAATAATGCAAACACAAATGAGGGACGCAAAACCACGCCTTCACTCAAAATGTACTCCATTGCACCCGATAAATTTGTCGTCGATGCCGTCATTGTCAGCGTAAAAACAGCCATCAACATCGCTGGTTCGGCAAGTGACGAAATCGTCATTTCACGCGACGAACCCATGCCACCAAATGCTGTTCCAATATCTAAACCTGCTAAGGCTAAAAAGAATCGCGCAAAAGCAAAAAATCCGACTAATACAATTACATCTGCTTCGGCAGAAGTCGGTAAATCAACGGCGATAAACGGTACAACCGAAGCCGCTAAAACCATTGCGGTAAAAATAATGTACGGCGCGACACAGAATAACCACGACGCATCTTCAGAAATCACGGGCTGTTTGCAGGTTAATTTGAGCAAATCCCGATACGGTTGCAACAACGACGGAGCGCGTCGGTTTTGCAATCGGCATTTGCAGAATTTCATGAAACCCGCCAACAACGGCGCGAGTGCGACGAATAACGCGGTTTGTAAAATAGCGATTAACCAGTTCATAAACTGACCACCCATAAAAGAAGAATTAACGTTGCCAACGAATAACCAAGATATGTGCGAATGTTACCCGTTTGAATGCGTCCGACTTGTTTGGTGACAACATTCACGCCACGTTCAATCGGTTGATAAACTCGAACCCAACAATGATCCTGAATATGCAGTGTGTAACGCACATCAGCAACATTTTGTAGTGTGTTTTCACGCATTGTTTTTTCAACTTTTTCATCAATCAAAAATGCGGGTGCAAAAATACGACGTAACGGCATGGTGAATGCGCTGGAAGTGTATTGCATCCGAGGCGTTAAACCACCAAAACCACAATCCCACGTTGGCGCGATTCGCATCGTGGTTTCTGAATTTCTGGTTAATAACCAAAAAACTGAACCTGCTGCAATCAACGCACCGATTAAAATAAGCGGTGCGGCATAAGACGCTTCATGTGGCGCAACTGGGACGAGTGAAAATAAAGATAATGTCGCCTCTGTCGGCAAGTTTGAACCGAGTAATTGTTTCGCTACGTTGTCGATTAAATGCAAAATCGAACTGGGAAAAATTCCGAAGAAAAAACACAAAAATGCCAATATCGCTGGCGCGGCAAGCATTCCTTTATCTTCAATTTCTTTGGCTTTTTCAGCATGACGCGAACGTGGCACACCTAGAAAAATTAAACCAAATACTTTCACAAAACACGCCGCCGCTAATGCCGCTGTCAATGCCAATGCCGCCGCTGAAACAGGAATTAAACTCCGTAAAACACCGTTATCTAATACATCAACTTGTAACGCAGTTTGAAACGCCAACCATTCCGAAACAAAACCGTTGAACAACGGTAACGATGAAATACTCATGCAACCAATTAAAAAAATCACGCTGGTTTTCGGCATTCTTTTGATTAAGCCGCCCAACATATCAATGTTCAATTCGTGGGTTTGATGATGAATCATGCCCGCACCCAAAAAGAGTAAATTCTTAAACAGCGCATGATTGAAAGCATGAAATAATGCCGCCAATAACGCTAATGTCGCCAATTCTTCATGGTCATTGGCTAAGAAAATCATGCTCAAACCCAAAACCATGACGATGATGCCGATGTTTTCAACCGAACTGTAAGCGAGCAAACGTTTCAAATTTTGTTGCATCATGGCGTATAAAATCCCGCTCAACGCGGAGACTGTGCCGACAATCAATAACACTACACCCCATTGCCAATGCACTTCGGGCAACAAATCGAAACAAAATCGAATCAGTCCGTACAATGCGACTTTCAACATTACGCCACTCATCAACGCTGAAATGTGCGATGGCGCAACAGGATGGGCTTCAGGCAACCAAACGTGAATCGGAACTAAGCCCGCTTTCATGCCAAAACCCATCAACGCCAACACAAACGCAATGCTCATCCACGTCGTTGGAATCGTTGAAGCGCGTAAGGCATCGAACGTAAATCCGTCTGAAAAACTCGCCACCACACCAAATGCTAAAATAATCAGCAATGCACCCACTTCCGCCATCAACAAATATAAAAACGCGGCACGTCGATTAGCGGCATTTTCATGTTGAAACGCGACCAGAAAATAACTTGCGACCGACATCAATTCCCATGCAATCATGAACATAAACGCATCATCGGCGAGCAATACCAACATCATGCCAGCGACAAATAAACCCGTGAACAAACTCAAAACCGCAAAGTTTTCAGCATTTTTTTGTTCGTGGTGTGTGTAATGTGGCGCGTAAAGACTGACCGCAAACACCGCAATGCCAATAATCAGAAAAAAGAACGCCGATAAACTATCGAAATGAACGTGCCACGGAATCCACGGCAAACCTAAACTTAACGTGTCGAGGCGAATTTCTGGATAAATCAATTCACCCAAACCCGCGAAAATCGCCATCAATCCCGAAGCACCCAACAACCAAAACACCAGTTGTTTGTTCACTTCGGGCTTATACAAATGCGCGATTGCCACGCCACCCGACGCGAAACTCAGCAAAACCGCGCTGTAAGCTAAAAATAAAATCATATTCGTGCCTAAATAAGTTTAAGACGACGTGCAGCAAGTGGATGATCTGAAAACGATTCGTGTGCATCCAAACCTTGAAATTCGCAATGTCCACCGTCTAATTCGTAGTCATGTTGAAATTCATGAAAAAATTCCATTACCGTGTGATCAATTAACGTCACTTCACTTTTATCGAAAACAAGGTTTTTACCATGTTCGATGTTTGCCAACGCTTCTTTCAACGCTAAGAAATTCGAGAAAACTGCCGCGCCTTGAATGTGAATTAAAATTGAGCCGTCGGCGCGAGCAGTTTGGGTGAAGTGGATTTTGAATAAATTGTTAATTTTCGCACCGTTCATCGTATGAATAGCGAGTTTTACCAAAATCCCAATCGCAACACCGACTAACAAATCGGTCGCAATTACGCCAATAATTGTGACTACAAAAATAAGCAATTGTTCTTTACCAATGCCCATAACGTGAGCAAATTCGCGTGGTGAAGCCAATCTAAAACCAGTAAAAACCAATAATGACGCAAGTGCTGCTAGCGGAATGCTATGAATTAAATGTGGGAAAAAAACCACGAAAATCAATAAAAATGCTCCGTGAAAAAAGTTTGCCCATTGGGTTTTTGCGCCGTTATTAACATTTGCGGAACTCCGCACGATTTCTGCAATCATTGGCAAACCACCGATTGAACCTGCGATTAAATTACCAAAACCCACAGCGGTTAAATCTTTGTTCAAATCTGAATGACGTTTGTACGGGTCGAGTTTATCAACTGCCATCGCACTCAATAAACTTTCTAAACTGCCCACCAACGCAATTGTCACCACGGATTCCCAAAATTCAAGCGTGAAAAATTTACCAAAATCAGGAAAGTAAAAACTGGAAGTGAAATTGTCAGAAATAGCGACTAAGAAATTAGGTCCTACTTCAGAAGCTGGCGTGTGTTCTGGCGTGAGTAAATAAATGTGTTGATGTTCTAATTCAAAATAATGGGCAAAAAACATCCCCATCAACACCACCACAAGCGGTGCAGGAATCATTTTTAACGTTTTGTTTTGAATCAACGACCAGATAATCAAAATTGCCAAGCCAGCAAAGCCAATAATCGCAATTTCTAAATTCAGATTGGCAAAACTGTGGGGAACTTGTGCGATGGTTGAAATCAAACTTCCTTTTTCAGGTGTCACACCCAAAACGACGTGGATTTGTTTTGCCATAATGATGATGCCGATGGCGGCGAGCATTCCGTGAACGACGGAGGCAGGGAAAAATGAGCTTAATCTCCCCGCTTTAAATACACCCATCAAAATTTGAATGACGCTGGCAACCACAATTGCCGCGAGTGCGTAACGATACCCTGCCATTGCATCGCCTTCGCCTAAACTTTGAACTGCGTCATAAACGACGACAATTAAACCAGCGGCAGGACCGTTAATGGTTATGAAAGAACCGCTACCGCGAGAAACCACCATGCCACCAATAATCGCAGTGATAATACCTGCTGATGGTGGAAAACCCGATGCCATTGAAATGCCTAGACACAATGGCAGAGCGATTAAAAAAACTAAGAAACCAGAAAGTAAATCATTTTTCCAGTATGCTTTCAAACCAGCCAAACCTGTTGCTGGCAAAGATGCTGTTGTTGCATCACTCATAAAAAAACCTCGTTTCGCTTGTGAACAAAAATAAAAAGTTATTTCAGTCAGTGCGATTAACGTGCCACGACATTTATATGTCGCAACACGTTGAACAATGGATTGTTTTTAGAATATAGCGAGAAATTTAAAGCACGGAATATGGGGGATAAAAACCGAAGCGGTGGTTTTGAACCAATTACATTTTACATTTCGTAATGATGGGCGATATTGTGCATCGTACAAATCAGCGCAACTCCCGCACCAATCAGCACAATTTGTTGCAATGACGTTTTCATGTCGGTTTTTTTATGCAGCGACGGAATCAAATCCGCCACAGCGATATAAATAAAACTCGAAGCGGCTAATGCCAGAAAATACGGCAATTTATCGTGCAACGAATCCAAACTAAAATACGCCAACATGCCGCCAATCACCGTTGTCAAACTCGCCAACACATTGTAAAAAAGAGCTTTGCGTTGTGAATAACCACTTTGTAACAAAATCGCAAAATCTCCGACTTCTTGTGGAATTTCATGTGTCGCCACGGCTAAACTGGTGACAATCCCTAATTGCACATCCATCAAAAATGCTGCACCAATTAACACGCCATCGACGAAATTGTGAATGCTATCGCCCAAAATAATGAACGCGCCTGCTGTTTTTGCACTGTGTCCGTGTGAATGACCGTGATTATGAGCGGGTTCTGGATGTTGATGTTCGTCATCGCCATGCGCTTCACATTCGCCAAAATGACAATGCCGCCAAATGAGCAATTTCTCTAGCACGAAAAAGCCTAAAATTCCCGCCAGAATTGTGCCAGATAAAGTTTGAATTTGTTCTGGCTTGGCGTGTTCAAAGGCTTCAGGAATCAAGCCCCAAAATGCCACCGCGAGTAACGCACCAATTGCAAAACTGATACCGTGCGGTAAGACTTTTCGGCGATATTTTTCGGGTAACAATAAAAAGATGCCGGCCGCTAAAACGCTAAATACGCCGCCGATAGCGGTGAAAATAATGATGAGAAATAATAAAGGTAAAGAAGTCATTGAACCTGTAAATTTTGAGATTTGTTGATTGATTATTGCAAGATAAAATCTGCGGTGTTTGTGAGTTTACGCTAAATCCGCCGAATTTGAAGTAACGACGGGCAACGTGTGTTGCTATAATGCACCGCATTGTACCTTAGCATCCATCGTGCGGTTATTTGAAAGAGGAAAAATCATGACACAACGTATCAAACCGTTAGTTTTGTTAATTTTAGACGGCTTTGGCTATTCGCCAAAAATTGAAAACAACGCCATTGCGCTGGCAAAAACACCGTGTTGGGATAAATTACAAAAAACCTATCCAATGACGTATTTGGCGTGTTCGGGTCATGTTGTCGGTTTGCCTGACGGACAAATGGGGAATTCTGAAGTGGGACATTTACATATTGGCTGCGGACGTTATATGCCACAAGATTTTTCGCTGGTAAATGATGCCATTGTGGATGGCAGTTTTTTTGAAAATTCCGTTTTATGCAAAGCCGTAGACGAAGCGAAATCAAACGATAAAGCGTTGCACATTTTAGGATTACTTTCAGCAGGTGGCGTTCACAGTCACGAAGCGCAGATTGCGGCGATGGTTGAACTTGCCGCAAAACGTGGGTTATCGAAAATTTATGTTCATGCGTTTTTAGACGGACGCGATGTGCCACCTAAAAGTGCTACGAGTTCATTTACGTTTTTAGAAAACAAAATGCGTGAATGTGGCGCGGGACAAATCGCGTCAATCACTGGGCGTTTTTATGCAATGGACAGAGATAATCGTTGGGAGCGTGTACAACAAGCCTACGAAATGTTGATGAAAGCGAATGCCCCACATTTTGCCACGACCGCACAATTAGGTTTAGACGCAGCGTATGAACGGGGTGAAAGCGACGAATTTGTGTTGCCGACGTTAATTGCAGCCGACGTGGAATCTGTCGTTTCGATTGGTTTGGAAGATTCGGTGGTGTTTATGAATTTCCGTGCTGACCGCGCCCGTGAAATTAGCCAAGCGATTACTGAACCAACGTTTGATAAATTTGAACGTAATCACCCGCCGCATCACGGTTATTTTGCGACTTTGACCGAATATCACGAAAAATTTAATTATCCGATTGCGTTTGAATCAGTCAGCATTAAAAACAGTTTGGGTGATTATTTGTCGCAACTTGGTTTAACACAATTGCGTATCGCTGAAACCGAAAAATATGCTCATGTTACGTTCTTTTTCAATGGCGGACGCGATGAACCGTTTACAGGTGAAGACCGCATTTTGATTCAATCGCCCAAAGTGAAAACTTACGATTTACAGCCTGAAATGAGTGCGCCTGAAATCACTTATCATTTGGTGAAAGATATTATCGAAGAAAAACACGACGTGATTATTTGCAACTACGCGAATTGCGACATGGTGGGACATACGGGCAATTTAGCAGCGGCGATTGCGGCAGTTGAAGTCGTTGATCAATCGTTACAATGTGTGGTCGATGCCTTGAGATCGGTGGGCGGTCGAATGTTAATCACAGCGGATCACGGCAACATTGAACAGATGACTGACGAAGTCACGCATCAAGCTCACACCGCCCACACCACGAATGTTGTGCCGTTGGTTTATGTAGAAGGTGAGGGCGCATTGGCAGACGGTGGCAATTTAGCTGATATTGCCCCGACGATGTTGGCAATTTTAGGTTTAACGCAGCCTGCCGAAATGAGCGGCAAATCGTTGCTGCGTTAATGTTTAGATTTGTTTTTGGGATGTTTCTAATTTTTAGCGTGGTGAATAGTCACGCTGAAATGTCGGTTGATAAATCGGCGTTGTTGAATAATCAACTCGCTGAACTCGACAAACTGTATGGCAACACGTCAGCGTTATTAAAAACATTGGAAAATCAAACCACGAAACAAAAACAAAATCTGGCAAAAATTCACGCCGAAGTTCAAGCGTTGACCGTAGAAATCAGCAAGCAAAATGACGAACTTGCTGGTCAAGTGAAAACGATGTATGCGATGGGAAATAAGGAGCGCATCAAGTTATTACTCAACCAACAAGACCCGATTTTGATGAGTCGGATGATGGCGTATTACGATTATTTGAATGCGCGGCGTGTGAATCAACTGACTAACGTGGGCGAAACATTGCGCCGTTTGGAGCATTTAAAAAAGCAAAATGAAATTGAAACCGCGCAACTCGAACAAAATTTAACGCAAAAACGGCTTGAGCAAAATTCGGTGGAAGCGATTAAAAAACAACGCGCTCAATTACTGAAACAAACCACACCCGATTTTTTATCGAATGAACAACAAATCAATCGCTTAAAAGACAGCGAGTCAGCGTTGAAAAATTTACTTTCGACCTTACAATCTTCAAATAGTGATTTAAGTGCAGAAATTGAAAAAGCGCGTATGTTGCGTAAAAAACGTTTACAAGCTGAAGAAGAAATAGCGATTGTTGCGCCAAAATTGATTGACGAAGAACCTGCGATTACAACGATTCATAAAGATAAAAATATCCCGATTGAACCTGTAAAACCACCTTCGCCAGACGATTTTCCAATGTTAGAAGGGGATTTTTCAAAATTAAAAGGACAATTACCTTTTCCGGTCGCAGGTGAGTTGATGCAGAAATTCGGATCGGCGCGGGATGAAGGTAAATTAGATGGTGTCATTATTGCCGCCCCTGAAGGCACAGAAATTCACAGTATCACCGACGGCAAAGTGATTTATGCGGATTGGATGCGTGGCTATGGCTTACTTATTATTGTTGACCACGGTAAAGGCTATATCAGTCTTTATGCGTTCAATCAAAGTTTGTACAAAAAAATCGGCGACGTAGTAAATTCGGGCGATGTAATTGCGTCAGTCGGTTTAAGCGGCGGTCACGATAGAGCGAGTTTATATTTCGGCATTCGCAAAAAAGGCAAAGCTGTTGACCCCGTTGAATGGTGCAAATAAAAATCAAACAAACCAAATTTAAAAACTAATTGGATATGAAAAGACAATGTTGAAAAAGAAAAAAGTGTATTTATTAAGCCTCGCGTTAAGCGGTGTTATTGGTATGAGCAGCAATGTTTTTGCTGAAAAAAATCCGCCCGTGGCAGTCGATACAGAATCGACAACATTGCCATTAGAAGATTTAAAAACGTTTACTGAAATTTTTGGACGGATTAAACAAGATTACGTCGAACCAGTTTCAGACAAAAAACTGCTAGAAGATGCAGTGAAAGGAATGTTGAGTGGTTTGGATCCACATTCCGCCTATTTGGTTGCCGAAGAATATCAAGAGTTGAAAGAAGGTACGACGGGGCAATTTGGCGGTTTAGGTATTGAAGTTTCAATGGAAAATGGTTACGTCAAAGTCGTTTCACCGATTGATGACACACCTGCTCAACGCGCCGGTGTAAAAACGGGTGATTTGATTATTCGCTTAGACGATAAACCCGTAAAAGGCATGACGTTAGGCGATGCTGTTAAACTGATGCGCGGTGAAGCAGGCAGCAAAATTTTGTTAACCATCGTGCGTGAAGGTTCAGAGGCTCCATTAAAAATTTCACTCACCCGCGACATCATCAAAGCCAAAAGTGTCAAAAGCAAAATGCTCGATAAAAATTACGGTTACGTTCGTATCAGTAGTTTTCAATCTGGAACCGGCGAAAGTTTAAAAGAAGCCTTAACGAGTTTGAAAAAAGAAAATGGCGGCACGTTGAAAGGCTTAGTTTTGGATTTACGCAATAATCCAGGGGGCGTTTTGAATGCGGCGGTTGATGTGAGTGATGCGTTTTTGCGTAGCGGTTTAATCGTGTATACAAAAGGGCGGATTCCAAATTCTGAAATGCGTTTTAGTGCGGCTCCGGATGATTTAATCGATGACGCGCCAATGGTCGTGTTGATTAACGCGGGTTCTGCTTCTGCTTCCGAAATCGTGGCGGGCGCGTTGCAAGATTCAAAACGCGCCATCATTATGGGTGAAAAATCGTTCGGCAAAGGTTCTGTACAAACGATTTTACCCACGAGTAATGGTTCAGCGGTGAAACTCACCACCGCTCGTTATTACACGCCGTCGGGTCGTTCAATTCAGGCGGAAGGCATTGAACCCGATGTGATATTGGCACAAATGAAATTGGAATCGGTCGAAAAATCGGATTTCAAACCCGTAAAAGAGTCGGATTTATCGAACCATTTGCAAAATAAAAAAGAGAAAGCTGCGACTGAAGCAGAAACGGGCGCGAAAGAAAAAGATGCTTTAGATGCAAAAGATTACGCTTTGAACGAAGCGTTGACGTTGTTGAAAGGCATTAGCATTATGAAACGGTAAACTTTTTCTAAATCAAAAAGGGCGTGATTCACAAAATCACGCCCTTTTTTGTGTTTGTGATTTTAATGAATTCGCGAACCGATTCCTGTTGGTTCAATGATTCCCGTTGCCGTTAAAATCACCACAAAAATAAATAACGCCACCGACAAACCAATTCGGAACGTCAAGGCTTTGAGCGTTTTTTGGGAATTGGCTTGGTCTTTGTGTTTTACTAAGTGAAATAACGCCGAGCCTAAACTGGCGATAATCGCGACAAATGCAATGATAATAAGCGTTTTAATCAACATAAAATTTCGGTTCGTGAAAAAAGAAAAGTCTATTTTCGATGATTTCATGGCGGCAATACAACTTTAAGGGCATGTTTCAATGAATATAAAACTACGGTGGGTATTTGCGTATTTGGGATTTTTTACGCTATTTTTGAGTTTGGGCGCATGGCAAGTTCAACGTGCGAATGAAAAACAACAATTTTTAGATCTCGAAAGCAAGCGCGTAAATGAATCGGTGCAATTGACCACTGAAATTCCAGATGATGCCACGACGTTGCGTTATAAAAACGCCAATGTCACGGGACATTACGACACGACGAAACAGTTTTTATTAGACAATCAAATTGATGCGGGCAAAGCCGGTTATTTTGTTTTTACGCCGTTTAAATTGCAAAATTTCAACAAAGCGATTTTGGTCAATCGTGGTTGGATTCCGTTAATTGAACCGCGTGCGACCTTACCAAAGGTTGATTTTCAAGCAGGTGGCGAAACTACATTGAGTGGACGAATTAACACGTTTCCTAGTATCGGCTTGAAATTAGAAGGCGCAAATCAACCGACACAAACCAATCCAGCTGTCGTTGGTGTGATAGACACACAGGTGTTAACGATGAATACGGGTTATGAATTATTTAACTTTCAATTGGAATTAGATGCAAACTCGCCCAACGGTTTTAAACGTGAATGGGCAGTGGCAAAAATTATGCAGCCCGAACAGCATTTAGGCTATGCGCTGCAATGGTTCGGTTTAGCATTTGTGCTGACAATAATCTTTATTAAATACGGTTTGAAAAAATGAACACAAAACACCTCACAACAACATGACTTGGAAAATTGAATACTACAGCGATAACGTGGAAGCGGATGTTTTGAATTTACCCGATGGTTTGCTGGCACGTTATTTACGTTTAACCGATTTGATGCAAGAATTCGGTGCAAATCTGGGAATACCTCACACAAAAGTCATTCAAAATAGCTTATTTGAATTGCGGATTAAAGCCAAAGAAGGCATCGCACGCACTTTTTATTGCACTAAAGTCGGTAAAAAAATTATGGTGTTACACGTCTTCGTTAAAAAGACACAAAAAATTCCAACCAAAGAACTCAAAATTGCCCTTGAACGCCTAAAAGAGGTTTCAAAATGACACACCAAGAACTCAAAAATAAAGCCCTTGCACGTCAAAATGTTAAAGCTGAATACGATGCCTTAGAATCTGAATTTGCTTTACTCAAGCAATCTTTAACACACCAAAATTCATCAGCAGAACCTACACAAAAAAACCATTTCGTTCCCGTCAAAACGCCCTCTCATTTCGGAGAATTACAAAATGTTTAAAACAAAACTACTTACAACCACCATCGCCTTTTTGCTCGGCATGGGAATGGGGCAAAATGCCCACGCCGATTTAAAAGATGGTTTAGTTGCCCATTGGTCATTTGATGATTACAAAGCCACTGACAACAGCGGCAATGGTCACGACGGCAATCCTCATTGCTAGGCACGGGGTTCTGTTTAAATCCTACGTTTTTCAATTACAGGAGAAATTATGAAATTTATTGATACATTTGAATATCATCGGCAGCATCTAAAAGTGACGGCATCGGAACATATTGATAATTTAGGGAACGAGTTGAGAATTTCTCTCGAGGGAAAAACGTTAATTTATCTTGATACTAAATACTGGGTTTTACTTCGAGATGTGGTCTTAGGGCGAACAGTTGAAACAGAAATTAAGCAGATTTACGAATACCTCTCACAATTAGCGACAAATGGGATGGTTTTATGTCCATTTAGTGAAGATATTTTTCATGAAATCATCAAGCAGACAGATAAGGAAACGCTTGAGGCATCCTTAAGTTTAATTGATAAATTTTCATCTGGTGTATCAATACGTTCATTAGAAGACAGATTGAAAATAGAAATGTTGCATCTTCTTGAGAGATACAATGAAGATAGTAATACGCCAAAATTGGAGTCCTTAATTTGGACAAAATTAGCAAATGCGTTAGGTGGTTTAATGATTCCGACTAATACAGCTTTTAACAAAAAAGATGAGCTTGTCATGCAAAAGGTATTTACTGATAAGTTATGGTCAATAAGTTTAATTGAACTATATGGTTTTATAGGATTCGAAAAACTGCAAGAATTCCCGCACTATCCAGATTTTTCAACTTCTATGAATGAAGACTACAGCGAACGAAAAGATGACTTTCAATCATTTCATGATGTGTTCATGTCTGAAATAGAAATTGACATTGAAAGAATTTTGCCAGAAATTGAAGATGTGATGGCTGCTGCTTATCATAGAGAAACAGGAAATATACTAGAGGCGGAAGAAAAAAAGGATACCCGAATAATCCAAAATATAATTTACAACACATTTAAATTCAAAAAAGAAGGCGACAACTTACGCTCGATGAATGTTGCTTGTGGTTTATCTGCTGCAATATGGTGGAACGAAAAACAAAAATATAAGAAAAATGATTTTTATGATATTGGTCACGCTCAAGCTGCAATACCTTATTGCGATTATTTTTTCACCGAAAAATATATAAAACACGTTGTAACAACAGAACCTTTAAAATATGACAAAAAATTTAAATGCAAAGTATTAGCAAATCCCAAAGAAATACTGGAAGTTTTAGAATCCATAAGCCAACAAACTAACTAAGATTATTCTATGAAAAACAAAATTTATTACGGCGACAATTTAGACGTTTTGCGCCGCTACATCAAAGATGAAACCGTCGATTTGTGTTACATCGACCCACCGTTTAATTCCAAACGCAATTACAATCAAATCTACAACAACATCGGCAAAGAAGATGCCGCGCAATCGCAAGCATTCACCGACACATGGACATGGGACGACAATGCAAATCAAGGTTTGGCTGAAATCAAGAGCAATTACAACGGTGTTTTTACCGAGCAAAGCATCGATAGAAAAAGTGCACGTTGTTCGCGTATTTGGTGAGCATGATGTTACGAATTGCAGAAATTCACCGCGTGTTAAAACCCACAGGCAGTTTTTATTTTCATTGCGACCCAACCGCCAGCCATTATTTGAAATTGGTCTTAGATTCTATTTTTTGTACAACAGGCGGTGATTTTTTAAATGAAATTATTTGGAGTTACAAAAAATGGGCAGTTTCTGGGAATTCCTTTTCAAGAAATCATGATGTGATATTTTTTTACTCAAAATCAAATAAATCAAAATTCAACCTGCAATTTTAAGAAAGAGCCGCATCAACATTAAAAAGATTTGGAAATAAAAAAATCGTTTCTGGATTTGATGAAGATGCAAAAAGATTACCATCTCAAACGTTAGAGGAAGATTCAGGCGGTGTAAAAATGGCGGACGTTTGGGAATTGCCAATTATCGCGCCGTCTTCAAAAGAACGTTTAGGCTATCCAACCCAAAAACCAGAAGCTCTTTTAGAACGTATTATCAAAGCGAGTTCAAACGAAGGCGATGTAATTTTAGATGCGTGTTGCGGTTGTGGCACAACGGTTGCCGTTTCTCAAAAATTAAATCGCCAATGGATTGGCATTGATATTACTTATCAATCGATTTCGTTAATTTTGAAACGCCTCAAAAACGAAAGTGAAGACGGCAAAGTTTTAGATAATGTTGAAATTAGTGGCGTGCCAAGAGATTTTGAAAGTGCCATTGCGCTTGCCAATAAATCGGATGATAAAACCCGCAAAGAGTTTGAGAAATGGATGGTGTTACGCTACTCGGATAATCAAGTTATTATTAACGAAAAGAAAGGCGGTGACGGCGGCATTGATGGAATTGCATACATTACACATAATCATGAGCGTGAAATTAAAAAAGTCATTTTCAGTGTGAAATCAAACGTAAAATTATCGCCTGCGGTACTTCGAGAATTGAACGGTGCAGTTGAACGTGAAAACGCAGCAATTGGCATTTTGTTAACGCTTTATCCGATGCCGAACTTGGTAAAAGACAGTAATCAGTATGGTTTGTATTTTAATGAATTCAATCGCCGTGATTATCAAAAAATACAGGTGGTTTGCGTCGATGACATTTTTAACGGTGCATTTATGGTTTTGCCGAATGTATAAAAGGTTGTCAAAAAAGCTGAACAAAAAATTACCGAACAAAAGGATTTGTTTTAATTTTAGAAACCGCCCATTTTCCAAAAAAAGCGGGCGGTTTTGTTTTTTCTTATCCGATTTGAATTTTAGGAGTTTTTATGTCGATTATGATTGCTGTTGAAGATAGGTTAATCAATGAAGCCTTGGCGATTGGGCATTTTGAAACAAAAGAAGATATTGTTGTCACGGCGTTGCGAGAATTTATCAATCGCCACAAACAACAAAAAATAATCGCGTTGTTCGGAACGTTAGACCCCGATGCGGATTATGATTACAAATTAGGACGTAAATCTTGAAAGTGTTAGTTGATAGTTGTATTTGGTCGTATGCCTTGCGCTCGAAACATCAAGATTTTTCAGCTTATGTTGAGCAATTAAATGACTTGATTTCAGCACAGCGCGTTTTAATTATTGGCGTAATTAAGCAAGAATTATTATCAGGTTACAGTAGCCGCCCGTTTTTCAAAAAAACGAGCGTTTTTGCCTTTTAAACTACACACAGAGACTTTATGACATCCCAACAACGTAAGAACAGACAACTCATTATTGGAATTTTCGCCATGTCGATTATTCCTTTCAGTATCGCGTGGTTTTTAGCAAAAAATCCCGAATTATTAACTTCATCTGCAACCAATCACGGGCAGTTAATTACGCCGATTATCACAACGGAACGCACAGATTTCAAAGGTTTCGATACGTTTTCGCAGGACAATTTAAAAGAACTCGAAGCGCATTGGTTGATTGTGAATGTGATTCCAAAATCGGATTGTGGTGAAACGTGTTTAGACGCGATTTACAAAAGTCGGCAATTGCGTTTGATGTTAAACAAAGAATTAGTGCGAACTCGACGAGCGGTTTTGGTCTTAGATTCAAATGTTTCGCAAGAGTTCGCCGCGAATTGGTGGAAAGAAGATGGCGATTTATTGCGCTTAAAACCGAACGCCGCTGTCATTGAAAAACTGAACCTGCTTTATAATGGACAAATTCCCGAAGGTGTATTGTTACTGGTCGATCCACTTGGCAATTTTATGATGCAATACGCGCCGAATTTCAATCCGTATGACGTGAAAAGTGATTTGATGCACCTTTTAAAAATTTCACAAATTGGTTAGTAGAAAATGTTTAGAAAAATAACAGGATTTAGCATCGTATTATCATTGTTGATGCTGATTGGCGGCGAATGGGTACGTTTATCACCGATTGATTTTGGTGAATTTACTGCGCTTTATAAATCACTTCCCCAAACCATGCCGATTGTTGTGACGGGCGAATTGTTGTTAATCAATTGCTTTTTTTGGCTGTTGTTCGCGTTGTATTTGCGTTTGAATCCGAAAGTGATTTTGTCGCCGCAACCGCAAAGCCGTTTGTTCGTGCAAGTCGCGTTGATTGTGTTGTTCATTCAAGTGCTGTTGGGAGATTGGACAACCGCGAATCACGCCGCGTTAGCGTGTCGTGGTTTTCCACAATGTAATGGAACGTGGTTGCCAGCGTTAAATTATGAAAACGCACTGAATTTATTTTACGGGTTACAAAATAATTACAGCGGCGCGGTAGCTTATGACGCACAAATTACCTTGGCATGGTTACATCGAGCTGGCGCGTTATTGTGCTTCGTAATTTTGAGTGGCATTACGTTTCAAGTCACTTCTGCGCCGTCGAAAACGTTACGCAAAGCAGGATTGTGGTTGAGTGGTTTGTTATTTTTACAAATCGGTTTAAGCATTCTCACGATTAGATTAGATTTGCCGTGGTGGATGTCGGTTATTCATGCGACGTTAGCTACGTTGTTAATGTTACCGCTGATTGCGATTCATTTTTACAGCAAATATGATTTTCCATTTTTACCCGAAAACGAAGCTGAAAAACCAAAATTACCTGTCGCTGAAGTTCCCGCTGATTCATTGTATGGACGTTTAAAAGTTCAATTGCAACGCACCCGAAATGGGCTGGGCGGTGTATTTTCAACGTTATCTTTATCGAAAACGATTAACGATGATTTGCTTGCAGAAATCGAAGCGAATTTGTTGATGGCGGACGTTGGCGTTGAAGCGACAAGTGCGATTATTGCGAAATTAAACGAACGTGTGACTCGTTCAGAACTCAAAGACAGCACGGCATTGGAAGCGATTTTAAAAGAAGAATTACTCGATATTTTGCGTCCATGTAGCATCAATTTAACGATTCCAAAACAAGATAAACCGTTTGTGATTTTAGTGGTCGGTGTAAATGGCGCGGGCAAAACGACCACAATTGGAAAATTAGCGAATCGTTTAAAAATGCAAGGTCACAGCGTCATGTTGGCGGCAGGCGATACGTTCCGAGCGGCGGCGGTTGAACAATTACAAACGTGGGGCGAACGAAATCAAATTCACGTTGTTGCACAACATACTGGCGCAGATTCGGCTTCTGTCATTTTCGATGCCATTCAATCGGCGCAAGCCAAAGGCATCGACGTTTTGATTGCGGACACGGCGGGACGGCTGCAAACGAAATCGAATTTGATGGATGAACTCAAAAAAGTAAAACGCATCATGGCGAAACTCGATGACACCGCACCGCATGAAGTGTTATTGGTTTTAGACGCGGGGACAGGACAAAATGCGATTTCACAAACCAAGTTATTCAATGAAGCGGTGACGCTCACGGGTTTGACGTTGACAAAATTAGACGGCACTGCAAAAGGTGGCGTAATTTTCGCGTTGGCAAAACAGTTTGGCATTCCAATTCGTTATATTGGTATTGGCGAAAGTATTGAAGACTTACAAGATTTCGATGCGGAATCGTTTGTTAATGCTTTGTTTATTAAAGATTAAACGACCATGTTAAAGTTCGACAATGTGAGTATGCGTTATCCTGAAGTCGGCGACGTGTTGCGGAATGTTAGTTTTCATTTAGAAAAAGGTGAAATTGCGTTTTTAACAGGACATTCGGGCGCGGGTAAAAGCACATTGTTCAAGTTGATTGCGATGATGGAACGTGGCAATCGTGGGCAGATTACTTTTAGTGATTACAATTTAAGTCGCGTGAAGTCCAATCAAGTGCCGTTTATTCGTCGAAAAATGGGGCTGATTTTTCAGGATTACAAATTACTTAACGACCGCACGGTGTTTGATAACGTGGCATTACCGCTGATTATTGGTGGCTATGGTTATAGTGAAATCTCTAAACGTGTTCGTGCCGCGTTAGATAAAGTTGGTTTGCTCGGTAAAGAGAAAAAATATCCGCTCACATTATCGGGTGGCGAGCAACAGCGTGTGGGCATTGCACGCGCTATTGTGAATAAACCATTGATGATTTTAGCTGACGAACCAACGGGAAACCTAGATCCAGAATTGTCAGCAGAAATCATGCACTTATTTGAACAATTCAAACAAATCGGCGTAACTGTTTTAATTGCGTCGCACGATATTTCACTGATTTCACAACTCAATCATCGGGTGTTAAAACTTGATCATGGGCAGTTAGTAGAAGGTGGCGAATCATGAATCACGAATCTAAGTACGCGCCAAAATATAAAAATAATGATCGCATCATTGAAGCGAAGAGAAATCCTAGGCAAACGTCGATGGTGGGTGGTGATTTTTCGGATAAGTTACGCGCTTACCGTGATTTGCACGCCCATGCTTTATTTTCGAGTTTAGGGCGTTTAGTTGCTTCGCGTCTAAATGCCGTTTTAACCATTATCGTGCTGTCGATTTCAATTTCTTTGGCGTGCGGGTTTTATTTGTTGGTTGAAAATGTCCAGCAATTAACCGCTGATTTAGAAAGTAGCAATCAAATTTCCTTATTTTTGCGTGACGATGTGTCATTGGCGAGCGCGAATCGATTGGCGAATGGCATTAAATTAGATCCGAGTGTTCAAGCCGTAAAAGTGATTACCAAAGAACAAGCGTTGAAAGAATTTGAAGATTTTAGCGGTTTTGGTGAGGCGGTGCGGGCGTTAGAAAAAAATCCGTTGCCGATTGTGTTGCAAGTGATTCCAAAAAACTCGCTCGAAGAAGGACAAAATATCGAAACGCTGGTTGAAAATTTCAAACAAGCGGGCGAAGTCGATTTCGCACAACTCGATATGCAATGGGTGAAAAAATTGCAGCTCATGATTGATGTGGCGCAAATGTCGGTAATGTTAATGGGGATCTTGCTCAGTTTGGCGGTCTTATTTATCACTGGCAACACAATTCGTCTCGAATTACACAATCGCAAAGACGAAATCGTGATTGCAAAATTGGTTGGCGCGACGAATAGTTTTGTACGGCGACCATTTTTATATAGTGGTTTTTGGATTGGCTTCTTTTCGGGAATTAGCGCGTGGTTTATCGTCACGATTATGATGCTGGTTTTGAAACAGCCAGTCGAAAAATTATCGATGCTTTATAACAGCAGTTTTCACCTGCTGTTCATGGGATTTTTTGAAACGCTCGCACTAATTTTTATCGCGTCATCATTAGGCGTTGCTGGTTCTTGGGTGGTCGTGCAGTTGCAATTGAAACAGTTAAAAGTGTAGCCATTATTTTTCAGCAGCCAACGTTTCAACCCGAAAACTGCCCGCCCCATTTTCACCTAAAATTTTTGCTAGCCACGGTAAAACGTTTTTCATGGTGGCGGCTAAATTCCACGGCGGATTGATGATAATCATGCCACTCGCATTCATACCGCGCCCCGAATTATCCGTGTTGATGCCTAATTCAAATAACGCGATATTTGGAATACCACTTTTTTTCAATGCCGCTTCTAACGCCTCGGTTCGTCCACGTTCAATCACGGGATACCACAGCGCGTAAGTGCCGGTCGCAAAACGTTTGTGCATTTGAATCAGCGTTTTCACCACATCCGAATAATCGCTTTTCATTTCATACGACGGATCAATTAACACTAAACCGCGTCGTTCAACAGGCGGCAACAATCCCAAACTATTTTTTAAACCATCAGCGTGTTCAATCTGAACGCGCTTATCTTGTTTCATGGTGATTTTTAACAAACCTACTTCGGTCGAATGCAACTCAAATAAATGCAGTTTATCTTTCACCCGAAGCAATTGTTTAATCAACAACGGCGATCCCGCATAGTGTTTAAATTGTCCATTCGCGTTAAAGCGTTTTTGCAAATTAACGTAATTCGCCACACTCGGCGGCAAATCGTCACGTTGCCACAATTGAGAAATACCTGTTTCAAATTCGTGTGTTTTTAAGGCGAAATCGCCATCCAACGCATATTTTCCCGCGCCAGCGTGTGTGTCAATCACGCAAAACGGTTTTTCTTTTTGCGCCAAATAATCCAGTATTTCGAGCAATACAACGTGTTTCAAAACGTCGGCAAAATTTCCAGCATGAAAAGCGTGACGATAACTTAGCATCCGTTATTCGCCAATCGTCACAAGCCAACCGCCTTCGCCGTTGCACTTTTCGACTTTTGTTGTCGCTTTGATATTGATACGCGCTGTGGTGTTGCTAAGTCCGGCAGGCAATTTCCCCGTGACACGATACAAGTCACCTCGTGCTTCGGTAGTAATTTGAATGGGTTGTGATTTCACATTGACCTCAATTTGTTCGGGTTTCTGCACGTTAAATGCGGTGAATGAAAATTCGGATTCGGGTGCGACGTTGGCTAAATTTTCGGGTTGGAATTTTTCAAATCGCGCTTTTTCACACGTTGATGAACCACCGCCTCCACCACCCATTCCACCATGTCCGCTGTGATCCATTGCGGCGTAACTGTTTGCGGCGAATAAGAATGCCGCTAAACCTAAAGCTATTTTTTTCATTGAGAAATCCTCATTATTTTTATTTTAAGAGTGTTTTGAATTGCGTCATTTTTCGACACAGCTAAGTATAGATTCAAACGATTGATGGTGCGAGGCGATTTTCAAGGATTTGTAACCGTTCTGGTGTGCCAATATCCATCCAAAAATCGGTGAATAATTGACCCGTTACACGCTGTTCCAACATGGCGGAACGCAATAATGGCGCGAGTTTGGTGCTATTTTTGGGCGCAGTTTTGAATAATTCTTGCGAATAAAGCCCGATGCCACTAAATGTAAAACGGTTATCGCCGTTCGATGAAAGTCCCTGATTTGTATGAATGTGAAAATCACCCGACAAATGATGCTCAGGATTTGGGACTAAAACCAAATGCGCCAAATCCACAGGCTGTTTTTTGAGTTCGGCAAACGGAAAATTCGTCGCAATATCGCTATTCACCACCAGAAACGGCTCATCGTTCATTAAGGGCAGGGCGTGAATAATGCCGCCCGCCGTTTCCAATCCATTTTCACCCTCGGAGGAATAAACAATCGTTGCGCCAAACTGTGAACCATTGCCCAACGCAGTTTCAATTTGTTCGCCTAAATACGCATGATTGATCACCAGTTCCGTAAATCCCGCCGAAACCAATTGTTCAATCGTGCGTTCAATTAACGATTTCCCCGCCGCTTTTAATAACGGTTTGGGCGTGGAATTTGTCAATGGACGCATTCGTTCACCGCGTCCAGCCGCTAAAATCATGACTTGCATCGATTAACCAATTTTAAAATAATCGACCGCTTTGGAAAGATCTGCTGCTTGATTTTTTAAATTATCCGAAGTCGCCGCAGATTGTTCTACCAAAATCGCATTTTGTTGAGTCATTTCTTCCATTTCCAAAATTGCTTTATTGGCTTGCCCAATTCCCATACTTTGCTCATTTGATGCTGCATTGATTTGCCCAATCATTGCCGTCACCGTGCGAATTGAACCGACAATGTCTTCCATCGTGTGACCGGCATCAACAACTAATTTGCTACCGTCTTCGATTTTTTCGACTGAATCGTTAATCAAGGTTTTAATTTCACCGGCCGCCGCTGCCGCTCGTTGCGCTAAACTCCGCACTTCTGTGGCAACCACCGCAAAACCGCGTCCTTGTTCACCGGCACGCGCCGCTTCAACCGCCGCGTTCAACGCTAAAATGTTGGTTTGAAACGAAATGCCGTCAATTACCGAAATAATATCTACCACTTTGCGTGACGATTCTCGAATATCTTCCATCGTTGTGACCACGCGGCGAATCACGTCCACACCGCGCGTGGCATTGTTTGATGCACCAATTACAAAATCATTCGCGTGATTTGCATTGTCGGTATTTGAATCAACAGTGGATGTTAATTCGTGCATACTCGCCGCTGTTTCTTCAATCGCTGCTGCTTGAGAATTCGTGCGACCCGCTAAATTTCCGCTACTCATTGCAATTTCTGTCGAGCTATCTTTAACATTGCGGGTAATGCCTTTGATTTGGTCAACGATTTCAGTCAATTTATAAACCGTGTTATTGGCATTATTTTTAATGTTTTCAAATTCGCCGGTGTATTGATTCGTAATTTTGTGGGTTAAATCACCATGCGAAAGCGCGTCGAAAATATCCGCAATATCACCATAATTTTTTTCGCACGTTTCGAGCAATAAATTCAAACCTTTGACCAATTGTTGAAAAAAGACGTTAGAAGTTTGTGCTTGAATACGTCCGTGGAAATCTCCCGTCGTCGCCTCAGAAACAATGCGTGAAATTTGTTTTTCTAACGCCAATTCGGTTGTTCTATCGTTCCACTGTGTCGCACGTCCAATATAAACATCCTGTTCATTATAAATCGACACAATCGTAGCTTGAATGTTTCGACCACCTAATTTCAAATCCATGATTTTTACGCCTTTAATCTGATCACCAAACATAGCTTTATCTACATCTGTTTCGAGATAAGAACCGAGCAAATTTCCATACATACTTTCGACAGTGTAGCCTTTGATTCTATCTGCAATTTTATCTTCCATTCTTTTCCACAATGTCAAACCCGCTTTGTTCATATAAATCAATTCGCGTTGTGAGTTCGACAACGTGACAGGTATGGTCACTTCGTCTAATGCCATTTTGATTCGCAACATTTCATTATTAGCTCGTTTATCTTCGGCGGCTTCAAAGCCAAACTTAATGCCCAGCATCTTGATACTTTGCATCAATTGTCCTAGCTCATTTTTAGAAAATTCGTTGACGTGAATTTTATCGCCATCAGCCGTTTGTTTTATCAAAAGCGTCGCACGAGCAATTGGTCTGATAATGCTAAATAATGTCGCAATTGAAAAGACGAGTAACACTGACGCAATTGATAAACCAATGAAAATCACAGATTGTTGAAACTGTTCGGCAACATCTACTGCAATGGCTCTACCCTCTCCAATATGTTTTTCGATTTCCGTTTGATTAAAATTGACTAATTTTTCAATGTCGCTGATGAAGGTTCTATCAATGCCTTTTACTAGCGCATCGACCGTCATAATGCTGGCGATATTATCGGATTGATAAGATTTAAGTGCGTCGTGATATTTTGCTGTCAGTTCGGCGTGATTTTTAAGTGCAATTTCAGGCAATGCCACGATGTCTTTTTCGGGCATATTCACCATCAATTCATGTAACTCATGTAAATTTTTAGCCACTTTTTCACCTTGTTCGTCAAAGGCTTTGGTGTATTGAGCAAAGGCGGCAGGATCTTGACCGCGAATTAAAGCATTTTTAAATTCTTGAATTTGGGTTTTGAAATCTACTTGAATCGACCGCGACAAATTGATGCCTTTTGAGTGTCCATCCACTTCATTTATATTAACGTTCGTGACCGATTTAATGATGTCTATTCCGTAAGCACCGTAACCCGCAATTCCTGCAATCGATAATAACGAAATGGTGATTAAAATGACCAGTTTTGATTTAACGGTAATGTTATTGAATGTTCTGCAAATCGCTTTAGTGAAACTCGGTACAATCACTTCGCCCGCATCGAGTCTGGCTTTGCTGCGACCGGATTGGATTTCACGATATAAATTAGCTGCGCCACTAATTTCTTCCAACAAGGGTTTACTTCTAAAAGATATATAACCGACGAGCTTACCATTTTCTAAAAGTGGCATTGCATTGGCGCGAACCCAATAGAAACCGCCATCTTTCGTCCGATTTTTGACGAGACCTGTCCACGAATTGCCGGATTTTATCGTTTTCCACAAATCGGCAAACACCGCTTTCGGCATATCGGCATGGCGTACAATGTTGTGTGGAGAACCGATTAACTCTTTTTTTGAAAAGCCGCTAATGCGAATGAAATCCTCATTGGCATAAGTGATAATTCCTTTCAAATCGGTTTTAGATACAATCAAATCCGTGTCGGTTAAGACGTATTCTTGGTTCGTAGACATATTTTAATTTTTGGTTAAAGGTTAAAATTGGTTTTCAAAAAAGCGTTAATTTTACCACGCCGCGAGTTGTTCAAATTGTTCAAAATAGTAGCGAACACTTGCTGGCAGAGCAGCATTTTTTATGGCTAAACACTTTAAGGGTTTTATGAATAATACTCAGCGTCCAGTCGTCGTTTCATTTTCTGGTCACGACCCATGTGGTGGTGCTGGAATTCAGGCAGATATTGAAACAATTACCAGTCATCATTGTCATGCGGCGAGTATTATCACTTGTTTAACAGCGCAAGATACTCGAAATGTAGCAGAAATTGTGCCGCAAAACCCCGATAATCTTATTCGGCAAGCAGAAATGTTGTTGTGTGATTTGCCGGTTCACGCTTTTAAAATTGGACTGATTGGTCATATCGACACAGTACAAATTATTTATGACATTGTGAAACGTTATCCGTTGATTCCGGTGGTTTTAGATCCAATTTTAGCGGCAGGTGGCGGAACGGATTTGGCGAATGAAGATTTGATAAATTTGATGCGTGAATTGTTGTTGCCATTAACGACGGTTTTAACGCCGAATTGTCAAGAAGCGCGGCGTTTAACGGGTTTGAACGATATTGAAGCGTGCGGTGCGCGTTTGTTGGAATACGGCTGCGAGTACGTTTTGATTACCGGTGCAGATGAAGCGACGGAAAGCGTGGAAAATCGGCTGTTTAATTATCTGCATCCAGAAAATTATACTTGGGCAAGATTGCCGTCGAAATATCACGGTTCAGGTTGTACATTAGCAGCGAGTATTGCGGCATTATTCGCGCACGGCGTTGAACCATTGCAAGCCATAAACGACGCGCAAGAATACACTTGGAACTGTTTGCAAACCGCGTATAAAACGGGGGCAGGGCAGTCAAATCCGAATCGTTTTTTTTGGAGAGATGAATAAATGTTGATGCCAAAACGCGGACTTTATGCAATTACACCCGAAGGCAAAACGTCGAACGAAATTTTGAAATTCACGGAAGCTGTGTTGAAAGGTGGGGCGTGTGTAGTGCAGTATCGCGAGAAAGGTTTAAATGATGCGACGGACTTGGCGTGCAAATTACTCGAACTTTGCCACGTCTATAACGTCCCGCTCATCATTAACGATAATGTAAAACTTGCCGAAAAGATTGAGGCAGATGGTGTGCATTTAGGCGTGGACGATGGTTCTATTTCAGCGGCGCGTCAGTGTTTAGGGGAATCGGCGATTATTGGCGTGTCGTGTTATAACTCACTCGAACGTGCGATGGAAGCTGAAAAAAAAGGCGCGAATTATGTGGCATTTGGGCGATTTTTTACCTCGAATTCAAAACCACTTGCTGCGCCTGCTGAAATCGGCACATTAACTGCTGCTAAAAGAGTTTTAGCATTGCCGATTGTAGCGATTGGTGGAATTTTGCCCGAAAATGGCGCGTCATTATTGAACGCAGGCGCGGATTTATTGGCGGTAATTGGTGGGTTGATGACGGATGATTCTAAAACGGCAGCGCGGGATTATTGCGGGTTATTTTCACAAGGCAGTCACTAAAAAATGCTACATTTCGCAAAAATTTTTCTTACATTGATTTTGGGGTTAGTTATGACACAGCAAAACGCTTTCGCGTTTGAAACTATTGAGATTCCTGCGACTTCGACGCACAAGTATTCAGTCATTTGGTTGCATGGTTTGGGCGCAAACGGACATGATTTTGAAGGCATTGTGCCAGAATTACATTTGATTGATTCATCGAGTATTAAATTTATTTTTCCGCACGCGCCGATCCAAAAAATCACGGTGAACAACGGTGCAGAAATGCGTGCATGGTACGATATTTTGAGCATGAATGAATTAAATCGAGAAGTTGATTTCGCAGGCATTGAACGTTCAGAAAAACTTATCGACCAACTGATTCAAAAAGAAATTGACCGTGGCATTCCGTCGAAAAATATTTTGTTAGTTGGATTTTCACAAGGTGGGGTTTTAGCGTTGCATACAGGTTTACGTTTTAATCAGCCATTGGCTGGAATTATTGCGTTATCGGCGTATTTACCAACATTGGACAGTTTGAAAACGCAACGTACCGAAGCCAATAATCACACGCCCATTTTTATGGCGCATGGCATTATTGATTCGGTAGTAGCGATTGAAACGGGCAAAGCTGCATTTGATGGATTGAAAGCAATGGGTTATCCGATTCAATGGCACGATTATGTAATGGAACACAGTTTGTGTGTCGAAGAAATTGAACATATTGCGGCGTTTGTAAACACGGTTTTTAAATGAGTTTATTTGCGGTCAACGATTTAACGGTTCGGTTTGGCGAGACGCTTGTCGTCGATAACATTAGTTTTGAAATTTATGCTGGTGAAACTTTTGCATTAGTGGGCGAATCGGGTTCAGGCAAATCAATGACAGCATTGGCGGCGTTAAATTTGTTACCGCATAACGCGATTATTGAATGTGATTCGATGCGTTTGCAAAACGAAAATTTATCGCAACTTTCTGAAAAAAATTGGTGCAAAATTCGTGGACGACGGATTGCGATTATTTTTCAAGACCCAATTGCGTCGTTAAATCCTGTGATGACAATTGGTCAGCAAATTGCCGAAGTTTTAAATCTGCATTTTGAACTTTCAAAAACAGAACTTAAGCAACGCGTCGTTGAATTGTTACAACAGGTTGAATTGCCCAATGCCGCGCAACGTGTCAAAGATTATCCGCATCAACTTTCGGGCGGACAACGTCAGCGCGTGATGATTGCGATTGCTCTTGCGGGAAAACCTGATTTGTTGATTGCTGACGAACCGACCACCGCATTAGATGTGACGATTCAAGCGCAAATTTTAGAACTACTCAAAAATATCCAAGCGCAAACGGGCATGGCGTTATGGTTGATAAGTCACGATTTAGCGTTGGTTTCAAGTATTGCAAATCGTGTCGCGGTGATGCAAAACGGAAAAATCGTCGAAACGGGCGACGGAAAAGAACTGTTTCAAAATCCCCAACATCCTTACACGCAAAAATTAGTCGCAGCGTTGCCGTCGATGAAAAGTTGCAAAAATAAAGAAATCACCGTCAAACCTGCGTTATTAAAAGTTCAAAATTTTCACTGTCATTATCCGATTCGAAAAGGAATTTTAAAGCGAGTGGTAGATTATGTACGAGCGGTTGATGGCGTGAGTTTTTCGTTGCAACGCGGTAAAACATTGGCGTTGGTTGGTGAATCGGGTTGTGGCAAAACGACATTGGGCAAAGCGTTATTGCATTTGATTCCATCGAGTGGCGGTGAAGTTTTTTTAGACGGAATCGCCTTGCATTCCCTGACTGGCGAGGCTTTGCGTAAACAACGTGCCGCCATTCAAATCGTGTTTCAAGACCCGTTTTCGTCGATGAATCCACGAATGTTGGTTGGTGACATTATTGCCGAAGGGTTACAGGCTTTGCGTCCCGAAATGTCTGTGGTTGAACGTGAAAATCGCGTGCGGAATTTATTGTTGCGGGTCGAATTACCTGAAGATGCGATGTACCGTTATCCGCATGAATTTTCCGGTGGACAACGTCAACGAATTTGTATTGCGCGAGCATTAGCCGTTGAACCGAAAGTGATTATTTGTGACGAACCTACCAGCGCGTTAGATGTTTCGGTGCAGGCGCAAATTATTCAATTATTGAAAATGTTGCAACGTGAACAAGGCATGAGTTATTTGTTTATTACGCATGATTTGGGCGTAGTGGCAGAAATTGCGGACGATGTTGCCGTAATGTATCAAGGGAAAATTGTAGAGCAGGGCGATGTTAAACAAGTTCTCACCGCACCAAAACATCCTTATACGCAAAAATTATTAGCCGCTGTACCAAAATTTTAAGCATAAAAAAAGCAGACCGAAGTCTGCTGTTTCAATCCCAATTAAAACGAAAAACTAAACTGTAATTTGAGCCACCGCTGTTTTTGCTAAAGGCGATAAACCTTCACCATCGTGATTTTGTAAATGTTCAACAATCGCTTGGCGCATTCTTAATTCCCATGAACGTGAAATGTGATTTTTTACGCCAGCCGCTGCGATTGTTTTATCGGGATCGGCATCAAAAAATGCACTGATGTCGTTCGCCATTTTGACTAATTTTTCAATTTTCATACTCATTTTGTATTCTCCAAGTTTTATTGCAATGCAGAATGCGTGAAAACGTAATCATTTTTTTGTTCTGCCGCCATGTGACACGCAAAACATTCTTTTGATTTGGCTTCGTCAAACATAACTAAATTGTTGTCTTGCCATTTTCCGAAACCCCAACCACCTGTACTAGCGTACTTTTTAGAATCTTTCACCATCGCTTCGGCGGCTTCAAATTCACCTGGTACAATCGCTGCCACCCAATTTTTATGTATAGATTCTTTCCATTTCACTTTGGCTAAAATGCTACCTTCTGCCCACGGATTAAGTTTGCCAGCGCGTGCTGATTCAATGGCGGCATCGTTACCTAAAATTGCTCGCAAGGTTTGTTTATCCGTGCGATGCGAAATTGAAAGTAAACGCCAGTTTTTGTATTCACCGATAGGTTGTTCAGCGAATGCGCTAAACGATAAACCAAGTAATAAAGTTGTTAAAACTATTTTTTTCATTTTTTGAACCTTTCTGAATGGCTATAAATCACGCAAGAATTATCCCGCGCAAACCCAATTAAAGTTAAACCGGATTCTTGTGCTAACCGAATCGCTAATGCCGTCGGTGCAGAAATCGCAACTAAAACTGTCACGCCCACGGCAGTCGCTTTTTGCACCATTTCATAACTTGCACGACTGGTGGTAATCATAAAACCCGCACCAAAATCTGTATCACGTTTGAGCAATGCGCCAATCAATTTATCAAGCGCATTGTGTCGCCCCACATCTTCGCGTAATTCGACAATGCCTTTTTCGGGTTCAACCCATGCAACTGCATGAATCGCGCCCGTCAATTGATTGAGCTTTTGATGTTCGGACAAACTTTGTAACGCGAATGTTAATTGTGCAGCAGTAATTTTTAATTCGCCAGAAACAGAACGTGTTGGCTTAATCGCTTGTTTTAACGTCGTCGCACCACATAAACCACAACCCGTGCGACCTGTTAAATTACGTCCTTTGTCGGCGAGACACTGAAAACGCGCGTCGGGGATTTTTAACTGAACTTCGATGCCGTTTGAACGCTGATAAACTTTTGCCGATTCTAATTCTGCTACGTTAGCAATAATGCCTTCAGTTAAACTAAAACCCAGCGCGAAATCTTCTAAATTTGTCGGCGTTGTCAGCATAACGACGTGTGAAACGCCGTTATACATCAAAACCACTGGCACTTCTTCTGCAACAAAATCATCAGTTTCGACGTGTTGACCATTTTTACAACGTGTCACAGGAACAGACTGGTAACTCGACCAGCCCAATTCTAAAACCGAGGCTAAAAATGCGTCGTTAGACATTCGATGCTTGCGCTAACAAATCGAGTTGGTTTTCAGTGAAGGCGCGATAACCTTGTTGCCATTCTGAACTTTGGGTTACTTTGGTAATTTGCACCGCCGTGACTTTATATTCAGGGCAGTTTGTTGCCCAATCGCCGTTGTCCGTTGTAATCACGTTCGCGCCTGATTCAGGGAAATGAAACGTGGTATAAACGACACCAGGTTGCACTCTGTCGGTTACAATCGCGTGTAACACGGTTTCACCCACTCGACTTTTAATGCCCACCGAATCGCCATCGTTAATACCGCGATCTTGAGCATCATGCGGATGAATTTCCAAACGATCTTCCGAATGCCACGCATTATTTTCAGTACGACGAGTTTGTGCGCCGACGTTGTATTGCGACAAAATCCGTCCCGTCGTTAAAATTAACGGGAACATCGGCGTAATTTTTTCAGTCGTCGGTACATATTCGGTCAGCATGAATAAACCTTTACCGTCATCACGCAAAAATTCTGTCGTGTGCATAACAGGCGTACCTTCTGGAGCGTCGTCATTGCAAGGCCATTGAATGCTGCCTAATTCATCAATTTTCGCATAACTCACACCCGTGAAACTTGGAATTAAACTGGCAATTTCATCCATGATTTCAGATGGATTTGAATAATTCATTGGATAACCGAGTGCGTTCGATAACAATTGCGTCACTTCCCAATCAGCATAACCTGCAAGCGGACGCATGACTTTTCTGACCGGTGAAATACGGCGTTCGGCGTTGGTGAATGTGCCTGTTTTCTCCAAGAACGACGCGCCCGGTAAGAAAACGTGTGCGAATTTCGCCGTTTCATTCAAGAAAATATCTTGCACAATAACGCATTCCATCGCCCGCAACGCGGCGTGAACATGTGTAATATCTGGGTCAGATTGCGCGATGTCTTCACCTTCACAATACAAACCCATGAACGTGCCATCTAATGCCGCATCAAACATATTTGGAATTCGCAAACCTGGATTAGTACTTAATTTTGCGTTCCATGTTTTTTCGAATAAATCGTGTGTTGCAGGGTCAGCAACGTGGCGATAACCAGGTAATTCATGCGGGAATGAACCCATATCGCATGAGCCTTGTACGTTATTTTGACCACGCAAAGGATTTACACCCACGCCATCACGTCCAATGTTGCCTGTTGCCATCGCTAAATTCGCAATACCGATAACGGTTGTTGAACCTTGGCTGTGTTCGGTTACGCCTAAACCGTAATGGAACGCGGCATTTCCACCTGTTGCATATAACCGCGCTGCCGCTCTAATATCTGCCGCTGGAACGCCTGTAATGGATTCAGTCGCTTCGGGTGCGTGACGCACGTCCGCGACAAAAGTCCGCCATTTGTTAAATGAAGCCACGTCGCAACGTGCATTCACAAATTCTTCATCAACTAAATTTTCAGAAACAATAACGTGCGCCAACGCATTCACGATTGCCACGTTGGTACTTGGACGCAATTTCAAATGGTAATCGGCTTGAATGTGTGGCGATTTCACTAAATCAATTTCGCGTGGATCAATCACAATCAATTTCGCGCCCTGACGCAAACGTTTTTTCATTTGCGAACCAAACACAGGATGTCCGTCAGTGGGATTTACACCCATGACAACAATCACGTCGGCTTTCATGATGGAATCAAAATTTTGTGTGCCAGATGATTCGCCGAGGGTTTGTTTTAAACCGTAGCCCGTCGGTGAATGGCAAACTCGCGCACAAGTATCGACGTTATTATTGCCAAAACCAGCCCGAATCAATTTCTGCACTAAATAGGCTTCTTCGTTGGTGCAACGTGATGAAGTTAAGCCGCCGACAGATTCTTTGCCGTATTTTGCTTGGATACGTTTCATTTCAGAAGCGGCGTAGTTAATAGCTTCTTCCCAAGAAACTTCTTTCCAAGCATCTTGAATACTGGCGCGAATCATCGGTTTTGTGATTCGGTCTTTGTGCGTTGCGTAACCGAATGCAAAACGTCCTTTGACACATGAATGCCCGTGATTGGCTTGACCATTTTTGTCTGGCACCATGCGAATGACTTGCTCGCCTTTCATTTCTGCACGGAATGAACAACCCACGCCGCAATACGCGCAAGTTGTGATAATCGCGTGTTCAGGTTGACCGTTTTCGATAACATTATTTTCAATCAATGTTGCTGTTGGACACGCTTGAACGCACGCACCGCATGATACGCATTCTGAGCTTAAAAAATCTTGGTTTTGACCTGGTGACACTTTTGAATCAAAGCCACGTCCGTCAATGGTTAATGCGAAAGTACCTTGTGTTTCTTCACAAGCGCGAACACAACGTGAACAAACGATACATTTACTTGGGTCAAACGTGAAATACGGATTTGATGTGTCTTTTGTTGCGCCTAAATGCGTTTCAACAGGTTTGTAACGCACTTCGCGCAAACCGACTGCGCCTGCCATGTCTTGTAATTCACAATCACCGTTTGCCGCACAGGTTAAGCAATCTAACGGATGGTCGGAAATATAAAGTTCCATCACACCGCGACGCACTTCGGCGAGTTTTTGGTTTTGCGTAACGGCTTTCATGCCTTCAAAAACAGGTGTTGTACATGAGGCTGGCAAACCGCGTCCGCCTTCAATTTGCACCACACACAAACGGCATGAACCAAATGGTTCGATACTATCGGTCGCGCAAAGTTTTGGAATATCAATGCCAATGCTTGCCGCCGCACGCATCACAGACGTTCCCGCAGGAACGGTCACTTTGAAGCCGTCAATTTCTAAATTAACTAATTCAGTGGAGGCACTTGCTGGCGTGCCGTAATCTTTGTCTTTATCAATGCTCATTTTTAGTGTCCTTTTTTAAGCGGCTTTGATACCAAAATCTTCAGGGAAATGATTGAGCGCACTCAACACAGGATACGGAGTCATGCCACCCATCGCACAAAGTGAACCGTTCAACATCGTGTCGCACAACGAACGTAGCAATGGAATGTTTTTGTCCAAATCGCGTTTATTGACGATTTCATCCATCACTTCATAACCGCGTGTTGAACCAATTCGGCAAGGTGTACATTTTCCGCATGATTCTTCAACGCAGAATTCCATGCTGTATTTTGCCATTTGTGCCATATCAACGGTTTCATCAAATGCGACAATTCCGCCATGTCCTAAAACTGCCCAAATTGCGGCAAAGGCTTCGTAATCAAGCGGCGTATCAAATTGCGATTCAGGCAAATATGAACCTAAAGGCCCGCCGACTTGCACCGCACGAATTGGTTTACCAGTCGCACTTCCGCCACCAAAATCATAAAGCACTTCGCGTAATGTCGCGCCGAAAGCTAATTCGACTAAACCTGCGTGTTTTAAATTTCCTGCTAATTGCAATGGCAATGTGCCGCGTGAGCGTCCCATGCCGAAGTCGCGGTAAAATTCGCCGCCTTTGTCTAAAATCACTGGCACAGAAGCCAATGAAATTACGTTGTTCACAACGGTAGGTTTTCCGAATAATCCACTGATAGCTGGAAGTGGTGGTTTGAAACGCACTAAACCGCGTTTTCCTTCTAAACTTTCCATTAACGCCGTTTCTTCGCCACAAACATACGCGCCTGCACCTTGACGCACTTCTAAATGAAAGGTTTTTCCACTGCCTTGAATGTTTTCGCCCAAATAATTTGCTGCTGTCGCATTGGCAATTGCCGCGTTTAAAATTTCAAGCGCGTGTGGGTATTCGATACGCAAATAGATATAACCTTGCGTCGCGCCAACGGCTAAACCCGCAATCGTCATGCCTTCAATTAAAACAAGTGGGTCGCCTTCCATAATCATACGGTCAGAGAATGTCCCCGAATCACCTTCGTCAGCGTTGCAAATAATATATTTTTGTTCAGATGGCGTATTTAAAACGGTGTTCCATTTGATGCCCGTTGGAAACGCCGCGCCACCACGTCCACGCAAACCTGAATCGGAAACGTGTTTCACAATTTCAGCTTGCGAATAGCTCAACGCATTTTTTAATCCGCGATAACCGTCATGGGCAACATAGTCTTCGACGCTCACAGGGTCAGTAATCCCAACACGCGCAAAGGTTAAACGTTGTTGTTTTTTAAGATAAGGGATTTCTTCGGTTAAACCTAAATTCAACGCATGTGTGCCGCCATTTAAAAAATTCGCATCGAACAAACTGGCAACGTCGCCTGTTTTGACAGCACCGTAAGCAATACGACCGTTATCTGTTGCCACTTCAACCATCGGTTCAAGCCAATACATGCCGCGTGAACCGTTGCGAACAACGTTAATTTCAACACCACGTTTTTCAGCTTCTTGCGTGATGGCATTGGCGACACGATTTGCACCCAATGAAACGGCACTTGAGTCGCAAGGCACATAAACTGTAATACTCATGCTGATTGCTCCGTCAAAATTTCGTTAAACGATTCTGCTGTAACACGACCATAAACATCATTATCAATTTGAATCGCAGGCGAACATGCACAATTTCCTAAACAATAAACCGCTTCGAGTGAGTAGTTTCCATCTTCGGTCGTTTCATGATAATCGATGCCTAATTTCGTTTTAATTTGGCTTTCTAATGCTTTGCCGCCCATCGCTAAACACGATTCTGCGCGGCAAATTCGCACGGTTTTTTTACCAGGCGCGTGATCACGAAAATAATGATAAAAACTAATTACGCCGTGAACTTCCGCGCGTGAAAGATTCAACGCTTTGGCAATCGTTGGAACGATTTCAGGCGGCACATAACCTAACGAATTTTGCACCGCGTGCAAAATCGGAAGTAACGCGCCTGGTTTATCTTTGAGATCCGTGATTATTGTCTGCACGGTCTGCATTATATTTATTTGAGTCATATTTTTATTGTCATTAGGCTTTGTTATAAGGGCTTTTATAAAAAATCGGCGATAGAATAGCACAGTTGCCATACTATAAAAATACTACAGATAGCGTGGAATTGGGCATTGAAACACGTTTTTGTGGTTGGTAGATTATTCCTTCATCACTCACTTAATTTTTGGAGCTTTAAACATGAACAAACCCAAAGTTTTGATTACTCGCCGTTGGACAGAATCTGTTGAAACGAAACTGCGTGATTTATACGATGTCACCCTAAACGAAACTGACCGTCCATTGAGGACTGACGAATTCAAAGCGGCATTGCAAAATTACGATGTCGTTTGTCCAACCGTTTGCGACTCTTTTCCCGCTGATGTTTTGAATGTTGAAAATAAACGCTGCAAAATTTTGGCGAATTTTGGTGTGGGTTATAACCATATCGACATTGAAGCTGCAAAAGCCAATGGTTTAATCGTCACCAATACGCCGAATGTTTTAACGCAAAGTACCGCCGATATTGCCATGACGTTGTTATTGATGACGGCGCGACGTGGCGCGGAAGGTGATCGTTTAGTGCGAGCAAACAAATGGAGCGGCTGGTGTCCAACCAGTATGTTGAGTTCCAACGTCACGGGCGCAACGTTGGGGTTGATTGGATTTGGACGAATCGGGCAAGCAATGGCGCGTAAAGCGCATTATGGTTTTGACATGAACATTATTTATTTCAATCCGAGCGCGGTAGACGAATATGTGATTCAGGATTTGAACGCGAAACGGTGCAATACGGTGGAAGAATTATTGCAGCAAGCTGATTTTGTGTCGTTGCATTGTCCCGCTGGCGCAAACACAAAACATTTAATCAATGCCGAAACGTTGAAGTTCATGAAGCCCACCGCGCATTTAATCAATACGGCTCGCGGCGATGTGGTGGATAGTCAGGCGTTGATTGACGCATTGAAATCGAAACAAATCGCTGGTGCAGGTTTAGATGTTTACGAAAACGAACCCAACATTCACGAAGGCTTTTTAGAATTAGAAAATGTGACGTTATTGCCGCATTTAGGTAGCGCAACCCTTGAAACACGCACTGCTATGGGAGAAAAAGTGTTGGCAAATTTAGCGGCTTATTTTGCTGGCGAAACGTTGCCCGACAGAGTTGTTTAATAGCTAATTCGAATTCCAATTTCTGCACCGCGTCCAGGCTCTGGCGAGAAGTTGCGTAAATAAGAAACGGAGTTTCGGATATTTTCGTTAAGCAAGTTATTTGCTTTGGCGAATAGCATGATTTTGGCATCATGGAAATCTTTGATTTGATATTGGCTGCCGAGACTCAATAAATAATAACCTGCCGTGGAAGTGTCATTTGCACCTGGGTGATCTTGCGCTTGGGCGCGGGTAAATCGTAGATTGCTTGACCATTGTTGCTTCGTGTAATCCCATTGAAAGCCAAATCGTAGCGGCGGCATACGCGGCACATCACCACCATTAACGAATGTGCCTCGAGTGTAATCACTAAACAAAGTTAAATCGACCAATCCATAATGATTAGTCATTATCGGAAAAATTAGCTTACTTTCGTATCCTCTGAAAATAGCGTCAGCCTGATGACTTTGAACCACGGCTGTACAACCCGTATTTGTCGGACACGCATCTGCCGCGCCTGTGTCAGGATTTTGAAGGACAAATTGACCCGTGCGTTGCTGATAGATGTAATTGTTCGCCCAATTATTAAATAAATCTAATTCGGCTCGCACCCAATTAGCTTCAAATTTGTAGCCTAAATCTAGGTTATAAGAGGTTTCCATTTGCAAGTTAGGATTTCCATCTTCAAAACTGCGAGTTGCATCGTGAAAACCATGAGATAGTAATTCTTGAACTTGCGGCGCACGTTGAGAACGAGTAACTGCTAAATTTAGACTGTCACGTTTATCAATTTTCCATAGTCCTGAAGCAGAAGCACTAACGGGTAAATAGTTATAAGACGAACTAATTGGCGAACCATTTGGTGACGAATAATTTGTGCCAGATTGTGGAGCGATGGAACTCTCTTCCACCCTTCCACCTAGTTGATAAGTAACAGGTCCATAATTAAATGACTCAACACCAAATACACCGTAACTGCTGATTAAAGATTTGGGAACAATCGTTTGTGCGCCAGTGAAATCAAAGGCAGAAAAGTCACTGGATAATGCCTGAAAACCGACTGCACCTCGAAATAATCCAATAGGTTTGTGGGTAAGTTCCATGCGACCTTCAAACGTTTTGTTACTGAATGCAGTTCCAGGTTCGCCGCCATCAAGTTCTGTGTGATAGTAATCAGTGTAGCCCATCCGTATCTTTAACAACTCGGCAAAACTTAAAGGATTATTCAACTCGCTTTTGAAGTCATATTTAGTCTGTTTAATATCAATACGGGTATTCGATCCGCCACTACCATCGGGAGCAATACCATAATTGTTATGCAACTGATTGATTGAAACGCCCGCAAATCCAGGGTCGCCTACTAATGAAACGCCCGCCGAACCATTGATAGTTTGGGCATAAGTGTTTGGAATCGAGCCATGACTGTTTTGAATGACATTAAGCGTGGAATCAAGAGATTGTGCAGCAGGCGCATCAATAGCTTGCCCGCCGATGCTCATATTACTGCGGTCACGAAATAAACCATCCAGATGGTAGGCAAGGTGGTCTTTTCTACCTTCGGTTTTCAGTGCTGTGCTGGTTTCATCGAAAGCCGAATCAAAGCGTTGTTCGAAAATACCACCAAACAGCTTATTGGGAATAAAACCAGGAATACGGTTGTCTATAACATTGACCACGCCACCCATTGCACCACTGCCATAAAGTAAGGTAGCTGGTCCACGCAAAACTTCAATACGTTCTGCCATGATAGGCTCAATACTGGTTGCATGGTCTGGACTTAATTGCGACACATCATTACTCCCAATACCGCTGGATAATACCCGTACTCTTGGGCCACTTTGACCACGAATGACGGGTGTGCCAACGCCAGGCCCAAATGACTGACTGGTAATTCCCGGCTCTTGTTTCAGAGTATCCCCAATGCTATGCCCCATTTTCATCATCAGTTCGTCATCTTCTAGGATAGTCACAGGTACAGCAGATTCAGAGGTCGCCTCTCGTAATGGTGAGGTGATAACAATTTCATCTAATTGCTGTATTTCAGGTTCTTCAGCAGCATAAAGTGGTGTAACAGAAAATAGAAGACAGAAGGTTATTTTTGTAAATTTCATGCTGGAATCTCTGTATTCAATGTTTGTGAACAATTTTCACAAATACCTTGAATTTCAATGGCTTTACTGTGAGCGATAAAATTGGCATTTTGTAATTCTTGCACGAGAGCTTGCATCACCACATCGGCGTGGCGTTCTTCAACATTTTTACATTGCTTACAAATTAGGAGTAATTGTTCATGTGCGGTTTTCAAGTCGCAACAACCGATAAACGCATTCAAACTTTCGACGCGGTGAATAAAACCTTGTGCCATTAAAAAATCTAAGGCGCGGTAAATCGTGGCAGGTTTTGCTGCACTTTGTAGCGGCTTGATACGTTCCAGTAAATCGTAGGCTTTAACTGCGTGATGGTTTGTCCAAATTAGCTCTAACACTTGTTGGCGAATGGACGTGAGTTGTACGCCGCGTTCCACGCATAATTGGGTTGCCATTGTGAGCGCAGCATTGATGCAGTTGGAATGATTGTGTGTCGAAGGTAGTTCGGTAGAAATTGACATGAGTAATAACAAATTGAAGTTAATTTGTTACAATATAACATATCAATTTGATAGTGGAGCGATTAAATCAGTTATCCGCTGTGATACGAATCACTTCGTCTAGGCTGGTAAGACCTTGCAAGGCTTTGACGAAACCATCAAAACGTAAATCTTTAAAACCAATGCTATAAGCGTAATTACAAATGTCGTTATGGCTGCGTCCTTGCAAAATGTAGTCGCGTATCGTGTTGTCGATTTTTACAAATTCGTGAATGCCGACTCGCCCTTTATAGCCTTTGTGATTGCAATGTTCACAGCCGACCGGTTTGTAAAATATCGGCAGTTCGGGATTTTTCCAATGAAAATAATGCTGTAATTGAGCCACATCTAAATCATGATCTTCTATTTTGCAATGCACACATAAACGCCGTAACAACCGTTGCGCCCAAATGCCAATAATGGCGGGTGCAACCATGTATGGTTCAACTCCCATATCTACTAAACGTGTTATGGCTTGCAGGGCGTTATTTGTGTGCAATGTGCTTAATACCAAATGCCCCGTTAAAGCTGCTTTGCTGGCAATTTGAGCCGTTTCTTTGTCTCGTATTTCGCCCACCAGCAATACATCAGGATCTTGTTGTAAAATTGAACGCAATACCGCGTTAAAATCGCGTCCAGCTTTGATATTGACTTGCACTTGATTGATGGTGGCGATTTCAAATTCCACCGGATCTTCGATGGTAATGATATTGATGTCTGGCTTGTTAATGTGATTTAAAGCGGCGTACAACGTGGTACTTTTTCCCGAACCCATCGAACCCGTGACAAAAATAATGCCATTCGGTTGCGCCAATACTTCTTTAAATTGACGTAAGTTATTTTCTAAAATATCCAATTTATCCAAATTGATGGGTACGCTATCCGTCAGCGAACCCAATAAACGCATCACCGTTTTTTCACCGTGCAAAATTGGCAAGGTCGAAACCCGCACGTCGATGGCTTTAACCTCTGTTTGAAAACTAATCCGTCCATCTTGTGGAATACGACGTTCGGCGATATTCATTTCCGCCATAATTTTATAACGCGCCGTCAACGGTATCGCCAAACCCACCGGTAAGCGCAATCGTTCACTCAACACACCATCAATCCGAAAACGAATCACGCAATCATGTTCTTTTGGTTCAATGTGAATATCGGAGGCATTTTCTTTTAACGCAAGTAACAACAAAGATTCTGCAATTTCAATAATCGGACGCAATTCGACTAGCCGTTCCGGTGTCATGCTGCTTAACTGTTTGAAGTCGAATGAAATGACGATGTCATCGATTTTACTATCACTTTGGTAACGCAACGTATACGCGGCATTCAATTCATCCGGTAAACAAAGCAGTAACTCCACGGGTTTAGAAAGAATGCGTGACAACGCACCACTGACTTTTTTATCTTCGGGATGCGTACACGCAATCGTAATAGTTTCGCCGAATTGGCAAATTGGAATTGCTTGATATTGCCGTGCCAATTCCAACGGCAATAATGCCAATACATCATCTTGAAACAGAGTTTTGTATAAATTTAAATACGTTACGCCGAGCGAATCACCCAAAATCATGCCCGCCACATCCCGATCGGCTAAACCACGATGAATCGCCATTTCTGCAAACGCATACGCATTCCCTTCGGATTCTTTCCCTAATGATTTAATGGATGCTTCGGTCATTTCTGCCCGTTTATAAAATTGGCGACAGATTTCTTGCGTGAGTTTCATTTAGACCAAGCCTTTCCATTCGACAATTTTGGCTTTTTTATCGGTGGACATACCCGCTAATTTCACCAAACAGTCCAAATCGTAGCGATGTTCGACCGTACTGACTGCTGTTAATTCATTGTCCATTGCCAGCGAATGTCCACACCGTCCGCAATATAACGCTTCCGCTGTGCAGACAAAACCACAGCGACAACGTTGATGATTTAACGCTTGTCCACAAGCATTGCAAAAAATATAACCGGCAGGATTAGGGTGTTGGCACGTCATGAGTGTTTTATCGATGGTTGAAAATTAGTTCTGCTTACTTATCGTCAGCAATCGCTAATTCATGATAATTTGCACGATAATAAAGCAATGGTTCACCGCTTTTCGATTCGCAGGCTTGAACTTCACCAATTAAAATCCAGTGCGAACCCGCTTGAACTTTCTCGACTAATTTACAATCTAAAGTCATCAAACTTTCATTTAATAATGGCGCACCGGTAATCGCGGTATGCCACGGATTATTTGTAAAACGTTCTTCATGACTACAACCTCCGGCAAATTGATTCGAGATATTTTGTTGTGTGGCTGCCAAGACATTGACTGCAAAACATTGACTCGCATCAATACCCACGACGGTATCGGCGGCACCGTTCACGCAACATAAAATGAGTGCGGGTTCAGCCGACACGCTTGAAAATGCCGATACCGTCATGCCTTGTAAACCGTATTGCTCTGATTTTGTTGTCACCACGGTGACACCGCTCGCCCAAAGTTGCATGGCTTGTTTAAATTCTGTTGCGCTAATGGTCATCTTTAAATCCTCAATCAATTGAAATAAGCTGTACGGCATTATAGCATTGTACCGGTGGCGCACCGGTTCAGAATCTTGAAAAATCAAAGGTTGAATGCGAGAATCATCGAGCTGTTTTGATTTAAACGAAGGGGATTGAGATGAGCGCGTTACAAAAAAAACGCTACATAACCGAGCAAGAATATTTAGATTTTGAGGAAGCCAGCGACGTTAAACACGAATATGTTAATGGTGAAATTTATGCGATGGAAAATGATGACGGTGAAATTCACGGCATGGCAGGCGCGAGTGAACAGCATAATTTAATCACTGGGAATTTATTTTTTCATTTACGCGCAGCTTCTCGTGGCAAAGGTGGAAAGTGCAAGGTTTTTGCGAGTGATATGAAATTTCGTGCTGAAGATGGCGATTCTTATTACTACCCTGACGTTATATTGGGATGCTCAAGTGATGACAATGATAGGTTTTATAAAGAAAAACCCTGTTTCATTGCCGAAGTGTTATCAAAAAGTACGGCAAAAATTGATCGTCGTGAAAAATGGGAGACCTACCAAAAAATTCCGAGTTTGCGTTATTACTTGTTGGTCGATTCATTGCAACAAAAAGTCGATTATTTCATGCGTGACGACTCAGGTGAATGGGGTAGCGCGGAATTAGAAGACGGCGAAACGCTTTCGATTGAATGTGAAAATTACCAGACAATATTGACACTAACTGATATTTACGAAGATGTTATTTTTTAAACTTAGAACGAGAAACACATGACCACAGAAACAACCCCTTGGACACGCGAAGAATTTGAAGCACAGCTGCGCGGCATGGAAAATTTGTACCACATTCACCACCCATATCATTTGTTGATGAACGAAGGAAATCTAACTAAAGCCCAGTTGCAAGGTTGGGTGGCGAATCGGTTTTATTATCAGGTGTGCATTCCGATTAAAGATGCGAACATTTTGGCAAACTGTCCCGATCGTGAAACGAGAGCGAAATGGACGCAACGCATTTTAGATCACGACGGCAGTCCGACTGACGTGGGTGGCATTGAAGCGTGGATTCAATTAGGCATTGCCGTCGGTTTAACACGCGAAGAACTCACGTCGTTACAACACGTTTTGCCCGCAGTCCGTTTTGCCGTTGATGCGTATGTGAATTTTGCTCGTCGTGCCGAATGGCATGAAGCCGCGAGTTCGTCTTTAACCGAATTATTCGCACCCAAAATTCATCAACAACGCTTAGACAATTGGCCCGCGCATTATCCGTGGGTTGAACCCGAAGGTTATGCCTATTTCCGCAAACGTTTAACCGAAGCGCGACGCGACGTGGAACACGGTTTAGAAATTACACTGGATTGGTACAAAACCCGCGAACAACAAAATCGCATGGTCGATATTTTAAAATTCAAACTGGATGTTTTATGGTCGATGGCGGATGCGATGTATATGGCTTATGTTCACGAAATGCCGCCATATTTTAACGTTGAGAAATGAACTAAAATTTCAGTCGATAGCCGATGCCAGATTCTGTGAGTAAATACTGTGGTTGCGCTGGCTCGGCTTCTAACTTTTGTCTAAGTTGACTCATATAAATTCGTAAATAATGCGAATTATCTTTATACGATGGCCCCCAAACTTCTTTCAGCAAATAGTGATGCGTTAGGACTTTACCGGCATTTTTAATCAAGACTGACAATAGCCGGTACTGAATCGGAGTCAGATGAATTTCCTCATCCTCAACAAAAACTTGCCGCTTCACTAAATCCACTTTTAATGCGCCGGTCGTAAAAATACCGTTTTGATCTTGCGCGGGATTACTTAACGAATGGCGCATGGCTACTCGAATTCGCGCCAGCAATTCACCTAAACCAAACGGTTTCGTCAAATAATCATCCGCGCCGGCATCTAATGCTTCAATTTTATGTTGTTCGGTGCTGCGAGCCGATAACACAATAATCGGCATCGCTGACCATTGCCGGATAACTTTAATAACTTCCACACCATCCATGTCGGGCAAACCCAAATCAAGAATAATAAAATCAGGTTTGCGTATACCCGCTTCAATAATGCCTTGCTGACCTTTATCCGCTTCAAATACTTTGAAACCGTGCGTTCCCAGTCCTGTTCGTAAAAATTGGCGTATCGCCGGATCGTCTTCTATCACAACAATAACGGGGCTGGTTTCGGTCATAATTAGTCTTCGTATTCGATTACAGGAGGAATGTCATTGAGTGGAATTGTAAATGAAAAAATAGCACCACCACCCATAGGTCGGTTTTTTGCCTGAATACTACCGCCATGAGCTTCAATAATGGCGCGGCAAATCGCCAATCCCAATCCAACGCCACTTTGTGCCGCTTCGTGTTTCACGCGATAAAACTTTTCAAATAGCTTGTTTTCACTACCTTCAGGAATTCCAGTACCTCGGTCAGCGACTGAAATCTCTGCCACTGTTGGTGAAGCTTCTGCCATAATCTGCACTGCACTTTTCTCTGGCGTATAACGCAAGGCATTTTCTAATAAATTCATTAACACTTGTTCAATCATCACCGCATCGACATAAATCATCAGCATTTCTGTCGGTAATTTAACGATAACTTGACGCTCTTTGAGTGGTTTTTCCAAGCGCGTCAACACCACGCCAATAATCTCTTCCAATGGATACCATTGTTTATTCAACTCAATTGCGCCTGCATCCAAACGCGCCATATCCAAAATGTTATTGATTAAACTCGTCATTCGTTGCGCTTCGTTATAAATCGCCTGACTGAGTTCAAGTTTGTCTTCTGTTTTGAGAGAGTTTTCTTCCTCGACCAGCGTACTCGCTGACCCGACAATCGTCGCGAGTGGGGTGCGTAAATCATGAGAAATTGAACTCAATAACGAATTCCGCAGCCGTTCAGCTTCAATTTCTACTTGCGTTTTTCGGGCTTGTTCCGTTAAACGCACACGGGTAATGGCCTGAGCAATTTGTCCTAAAAAAGTTTCTAATAATTTTCGTTGTTCAGGCAAAAACACGCGGCGCAAATTAACAGGCAATAACACTAAAACACCTAACACCGTTTCTTTGTTACTGAGTGGAAAATAAATCGCTTGTGCGCCAGGCAATGTATTCGTACCTTGCCCCGCGATTTCGTTATGATCCATTACCCACTGTGCCACGCTTAAATCTGCCGCGTGCAACGATTCTGGCATTGCCCAATTTGTCGGGTATCGAATTCGACCGTTGCTATCAGGAAAGAGAATCACGTTTTGACTACCAAATTCCGAATGAAGATGACGTACTGCTGGACGGACAATTTCATCTTCACTTTTGCTTGCTGCTAATTCTTTACTCATGGCGTAAAGAACTGTGGCGCGTCGTTCACGGTGTCCCGCGACTTTAGCTTGAGAGCGGACATTTGCCATCAAACTACTAATTAACATCGCCACAATTAACATCGCTAAAAGCGTGACTAAATACTGACCATCCGACACAGAAAAACTTAAATAAGGGGATACAAACAAGAAATCAAAGACAGCAACACCCAAAAAAGATGCAAAAATGGAAGGTCCACGACCAAAACGTGTGGCAATAAATACTACGCCCAATAAAAAAACCATAATCAGATTGGACAGTTCAAACCTACCAAACATCAAACTTGCGAGCGCGGTACTGACAATAGTCACGATTACCGCCAAAACGTAGCCCATCGTCGCTTTTTTTGATGATGTAACTAATCCGGGTAATGGATTTTTTCGATAAAGCGAACCCTCGGATTTATCATTTTTGTCACTCGCTTCAGATTTTGGACTGCCCAACAAATAAAGATTGATGTTGTGGGCATCTTTAATCAAAACATCAACCAACGAACCGAATAATAAACGTTTCCAACCTCGTTGAGTGGGTTTCCCCATGAAAATTTTAGTCACATTGCGTTCACTGGAAAACCTGATAATCGCCTCGCTAATCTCTGGCGCACTCAATGTCACTGTTTCTGCGCCCAATTGTTCGGCAAGACGCAAAATGCGTAGCACACTATCCCGTTTTGCGGCAGGTAAGCGTTGTAATTCTGGCGTTTCAACATAAACCACAATCCAATCAGCACGCAAACTGGTTGCAAAACGTTTACCTGACCGCACCAGCCGTTCTGCTAAAACATTTGCCCCGATACAAACCAGAATACGCTCATTAACTTGCCAGACATCACGAATACAATGATCCTCACGATAATCCAGCATTTGGGCATCGACGCGATTAGCGGTTTGCCGCAACGCCAATTCTCGCAACGCAATCAAATTGCCTTTGCGAAAAAAATGTTTAGTGGCTTCTTCAACCTGTTGCAGCAAATAAATTTTGCCATCTTTAAGTCTGTTAAGCAGCTCATCTGGCGGTAAATCCACCAGTTCGATTTCATTTGCTTTTTCAAAGACAGTATCCGGTACGGTTTCCCAAATTCGTATCCCCGAAATTTGACCAATATCATCATTGAGACTTTCCAGATGTTGCACATTTAGTGCTGTATATACATCGATACCTGCATCCAGAAGCTCTTCAATATCTTGCCAACGTTTGGGATGCCGACAACCGTGTGTATTAGTGTGTGCGAGTTCATCTACTAAAATAATTGATGGTTTACGTTTGAGAGCAGCATCTAAATCAAGTTCATATAACGTCGTACCACGATATTCAATCGGTTTGAGTGGTAAAATTTCCAACCCTTCTAGCAACGATGCCGTATCTTTGCGTCCGTGTGTTTCTACGAGTCCGATGACAACATCGATATTTTCACTACGTCGCTCTTTCGCCGCCAGCAACATGGCATAAGTTTTACCCACGCCCGCCACCGCACCAAAAAAAATTTTCAAGCGTCCACGACTGGCGCGGGTTTTCTCACGTTCAACACGGGCGAGCAATTCATCTGGATTTGGGCGTTCGATAGTCATAACAATAATCCATCCTTTAAGAAATTTTACTTTATAGCCAACCCACTCGTTTCAATCGGCGATAGAGCAATCCACAGCTCACAAAGATTGTTCCAATCACAACGGGATAACTAAATTCCCAATCTAATTCGGGCATATATTTGAAATTCATTCCGTACCAACTAAACACCATTGTCGGTATCGCTAAAATCGCACCCCAACCTGCCAAACGTTTTACCACTTCGTTTTGCCTCACGGTTTCAAACGTTAAATGGACTTGCATCGCAGAAATTAACATTTCTCGCATCGCATCAATTTCTTGCACAACACGCTTTAGGTGATCTGAAATGTCACGGAAATAGAGACTAATATCGGGATGAATAATATCCTTGTGAAAACGCACCAGTTCGTTGGAAATATCAATCAGCGGTAAGGTTGCATTTTTAAGTAACAGCAACTCACGTTTCAACGCATAAAGATCTTCCATCGTGTGGTAATTGGGATGATATTGAAAAATGGCGGTTTCAATGTGTTCAAACCGTGCCTGCAAACCATCAATCACAGGAATATAATTATCGACAATGTAGTCCATAATCCCGTAAAGCGCGAAACTTGAACCTTTCGCCAATTGCTGAGGCATCGCTTCACAACGACTACGCACTTTTTGATAATTAGGTGTTGTGCCACGACGAACAGAAACAATAAAACGTTTGCCAATGAAAAGGTGAGTCTCACCAAACTCAACGCCGTATTGTGTCAAAACAGCAGAATGCAAAACCACAAACAGCGAATCGCCGTATTCTTCCAATTTAGGACGTTGATGTGCTGAGAGCGTGTCTTCAATGGCTAATTCGTGTAAATCAAATTCTTTCTGAATTTTTGTTAACAACGTGCTGTCGGGATTAAGTAAGCCAAGCCAAACGAAAGTATCTTCTTGTTTAATGACTTCACTAATGTCATCAAGCGTGATGTCGCCTAATCGAACTCCTTTTTGATAGGCAACACAGTTCATAATCATGGCATCGTTTGACGGCTTAAGTTTTTTTCTAAAACGATGATGCGTCATTTTGATTGTATTGATTGTTGTAATAAAATCGTACTTTCCAATCCAGTTATGCGTTCATGTAAGCGAGCCAATTCTTCAAGAATTTTGTTGTCTTCGCTTTGAATGGGGGTTGCTTCGTTTTCAATTCGAAGAACATCACTGCCTAACACATCTATGTTTTTACCGATAAGTATTACTGAAACGAGAGCGGTGAACAAAGAGAAAAAAACCAGTCCGAATAAAATAAGCCCCGCCGCCAATAATCGACCAAAAAATGAAGTCGGGACAACATCACCAAAACCAACATGCGTCATTGTTCCCCATGCTGACCAAATGCCATCAAAAGGTGAAGCGATGTTGGGGTCAATAAGGAAAAGCATAAAGCCAACAAGGACAGTCACAATCATTGCAAGCAACAACAGATAACCTAAGTGTTTCGATTTCAAAAGGTCAGATTTTAAATGACCGCTCCATTGAATGGCATTGCGAGTTTCATCTAATAAGCTCATCGTTTTTCTCCTAAAATTTAAACTAAACGTTCAGCGCAACGTGCTAATAAATGCGCCTGACAAGAATTATCTTGATAAGGAATTGCCATTGATTTTGGCAATGAATACTGATGAATTTTAAAACCTGCGTCAGACATAAACATCACTTCTGCATCTGAAATACTGCCAATATATTTAATCAATTCAAAAACGGCAGGATTTGTTAAACGCAAACAAATTTTTGGTCTGAAACAACGCTCCGTAATAAATCGAACTAACGCATCAAGTTCGATAGGGATATTTTTAAATGGTCGAGAAAAACTAATGTTTCCATCGACCCACAATACAACAATCCATTCATTATTTTCTGTGCTATCTATCCCTATGTAACTACTTCGCTCGTTCATGGTTTTACTCTAGTTGTTGAAATTGGAGCTAAGTTTATGGCGAGTAGGTGTAAAAATGTTGTTAAATTTTTAGATAACTTTAGACCAAACTATCCCACATGAAGTTTGTTATTCGCATAAGTTTCCAGTTCCTGTGATTTAACACAGTATTCGTAAAATCTATCTGCTAAAAATAACAAATTTTTATTATTACTAACAGAAGTTTCCAACAGTTCTAAGTATTGAAAATGCTCACATTCACTGAGTTCAGATAATAGTTTTACCAGTTTAGCATCCAGAAATGGCATTTTGTCAGTGACAACACAAATGAATCCATCCACGCGCGTTTTGTGATACCAAAAATATTCCTGCCAATTTGCATAATCACCTTGCATATTCTTCAATGGCGAAGGAGAACTAGAATTTATTTTTGAGAATACACTCGTTACAAATGCCCTATCGGGTAATTCCTCTGGTATTACAACGCTCGCTGCATTGCAAATATCTCGTAACTGAGGTTTCCATTGAGTGCAAGCCGCTAGAATTTTAGGAACGATAAAACTATTTATATTCCCTTTATCTTTTTCTTTTTTTACATGAACCACAACAAAGAAAAAGATATAACTCGACACATACGACAAACATAATCGTTGCAAGACTTCACGCCAATCACTTTTTATTCTAAATAGCTCTGGTTCTAATGTGATACCAATGCCAATCAGCGATAAAACTAAAAGCACGTTAATGGTTTTATCAATACTTAAAATGTATCTCATACGTTTTAGATGGAGTGAACAAGTGCAGGGAAAATTTCCCCCAATCCTTTTGTAATGAATTCAATCGCAAGCGACAGAATAATCAATCCAAATACACGGGTAATTAAGTTCATTCCCGTTTGTCCCAACAAATCAGCAATTTTTTCTGCCATCAATAAACAAAGTAATACTGAAAACGCGACAGTCATAATCACGCCTCCTGCTAACAAATCATAATTCCACGAATTGTTAAGATTATGCGCCACGATAATACTGCTCATCGCGCCTGGGCCACTTAGCAACGGAATTGCTAATGGCACAATCGCAATAGACTCTTTTTCAATTGTCTCTATATGTTCTTCTGGTGTATGCCGTGAATGATCATCAGCGGCTTTGAGCATGGAAATTCCCATTAAAAAAATGATAATGCCGCCTGCGATTTGAAACGAAGGAATGCTAATGCCGAACAGTTCGAGTATAAATTGCCCTCCCGTTAAAGCAATGAGCAATACGACACCGACCGAAAGGGCGCAAACACAGGCAATCTGCTGGCGTTCTTTATGCGTTCGATGGTCAGTCATACTTATAAAAAGCGGAATTGCACCGATAGGGTCAACAACAGAAAGTAGTCCCGCCAGCATTTTGATGTATTCATCCAATAGCATTTTTAGCTCGGATAATAAAACTTCGTCAAGAAGTCATTGTGACTGACGTGATTTTCTTGCAGTTTAATTTTTTTGATGGTTATCAAGCGTAATTCCGCTAAAAGAACGTCAGCTTTATCTTTTGACAAATCCATAAGCGGTTTGCGGCATGAACCCACATTCATTTCCAAACTATTCATAACAGATTTAATCGGAACGGGATTTGAATCCAATTTGACCAACGCCCGACAAAATGGATGGATTGCGTGCATGATAGCTCTCGATTGATTCAAATCTGAACGCATAAAACTAGCGACTAATTCATCCATCACAAGCGGTATCACATTTGCCGCAACTGAAATCACGCCTATGCCACCTACTGAAAGAATTGGCAATGTAAGCGAATCATCGCCTGAAAATACCGAAAAAGGACGACCCAATTTAGACGTTTTGCAAATCACTTCGGTAATTTGGTCAAGGTCGCCATTTGAGGCTTTCAATCCCATAATTGATGGACAGGTTTCACATAATTCCATAATCAAATCAGTACCCAATTCGATACCTGTACGACTAGGCACGTTGTAGAGAATCAAGGGAATACCCACTTTATCCAATTCTTTAAAATGGGCGATTAAACCTTGATGACTCGGTCTGTTGTAATAAGGCGTTACCACCAAACAAGCATCTGCACCCAATTCTGCCGCTCGTTCAGTTAATCTCACTGCTTCTCTTGTGCTATTTGAACCTGTGGCTGGAATGATTTTAAGATTCGTATTTTTCGCTTCCTGAATAACTGTTGATAAAACAGCTTCCCATTCTTCTTTTAACAAAGTTGGCGATTCACCTGTGGTGCTGCAAGGGACAATCGCCGCCGTATTACAACTGGCGTGTAATTTGACCAACTCAGCTACCTTTTCAAGATTCACTGATTGCTCAGAATCATCGTTAAACGGCGTAACCAATGCGACAACAGAACCTTTTAAAGATTTCATGATGCTTTCCTTTGATTTCTAAAAATCTAACGGTTTAAAAATTAACTGAAAAATCGGTTGAAAACAAAAATTGGTCTTGTTTATTGTTGCCAAATGGACGTGCGCCATCCGCAAAATCATAACGCACGTTTGGTCGTAAATTTAGCCAAGCCACTGGCTTCCAATTTAAACCACCTGTGATAGCGTAGTAAGTTGAAGCGGTACAACTTGCTGGAAAATTCGCCGCATAACTTGCGCCTGACGTGTTATAAGTCGCAGCAGAAACACGACCTGGAGAACAAACACGGAAGCCATTTTGATCTCGGAACCATTCTGTACGAACACCCGCAGTCAAATTATCTTTGATGTCGTAAGTTAAGTGCATATTCACACCGTACCATTGAGCATCTGTTGATTTTCCACCAAGCAAAACGCCATTTGCAAAACCATGATCGTGTTGTAACATCAAATGGGTTTTATCTGTGATATTGTGTTTTAAAACAATACTGTATAAACCCCACGCTTTGTTGCTTTGTTCAGAAGTTGCACCATAAGTGCCGCTGATATTGGCGGATGTGCCTTTATCGGTACTCGTCCATGTGGCACCTGCTAAACCGCCCCAATTTCCGAGCTGTTTATCAAAACCGCCATCCCAACCACCAGTCGCACTGCCTGTTGTCGCGCCACCCATCACCGACCAATTTGCATCAACGGCATAATTTCCCATGATGCCAGTATGCGTGAACGGTTCGCCGTATTGCATAACGTAAGCATGAGTGTAGAAAAAGTTGTCAGGTGCTGGAACGGTTTCATAACCGATGGGCGTGTAAAAATGACCGGCTTTTACATTCAAACCGTTACCAATTGGAACGTATGCTTCGGCATAGGCTTGTGGCAAAGCCAAATCATAAAATCGATTACTTCCTGCGCTGTTGAGCATATTCAAATCCCAATGACTACGGTTCATTGCCGCCCCACTATTTACATCAACTGCTGGAACACCGTAGGCTTGAGTGAAAATTGAATCCGTCCCAAACATGACATCAAATCGTCCACCAAAATCCCAACCTGAACCTTCTGTTGCAACAGCGCGTTGAATGAACAGATTTAATTGGTTGAGTTGAAACTCGCTCGAACGGTCGCCAAAAGTTACTGGGCCATTAAAGTTATTCGCTGGGCTGGCAGCGTTGTAGGTAATCCCTGCATTGCTCCAGCCACCAATTTTTAAACCGCTATTTTTCATAAAACTACTTTCATTTGGATTGCCAGCGGCTTCTAATAAAGTGGTTGCTTCTGTGAGCGATTTAGCGAATGTCGAATTCGACAATAAAGCTAAAGTAATGCCAACATAAAGTGCTTTTAACGGGAAATTTCTGTGTATTAAATTTTTCATAGTGACAAATGTTGTTAATGTTCTTAAAAATGTTAAAGATTTGCCATGAAAACGGCATCCGTGCATTTTGCATCGACTAATTATGCTGCTCACGAATAATTTTACCGGTCGCTAAATCGCACGACACAAACCACTCCGAGCCGTCCAGCATCTGTATCTCATATTGCACCCAAAAATCATTGTGTCGATGTAGCGTCTGTTGTTTCTCAATACTTCCATGATGTAACAACAACGCTTCTTTTTGACAAGGGTCTATATACGATTTGTTTGAAGGCAGCGCATAGCGATTATCTGTAATGGTCGCATCCGCCGCCATAGCAACTTGCAGAGAGGTTACAAAAATCAACAATTTATATCCGAATTTCATGACAAACTCCACGAAAGCTAGTGGATGTTATCCAATGCCAAGTTTAGTTTTAAAACATTTACGCCTGGCTCACCTAAGAACCCTAACTGCCGTGATTCGGTATGTGCTTCAACCAAAGCATGGAGTTTTTCTGGTTTTAGGTTTCGTGCTTTAGCAACGCGATTGATTTGATAATTCGCCGCCGCTGGACTGATATGCGGATCTAATCCACTGCCCGATGTCGTAATTAAATCAACAGGAATCGGTGCTTCATTTTTTGGATCCGCCGCTTTTAACGTTTCAATACGCGCTTTAACCGCATCAACTAAAGCAGGGTTCGTTGGACCTAAGTTTGAACCACTGGAAGCTCCTGCGTTATACGCGAATGGTGCAGTAGCAGAAGGTCGTCCCCAAAAATATTTTGGACTACTAAACGATTGTCCAATTAAGATCGACCCGGTGAGTTTTCCTTTACCGTCGGTTAACAAACTACCATTGGCTTGTTCAGGAAAAATAATTTGCGCCAAAACTGTGACTACGGCGGGGTAAATGAAACCGGTTAATACGCTCAATAACACAAACAAAATCATAGCCGGTTTTAAATGCTTAATCATGATGATCTCCTTAAACCAAACCAAGCATGACCAAAATCAGGTCAATCGCTTTAATACCAATAAACGGAACAATCAAACCGCCTACGCCGTAAATCAGCAGATTATTTTGCAACAACGTCGCTGCACCAACCGGCTTATATTTGATGCCTTTTAACGCTAACGGAATCAGAGCCACAATAATCAGCGCATTGAAAATCACAGCCGATAAAATCGCACTTGCTGGTGTGGCTAATCCCATCACGTTTAACACGTTAAGCACTGGGTAAGTCGTCGCAAATGCGGCGGGAATAATTGCAAAATATTTAGCAACGTCATTAGCAATACTGAATGTGGTCAATGCGCCGCGTGTCATCAACATTTGTTTACCCGTTTCGACAATTTCAATCAATTTTGTCGGGTTAGAATCCAAATCAACCATATTGCCCGCTTCTTTCGCTGCTTGCGTACCGCTGTTCATTGCAACGGCAACATCAGCTTGCGCTAAAGCTGGCGCATCATTCGTACCGTCACCCGTCATCGCAACTAATCGTCCTTCGGCTTGATATTGACGAATCAATTTAAGTTTTGCTTCGGGGGTCGCTTCCGCTAAAAAATCATCAACTCCTGCTTCAGCGGCAATTGCCGCAGCGGTCAAGCGGTTATCGCCAGTAATCATGATGGTTTTGATGCCCATTTGGCGCAATTCGGCGAAACGTTCTTTAATGCCACCTTTAACAATATCTTTGAGTTCGATTACACCTAAAACGCGAGTTCCGTCTGCCACAACTAACGGTGTACTTCCGCGACGTGCCACGTCATCAACCATTTTTTGAAGGTCTAGTGGAAATGAACCGCCCAATTCTTCAACGTAAGCACGAATTGCCTCAGCTGCGCCTTTGCGAATTTGCCGTCCTTCCATGTTTACGCCACTCATTCGAGTTTGTGCGCTGAAATGAACGAATGTCGCGCCCAATGAATGGATGTCACGCGCTCTTAATCCATAACGTTGTTTTGCTAAAACGACAATACTGCGACCTTCGGGGGTTTCATCTGCAAGTGACGCTAATTGCGCGGCATCGGCGAGTTCACTGTCATTCACGCCACGAACATTGATAAATGCCGAGGCTTGTCGATTGCCCAGAGTAATCGTGCCGGTTTTATCTAACAGTAAAATGTCAATATCGCCCGCCGCTTCAACTGCCTTACCAGAAGTTGCGACAACGTTTCTTTGCATCATTCGCCCAATCCCTGCCACACCAATCGCAGATAACAAACCGCCAATGGTGGTAGGAATTAAACAAACTAACAACGCCACTAATACAGTAATCGTAATCGGTTCTCCAGAACCTGAAATTTCGACTGCATATAATGAAAACGGTAATAACGTCACGGTTGCCATTAAAAACACCAATGTCAACGCGACTAACAAAATCGTCAACGCAATTTCATTCGGCGTTTTTTGGCGTTTGGCATTTTCAACCATGGCAATCATGCGATCTAAAAAGGATTCACCCGGATTTGCGGTGATTCGTACCACAAGCCAATCGGATAAAACCCGTGTGCCACCTGTCACCGAACTAAAATCACCACCTGATTCACGAATGACAGGCGCACTTTCACCTGTAATGGCACTTTCATCAACCGACGCAACCCCTTCAATGACCTCACCGTCACCTGGAACAAAATCGCCCGCTTCTACCAAAACTACATCGCCCCGGCGCAGATTATTACTCACTATTCGGGTAAACAAATGCTGATACTCAGAATAACTTGCGTTCTGATGGATTTTTCCCATCAATTTGGCTGAGATGTCGCGTTTGGAATTTCGCAAAAATGAAGCTTGTGCTTTACTGCGTCCTTCAGCAATGGCTTCGGCAAAATTGGCAAACAAGACGGTTCCCCATAACCATAACGTCACGGCTAAAATGAACCCAGCAGGATCTTTTCCCACACCATTAAGCGCGAGTAGCCAAAGTAATGTGGTCAGCATACTGCCGATATAAACCACAAACATCACTGGATTTTTCCATTGTTGCTGTGGTGTGAGTTTTCGGAATGAATCCACCAAAGCTGTTTTAAGGATTTGTGGCTCAAACAAAGACATTGAAATCACTTTTTCACTCATAAAATTCTCCAATTCTCCAATTCTCCAATTCACCAAATTACTTAGCGTGAATCATTTGTAAATGTTCCACCACGGGACCGAGCGCGAGTGCGGGCAAAAACGTTAATGCCCCGACCATAAGAACAACGCCAATCAACAACGCCACAAACAATGGTGTATGCGTGGGTAACGTTCCCATTCCGACGGGGACAATTTTTTTCGCCGCGAGTGAACCTGCAATAGCAAGTACCGGCACCGTTAGCCAAAAACGTGAAAATAGCATTGCGATTCCCAATAGGGTGTTATAAAACGGCGTATTCGCTGAAAGTCCACCAAACGCACTGCCATTGTTGTTTCCTGCGGATGAAAGCGCGTAAAGCACTTCACTAAAGCCGTGTGCGCCAGGATTGAAAACAGAGGATTTACCGATTGCAACCATGACCGCTAATGCCGTTCCACCCAATACAACAAGTGGCGGAATTAAAATTGTGATGGCTGCCATTTTCATTTCGTAGGCTTCGATTTTTTTACCGAGATATTCGGGCGTTCTGCCAATCATCAAACCTGAGACAAACACCGCGACAATCGCAAACATAATCATGCCGTAAAGACCAGAACCGACACCGCCGAAAATCACTTCACCTAATTGCATCAGCCACATCGGTATCATGCCGCCAATCGGTGTGAACGAATCGTGCATGGAATTTACTGAACCATTAGAAGCCGCTGTTGTAGCCACTGCCCATAAAGCAGAATTTGTGATGCCAAAGCGGGTTTCTTTGCCTTCCATATTTCCGCCAGCCTGCATTTCGCTGGTCGTTGTTTGGTCGATACTTAACGAAGCAAAAGCAGGATTTCCACCTTGTTCTGCGGGAACTTCGATGAAAATCAATGAAACTAAAACTATCGTCATCGCCGCGAGAATAGCCCAACCTTGTCGCGTATCACCGACCATCACACCAAAGGTGTAACACAACGCGGCAGGAATCAGCAGAATCGAAAGCATTTCAAGAAAGTTGCTTAGTGGTGTGGGATTCTCTAACGGATGCGCTGAATTGACGTTGAAAAAACCACCACCATTCGTGCCAAGTTGCTTGATAGCGACTTGTGAAGCGGCAGGGCCTACGGCAATGATTTGTTCTTTAGCTTCAACCGATTCCATGACGGGTTTTCCATCGGCATCTTGTAACGCTTGACCATCTGCGCCTAGTTTTGGTTGTTCGTAACTGACAGACTCAACCAATGGAACGGTGTGATAAGCACTAAACGTTTGAACCACACCTTGTCCGACCAGTAATAACGCTAAAATCAATGACAATGGCATCAGGATATACAATGTGCTACGAGTTAAATCGACCCAGAAATTACCAATGCTGTCGCTGTTTCGGCGAATAAAACCGCGAATCAAAGCGACTAACACCGCCATGCCCGTTGCAGCTGAAACAAAGTTTTGCACCGTCAATCCCAACATTTGCGTGAGATAACTCATCGTTGTTTCACCACCATAACCTTGCCAATTGGTATTCGTGGCAAAACTGGCGGCAGTATTGAAGGCTGAATCCGGGCTAACCGCAGACAAGTTTTGAGGATTAAAAGGCAGGTCGGCTTGAAACCGTTGCAACATAAAAACTGCCAGCGCACCCAATAAATTAAACATCAGTAAAGCGATAGCATAATCTGTCCAGCGCATTTCTTCTTTCGGATTAACGCCGCTCAAACTGTAAATAGAGGTTTCGACGGGAGCTAATAACCGATTCAAACCAACGGATTTATCCTCATAGACATTCGCCATATACCGACCTAACGGTTTAGCGAGAGCTAACAAGGTAATAACATAAAATGCAACTTGTAAAAAACTGTTACTTGTCATCAGAATTTCTCCGGATAAAACAGCGCGGCAACCAGATAAACAAAAATTGCCAACGTAAGTACACCACTTAACAAATAAACCCAGCTCATGATCGTCCCCTTAATTTCTCACAGGCATAAACCAGCGCGACGGTGATAGCGAAAAAAATCACTATCAATCCAAAATAGACACTACTCATAAAACCTCCTTACCTAAAATCACTCAAAAACTGAAGTGACCATAATCTAACCCCAAATCAGGTAAAAATGCTGTAAAAATTAAATATAGTGGTTTGATAAAAAAATGTGCAAACTAGAATCCAACAGCATTGTTTACTTTAAAATTTTTAATTACAAAAAACATTCATGACTCAAACACGGCACCTTCGTCATTTCAAATATACTGCTTTACCCATTTATTCCACCGCCTTTTTTTATGCGTTTTATTACTTGATTAGCGTGTGGCAATTCGACGTGGAAATTGCGTTAACGTCGATGCCGCTCGATTTTTTTGTCCAGTTAATACTGGCTTATATGTTGTTTGCTCTGTCGCGTCGCGCCTGGATTTTCTTGATTTTACACGCGCTGATTATGGGTGTTTTATATTTGGGTAATCCGATTAAAATTGCTTTTTTTGGCGGCCCTTTAATGCCAGATGATATTTTTGCATTACGCTCGTTATTGCTGATTTTAAGTGGTTGGAAATTTTTCGCGTTAGCCTTGCCGTTGGTCGCATTGGTAATTTTGGCGATATTTAATCTCACACTACGAACGTGGCGAAATTATATTGGCGGTGTTTTTACCGGATTATTAACGCTGACAATGCTATATCAACCCAATGCAATCGTGTACCCGATTGACACTTACATTGGCACGAAAGAATGGGATCAACGTTCAAATTATGTGTGGCAAGGCGCAACTATTCACACGTTGGTTGAAACGGCACGTTATTTTTTGGTGGCTGACGAGCCGCCCGATGCCGATAAAGCGCGTCAAGCCGCGCAAGTTTTAGCGCAACATTCGCACGAAAATACGTTTGAAGAATTCACCCCGCGCAATGTGCATATCGTTTTACTTGAATCGTTTTGGGACGCGAATAATTTGGTGAAAGTAAAATTTAGCAAAAATCCATTGTCGGATAATTTTCGTAAATTGTGGAAAAGTGCAGACAATTCAACTGCTATTGTTCCCGTTTTTGCAGGCATGACGGCGAATTCCGAGTTTGAAGTGTTATGCGGTTTTCCCGTTACAAAAAACACGGTGAAATTTGAGCGGCAATTGTTAAATGACGTGCCATGTTTGCCGCGATTGCTGGCGGATAAAGGTTATAAGACTGTCGTTTCACACCCAAATGTTCCCGTGTTTTGGAATCGCGTCAATGCGTATCATCGGGTCGGTTTTCAAACGTATTGGTCAGAAAAAGATTTTGTTTTAGACGATATTAACCGCGAATTTTTGGGTGACAGTTCGTTGTATCGTCAGGTTTTAGAGAAAATTTCAGACACGTTGACCGCAAAACAACCGCTGTTGGATTATGTCGTGACATACTTTGGGCATTGGGATTATCCGCTGAATGAAAACCGTCCGCCTGTCATTACCAGTTCGTCCGAAGTTGAAGAGGTCACGGCTTATGCCAATACGACTTTTTACAAATCGAGTGAATTTGTCGATTTTGTCAAAGAATTACAAAAGCGTGATCCGCATGGAATTATCGTGGCGTTTGGCGATCATTTGCCATTTTTGGGTGAACATTTTGCCGGTTATGTGGAATCGGGGATTTTGACCAATAATCGTGGCAACTTTTCGGACGCGATGTTTAAAACTTACGTCAGTACGCCGTTGTTGATTATTGATGGTGAAAAAGGCGCATTGAAAGTTGGGCGTTTGCCGTTGTATGAAGTGCCAAAACTGATTTTAAATTTGTTGCATTTGAATCAGCCGACGATTATGGATTTCGCCACGCCGCTGGATAATCGCCGAATTCGTCCCTTGGTGGGGTTGCATTTTGACGAGTTTAACGATGGACGAATTAACGTTTGTAAAGAGCCGCCGTATTCGCCCGAATGTCAGCAATCATTAGCGTGGTTAAAAGCAGTGGAAATTGTGAGTAACGATTTGTTTATTGGGCGGCAATTTACTCGTCCTTAAATAATACCAACGCAAACATCAAGCCATCTTCGCGTCCATTGACGGCTTCGTAATAACCTTTACGCACGCCGATTTCATTAAAACCAATCGAATCATAAAGTGCAATCGCGCCGGTATTTGATGGACGTACTTCTAAAAACATTTGTTCAGCTTCTTTTTTAGCAATCGCAATTAAATGTTCTAAAATTTTTCGTCCGATGCCTTGTTTTTGTTCTTTCGGTGACACGCATAAATTCAAAATGTGCGCTTCACCGACTGCCATCGACATAATGCCATAGCCCAAAACATCGTCGCCCAATTCACACACCCAGCAATCGTAACGGGTATTTAAACAATCTCGAAAAATATCTTCGCTCCACGGAAAATGGTAGCTCGATTTTTCAATGGCAACGACTTGCAATAAGTCGGAACGGTTCATTTTTCGTAAGCGCATCAGCTCTTTGCGCCCCACAGAATCAGGAAAAACTTTGGCATAAAACTCCACATCGGCATCATAAATTAGAAAATCTTTTACTCGGTCTAGTATTCCACGCATTTTAAATTCTCAAAGGCTCTTAAACGTCTGCAACGCAAACTGTAAATCTTGCCACGCTTTGCGTTTTTCAGTCAGCGAACGCAGCAAATACGCGGGGTGATAAATAGCAATTAGCGGCGTATTTTCAACTAAATGAACTGTGCCGCGTAAATTACCTATTTTTTCGTGCGTTTCTAATAAGGTTTGTGCAGCAATTCGCCCCACAGCAATAATCAATTTCGGTTGAATCAAAGCAATTTGTCGCTGTAAATAATCGCGGCACTGTTTAATTTCATCGACGTGCGGATCACGATTTAGCGGCGGGCGGCATTTTAAACTGTTAGTGAGGAAGACCTCTTCGCGCGTCAATTGCATGGCGCGGAACATTTCACTTAATAATTTCCCCGCTTCGCCGACAAATGGCAACCCCTGTTCGTCTTCATGTTCGCCCGGTGCTTCGCCAACAAACAACCAATCGGCATTTAAATTACCTTCACCAAAGACTATTTGCGTGCGAGTGGTACATAAACTGCATAGCTGACAGGATGTAACCTCCGAGCGTAAGCGTTCCCACGAATCAGGAATTGAATTTTCTGTCGGAACAACATGAGACGATTCGACGAATGGTGCGGTAGATTCATGCGTAAAACGCGATTGCCAAACAGTCACGTTTAGCGCATTTAAATACTGTAAACGAGTGGTTTCAGAGAGTGCCATATTTCATTAAAAAGTAAAAATTTCTGTCATAATGTCGGCATTATAACGCCCAATAAACATCAGAAATTATAAAAACAGGTTTAATTTATGAAACGTAAAGACATCATACCGACCAGCGAAGAACGCTTTATGCGAGAAAGCGATTTCATTGTGTCGAAAACAGATTTAACGGGTCGTATTATTTACGGCAATGAAATTTTTATCGAATTTTCTGGTTATGAAGAACATGAACTGCTCGGTAGTCAACACAATATCGTGCGTCATCCCGATATGCCGCGCGTCGTTTTTAAATTACTTTGGGATTATTTAGCCGAAGACAAAGAGATTTTTGCCTTTGTGAAAAATATGTCGAAAGACGGCAGTTTTTATTGGGTGTTTACGCATGTTGCTCCAATTTTGGATAAAAATAAGGCGAAAATTGGTTATTCCTCGGTTCGCAGAATGCCAAATCCAAAAGCGATTCCTATTGTGACAGACGTGTATAAATCCATGTTGGATGCTGAAAAGAAAGCGGGTGCCAAAGACGCAATGGCGGCTTCTGGTGCAATTTTAGGACAATTACTAAAGGATAAAGGCGTAACTTATGAGCAGCTTATCAATGTTCTCCAGACGCTTTAAAATAAACGAAACCATTGCATTCACGGCAGTTGGATTAACGTGGGGCAGTTCACTTGCTTATAGTTGGATGCACAGTGCCGACTGGATTTTGCCTGCGTGTTTAAGCGCGAGTTCAGTTATTTCGGTTGCCGCGTGGCACAGTTCACGCAAAGCAAACAAAATACTATTCAGTAAAATTTTAGATGTGAGTGCGACATGGCGCGACGGTGAAGTGAGTGCCCGTATTACGCACATCGGAGGTAAAAAAACAGATTTACAAAAAATCGCTTGGGCATTAAACGATTTGATGGATCAAGTCGAAACTGCACAAGTTGATATGTATTACTCAATGGCTTATGTGACTTATGGTGATTTTTCACGTTTTAGTTATCCAGCAGGTTTGCATGGTTCTTTTGCTCAAGCATTAAAACGCCTAAATTCACTTACGAAAATTCTATCGTCAACGACTAATGGAATTAACGAATTGATGTCTGCGTTGAATGCAGGCGATTTCAATAAGAAAATAAATATCAATGTCGAAGGTGAATATGCTCGTGCTATTCATAACGCTTCGGAAGCTATGCACACCATGCAAACCATGATCGATGGGATTGGCGAAGTGATGAGTAACGTGGCACAAGGCGATATTACTCACCGTGTTGAAGCGCAAGGGCAAGGCAATTTTGCCGTTCTAAAAAATAATGTGAATTTATCGTTGGATGCTTTAGAAGGCAGTTTTAAAGATATTGAGCGCATTTCAAAAGCTCTCTCCGAAGGTGATTTAACGCAAAGCACAGATAAAGATTATCCCGGCACGTTTGGCGAAGTGCTTTTCGGGATGAATCGTACCGTTAACAACCTCAAGATATTGGTTGGCGAAATTAAAGATTCTAGCGAAATTATCACTACCGCCGCGCAAGAAATCGCGGAGGGCAATAATGATTTGTCTAATCGTACTGAAGAACAAGCCAATAGTTTGCAAAAAACAGCGGCAAATATGGAAGAGTTTACGCAGACCGTGCAGCAAAACAGCTCCAGTGCCATTCATGCAAATGAATTGGCGAGAATATCGTCAACCATTGCGCGTAACGGTGTTAAAGCAGTGGGACAAGTTGTTGCAACGATGGAAGGCATTAACGAATCGTCGCGTAAAATCGTTGATATTATTTCGGTGATTGATGGCATTGCATTTCAAACCAATATCCTCGCATTAAACGCGGCAGTTGAAGCGGCACGAGCCGGCGAACAAGGACGTGGTTTTGCCGTCGTGGCGACGGAAGTGCGGAGTTTAGCGCAACGTGCCGCAGCGGCGGCGGGTGAAATTAAAAATCTGATTAGTGATTCTGTTGATAAGGTTCAGGACGGCAGTATTTTGGTTGCCAAAGCCGGTAAAACAATGGAAGAAATTTTGAATTCTATTGATGGCGTGACGAACACTATTTCAGAAATTACGGCGGCATCGGAAGAACAATCAAGCAGTATTGAGCAAGTAAATCATGCACTGTCACACATGGATGATGTCACTCAGCAAAATGCCGTACTGGTCGAACAAGCTTCTTCAGCCGCGCATTCGCTTGAACAACAAACGCGCAATTTGACAGAAACTGTTGGCAATTTCAAAATACACGCCTAATTTTTAGTTTAAAAGAACCGCGCCTTTTTGTTGCGGTTCGTTAGCTTTAAGCCGACAGGAAGCGTGATTTTAGGTAAAATGGCAGGAACATTTGTCCCCCACTTTTAGCTAGGAATTATGTTCGACAAGCGACCATCTTCAGAAAAAACCACCATTCTCGTGGTTGATGACAACACCAATAATTTAGCTCTCATGAGCAATTTACTCGAAGATATATACCAAGTAAAAGTGACCAATAATGGTGTGACGGCACTCACAATCGCTCAATCAGAAAATCCACCCGACTTAATTTTACTCGATATTGTGATGCCGGAAATGAGTGGTTACGAGGTGTGTAAGCATTTGAAATCCGATGCTAAAACAAACCACATTCCCGTCATTTTCCTAAGTGCAAAGGCAGAAATTCAGGATGAACTCAAAGGGCTTGAGCTTGGGGCAGTGGATTACATTACAAAACCGATAAGTCTGCCGATTCTACTTTCACGAGTGGAAACACAACTTAAAATCAAGTTGATACAAGATGATTTACGCAACCAGAAAGCATGGTTTCACAGTATTATTGAATCCATACCTGATGTATTGCTCGTCACGGATGAACAAAATGTTATCGTTTTATGTAATTCACGCGCAGAGGAAGTTTTTGGGTATCGTTTGAAAGAACTACACTCTAAAAACATGGATCAACTCATTTTGGGCGACAAGGGTATTCGCAAAAATGGAAGTAAATTTCCAGTCGAAGTCAGTTCAAAAAATTTACCCAGTCTAAATGACGGAAGCGTTTGTACCTGTGTGTTGGTACGCGATATTACTAAACGTCACCGGATAGAGAATGAAGTACGCGCAGCGAAAGAACTCGCGGAAGATGCTAACAAAATGAAGTCAGATTTTTTAGCGAATATGAGTCACGAACTTCGCACACCGCTCAATGCGATCATCGGCTATAGCGAAATTTTGCAAGAAGATGCCGAGGATTTAAAGCTACCGCAATTCGGTTTAGATTTGAAAAAAATTCATACCGCTGGCACGCATTTATTATATTTAATTGACGGCATGTTAGATTTGTCCAAAATTGAAGCGGGTAAAATGGAACTCTATTTAGAAGATATTAGTTTAGACAATATGATTGCAGATGTTGGAAATATCATTCTGCCAATGATCGCGAAAAATAATAACCGGCTGATCATCGACTGTGAATCCAATTTGAAACCGATCCATGCCGATGCGATTAAAATTAAACAAGTGTTATTCAACTTACTCAGTAATGCCTCGAAATTCACCCACAATGGTTCGATTACGTTCAATGTTAAAAATGCTATTATTTCCGGTGAAGAACGGGTGTTATTTTCAATCAGTGATACCGGTATTGGTTTGACTGATAAACAGATGGGGAAATTATTTACGGAGTTTGTCCAAGCCGATACATCTACCACGAGAAAGTATGGTGGCACAGGTTTAGGGCTGACAATTAGTCGCCGATTTTGCCAAATGATGGGTGGCGATATTACAGTGAATAGTGCGATCAACCAAGGATCAACGTTTACGATTGATCTGCCGTTAATTGCGAAATAATCCGACTGATCAAATTTACAGTTAAAAGAAGGACTAAAAAATGGCAAAAGTGCTGCTAGTTGAAGATGATGAAACGAATCGTGATATGTTGTCGCGGCGTTTAATGCGTAAAAATTACACCGTCGTAATGGCTGTGAATGGGACGGATGGGGTTCAAATGGCGGCATCTGAACGACCAGATGTTATTTTGATGGATATGAATATGCCGGAAATGGATGGTTTAGAAGCCACGCGCCTCATCAAAAATAATCCATTAACTACCCATATTCCAATCATCATTTTGTCGGCTCATGCGATGCCGTCTTATGTTTCAAAGGTGAAATTGTCGGCAGGCGGTTGTGAAGATTACGATACCAAACCGGTAGATATTGAACGATTGGTTGGGAAAATCGAAGCGGTTTTAAACAAATAACGAGTTAAACAAAAATGACATTATCTATTTATGATTACGCGGCGTTAACAGATGAAGAATGCGATGCTTTAATTGTTAAGGCAAAGGCACAATTAGGCGACCGTTGTGTGATTTTGGGTCATCATTATCAGCGCAATGAAATCTTTAAACATGCGGATTTTTCGGGTGATTCTTTAAAATTATCGAAAGATGCAGCGGAATCGACAGCGGAATATATCGTATTTTGTGGCGTGCATTTTATGGCAGAAGTCGCGGATATTTTGTCACGTCCAGATCAAATGGCGATTTTGCCCGATTTAGCCGCAGGTTGTTCGATGGCGGACATGGCGAATCTTATGAAAGTGAATCAATGTTGGTCTGAATTGGCACAAGTTTTAGACGTAGAAAATGAAGTTACGCCGGTCACATACATCAATTCGGCGGCAGATTTGAAAGCCTTTTGTGGTGAACACGGTGGCATTGTTTGTACGTCGTCGAATGCCGAAAAGATTTTGGATTGGAGTTTCTCACGTCGTGAGAAAGTGCTGTTTTTTCCAGATCAACATTTGGGACGCAACACTGCACACCGTATGGGGATGAGCTTAGACGATATGGTGGTGTGGGATTTCACGAAACCATTGGGTGGTTTGACGGTGGAAGCCATCAAAAATGCCAAAATGATTTTGTGGAATGGCTTTTGTTCAGTACATCAAATGTTTAAGCCGGAACATATCGACAATTTCCTCGCGCAATATCCAGAAACAAAAATAATTTCGCATCCCGAAGCGTGTTTTGAAGTGTGCCAAAAATCGGATTATGTTGGTTCAACGGAGTTCATTTTAAAAACCGTGCGAGCATCCGAACCGGGTAGTCGCTGGCTGGTGGCTACGGAATTGAATTTGGTTAATCGCTTGAATGAAGAATGCACCGATAAAAATATCCATTTTATGTCGCCAATGTTGTGTATGTGTTCGACGATGTTCAGAACCGATCCGCAGCATCTCGCGTGGATTTTAGAAAATTTGGTTGCCGGTTACGTTGTGAATCAAATTTCCGTACCTGCGAAAGATGCGCTACTCGCCAAAGAAGCGTTAAATGCTATGTTGACGGTGGTTTAATTCATCGCGTGTTGATAAAAAAGCCCATGTTAAACGGGCTTTTTTTACGTTCGTTTTTTGAAAATGGTGTTGTAAATTTTGAAACTCAAAATCAGCGTTGCCAAAAACAAGGTAATGGCATTGGCGTAAATAATGATGTTGTTCGCCAAACAAATGCCGTAAATCAACCAGCATAAAACCCCTAACGTAAATACGCTATACATGGTGAGCGATAAACCATCGGTGTCACGAGTCCGCAATGTTAAAATCGCTTGCGGCAAAAAAGAAGCCGTCGTCAGCGTCGCCGCAACGTAACCCAAAATTTCAGAATTTATCATTTCAAACATTACAAAAATTTTTCCTCAATTTAAAATGCGGCAAATTATACGACAATTGCTACGCATCGCTTTAAAATCAAGATTCCATCTTGATAAGTTATAATGTTTTCAACCTTTCTTTAGTTCATTTTAAATTATGTTATTAACCAATCGTTTCAATCGTTGCACGCTCGGAAGTGTTTTGAGTTTGGCGATGATTTGTTTCTCGCCGCCGTCATTTTCTGACGATGAAAAAGCCTCGTGGCTTGATGATATTAACTTTTCAGGCTACGCCAAATTTCTTGCTAAAGCATCCAACAAAGCCCCCACTTCTATCGATCTGGATGATTTAAGTTTATTTGTGTCGGGGAAATTCAATCGTTGGTTTAATCCATTTTTAGAAGCTGAAGCCTACAATATGTCAATTTGGAAAGAAGGCGACGGTTTTCAATTTAATAATCTTCATTTAGTGATTGAACGACTTTACAACGATATGGAAATCACCGATAGCGACACACTGCGTACTGGTAAATTTTTAGCATCCATCAATCATTGGAACATTGTTCACGCGGCACCACTCGTGTGGACAACCAACCGCCCAATTACATCGACGTATTCGCTTGCCAATTACATTACAGGTGTGCAGTTACGTCACGATTTCAACGCACTTTCTGGTCATGCACTGGAAATTTATGTGCAACCCGTTGAAGATTTTAATCATAAACCCGCCAGTTCACATGAACGTCAATACAAAACAGTTGCAGGCGCACGTTGGATTTTTAATGAAGATTTAGATTATTACATGGGCGTTTCATTCCAGCACGCGCAAGTTGCTAATAGTGACGAAATACGCGATTCGGTTAGCGTTGATGGTAATTGGCAGCACAAATGGTTTGAGTTGGAAAGTGAATTATTATTGACTCATGTGGATACGAAAGAATTTCGCCAGCACGGCAACGATTGGGGTGGTTACGTTCAAATGGCGGTGCCACTCATCAAGCATTTCAATTTGATTACACGCTACGAACATTTTGAATATGCCAACAAAGTTGAAGCGACCAATACTGAATTAGGTGGCATTGTTTACCGACCTGTGCCGAGTTTATCGTTCAAACTCGAATGGCAACAAACACAAGGAAATCAATTTAATAATCAGACTGGACTTTATAGTTCAGTAGCGGTGTTATTCTAATGAAAAGTTTACATATTTTAGGATTAACCGCTGCGTTATTATCGATTTCAAACGCATACGCAGATTTGTATATTATCGCCAATAAAGAATTGCCCACCGCGCAACTCGAAAAAAGCGATATTGCCGCGATTTATTTACTCAAGAAAAAACGCTGGGAAAACGGCGAGGATATTATGCCGATTAACTTGCCGGCCACCGCCGACGGACGCAATCATTTTACCGCTGAAATTTTTGACAGTACGCCTGAAAAGTTAGGCAGTTATTGGGACAAAATGCTATTCAAAGGCGAAACGCCGCCGGTGACGCAAAATTCGGAACAAGCTGTGATTATGTTTGTCGAACGGATTAAGGGTGCCATTGGTTACGTCGAAACGAAGCCGCAAAGTTCACAAATCAAAATTCTGCAACAATTCAAATAACGGTAATTTATGTCACGTTTTTCGCTTTCAGTTCGTTTAACGTTGTTTTTTAGCTTGATTGTTTTACTCGTCACGGTCACGTTAAGTTCGGTGGTTTTTTATAAATTTGGTGAAAAAATCAATCAGCAAATCAGTCGGAATTTAACGGATATTGCCGACCATAAAGCGGCTGAAATTAACAATCTATTGCTTTTCGAACGCACGAATTTATTGGCATGGCGAGCATCGTCGGTGATGCTCGATGTGGTCGTGGATGATTTGGACAAACGCATTAACACCGAACTCAAAAATCTAAAGCAATATTATCAGTTGAAGGGTGATTTGTATGTATTTAATGCGGCAGGTGTTTTAATTGCTTCAACGCAGCCCGGTGTTTTGAAAACGAAACTCCCTGAAATATGGCAAACTCAGAAAGATTACGAACTGATTTTCAAGCACGAAGTTCCTTTTATTAAAGGTAGCGTAATTGCTCACGTTACGACGTTAAAACCACCACAATTGAAAATGCAGGGATATTTAGTCATCACTCATTCGTGGGACGATATTACAAAAATGCTGGCACCGACGGACAGTAATTTTGCCTTGCGTAAAAATAGCGAAGCTAACGCCGAACTATTTACGCGGGATGGTATTCAATCGATTGCAATAGATGATGATTTTATTGAAAAGTCGCTGTGGATGTTTAACGAAGAAAGTTATTTAGGTTCTATTTCAAAGCCGATAGTTTTAGGCGATGTAAATTTTCAAGTGGCCGCATTTATGCCTGAAAAATTGGCGCAAGAACCCTTGCTTGAACTCACCAAAAATCTATTAGTCGCGGCGGCGTTTGTCGGTATTCCGATGATTTTTTTGGTGAGTTTACTCAGTCGCCATTTGGTTACGCCGATTAAAAAATTAACCGAAACCATTCGCGGCATTGAAGATTCCAACGATTTATCGATTCAAGTGCAAGTTTCAGGGCGTGACGAAGTGGCAGATTTGGGAAATGCGTTTAATCGTATGACTTCACGGCTTGGTGAAGCATTTACTCGATGTTCAATTTGGGAAAAGGAACTCGAAGATTTAAATGCGAATTTAGAAAATCAAGTTATCGAGCGTACCGCGCAGTTGCAAGAAACATTGCAAAAACTCAAATCTACACAAACGCAGTTGGTGCAGTCTGAAAAAATGGTTTCATTAGGGCAATTAGTTGCTGGTATTGCACACGAAATTAACAATCCGATTGGCGCGATTTACGCGAATATGCCACCGCTTGCTGAATATATCGACGATGTGAAAGCGACGGTAGAAGTTGCAGAAAGTTGTTTAGATGAAGCCGGAATGAAAAAACTTAATGAGCATAAAGTAGAAATTGATTATGCGTTTGTGATTGACGATTTATCGAAATTACTTGAAAGCCAAAAACAAGCCGCCGACCGCATTCGCAATATCGTTTTATCGTTACGCAACTTTTCACGGTTGGATCAAGGCGATGTGAAAACCGTATTTCTTGAAGAAGGTATTGATTCGACCTTGCAAATGTTGTCACACAAATTTAGGCATCACATTGTGATTGAAAAAGATTACGCACTGAACGAGATGGTGGAATGTTATGCAGGCGAGTTGAATCAAGTGTTTATGAACATTTTGGCAAATGCAATTCAAGCCATTAAAGACAAAGGCACCATTATTATTACCACGGCAAAAGTGAATGAAAATGCCATTATTACGATTGCTGATAGTGGTATGGGAATACCTGAAGATGTGAAAGCTAAAATTTTCGACCCATTTTTTACCACAAAAGATGTTGGCGAAGGAACGGGATTGGGATTGTCTATTTCTTACGGAATTATTGAAAAACACAAGGGGACGCTGACGGTTGAATCGGATCAAACCGAAGAAAATCATGGCACACGCTTCATTATCGCAATTCCTCTTAAAATCACACCCGCGTAATGTATTTAAATTCGACAGCAGAATTACTCATTTTTGGCGGCGATGAACGATTGGTTTTAAACGTACACGGTGTGAACAAATACGGTTGTTCACCTATACCGGATGATGCGATTTTATCGTTTAGTTCGTCCACGGCAACTACGATTTCTACCCAAAGTTTTACCGTGGCTGACAATTTGCGAATGCGTTTAGGGCAGGCAAATTTTTCTGAAAAAATCCACGCGCAAGCAATCACCCGCCAAAAAGCGGAGTGGCGCGAATTGATTGGTTTAGAATCTGATACGCGCTTAATTTTTTCACCATCTGGCACAGATTTACACGGTTTGGTAGCTAATCAAATGGCACCGAATACGCTGATTATTATGATGGAAGGCAATGAAACGGGCAGCGGGGTTGAAGCTGCGTTAGCGCAGAGTAGCGGCATTGAAGTTGTATCTGTTGCCTTGCGTTTTGCCGACGGTTTGCCGCGTGCTATTTCAGAAATTGATACCGAAGTTGTGACACTTGTTCAACAAGGAATGGAACAGCAGCGCGACGTGCTTTTAGTGTTAATCGACCAATCCAAAACCGGCATGATTGCACCCAGCCCAAACTGTGCAATTCAATTAAAATCACGGTATGCCGCACAATTTAACGTGTTGGTGGATGCGTGCCAATTTAGACTTTCGGCGACCACGTTAAAAGCGTATTTACAACACGATTTTATGATTGCCTTGACGGGATCGAAATTTCTCGCCGCGCCGTCTTTTTCAGCGATTTTAATTGTGTCGCCGACCATCGTGTTTCTAACCGAATTAGAAGCTGTGAATTTTGGATTGATGTTACGAATGGAAGTAGCGTTGAGTGAATATCGCCAATTTTGCATTTTAACGGACACACAAATTCAAACAATCATCAGTGAGTTTGGTGACGCAATTCAACATTATTTAAATGAGTCGCCGCATTTTGAATGTCTCAAAACACCGACGTTGCAACGTGAAAATTCAACCTGGGATTGTTTGCCGACGATTTTTCCATTTGTTCTTTTGCGTGATAATCAGCCCCTTTCTCGTGCTGAAACATTGGCGTGTTATCAACAGTTACCGCAGCAAAACCTACGTTGCCAAATCGGTCAGCCGGTGATGTGTGGCGACGAAAAAAGTGCGTTGCGTTTGTGTTTAAGTTCCCGCTTAATTGTCGAAGCCGCAAAAAGTGAACAACATCGTCGTGATATGATTCAAAATGCGTTGCGCGTTTTGGCGACGCTTGTTGAATTGTTAAAATGATGCGACGTTTTTATGAAATTACTTAACGTAGAGGATTTAAATTGAAAACCTTTAACGAGGAACTCGCCCAACATATTGCGGTCATGCGATTAGCAGAATGTTGTAGCGAATCAGTGGAGACGGCGGCGAAACTACTCGCTGCAACGTTTGAAAGCGGCAACAAGATTTTGTTATGTGGTAACGGCGGAAGTGCGGCTGACGCACAACATATCGCCGCGGAATTTGTGGTGCGTTATCAGTTGAAACGTCGCGCTTTACCGGCAATTGCGCTGACCACCGACACGTCAATTTTGACCGCTCACGCTAACGATTTTGATTTTGATAGTGTGTTTGCGCGACAAATTGAAGCGTTAGGAAATGCAGGTGACACGTTGATTGCCATTTCAACTTCTGGAAATAGCAAAAACATTGTGCAGGCTGCACAAATTGCTCGTGCTAAAAATCTAAATGTGATTGCCTTGACCGGCGAAAATGGTGGCGCGTTGACAGAATTTGCCACGAACTTAATCACCGTGCCTTCAACCGTGACAGCACGCATTCAAGAAACTCATATTTTAATCGGACATTATTGGTGTGGTGTCGTGGAGGAAGGTTTAAATGTTAGCGAATCTGCCTGATTTTTCGACAGCGCGAATTTTAGTGATGGGTGATGTGATGCTGGATCGTTATTGGTCTGGGCAAGCGGCGCGGATTTCACCAGAAGCTCCTGTGCCGGTGGTGAAAGTAAAAACCATTGAAGAACGTGTCGGTGGCGCGGCAAATGTGGCGTTGAACATTGCTAAACTTGGCGGAAAAGTCACTTTGATTGGCGTAATCGGCGATGATTCCGACGGCGACCAATTACAACGTTTATTGAGAGCCGAAGGCGTGGATTGCGATTTTATCGTCGATGAAAATCTGCACACGATTTGCAAATTGCGCGTCATGGCACAACATCAGCAATTATTGCGGATTGATTTTGAAGAAACACCGTTGAATTTTAATCACGCTGATTTAATCGCGCGTTTACAAAATAATTTGGCAAAAAATGAAGTCGTAGTATTTTCAGATTATGGCAAAGGCACGTTAGAAAATGTCGCTGATTACATTTCGATTTCTAAAAATGCAGGTTTGAAAACGCTGATTGACCCGAAAGGCACGGATTATCAACGTTACGCAAATGCTGATTTAATTACACCGAATTTGGGCGAATTGAAAGCCGTCGTTGGCGAAGGTGAAATCGACACGTTAATCGAAAAAGGACGCAATTTATTAGCCCAACAAAAAATCGAAACTTTGCTACTTACTCGTGGCGAAGCGGGCATGAGTTTGATTGATGCCGATTCGACTTATTCTTTGCCAGCGCAAGCCAAAGATGTTTTTGATGTTACCGGTGCTGGTGATACGGTGATTGCCGTGATGGCGTTAGGTTTAGCGATTGATTTGCCGTTGCAAGATGCAATGTATTTGGCAAATTTAGCAGCGGGGATTGTGGTTGGGAAAGTGGGAACTTCGACTGTTTCAACGCTCGAATTGACTCGCGAAATGCACCCACATCGAAATACATTTGGCGTGGTTTCGGAAGATGAATTGTCGCAAGCCATGATTCACGCCAAGGCTCACGGCGAAAAATTAGTGATGACCAACGGTTGTTTTGATTTGCTGCACATTGGACATATTACTTATTTGCAGCAAGCGAAAGCCTTGGGTGACCGTTTGGTTGTCGCAGTGAATTCGGATGAATCGGTAAAAATTTTGAAAGGGGATTCGCGTCCGATTAACGATTTGCACGCGCGAATGAGTGTTTTAGCGGCATTGGAATGTGTTGATTGGGTGGTGTCGTTTTCCGAAGAAACGCCTGAACGACTTTATAACCGCCTCCTGCCTGACGTGATTGTGAAAGGGGGCGATTATAAACCCGAAGATGTTGTCGGTGGTGCGGCAGTGATTGCAAATGGGGGCGACGTGAAAATCTTGTCGTTTGTCGATGGACATTCGACCAGTCAAATGATTGAACGTGCGAAATTAGGTACATAATCAATGGTGATTCACAATAGCGGTGTTGTTTTATATTTGCTGATGGCGTTTGGTTCAGGCTACGCGATTGGTAATTTGCCTAACATGGGTTTTTTAAAAACGTGGTTTTTATCGATTATTTTCGTGCCGATTGTGTATGAATTGCTCAATCCGAATTTTTTGATGGTAATGACGGTGGTGGGATTTTCATTTGGACTGTTGTTTGCGAAAAGTTTATCTTTTTTTCAGCTTATGGATTATTTCAGTCCGTTTCGATTTATGCAAAAACGTCCCAAACCAAAATCGAATCCCAATGCTAATCGTAATAATCAATCCCCGTTTTCGGCGAGAAACATAAACAATGCTGAAATTCCGGTGGATAATCGCAAACCCGAAGAAGTCTTGGGCTTAAATCCGAATTTCACTCAAGCGGAATTGAAAATCGCTTATCAGCGTGAATCAAATCGCACACATCCAGACAAATGGATCAATAAACCTGATTCAATGCGGAAAATTATGGAAGCGGAACAAAAGCGAATAAATTTGGCGTACAACAAGTTAAAACGTGATTGAGTAGAACTTAAAATAAATAGGACAGTTTTGAATTTAATGCAAGATTAACGAGGGGTTAAGTTTTTGGCGATGGACTAGGGATTCGAACCCCAGGAACCTTTCGGTTCGACGGTTTTCAAGACCGTTGCTTTCGACCGCTCAGCCAGTCCACCACAAAACTTACCCTGCGTATTATATCGACAAAGTCGCTTTTTGCAAGCAAAACGTCAAAATATCGATGATTTTAACGTTTTTTAGCGACTGTTAATTTTCATTTCAATTACTACGATCCAACTTTCGATAGCCAATGGCTTCGCTTAAATGTTGAATTTCAATGTCAGGCGAACTCGCCAAATCAGCAATTGTTCGCGCTAATTTCAAAATTCGATGATACGCCCGATTCGACAAGCCAAACCGTTCCATTGCCTGATCTAATAAACGATGACTCGAATCTGATAACTCGCACCACTGCTTCACTTCTTTGGCACTCAATGCCGCATTCGCTTTACCCGCACGGGCAATCGCAAGATTTCGTGCCGCAACGACTCGCGCTCGAATCGTCGCACTACTTTCTTCGCCATCGGGCGACCCACGACGCAACACATCATGCGGTACACGCGGCACTTCGAGGTGCATATCAATTCTATCTAAAAGCGGCCCTGAAATTTTTGACCGATACCGCCCAACTTGTTCCGAACTGCAATGACAACGCCCCGACGTATCGCCCAAATAACCGCACGGACACGGATTCATCGCCGCAATCAATTGAAAACGCGCCGGAAAATCTACTTGTCGTGCCGCGCGTGAAATAGTGATATGCCCTGTTTCCAACGGTTCGCGCAATACTTCCAATACCTTGCGGTCAAATTCAGGCAATTCATCCAAAAACAACGTGCCGTAATGTGACAACGAAATTTCACCAGGACGCGGATTGCTTCCACCACCGACTAAGGCGGCTGCCGAAGCCGAATGATGCGGCGCACGATACGGCGAGCGCAACCAATTTGCTACGTCCAGCCCTTGATCACTAATCGACGCAATGGCAGCGGTTTCTTGGGCTTGTTCTTCGGTTAAAGACGGTAAAATCGTTGGTAAACGAGCCGCTAACATCGACTTCCCCGTTCCCGGTGGCCCAAGCATGAGCAAGTTATGTGCGCCCGCCGCCGCAATTTCAAACGCCCGTTTGACGTGATACTGCCCGTGAACATCCGAAAAATCCAACTCGTGCTGAATCTCCGTGGGTTGCGGTTGCTGATACGTCGTTTGAATCTGCGTTCGCCCGTTCAAATGAGCGCAAACTTCTAGCAAATGCGCGGCTGGCAAAATTTCCACGTTTTTAACCAAGGCTGCTTCGGCAGTATTTTCTCTGGGCAAAATCAGTTGTCGCTTGCAATCTCGCGCTCGAATCGCAATTGGTAACACGCCAATAATCGGACGCAATTCTCCGCCCAAAGACAATTCGCCAACACATTCATACTGATTTAAATTTTTGGTTGAAATCTGCCCGCTTGCCGCCAAAATGCCCAATGCAATGGCTAAATCAAATCGACCACCTTCTTTCGGTAAATCGGCTGGCGCGAGATTTACTGTGATACGTTGCGCCGGAAAATCGAAACGGCAATTTTGAATCGCGCCACGCACTCGATCTTTGCTTTCTTTCACTGCCGTTTCAGGTAAACCTACGATATTTAACGCAGGCAAACCATTCGCCACATGAACTTCAACAGTCACTAAAGGCGCGTCAATGCCAGAACGTCCACGACTGTAAATGACGGCTAATCCCATTTCGGTCTCTTAATTTTCTGTCGAAGCAATGTAAGGTTCTAAGGCGGCAACACGCTTTTCGAGAGCTTCTAAATTGGCACGAGTTTTCGCTAACACCATTTTTTGCACTTCAAATTCTTCGCGAGTCACTAACTCCATTTTGCCTAACACGCTTTGCAAAATCGCCCGAAAGGTTTTTTCTAAATCGTCTTTAATCGCGTGCAAACTTGGTGGAATCACACTCGCCAAACGGTTTGCCATCTCATCAATTGTTTTGGTATCAAACATAAATTTTCTCTGAAGTTAAGCCGCTAAACGATGTACACGGCAGATTTTGTGGGTTTCAATTTGCCGAACCGGTAAACGGGTCGCGCTACATAAATAATGATTTTCTTCAACATTAAAATTCACACACGAATCGCACGAACCAAAACTTTTCGTGTCACAACTTTGTTGCAACATCGATAAAGTCATTCGTAAAGCCTCGTCTAACGTCGCATATTGCTTTGAAAGTACGGCTTGTTGCGCTTGATTGAAAACGTCGTCGTTAGTGTTTTCAAGTAATAAATCACCCGACTTCGACAACGTTAAATGCGTGACGCGAGCGTCTTCTTCGTCAAGGTGTTTTTCGATATAACCTTTGCGTTCTAAGACCTGCAAGGTTTGCGACACAGTACCTTTGGTTAAACCAAAATACTCGGTGATGCCGACGGCGGTGTTGCTGTAACTGTTGCACGCACTTAAATAATCCAGCACTTGAATGTGGATAGGTTGCAAACCTAATGCCGCGTATTTCTTGCGTTCTTCAGCACGAATTAACGTGCTGATGCGTTCAATCAATTTGAAAGTGGATAAATTCTGCATCGATTACGCAAACGCCTTTTTGAAAAATTCCGGTTGCGCCATTGCTGCGTGATGAATATCAAGGTTGTAATAAACGGTTTCAAAATCTTTGTTTGCACAATCGTCAGCACGGAAAGTTAATGCGGCTTTGCTGGCAATGGTCGCACTCCACCAACCCGATGGGTAAATACATTGTGGGAAAAACAGCGTTTGCTGATGACCAAAACCAGCGGTTTTCATTGCCCCGCGCATATCTTTGATTAAATCTAAATGTAATAACGCGGACTCGCTTTGTTGAACCAACATTCCGTCTTCGGCTAAACACGCGACACAATCACGATAAAACGCTTCGCCGAATAAGCCTTCTGCCACACCAACAGGATCGGTGCTATCGACAATAATTAAATCGACCGAATTGGGCGCAGCATCTTTGAGCCATTTAATGCCGTCGATAAATTTCAAATCCGCACGCGCATCACCGTTGGATTCACATAATTCGGGGAAATAAATTTCAGCCAAACGTGTGACCCGTTCGTCGATGTCGATTTGCACGGCTTCTTCTACGTTTTTGTGTTTCAACACTTCACGCAACGTGCCGCAATCACCACCACCGATAATCCAAACACGTTTTGGGTTTGGATGTAAAAACAGGGCAGGGTGGCTAATCATTTCGTGATAAAAAAAGTTGTCGCGGGTTGAAACCATCGTGCAACCGTCAATCACCATCAATTTGCCAAACGTTTCCGTGTCGTAAATTTCGAGTTTTTGAAAATCAGATTGTTCTTCGTGGAGTTTTTCTTTAATTTTGAGTGAAAATGCGGTGCCAGTTGAGAGCATTTGTTCGGTGAACCATTCGTTTGAATTCATTGTGCTAAAATCCTAAAAAGTTAAGTGATGTGTTTATTATAGTTGGATTCGCGCGTTGCTTGCACCTTGAACCTTTGACCTTGAGCCACAAACTATGCAAATTCATTTAATTACCGTCGGAACAAAAATGCCTTCTTGGGTGCAACAAGGCTATAACGAATACGCCAAACGTTTGCCTCGTGAGTGTGAGTTGGTATTAAAAGAAATTCCAGCAGGCAAACGTGGCAAAAATAGCGACGTGGTGCGAATTGTAAAAGACGAAGGCGAACGAATGCTTGCTGCCATTCCGTCGCATAGCCATTTGGTGACATTGGATTTGGGTGGAAAAATGTGGACAACGATGGAGTTGTCGCAAGCCGTGGAACGTTGGCAAGGCAACGGACAACACGTTTCGCTAGTGGTCGGCGGGCCTGAAGGATTGGCAGATGCGGTAAAACAAAATGCGCGAGAATCGTGGTGTTTATCGAATCTCACCTTTCCACATCCGCTAGTGAGAATTGTGGTAGCTGAACAGCTTTATCGGGCGTGGAGTATTTTACAAAATCATCCGTATCATCGCTGAACGGTGTCGAAATAATTAACAAGGGGATTTTCAACCCCTTGTTTATACAATCATTTAGTTGTTTGAACCAACCCACGTTTCTTTTAAATTCAATGATTTTTTAACTTTATCTGAATACGCATCGGCTTCGGCTTTGTTTTTAAATCCGCCGACTTTTAAACGGAATTTCGTGCCAGGCTTAGTCGCATCAATCGGCACCACTTCAACTGGAATGCCTTTTTGCTTAAATTCAGCCGCTTTGCTTTGAGCAAACCATTCTTGCTGATAAGAAAGCATATTCACCGAGTATTTTCCGGCGGCAATCGCTTTTTGTGGTTTAACTGCTACGTTCAAAACTTCTTTAGTTGCCGTTTGTTTTGTGACAGATTTTGTTTTCGTGACTTCAACAACCGTCGAACCTTTGTCACTCCCACCGCGTGACATTCCGCGCGTCATTCGTCCGCTATAGTGATCCGCTTTGCTTTGCGTCAACAATTTACGTTGTTCTTCGACTTTAGAATTTGTACTGGCTGCCGTTTTAGCCACTGAATTTATTTTGGCAATTTTTTGACTTAATAATTCCGCTTCTGCTTTTGCTAACGCTTTATCGGTCTCTGCTTTTGCTGCCGCTTTTTCCTTGGTTGTATCAACAACAGGTTTTTTCGCCATATCTACTAATTTCAAGGGTTCAGCCGTTTTTGCTGAAGCAATTGGTGTCGTTTCACCGGTGGGTGACGCGGGTGAAATATCAATTGGTGAAACAAAGTCAGCTATTTTTTGTGCGTCAACATTTGGCGCAGTAACAGGTGTGGTTTTTTTGCTGTTCAATAAATCGACCGATGAATTTGGTTTCGTTGCGACAATCGGCGAAATTTTGCCATTGGCGACTTCAACTGGTGCCGTTGCTACCACGACAGGCGGAACAACCACTTGTGCCGCTGCGATTTTTTCTACTTTTTGGTTTAACTGCTCAACCGATATTTTGATATTTTCAATTTCTTTTTCGGGATTTTTTGCCAAAAAAGTATTCACCTTTTCTTCTAACGCTGTCACTGATTGCGTTAAATTAGTCGCTTCGTCTTTTGTACCGTAAGACATCCAACCAATCCCCGCACTTCCAAGAACACCAATAATCCCAACACCTAGCGCGATATAACCAAATGTGGCGGATTTTTTTCTTTTGTTTTCAGCATCCGCAAATTGCGTTCTATTTTTAGTGTCTGCAATATCTTGATCGGCGCGTAATTGCGAAAAGACGTGGTCTTGTTCTTCTTTAAACTGGCTAATTGCCAAATCAGCCACTTTTGCAACCAGAGCTTCTTCGTCAATTGGATTGGCACGATTTGGATTTTGTTGAGCGCGATCTTCGTCGGAGATATTAAATCGGTTATTAACAACTTCGTCTGCGTCAGTATCTTGACCATGACCGACATCCATTAACATTTTTGCAGTATCTTCGTCGTGATTATCGAGATCATCTAACTGTTTCATCCAATCGTCGTCATCAACAGTTTCGGCGACTGCATCAGCGGATTTTTCAACTTCTTCAGCATCCAAACCTTCCAACTGTTTCATCCAATCATCATCGTCTTCTTCAACGGTTTCAGCGACGGCTTCAGTGGATTTTGTAGATTCTTCGGCATCCAAACCTTCTAATTGCTTCATCCAATCGTCGTCTTCAGTCACAGGTTTAACTTGTTCTTTTTCAACCGCATCGTCATCAAGCAAATCAAAGCCTGCGGTGGTATCGTTTTTATTTTCCATAGCGTCATTTAAACCATCTAATTGTTGCATTTCGTCTAAATCGTCCTCGAAAGGTTCGATAGACGCGGACATTTCCACAAGGGGTGCATCAATATCGGCAACATCGTCAAAGTCATTAAATTCTTCGTGAATATCGTCGAGTTCGGTATCGTCCGTGTCAACAACTAACAGATCTTCAAATGGTACGGAATCCACTAAATCATCTAACGCCGCTTCGGGATCAACCGTTAATTCGAAGTCAGATTCCAATTCGTTTTCTTCTGGTTCAATTTCTGTTTCAAGTTCAACGATTTCGTCAGCTACTACTTCTGGTTCAATTTCGGGTTCAAGTTCAACGATTTCGTCAGCTACTACTTCTGGTTCAATTTCGGGTTCGAGTTCAACGATTTCGTCAGCAACCACTTCTGGTTTAATTTCGGGTTGAGGTTTGGATTTTGCTTTTGCTTTACGTTTAGGCTTTGGTTC
>CAINHO010000032.1 GCA_903848935.1 uncultured Pseudomonadota bacterium | reverse complement strand
GGTCGGGTTATTATCCCCCAAAAAATCACCCTCGAAAACGTCTTAAATTTGGGAAGTCCAAAAGTGGCTCTAACCATTATTAAATAAGGGATTCGTTAAAATTCTATGGGACTTTTGTGTCGTTTGTTTAAACTCACCCATTGTCGGGTCGCTCAAAACTTCTTCAATCAATTTTTCTGTAGTCATGCTCAAACTTTCCATTTCATTTTTTAATTAAATTCTTTAAAGCCTATGTTTCCATTTTTCGGTAAGAAGCAGTCAATTTTGTTAATTTTTTGGTAAAGAGCGGTAAAAACGGTAAAAACGGTAAAAACGGTAAAAACGGTAAAAACGGTAAAAACGGTAAAAACGGTAAAAACGACGAAATTCGTAGCCTGTAGAGATTTTGAAAAAAATAAAAAATCACTTTTTACCGCTATTTACCGAATTTTAGGCAAAAAAAATCCTCTTTTTACAGAGGATTTTTTGCTTGTTACCGTTTTTACCGTTTTTACCAGAGAGGGGGGTTACTTACCGTTTTTTACATTTTGATAATCTTTTTCTGATAAATTTTCAGGATTCAAAATGTAATAAAGTTTTGCTGTTTGACAATTTTCGACACGCCACAAACTCGAATTATTCAATTTTTCGCCTGTGTATCGGTCTAAAACGTCCCAAACTTTTTGACGCGGCACACCATAGTTGTTTTTATCCATCGCAAATTTAACTAAATCCGTGCGTTTGTGGTTGCCCTGTTTGATTCCGTCGGTAATTGCTTCAATGGCGTGTTTGTCTTTTTCAAGTCGCGCATTGATGACAAGTTCTTTTTTAGTTCTTTCGATGGTTTCAAAGTCCAACAGTTTCACGGATTCAAGCAATTCCCCGTAATTTTCACCGCTCAACGCATAAGAAAATGACATTTCCTGCGTGTTATTGCCGCGTTTCTTGGCGTTCTCAAACAAAACTGTTTTTGTGGTTGCCGTTCTCGAAACTTCATCGAGTAAATAAACACAATCGCAATCGTCGCCAATATCCGACGTACCACCTGCAACGATTTTTCCATCCATGCCGCGATTTTTGTTAGCGTGTGCGAGCATTATCATCGTGCCGCCTTTCAAGGTAAATTCACGCGCGACTTTCATAAATTCAGAGCCTTTTGTTTTGTGCATCAAGTCGGTGAATTTTTTGAGTGTGTCTAAGATGACGATTTGACCGCGAGCCGTATCATCGACAATCGACTGTTTTAAATCCTTCACGAGGTCGTCAGATTTGAAACCATTGTAAGACGGTGCAAGCATATCAAAACCGTATTGTTCAGCGATGAAGCCTTTGGCAACAAGCCCGTTTCCTGAATCATCAGCGTTAATATAAAAAACATTTTCTCCTTTGATTCTGCCTGCTTTGATTGATTCCTTGAGCATAAAAATCGTGGTGAGCGTTTTGCCTGCGTTGGGTTTTGCGTAAATGGTGGTCAACTGACCCAACAACGCAATGCCATCGAGTACAAAAACATCCGCTAACATTTGCGCTTTCATTTCGGCTAAAGAACCGACAATTGAACGGTTACGGAGTGGGAAAACGGCTTTTTCTGTTGATTCGGTTGGCGGTTTTTTTTCGGGTAAAATGTGAAGCGGGGGAAATTTGGTGATATTATCCATTTCTAAGTTCCATTATCTTGTCTGGTAATGATTTAAAAGCCCGTTGGAGTTTGCCGCTCGCAGGGCTTTTTTCTTGCCTAAAATTTAGGGTGAAGGGCATTAAGCCACTAATTCGGTCAGTGTTTCAATCGTTTTTTCGTCAATCGCGCCACTTCTCAGTTTTTCTTTTAGAATCTCCATTATTTCAATCAATCTCGTGTCAACGCGGATTAGTTTTGTTTCCCAGTTGCCCTTTTTTCGTCCTGCACCTTCGCGCCACCCTCCGCGTGGTTTGGGTAAATTTGGCAATTCTCGCGTCGTGTCTTTTGCTGTTTTCATTGTTTAATGCCGTTATTATTGATTTGTGTAACCGTATCAAATCATGATTGTGTTACTAAAATCAATTTTTCATTTTTCTTTTCGGTAGCGCGTAAAAAAACCACCGCTGATTTGCAAATATCGACGGTGGTTTTTAGTAACACAATTGCCTGAAATTATCAGCGAAGTGCTGACACACCTAGCAGTATTGCAATAGATACAACAGCAAAGCCAATATACGCCGCTGGCTTATTTAGTATCAAAAATGGTTTCCACATCGTTTCGTTATGGACTTTGAATCTGTAGAAATCATAGTTAGCCATTTGTGCAAACATCACAGCGGGAATAATTTGATAAACGACATTAGGAATTGGTGTTTTTATTATCATTTCGATTACGGTTATTACGGTGTTTATTAACACAGTCAAGCCAAATAAAACCCAGCCTTTGCCCCACATCTTTTTGAAGAAATAATAAAATGGCTGTCCAATAAAGGCGATAAAGTTAAAACCGATTTTCCGCCGTTCCATAAAACTGAGAGCTTTAAAATTCTCATAGCTTCCGTTTTTGAATTCTCCAGCTCGTTCTAAAATCTCAAATTTCTTTTTCCAAGATTCGCTCACATCAAGTTCATTGATGCCTTTCACTCCGTCCGTTTGATTGTTGGCAGGCTCTTTTAACGAAAACTCAAGCGGTGCTTTTGATGCGGATTTTTTTCTGAAATATAAGAAGGCGACAATAATTAAAGTAATAACCGCAATAACAACAGCCGCAAAAATTATCATTCTTTGTTCGCCCTTCGCTTGGGCTTGAGCTTTGCCAATTGCAATAAAGTCTGTCTTTTGTTGATCCGTTAAATGTAAATAGTCTATGGTTGGTGGCGATTCCACTGCTTGTGCTTGCTGGACTGTTGCCACCTGTTGAACTTCTGGTTGCGGTGCTTGGATTGTTTCTTGTACTGGTGGCGCGACTTCCTGAACGACGGTATTTGTTACAGCCCCGTTTTGAACTGTTCCGTTGAAACTGCAATTTAGTCCGTGAAAAACAGAACAGCCATCGCCTTCTGATATTTCTGCACCTTTTCCATTGAAAGTAACGCTTATTACACAATTTTCTGCGCCATCTTGGCTTTGAAACTTGAGCGTATTTCCGATTAGATTGCCACGACCAGAAATTTCGCCATCACAGTTTTGGGTTGCGGTGGTTATTTCTGCGGATGCTGTATTTTTATCAAGGACAAATACCTTCATCGACAGGTTATTTCCTGAATATGCGCCGCCGAAATTAGAACTCGAAACGTTAGAAACACTTGAATTCCCAGCAATAGCGGCAATCCTTTTTGAATATGAATCAATCAAACATTTGTCGTCAGTACATTTATTTCTAACAGATAACCATTGTTTTTGAGATGCAATTAACTCTTTTGCTTCGTCATCGCTAATGGAATTTTTCACTGCCTTGAAATTAACCGCTAATTCGTCGTCAAGGTTGCTAATTCTTTCATTGCCACAAATGGCTTTTTCAATAAACGTCGCGGCTTTATTGCAATCGAATGATGCGGCAAAAACTGACTGTGTAAATAAAACCAAGCCTAAAACTAATTTGTTCATGATTTTTCTCTTTTTCTTTTTTCAAATTAAGCGCGGCGGCTTTTTCGCCGCACCGAGCAACCGCCCGAGAGCAGAGAGCGAGCAAGCCCTTGGGCGAAGCGAGCGAACAGCGGTAAGGGCGGGGGCATATTTAGCAGGCGCGAGGTGCTTTTCCCCGCAAGCCGTGTCATAACGTAACTTTCACGACTTGCCGAACGTGATTTATTTCAGTTCTGTTCCCTTTATTTTCCCAGCTAAGAAATCGTCAATTTTTCGGCTAAATTCATGATCTAGCGGCAATCCAAACAACATATTTCTACTAAGCGACGTAGGCACGACAAACCATGTTGAGTATTCGCGTGACACTGGATTTCCCATTGATGACCAAAACCAGCGAATTCCAAGATGCGGCTTGCCGTCCCAATCCATTGCCACGATTGCATATCTATCAGAAAGGTTTTTGTACACAACGGCATAAACACCGCCAACACTTTCCTGAGGCGAATTGATTTCAAGTATTTTATTATTATCGTCTAACGGAAAATCTTTACCTGCGTTTTTAATGCCCATTTTTTACCCCTTAGTTGTTAAATTATTTAATTCTCGACTACAAAGACATCAAGTCTATTGCTTGTTTGACTTGGCTTTTTCTGGTGTCGATTTGATCCTGAGCCGATTTGAAATCTATCGAAGAAAATCTGTTTTGTAGTTTGTTAAGAATTATCGTCGCTGATGCGAGGTCTTTCCTTTCTTGTCCTAATTCTTCGTGTGTAAGATCGGCTATAGGTTTTGCTTCGTTTTTTTGAGTATCATCAAATTCGTCATAAAGCGCACCGTTCTCCGCTGCAAAAAGCAACAGGTCTATAACAACTCTAATCGGTAATTCTGGGCTTCCCCGTGAAATACGTCCGTTCTTATCCTGATAGGCGTATTTCACAGATTTTTTAGTAAGACTACCATTGTCCCAACTCGCAATCCCAAAGCGTAATTCACTAAAATTTTTCTCATACTCTTTCTTTTTTAATGTAATCATGGTGTTACCTCAATTATTTTCACACTACAATTGCAGTGCAGAAACAATGTAATCGCAATGGCGTTGCAATGCAATTATTTTTTATTTTTCAGCGGTGCATTGCAATATCGTATCTATGTGAATACAATCCGCATTATGGCAAATATCAGAATTATTGAAACAGAAACGTTTTCTCGTTGGTTCAAAAAATTTAACGACTTAACCGCGAAAACCAACATCTTGACGCGCTTCGACAGGGCAAAACTCGGACATTTAGGCGATGTTGATTCCGTTGGAGGAGGTGTTTTTGAGATGAGATTTCACAGTGGCGCGGGTTATCGCGTGTATTTTTCCCGACGGAGTAATGGTGAAATTATTTTGCTGTTGGGTGGTGGTGATAAAACCAGCCAAGACGACGACATCAAACAAGCAAAGAAACTAAACAAAAAAGAATTTCAAGAATTAGTGAGCAAATAAAACCATGAAAGAAGAAGTCCGCGAATTTGATACCGCCCGTTATTTGGACAGTGAAGAAATCATTGCCGAATACCTTAACGCCGCACTTGATGACGGCAACCCCGATTTATTACTGATGGCATTAGGCAACATTGCCAAAGCGCGAGGCATGACGCAAGTTGCAAAAAGCACAGGGCTTGGGCGTGAGAGTTTGTATAAATCGCTTTCGGCTGGTTCAAAACCACAATATGAAACCGTTGTAAAAGTGATTAACGCATTAGGTCTTAAACTTCATGCAACGGCGGCGGCTTAAATAAATTTCAAACGGTTTTCGCGCCACTCCGCGCCGTCAACGATGCCCCTGTCATATTCTTTTTTCCAGTCGTAAAAAAATGGGTGAGTTTAAACAAACGACACAAAAGTCCTATAGGATTTTAGGATTGGAATCGCTCGCGTGAGGTCATCAAATGATTCTTTTTAAGCCAATTATGTAAATTCGCCTCTGTCGTTTTGTAACGTTGTGCGACAAATTT
>CAINHO010000031.1 GCA_903848935.1 uncultured Pseudomonadota bacterium | reverse complement strand
TGGCTGGCTGGCTGGCTGGCTGGCTGGCTGGCTGGCTGGCTGGCTGGCTGGCTGGCTAAAATTATGTCGGCTTTATTTACATTTGCAAGCATTTTTACTTTTTCTCCTTTGTTAATTTTGTAAGTGGTTGTTGATAATATCTAAGATTTCAGTTTCCCAATTTTGCGGCAGGATTTCACTTGGAAAGAATGGACGTGCGACCATCTTTGATGTGCCGAACTGGTGAAAGACGGCATATTCCACATCAGTTGTCACCTCAGCAAATGAATTTATCGCAATAACAGCACCGGGCGCAGCAATCGAACGTAACAATCGCGTCCTGTCTTGCAGAATCTTATTTGAACCATTGCGCCGTTGCCGTATGGTTTTTGGGTCAAGAGCCGCCCAATTGATGCCATCAGGTGATTTTTCTTGCTCAAAACAATCAATTATCAGTGAGCGCAATTGCTGACCAACCGCCTCAAAAACAGGCTGTAAATTTTCTGTTTGGCGTTGTAAATGCGCTAATGCCACCAGAACTTGCTGGTTTTCGATGGTAATGGCAGTCATAACACAAGCGGGGGAATTTGGAGGTTTTTCGTTTTCATGAGTAGTAGCTTGAATGTCATGCGGCGTTATTGGAATTCGCACGCGCTAGTGATTTTTAACAGGCAATAAAAAGCCCCGCTTGATTGTTCAAACGAGGCGTTGTAGGTGGCTTTGTCAAGAATTAAGCGTTAGCTTGCTTTAATTGTGGTTGTTCAAAGTAACGGCGTGTTTGCGGAAAAGCACTAAAGAATTCATTGCGGTTTAATTCCCAGCCGTTACGATACACGCCATCCATTGGGATTGTTCTAACGGTATCATCAAGCGCAATCATGCCTGTTTTGCCATCATAAACATTCACAACGGGATAGCCTTCAACATTCCAAAAATCAACCTCAATGGATTCAAGTTGCCCGTCTACCAACGGAATAGGCTCTGATTTAAATTTTTTGTTATTCATTGCTTGCCTCTTTGTAAATTTGGCGCATTTGCTTGTTTAGCAATTCTATTTCTTTTTTCTGTTCAGGTGATAGTTTTTGACCGATTGGAACACTGTATTGAATTGTCTGCTTTTTTTCATATAACGAATGTACGCGCTCTTTTGCATCAACCATTGCTTGCGTATGTATTTGAATTTCAGCAAATATGCCACTCACTGCAACATCTAACTTTGCATCAAAATAACCATCGCTTGAATGAATCGGCGTAGCGTAACCATTACGCGAGCCATCTGCAACAACGTCAAATCTTTTTGAAAGCACACTATAAGCAGTATTAACCTGCTCTGCATTATCAAAAACAATGCTTGCTCTCAACACATCACGAATTTTCGACGCATCGCCATAGTGGTAATTATCTACTTTCATCTGCGCCCGTTCAACTGATTTCAACGGCGGCAATATCGCCTTGCCTTGTAGAAAATTAGCTACTTGCTCAACCTTGCTATCAAAATCAGGTTTCACATTTTCAGCAATCGTGTAAATGTCATCTAAGGTCATAGTTTTTTGTATCTCGGCTAATTTCTTCGCTTTTTGCTCTACCAATGTTTGCTTGAACCAATTGCTGACAGGCAACTTACTAATTTTAGTATCCACTAAATTAGTTAGCATTTCATCATGTGCCGTAGCTGGATTGTAATCCCAGCCTTTATCAGGATTCATTGCAGACGTAACCTGCTTGTTTAATCCCGTACCATTTTTCGAGCGTTCTTGCGCTTGCTTTTCACTCAGTGAAATACAGCGACAGCGGCATCTAAACCCATTTGGCGGATAGTGAGCATCCCAAAAAATATCGCCAACAGGGCGAATAATGCCGTCCATAGCAAGATGAGAAGGGCGCACTCGGCTGTCGTTGATAGCATCATACATAAGATAAGGACGTGTTTTTTGATGCTCAACGAATTTCTCCCAATGTCCGCGATTGTAAGCGGCTTGAATGTTAGTTCTGAAAATGTTGTCCAAACGGTGTTTTGGTAAGCCTAAATCTTGCACGCGCACGTCTTTTTGCCACTCACGAAAGGTCTTGCCTTTGTTCATAGCCTCTTCAAGTGAATTTAAAACTGCTTGCAGTTGGTCAAGACTTGCCTTGCCTGCAATCGAAAAATTTAACTGACGATGCAAGCCCTGCAATTCACCGTAATACTTATCAGGCAACACCACGCCACGTTTTTTAAGCTCTTCAACAGCCCTGAGCGGTTTAGATTTGTGTCGGGTGAATTGGTTGAACCATCAAAACAGCATGACTGGATTAACCAGCCCTGTTGAATCACCCGCGCTACAAATCCCAGACGATAAATTACTTGTCGATAAGAAGTTTCATGATTCATTAGTTCGGTTTCAACATGGTTTGCTAGTAGGTGAACAAACCTTTTACCCACCTGCTGGCATTGTGACGCATACAATCGAAGATTTTGAAGTCATGAAATTCAAAGCCACGCAGTTCGACAAGTTGAAAGGTGTTTTAGAAGCCTAGCCTTTCACGCGCCACAAGGACGTGGCACAATCTGTTGAAACGAAATAGGAGAAAATTATGTATGCAGAAAAACTCAAGGTATTTAAAAACGTCGAAAATTTAGGCGGTAAGGCATGGGAACACGCCGTTATGATTGATTTTGCTGAAAAGTCAGAAATCAAAGATTGCGCGATGCACTGCTTTCACTTTCAACAGTTATTTGAACTACTACTCAAACACTTACTTGAAACCAAAACAGAATTTGGAGCGTATCCACATACTCATAAGCTCAATAAACTGCTTGAACAGTTTTCAAAAGAAGCAGGATTTAAAGTGGATTCCTTGCATTATTTTGATGCTCTTAATACGGTTACAGTTTGTGCGGAGGCATATCGCTATAATTTTTTAATTGACTGTAAAACCTACCAGCGAAGCATCGAAATCCTAAATCCGTTATTGGATGATTTAATAGAATTTTTCAACACTTAAACAAGCAATTTACAACACCACAGCCTCGCACTCGAAAGATTGCGGGGCTTTTTTGTGCCGATTACTTTCTAATTTTCACGCATTAAAATCGAGGTTAAACAAAAAAATGCGTGTTTTTTTTGTAAATTTTATTGCGTATAAATGCAGGTGATATTCCTTGATTATGTGCGCTGATTTACTCACCCACAAAAAAAGGAATCAAAATGTCGTTAATCGAAAGACTTAAACAAGAACCCGAAGCCGTCGATCAAGAAGTTGAACAGGAAGAAGGTTTTAAAACTCGTTTTTATCTTTACACCGCAGGTCATAACACCTTTGGATTTGGTTATAACGCCGATGCCAATCCGCTGCATTTGCCGCAAGAATACTTGAATCATGTCTGTGTAAATGGCATTACACGCGATGAAGCAGAAACGCTGTTAATTCAAATGGTCGATGAAGTGCAAAAAACCTTGTTGGTTAAACTCGAAGGCTTCAGCGATTTAAATCGCGTTCGCCAAGATGTTTTAACGGACATGGCTTACAACCTTGGCGTGGGCGGATTATTGAAATTCAAAAACACCTTGGCGCATATTCGTAATGGTTTGTATGACCAAGCAGCAGATGAAATGCTTGATTCAAATTGGGCGCGTCAAGTGGGACACCGTGCGACGGTACTTGCAGAAAAAATGCGCGTAGGCTAAGTCATGAATCAAAGCGATTGTATTGAAAGTTTTTTAGAAATAACAAAAAACACACTCCAATCTGTCGGATTGAAACATGACGAATCAAGCGCATTATCTGCATTGATTGTTGATGCACTGGCAGGCGAATGGGGCGGGATGCTGATTTACTTTTCTAAGCGACACGCCGAGCGGGTAAAAGTAAAGAATGACCACATTTACGAAGAATGGAACGCTGGCGGCTGTAAAAATATCCGCCTAATGGTGAAAAATACAACATTTCGCAAGCGAGAATTTATGCCATTATCAAAGAAAAAAAAGCACTTCTTTTCCCTGAACCGTATGTTGACCCGCCAGAATACATGAGTTTGGCGTGATACCAAAAAAGCCCCGTAGATGTTACTGCGGGGCTTTTTTACAGCAAGCACCTATCAAAACCGTGTCACAAACATCCTATCAAACCTAACTAGCAACGCCTGTTGCTGCGCTTCAATCCCATTCGTGCTGTTGCCGTTAGCTCTCGCAATATCCTCGCGGTCGCGTAAATTCTGCAACATCTTCTTCGTGGCGGTGGCTTGCTTGTTCAGTGCAATCAATTTACCTTTTTCGGAGTAAAGCTCTTTAAAGTCGTCCATTTCACCATTCTTTTTATACGTCGCAAGCTGTTCGACTACCTTTGCTACGTCGCCCGATTGCGTGTAAAAACGTCTGCGATAATCATCAATCGATTCCGATTTTACAAACGACTTGGCAATCGGAAATTTGTCTAACGTCACACTTTCATTGTCAGATAATGCCATAACGGTATCGTCCGCTGAATCGGTAACAAATCGCCCCGCGCCACCTGCAATGTAATTGATGGTGTTCTTAATTGTTTCGGGCGAAACATCAATCCAGCCACTTGTTGCACTGTCCCCGCCCGTCATCGAGTTCAAGCCTTTGGCAATATCATCTTGCCAACCCCCGCGCGTTTTACGATAAACTTTTTCGCTGTCGGGCTGATTGGGTTTAAACGGTGATTCGGGCATCAATGGCGTACCGAATGCGCCTTTGTTCATTGTCGGCATGATAAATGGTTTCGTCGCTGTCGGTGCAAAAGCCACCAGCGCATTATCGCCCGAAAATTCTCCGCCTGGTATTGGGTTGCCAACAGGTGAGAAGTTACCTAAAAACGATGATGCCAATTTCGTACTAATTTTCTCCGCATCACCACCGTTCGCCATTTGTGCCATGGCGCGTCCAATGTCTTTGAACCATGACCAGCCGTAAGCAACGGGAATGGTTATGCGCTTGCCGTCGCCAATATCGATAGAAATGTTGCGTTCTTTCTCGTAATCGCTGACTAAATCATCTTCACCATCATCGCCGCCCATCATCGTGGCCATAAAACTTAATGCCACGATGCCGCCAACAATGCCCCACGCTTGCCCTTTGTAATTTGATTCGGTCAAGGTTTTAAAAATGTTGGCTGTGCCTTGAATGTTAGCGTTGGCGAATAAATACATTGCGCCCAATTGCTGCCCTAATTCGCCGCGTTTCGTGAAATTCACCGTGACGTTTGACGATAAACTTGCCGCCTGCATATCGCTGTAACCCGAATCAATCGCCGCCTTGAATGTTGCTAAACGGGTCGCGCCTTCAAAGGCTATATTGACGTTTTCGACCAAATCAAACAGGCGGTTGTTAAATGCTCTAAATGCGGCGGTTTTAGCGGCTTCTTGATATTTACCTGCGGCAATTAACGATTTAAATGTTTCGCCGCCGTGTCGTGCAAGTTCATGATGCAGCTTTTCGCCTGCGACTTCTAAACTCGAAATATACGCCGTTCCAACACTACCACCGCTTTCACGATAGCGTTTCAAAATATCGCGTTCTTCCGCACTGAGTTTGTTTTCTTTTTCGGTAGCGTGCATCAACATGGTTTTCCACGAACTGCCCCATTGCTTCATGGCTTTCGCGGCGAGTTTTACACTACCTTCACCCGTCAACACAACGGCGGCGGTTTGAATATCTCGAATCGGATTGATTAAGAAAAACGCGGGGTTCTTTTGTGTCCACATTTGACGCAAAAACCGATTGAGCTGTGCGCTGGCGACAAACACACCGTTTAAATTTGATTCACCCAAACGATTATACGACTGCAAAAGTAAATCATCGTCGAGCTGAATGCGAACCTCGCGCCCATTTCGTAAAAAACGGATTTCACTTTCTGGGTCAAACGGTGCAATCATCGACGAAACTTTGTCGTTTTTTACCACGGGATTGAGTTGTATTTTATTTACTGTACCGATGGTGTCGGGATTATCGTTAATCAACTGTTCAACTACTGCACCGACTTCGGCTTTCCCTTGCCACACAATCGCCCGTTCATGGTCGCGGATAATGTTCTCTAAAATCTGTCCTGCGCGTGATTCACGTCCTAACGCTCGCTTGCCGAATTTCTTTGCGGTCGATGTACCTAAACCATTACCGTTTGAACGATTACCTTTTTCGTCGAGTTTTTCAAAGCCTTTTAGCGGTACATAGTTTTGATATGTCTGGCTGTACCGAGCGGCTTCGTCTTGGCTAATCGCGCCCGACTGCTCCAACATTTTCGCGGTTTGCTGTGTAATCGCCTGAAAGTCTTTTGCAATCGCTTCAATTTTGGCAAAGTCGTTACCGTATTTCGCTTTGAGCTTTTGAATCTCAAGTTTTGCGTCATCATCGGTCATGCCCGAACCGTTGCCATTTTTGAAACGCGGGTTAATTTTCTGCATTTCGGCGTTACGTTCTGGGGCGTGCGTGGCATAAAGTAACGTCGCAATGTCGTCAAAGTTTGTTTTAGCACGCGCCACACGCTCAATTAAAGGCTTCATCGTTCCGCGTGAAAAGTCGGTGATTCGTTCTGCGGCGATATGCGGCATTCTTTCGAGTGCGGAATAAACATTATTGGCTTCGTTAACCTTACCACCTTTGGCTTTGATTGCATTTAACGCGCTCGTCCAACGGTTGTTCATATCCTGCCATAACCGCTGTTGTTTCTGCGACATGGTTTCTTCGGGGATTTCAAAATCATTGGCGGATTGGGTTTTGCTGAATTTAATTGAATCATCGGGCGATTGTGGTATATTTTCGTCAAGCCCACCAGTTAGGGGTGATTGAAACTCGGGGGATTTGGTGGAGTCCAGTGTCGAGTATCGGCTGTATATCAATTGCCCTGTATTAGTTTCTTTAGCTAGAAAAGTCAAATCTCTTGGATGATTACTGACAACAATGTCCATACCGTCAATCCCATAACTGATTGATGCAAAACCTCGCAACCTACCACTATCCCTAGTAAAAACCTTTACAAAAACTTTTGCACCACGTTCATTTTTTACAACAAAAGTAGGTGATTCTAATGTTGGTTTTATTAAACCAATGAACTCATCACGTTTATTTTCAATCAATTTTTCAAACTGATTTTCGCCTAATTTAACTTTTCCAATTGGCGTATCTGCAAATCCATCGGGAAAATCTTTGTTCCACGCCTCACGCGTTGCAGGTATATGTCTAAATGGTGCAGCATCGGAAATTAGTTTTTCTTTGATTCCTTTCGGGTCTGGCGTAGGCGGTGCTTTGCTTGCCTGTATTGAGCTATTCGGATTTTCCGAACGGTTCAAATTATTAGGCGCAGACTTCAACGCATTCGTTGCAATGTAAACCAAATCTTCAGGCGTTAAATTATTCGCAAATCTATCACCAGTGAGTTTTCTAATCGCATTTCTAGCCCATGCTAACAAGCGTTGCGTTAATTTGAGTTCAGGCGATTGTTCAACCAAATAACCAGCCACTTCTTCGAGTAAATTTTCTGCGGGTGTTCCTGCACGTTCAGCGGCTTTGAATGCTTTATCAATCGCGGCATTCTTACCGCGCATAGATTCAATTTGATTCAGAATCGATTTAAAACCTGCATCATCTTTACCCATTTTGAGCGCATGGATACTAATTTCATGTTTCAAAAGTCCAACTAAATCCGTTTTCGATGCAATCCCATCTGCGACGAAATACGTCGTGCCGTTGTGGTAAAACGCTTGCACGCCTGTATCGTTGGTGAACGCTTTGGCTTCGTTGCTATCGATGATTTTAAACTTGCTTGTTTGCCACAAACGCGCAAACCAACCTTTGCCAAACTCTTTATCAGCGGCATTTTGTAACGCGGTGTTGAGTGATTCTTTTGTGTAAGCATTAGCGTTTGACTGTGTTTTGCTTGGTTTTACTTCTTCCTCTTTCGCCTTATCCTTGCCAAACTCATCAGCCAATTCCTGCAATGCTTTTACGCCTTTGCTCATTGGCTCTGTTGGTGGGGTCAAATACTCGTCAAAAATTGATTCATCACGTTCATTTTGGCGGTCATATCTGTCGCGCAGATCCGCGTTATTCTGAAGCAATAAGAGCTTTTCTTTATCGAGCCTTGTTTTTTGATACAGCGACCTATATGCGTTATCTGATAATGTATTTTTCGTATCGAATAACATCGTTGCAGCTTCGTTAAACGCCTTAAACTTTTTGCTTGAATTTCCTTGCGTATAACCAAAAGGAGTGTGTTCAATGCCATTACGCAATTCTTTAACTAAATTTTCACGTTCATTTTTTGTGCGTGGTTTAGCTGTTTTTTCATTTGCTGTAGATTCCGCCTTTTTACGCGCTTCAACATAACCTTCTATATCTTGAATTTTCCCGTAAAGTTTGCGTGCGCCTTCGCCTGCTACGGCTTTTTGTGTTGAGCGTGTACCACTTGGCAGCATTTGACCTGCACCTTGCTTGGCTAATTGGTCGGCACGTTTTCGGTCTTTGATAAGCTGTTTTTCAATATCTGCAATCGACGCATTTTTATAAATATCTGCGACGTGATGTTGTTTTTCAAGGCTATCGGTTGAACTATTCGGAATTTCCGAACTACTCGAATTATTCGATAAGTTCGATTGTGCATTTTTTGCACTTTGCTCTATTTCTTTATTCTTCGCCCAAGCAATATCAACCTTGTTTTTCTTATAAGTCGCGTCAGGAATGGTCGGGTCGTAATGGCGATTTGCTTCAATATCGAACGGCACGCCCCTGCTGGTTTGTTCGAGCCACTTCTTAGCTTTCAAAATGTTGTTAAAACTTTTTCGCTCACTGCCAGTAGACGCAACAAATTGACCTTTGTGTTTGTAAATCTCTCTGTCAACGTTGCCGCCCGCATCAAGTTCTTGGGCGATTGGAATGGGTTTGTTGGCTTGTTCAACTTCGGATTGTGCTTTCACGTCACTTTGTTCGGGTACTAATGCTGACTGTGATTCGTTGTTACTCGTTTCATCCGCATACGTTTGTTTTAAAACGTCATCACTGAAATTCTGATTACGCGGCAACGCCTTGAACTGGTCATAACTCAATGATGCTGTCGGGACAATCGCATGACCGCCCTCGAAAGGAATAACGTCATGCGTTTCAGTTAAACCGCGTTTTTTCATCACGTTTTTCGCCATAACTTCCGTGCTGAAAGGTGCGTTGTTCGCGTTTAAAATTGGTTCTGGCGCAGGTGCAGCGTTAGGTTGCGTAAGTTTCGAATCTTCGGTAGATGTTTCTGGCGTTTGCGATTCAATACCATTTTCCACGCTCGTGTTAGTTTGATTGGCGAATCCAGCTTGCGAATCCAATTTTTTAGCAGTCGCGCTCGCAGTTTCGCTGGTTTCGTTCCGCCCCAAAATCCCATTAGTTCCGATTCCCATATCGCTAGGCGTATTGTCTTTCTCATTCGTTATCGCCTCTGCGTTATCGTCATAATTCCATTCGCTACCGTCTGATTCGACAAAGTATTTTTCGCCGTCCGTGTTGGTTTCGAGTTTTACTTTTGTACCATCAGGTAGTTCGTGGGTGGGTGTGAAGTCGGTTACGGCAAAATCCTCATGAGATGGCTGACTAGCAGATTTATCAGTAGCATTATCACTACCAACCATTGGATTTCCGTAATCATTTGGCTGTTGATTAGGACTATTTTCATTATCAACAATTGGGTTTGATTGTTCATTTTGAGTTACCGAATCAGTTGTATTAGCTTCACGACTAAAATCGCTGGCATCAACAACAGGTGCATTGAAAGATTGAACATCAGCATTATCGCGCTGTGTTTCTTCCGACGTTGGCGAAACAGATAAATCGCTCGTCAGTGGTTCAATTGGGTTTTGTTTGTTTTCATAATGATCTGCAATTAGATTAAGGTTTTTGGTGAATTTTTCAGGGTCTTCTGTGGTTCTGGCTTCATCAACAAGTTCGTTAAAGTGTTCTTCGGGAATATGCGGCGCAAGGCGATTAAATGCGCGGTCGAGTTCTGACGGCTGATTGTCTTCAATTTGACCATCGATGTGGTCAAGCATCGCCGTAACGATAGCCTCTTGGTTTTTATAAAGCGGCTTACCTTCGGCGGCTTTGCTTACCGCAATCTCAATCGCTTTCGGTGTTAAATTGGCAGTTGGTAATGCGTCGCGTAAACCTTGATACCAGTCAGGATTAACACTCGGTGTGCGTGAACCGTCGGGCATAATCGTTACGCCACCATTTGGAATAACGTCTTTCGCCATATTTTTAAGAATTTCAGCGTGGGGTTCGATACGCTCATCTTCGAGTGGTCGAACCGTGGGGCGATTCGGTTCGTTGGCAATGGCGGCTAATTTCGCTTTGGCTTCGGCATCACACTTTACTTGTTCGGGGTCGTAAGCTCTTGAACGTGGTGCAGCTTGTGGGATTATTGGGGCTGGTGGTTCGACAGGCGCAGGCGTAGCAGTTTCAACCGCATTTGATAATGGCGCATTAAGTTTAGGTAATTGTGCCAAAGCGGGTGCTTGTGGCTGCTCAAAACCTGTTTCGTCATTCACAACGTTATTTGTTGCTGGTGCATCGGACACAACCGCAGGCAATTGAGCGGCTTGCGGTTGCGTTGAAATTCCAGCCGAAACAAGTGCGTTATTGAGCGGTGAATTCGGCTTAATTTCGGGGGCAGGCGGTATCGTGGCAACTTTGCCTTGCTGATAAGGTACAACCTCTTTGCCGCCTAAATCCATTGTGAAATTAGGTCGCACAGGTCGCGTTATACCGTCTTGTTGAATGTTTGTTGGATAAGGTGTTGCGGGTTCTGGCGCAATCGGTTGAACGGGTGTAACTGGTGCGTCGGGTTCTGCTACTGGAGGCGGCTCAACAATCGGCGCGGGTACAGCTTTGTGCAATGCACCCATTCCACCGCCCATAACACCGCCGGACAATAATCCTGCTGCGGCTGCTGTTCCTACGCCTTCCATTGGGTCTTTGCCCAACGCGAGGTTTTGCATCATTTGTTCTTGCATTGATTGTGGCGTTTCTTCTAACGCGCCTTCAATCAATGCACCTTCACCTACTCGGCGTGCCAAACCTTTGTTTGTTGCCGCGACTTCACCGCCTGCCATTAAGGTTTGTGCATCGGTAATGCCTAATTTTTGTGCTAACTTGCCACTGCCAGCACTAATTACGGCATCCAGCGCACCCGAACCTGCTGCCAGCAATGATTGTTTTGGTGTGAGTAATCCGTCGGGTGTTTGTTGTCTGATTTGTTCTGCACTTGAACCCGCACCAACAACCCCTTCACCTAGCCTGCTAAATATGGGGCGAGTTTTGCCGCACCTACCAATCCTCGACCGACTGCACCGCCCGCTAACATCGACGGCAAAGATTCACCAATGGTCGTCGCAATCGTTGAGGGGTTTTGTGCCATTACGCCTAACGTCGGTAAAAATCCTTTTTCTTTTGCGACGTTAGCATTCGCCGCTTTTTGCGCGTCGCTGTAATTCTCATCGAGAAATTGCTTGGCTTCTTTCGGTCTAAATCCAACTGTGCCGCCTTCGTTTTCAAGAAACTTTCCAACATGACCGCCGCTGACTAAATCTGCCAAACCCACAGCCGCTTCAGGTACGCCGATTGCACCTTTTAACGCAGTAATACCAACGTCTTTAACCGTTCCAGCTAGTGTACGTTTAGGTTTCTTTTCTTCTTCGGTTAAAGGTCGGAACTGTGACCAGTCGATGTTTTGCGTGGGGGCGGGTTTATCTTGGGTGAATTGTGACCAATCAGTCATGGCGGTTCTCGAAAATCAAAAGGTTTCTTTTGATTCTAAAGAACCGCGAACGTTTTAAATTTTCATGCGCGTTAAAAAACGGGGTGAATTATCTTTTGAGTGACGAGGTCTTTTTGACAAAACTGCGCGAAGTTAAGACAACGCGCGGTTTTTTAAACACGGCTCAAATCAGGATGCTGGCGTAACCACTCTTTTAATGCCTCATTCATGCGCGTTTGCCAGCCTTTACCTGTTGCCCGAAACGCGCTCAAAATATCGGCATCGTAACGAATTACTACCTGTTCTTTGGTTGGATTTTTATTTTTACCGCGTGTTCTGCGTGCCGCTTCATTGTGTAATTCTTCTGCACTGTGACACACAAACGCATTTGCCCAATCTGCTTCGGTTGTGGCGGGGCAATCGTCATCAAATTGCATTCCAATAGATTCGTTCTTCATGTTTTTCTGCCTTGCGAATTGAAATAATGTGGTCATCGTCACCACGCGGAGTATGCACAACGAAAACCACCACGCCATTCAATAATCCTAACGTTTGAAAACGTATCTCACCGTAATCGGCGCGATTATCTTCACGGGTTAAGGTTGCGCCGTTAAAAATAACCTCACAACCGATAAAATCAATGTGATGTTTTTCGATATTAGAGAGGCGTTTGTTTTCATCATAAGTAATCATAACAGTAATTGTAGCTACAAAATAAGATTAAATAAATTAAATCGCAGCTACAAACAATTATCTTTTGACAAACCTATCGTGCAGGTTTAAGCCGTTCGCGTAGTTACGAGATTGCACTGGCTTCGAATCCAGTACACTAAGCGTTACCCACACGACGAAATGACCATGTGGTTTTTTTATGCCCCCAGTTTTTGCAATTTGCCCGTTCGTGGTAAAATTGTGTCAGCGTGTTGGGAGTGATTGAGAATATGTTGAATATCAATCGCAGTGCTTAGTGACTGTTCGAAGCTCCCAGCCGCCACTTCGGTGTCGGTAATTTCGAAATTCACACTAAGGATTCAAAAATGACAACTCAATTAGTTACACTTCAATATATAGCTAACGCGCCATAAAAAGATGACCAATAATGGAGCAAGAAAAAAGTTCATCAATAGAACGTTTCATCGTATTCCGAATAGATTTTAGTTGCGCCCAAGTGTGTTCAATCGGGTTGAAATCGGGCGAGTAAGGCGGTAGTTGTCTGCAATACAACCTGTGTGTTGAAGATGTTGAATAATGTTCTCACGTTTATGAAACGAAGCATTATCCATAACAATGACACTGCCTACAGGTACTTTTGGTAACAAATCTTGCGTGATTGATAATCTTGAAATGAAAATCGAACTTTTAACCAAGTTAGCGGATGATTTCAATCCGAAAATTTCAAACAAGCTGAAAATGATTATCGAAGATTTGCAGGCATAGTTTTTACACATAACCCAAACCAGCCGCGAAAGCGGTTTTTTTATGCCCTGCATTTTTGCGGGGCTTTTAAAATTGGAGAATTAAAGATGGGCGGTAACGAATAATGGACGTTTTGTTAAGTCAAAAAGAAGTATCTGAAATCGTCATGCTTAAACGTGTCCAAATATAGCGATTAGAAGGACAGGGATTATTCCCGCAACGAAAAAAAATAGGCGTGCGTCGTGTCGGCTGGTTGAAGTCTGATATTGAAAAGTTTATCGCACAGGCTTGATAAATTATAAATAAATAAAAAAGCAGATAATTCTAAAAGATTGTCCGCTTTTTTATCGTCTAAAATTACCACTATCGACTAAATCATCAACTAAAAATAAAAAGGCTTAGTCGATAACTTCAACTAAGCCCTTGAAATATATGGTAGACCCTGTAGGACTCGAACCTACGACCTGCCGATTATGAGTCGGATGCTCTAACCAACTGAGCTAAGAGTCCAAAAACTTTTTAATCTGTATCTAAGAAACAACGTAATTGTTCAGAACGGGAAGGGTGACGCAATTTACGCAATGCCTTTGCTTCAATTTGACGAATCCGTTCACGGGTTACATCGAACTGTTTACCAACTTCTTCCAGCGTGTGATCGGTATTCATATTGATGCCAAAACGCATTCGCAGAACTTTCGCTTCCCGTGCCGTTAAACCCGCTAACACATTTTGAGTTGATTCTTTTAAACCTTCTATCGTCGCGGCATCGACAGGTGATAACACTTTAGCGTCTTCAATAAAATCACCTAAATGCGAATCTTCGTCATCCCCAACCGGCGTTTCCATAGAAATCGGCTCTTTAGCGATTTTCAACACCTTACGCACTTTATCTTCTGGCATTTCCATGCGTTCAGCCAATTCTTCTGGCGTAGCTTCACGCCCGAGTTCTTGCAGAATTTGCCGGGAAATTCGATTCAATTTGTTAATGGTTTCAATCATGTGAACAGGAATACGAATTGTCCGTGCTTGATCCGCAATGGAACGGGTAATGGCTTGACGTATCCACCACGTCGCGTAAGTCGAAAATTTATAACCGCGTCGATATTCAAATTTATCAACCGCCTTCATCAAACCAATGTTGCCTTCTTGAATCAAGTCGAGAAATTGCAAACCACGATTCGTATATTTTTTGGCTATCGAAATAACTAAGCGTAAATTTGCCTCAATCATTTCCCGTTTAGCGCGTCGCGCCTTCGCTTCTCCGATGGTCATACGACGATTGATGTCTTTTAATCCATTGATTGTCGAACCATATTCAGTTTCAATTTCAATCAGTATTTTTAAAGCTTTGCGTAACTCTTTTTCACGCTCTTTTATACTTTCGCCATAAACTGAATGAGATAAACATTTTTCTAACCATGTCGAATTCGTTTCATGTTCGCTAAACAATGCTAAAAATTCTTTGCGCGGCATATTGGCGTGATTATTTACAATTTCGCCAATCAATTTTTCTTGCGTTCTAATAATCGCAATACCGCGTGGAATAATGCCGGTCAATTTTTTCAAATAATTCGTTGACCATTTAAATTCCATGAATAATTCGGTTAATTTATCAAACTCTTTTTCCGTTTTATCACTGGCGTAACCGTATTTTTTTAGCACTTCCGAAACGTTTGCCAATTGCAGTTTGAGCGCATCAACTTTTTCTTTAACTTCGTCGTAATTTAAACTTTTAATATCGTCTTCGCCACTATCATCAACGACTACAGCAACGTTATCTTCTTCCTCATCAACCTCGTCGCCATCAGCTACTACATCAGCAATTACGGGTAATGCAGTGATTAAATTCTCTGGTTCGGATAAATCGACAAAACCCGAAATTAAATCAATTAAACGAATACTATTTTCGTCACTATTTTTTGCACCGGTAGGAACCACTTCAACAGGAGGAATAGACTCAAAAGATTCAATAAAATCCCGCACCACGAAGCACGAACGCGCCATCGCTTGAATAATTTGACGCTGTCCCTCTTCGATACGTTTAGCAATTTTTAATTCGTCTGCGCGGGTTAATAATTCCACTGAACCCATTTCGCGCATATACATTCGCACGGGATCGGTGGTGCGCCCAAATTCGTTATCAGAAGAAGCCAATGCCGCGACTTCTTCGGCATCTTCGTCATCTGTCACCACGGCTGCAGAATCTGTAATCAATGAATCTTCATCGGGTGCAGTTTCATACACCTGAATCCCCATGTCATTGATCATGTTAATAATATCTTCAATTTGCTCGGGATCAGCAATATCACTGGGTAAATGATCGTTCACTTCCGCATAGGTCAAATAGCCTTGAACTTTGCCTTTGGCGATCAATTGTTTTAGTTGTGATTGCTGTTGTTCTTCACTCATTATTTATTCGCGCCGGTAATAAAAGATTAACTTTCTAATGCCCTTAAGGGCGGCGATTATACTTAAAATGTGCTTGATAACGCAAACAAAAGCTATGTTTTCGTCTGTTTTACTTCATTATCGGTTGTGACGTTCTTGTTCATCGATAGCTGATAAAAACGTCAATTTTTCGCGTAAAATTGCCACCATTTGCGGGCTAATGCCTTTAATCTGCTGTGCTAATCGAAGTTGCAAAATCGCTTGTTGTGTTTCGCCGACAGAAAAATAGTAATCAGCTAAATAACGATGCGATTCTGCCGGTTGATTCAAATCGCCATACGTTTGGGCGAGTAATTGCGAAAAAATCGGCAACTTTTGAGTTTTCGGCGACAACGTAGTTAGTACGTTTTTCGCGCCACGCGCATCGCCTGTTTTTAATAACGCGCCAACATATTCCAATCGAATCGCATCGTTATCTGGAAATTGCCCCGTTAATTTTTGATAGCGCGTTAACGCCAGTTTGTAATTACCCGCTTCTAAAGCCGTTCGCGCCAATGCGGCGGCATAATGCGGTTGTTCGGGATTATTCTTGCTCAAAGTTTGAAATATCGTTTCAGCTTCAGAAAAATTTTGTGTTTTCAATGCCAACAATCCCAAACCATATTGCGCGACCGTGTGTTGTTCAGGCAGCCCTTGTTGCAACCGTGCCTGTAAAATTGCTCGAATGTCGTTGCTATCGGTAGCGAGTGAAACTTGCAATTTCGTTTTAATCAGCTGATACGTTAATGAATCGGGATATTGTTTATACGGATAATTGTCCGCCCGTCCGCGTGAATCTGAAATCCGCGAAGCCGTTACCGGATGCGTGCGTAAAAATTCTGGCACATTCTGACCCGAATAACGCGTCGATTGCTGCAAACGTTCAAAAAACGTTGGCATACTGCGCGGATCATAGGTTGAACTCGACAACGTTTGCATTCCCACGCGATCTGCTTCCGCTTCATGTTCACGAGTGAAATCGATTTGAAATTGAACACTGCCCGCTTGAATCGCCATAATTGCAGCTTGTCCAGCCGCCGCAGATTGCGTCCCCAATAAAATTGCGCCCAACGTAGCGGCTGCCATTGGAATCGACAAACGTGAACTCGCCTCATAAGAACGATACAAATGGCGTTGCGTGACGTGAGCAATTTCGTGTGCCATCACCGATGCGAGTTCACTTTCCGCGTCGGTCATTAAAATTAACCCCGAATTCACGCCGATATAACCGCCTGGGCCTGCAAAAGCATTGATGTCATTTTCCAACACCACAAAAAAGTGAAATGGATAACTTGGCGTATCGCTGTGGGCGACTAATTTTTCGCCAATCGTTTGAATATACTGTTGAATTTCGCTGTCTTGATTGATAACAACTTGGCTGTGTAAGCTGCGAAAGAAAGCTTCACCGAATTCTTTTTCTTCGGCTGGGCTAATCAATGCGCCCGCCGAATCGCCCATTTCAGGCAATTCGATTTTGTCCAATTCCAAAGCGAAAATAGGCGTTGAATTTAGCAGTAAGCCCATTAAAAGCCATTGTTGCCAAAATTTGTTGTTCATGAATTTTCTCTATTTTTGTCGTTGAAGCGGCTTTTGATATTATCTTAGCTTGTCTGTAAACTTCGTTAAAGATTGGATGTCCCTACGGAATTTACAAGGGTTGACAACAATAAAAATTACTTCATTGAAAAAGAAAAATAAACATGACTAAAAAAACAATATTCAAAGTTCAAAACGGCGGTTCATTACGCGGTGAAGCACGAGTTGCGGGCGACAAATCGATGTCACATCGTTCGATTATGCTGGGTTCATTGGCAGAAGGCGTGACCCACGTCACCGGATTTTTAGAAGCCGAAGACGCGCTGGCGACCTTGCAAGCCTTTCGAGACATGGGCGTAACAATTGAACAAAACGGCGACGGTGGCGTGACAATTCACGGCGTGGGTAAACACGGTTTAAAGGCACCACAAGCTCCATTGTATTTGGGAAATTCAGGAACCTCGATGCGGCTGTTAAGCGGATTGCTCGCCGGACAAGCGTTTAATTCTGTGTTGACTGGCGACGAATCGTTATCGAAACGCCCCATGAAACGTGTCACAGAACCGTTAGCACAAATGGGCGCAGACATTAAAACGACTGAAAAAGGCACTGCACCATTAGAAATTACGGGTAGGGCAGGGCAGTTAACAGGTATTGATTATGTGATGCCGATGGCGAGCGCACAGGTGAAATCGTGTTTGTTGCTTGCTGGAATGTACGCACAAGGTGAAACGAAAGTCACTGAACCTGCGCCCACTCGTGACCATACGGAACGCATGTTGACGGGTTTTGGTTATCCTGTTTCGGTTGATAAAAATCAAGCCAGCATTAACGCAAATGGTAAATTAACGGCAATGACAATTGACGTACCGAGTGATATTTCTTCGGCGGCATTTTTTTTGGTGGGTGCGTCGATTGCGCCGAATTCAGATGTTTTGCTGAAACACGTCGGTATCAATCCAACTCGGACGGGTGTAATTGATATTTTACGTTTGATGGGCGCGAACATCGAAGTATTAAATGAACGCACAGTTGGCGGGGAGCCGGTTGCGGATTTGCGTGTGATTTCGAGCCAATTAAAAGGTATCGAAATCCCCGAATACCTTGTGCCACTAGCGATTGACGAATTCCCCGTGTTATTTATCGCTGCAGCGTGTGCTGAAGGCGAAACTCGTTTGACTGGCGCGGAAGAATTGCGTGTTAAAGAATCAGACCGTATTCAAGTGATGGCGGATGGCTTGCAAATTTTAGGTGTAAACGCTCAACCTACTTCGGACGGCATGATTATTCAAGGTGGCGAAATGGGTGGTGGAACTGTGGAATCACACGGTGATCATCGGATTGCAATGGCATTTGCAATTGCTGGGCTACGAGCCACTGCACCGATTACTATTTTAGATTGTGCGAACGTAAATACCTCGTTTCCAACATTCAAAAAATTAGCGATTGATTTAGGATTGCAACTCACGAGCGAGGAAAGTTAATGGATATTCCAATTTTAACGATAGATGGCCCAAGTGGCGCGGGAAAAGGCACTGTTAGTCGTTTAGTCGCGCAACAATTGGGCTGGCATTATTTAGACAGTGGCGCGATTTACCGTGCCTTGGCACTCGAACTGACTGAAAAAGATGTTTTGCATGACAGTATTGCTGAAATCGTGGAAGTGGCTTTGGCAATGGATTTAGTTTTTGAATGCAGTGAAAATCAATCAGTGAGACTTAACGGTCAAGATATTACAGATTTATTGGGATTGGAAAGCACGGGGAATAACGCCTCGAAAATTGCAGCGATTCCTGAAATTCGTGCCGCATTGTTGCAAAAACAACACGATTTTAAACAAGCTCCAGGTTTAGTCGCCGATGGACGCGACATGGGAACGGTGGTTTTTCCTGATGCAAAATACAAAGTTTTTCTCACCGCAAGCGCATCGGAAAGAGCAGAAAGACGCTATAAACAGTTGAAACAAAAAGGAATTGATGCTAACCTTTCAAAGATAACAGCCGATATACAAGAACGCGATCAGCGTGACGGTGAGCGTCAAATCTCTCCATTGGTTCCCGCCACTGATGCCGTTTATATTGATTCTTCAACCCTGAGCATTCAAGCCGTGGTTGCTGAAGTGTTAAGTTTAGTCCGTTAGGACACAATACCCGTTGCCGCAATCGTGCGGTTTTTTTTAACTTTTAAATAACAGAAAAGATTGGTATCAAACCAGTCTGGGAAAGAAAAATGAGCGAGAGCTTTGCAGCATTACTTGAAGAGAGTTTAACCAAGACCAAAATGAGTCCTGGTGCCATGTTAGTTGGTACAGTCATCGATATTGAAAACGACATGGTTATCGTCAGCACGCATTCAAAATCAGAAGGCGTAATTCCGAAATGGCAATTTTTAAACGCAAACGGCGAATTAGAAATTTCAATCGGTGACGAAATCGAAGTTGCGTTAGATTTATTTGAAGACGGTTTAGGCGCAACCATTCTTTCCCGCGATAAAGCAAAGAAAAATAAAGCATGGTTTGAACTCGAAACTGCGTTTGAAAATGATGCCACGATTATTGGTCGCATCAACGGTAAAGTACGCGGTGGTTTCACTGTGGAAGTGGGCGCATTACGCGCATTCTTACCAGGTTCACTCGTTGACGTGCGTCCAGTTCGTGACACTACTTTCTTAGAAGGTCGTGATTTAGAATTCAAAGTCATCAAAATTGATCAAAAACGTAACAACGTGGTGTTATCACGTCGCGCAGTCGTTGAAAAAGAATACAGTGCAGAACGCGAAGAATTGTTGAAAACGCTTGAAGAAGGCGCGACAGTCGTTGGCGTAGTTAAAAACTTAACGGATTATGGCGCATTCATTGATTTAGGCGGCATCGACGGTTTATTGCACATTACCGACATGGCGTGGAGACGTGTTCGTCACCCATCAGAATGTGTTGAAATTGGTCAAGAAATCAACGTAAAAGTGTTGAAATACGACAAAGACAAAAATCGTGTGTCTTTGGGTATGAAACAAATGGGCGAAGATCCTTGGTTGAACATCGCCACTCGCTATCCAGCAGGCACGCGCGTTTCCGGTAAAGTGAACAACTTAACCGATTACGGCTGTTTCGTTGAAATCGAAGAAGGCGTTGAAGGTTTAGTCCACGTTTCAGAAATGGATTGGACGAACAAAAACGTGAATCCATCACGCTTAGTGCAGTTGGGCGACGACGTTGAAATTATGGTATTGGAAATCGACGAAGAACGTCGTCGTATTTCATTAGGCATGAAACAATGTAAAACCAACCCTTGGGATGAATTCGCGGCAACACACAATAAAGGCGATAAAATCACTGGTAAAATCAAATCAATTACTGATTTCGGTATTTTCATTGGCTTAGACGGTGGTATTGATGGTTTGGTTCACATGTCAGACATTTCTTGGGAAGGCGAAGGCGAAACGGCTGTTCGTGATTTCAAAAAAGGCGACGAACTCGAAACTATCATCTTAGCGGTGGATTCAGAACGCGAACGTATTTCGTTAGGTATCAAACAATTAGCTCAAGATCCGTTCCAAAACTTCCTAGCTACCCATGAAAAAGGCAGCGCAGTAAAAGGTACGGTTAAAGAAGTTGATGCGAAAGGTGCCACGATTGTTTTAGAAGATGGCATTGAAGGTTATTTGAGAGCCTCTGAAATTCAACGTGATCGCGTTGAAGATGCGCGTACTTTGTTGAAAGAAGGCGATAGCATTGAAGCGAAATTCATTGGCATCGACAAAAAAGCGAAAACCATTAGCTTGTCGATGAAACCAAAAGAAGAAAATGCTCGCGTTGAAAAAGAACAAACTGTTTCTGCGAAAGATTATTCGGCTTCAGCACAACAAAGCGTTGCATCACCAACTTTAGGTGATATTTTCAAGCAACAAATGGAAAAATAAAATCGTAAGATTGGAAAGGAGACGCGGCTTGTCGTGTCTCCTTTTTTTTGTTTTAACAGGAGCGCAGGTGACAAAATCTGAACTAATCGATGTGTTGGCAAAACAGCAATCTCATTTTGCCGTAAAAGATGTCGAACTCACGGTAAAATGTATTATTGAGCAAATGAATCAAGCGTTATCTGCGGGTGAACGTATTGAAATCAGAGGGTTTGGTAGTTTTTCATTGCGTTTGCGTCCACCGCGTATGGGTCGTAATCCAAAAACTGGTGAATCCGTTGCATTGGCGAAAAAACACGTTCCGCATTTCAAACCCGGTAAAGAATTGCGTGATCGCGTGAATGCGTCTTCAAACGATTATAAAATCATTGAATAGTGACTTGAACGTTCTATTCTTAAGAATTAGCGCGGCTTTTCAACCGCGCTATTTTTTTGCGTTTTTTCAGGTAATTACGCTTGAGTGTTGACGATAATGCCAAGCGGACTTTGACCTTGAAGATTTTGCGCTAACGTTTGCAGAAAATTCCCCAATGTCGCTGAACTATTCGTGCCCGCACCTTGTGCATCTAAAGCACTCTGAAAGCCACTCTTCAACGCTTGAATCGCACTTGAGCTGTTATTTGTGCCATTTTGACTTTCGTTATTCAACTGCTTAACCAACGATTGCAAATTGGTTGCGAGATTGCCAACGGTCGTACTATTGCCACTCGTGTAAGCAGCAATTGCCGCTTCGTTAATGCCGCTCGTTTCACTGTCACTCGAACTTTCAGTACCTTCATTATCTTGAGATGAGGTTTGTTGTAAGTTCGCTTGCAGATTAGAGGCCGGTGTTGAGCTTGGTTGTGTATCTTTCTGACTTAAAATCGAAAACAAATCTTGAATAAATGAACTCAGTGACCGTTCTGACGAATTCGCTTGGCTTGCGCTACTGACAACAGGCATCGCGACACTCGTTGGATTCGCGAGACCAATTTGTGCGAATGCTTGTCCGATGTAAGATGAAAATGCAGACTCATTCGCGGCATTATTGGCTAAATTTGTACTATCTGCCGCTGCGACTTTGTTAGTGATTTGTGGATTGTAAGCGGTGGAATTATTAACGGAAGAAATTGTACTCATGATGAACCTGCCTTTTTAGTAGTGAAATCGAATAAAATAAGAGCTGGTGTTTAGGCAGTGCTACGCCTCAACTGGTATATCGGATTCTACGCGATTTACTTTAGAAATAAAGCGACTTACTTCACACTTTTCATTTTTAGACTTTGAAGGATTATTCATGTTAGAAAATTATCGCCAACACGTTGCAGAGCGTGCCACCGAAGGCGTTGTGCCAAAACCATTGGATGTGAACCAAACAACGGCACTCGTCGAATTATTTAAAAATCCACCTGCTGGTGAAACCGATTTTATTTTGGATTTACTCACGAACCGCATTCCGGCTGGTGTGGACGAAGCAGCGTATGTGAAGGCAGGTTTTTTGGCCGCAATTGCAAAAGCTGAAAACACATCACCGATTTTAACCGCAGAACGTGCTACGGAATTACTCAGCACCATGCTCGGCGGTTACAACATCGCGCCGTTGATTGATTTACTCGACAATGAAAACCAAACGATTTGCGAACTCGCGGCAAAAGGTTTATCGCACACGTTGTTAATTTTCGATGCCTTTCACGACGTTCAAGCCAAAGCCGATGCGGGAAATTCGTTTGCCAAACAAGTCATGCAATCGTGGGCAAATGCGGAATGGTTCACTGCGAAAAATGCGACACCTGAAAAATTAACCGTCACTGTTTTTAAAGTCACAGGCGAAACCAATACCGACGATTTATCACCCGCACCTGATGCGTGGTCACGCCCCGATATTCCATTGCACGCGAAAGCTATGTTAAAAATTCCCCGCGACGGAATCACGAACGCCGAATCACAAATTGCAGAATTAAAACAAAAAGGCTTTCCCGTTGCTTATGTCGGTGATGTCGTCGGCACAGGTTCGTCACGCAAATCCGCCACAAATTCTGTTTTATGGTTTATGGGCGACGACATTCCGCACATTCCCAATAAACGCGAAGGCGGTGTGTGCATTGGCGGAAAAATCGCACCGATTTTTTTCAATACGATGGAAGATTCGGGCGCGTTGCCGTTTGAATGCGACGTGAGCCAATTGAATATGGGCGATGTAATTGATATTTTTCCGTATCAAGGCGAAGTCAAACATCACAACAGCGACGAAATCATCTGTAAATTTGAACTCAAAACCGACGTATTACTCGACGAAGTGCGAGCCGGCGGACGCATTCCGTTAATTATCGGACGCGGTTTAACCGACAGAGCGCGAATTGCGTTAGGTTTAGAACCATCAACCGTTTTCAAACGTCCGATTGATGAAAAAGACAGTGGTAAAGGTTTTACGCTCGCGCAAAAAATGGTTGGTAAAGCGTGTGGTGTCATCGGTGTGCGTCCGAACATTTATTGCGAACCACACATGACTACCGTTGGCTCTCAAGATACAACAGGGCCAATGACACGCGACGAATTGAAAGATTTGGCGTGTTTAGGTTTTTCAGCGGATTTGGTGATGCAATCATTTTGTCACACCGCCGCGTATCCAAAACCGATTGATATTACGATGCAAAACACGTTGCCCGATTTCATTATGAATCGTGGCGGCGTGTCGTTACGCGCGGGCGACGGCATTATTCATTCATGGTTAAACCGTATGTTGTTGCCCGATACGGTTGGCACAGGCGGCGATTCACATACTCGTTTTCCAATCGGTATTTCCTTCCCCGCAGGTTCAGGTTTAGTGGCTTTTGCTGCTGCCACAGGTGTGATGCCACTGGATATGCCGGAATCGGTTTTAGTTCGTTTCACCGGTGAAATGCAACCTGGAATTACGTTGCGTGATTTGGTCAACGCGATTCCTTATGTGGCAATTCAACGTGGTTTATTGACGGTCGATAAACAAGGCAAAAAGAATGTTTTTTCAGGACGTATTTTAGAAATCGAAGGCTTGCCGAATCTGAAAGTCGAACAGGCATTTGAATTATCCGATGCGTCGGCAGAGCGTTCGGCAGCAGGTTGTACGGTGCGTTTGAACGCTGCACCGATTCAAGAGTATTTGAATTCAAATATCACGTTGTTGAAATGGATGATTGCTGAAGGTTATGGTGATGCGCGAACGATTGAACGTCGGATTTCAAAGATGCAAGATTGGCTCGAAAATCCTGTTTTACTCGAACCCGATGCGGATGCCGAATACTTTGAAGTTCTTGAAATCAATATGAGCGAAATCAAAGAGCCGTTGCTCGCGTGTCCGAATGACCCCGATGATATTAAAAAATTATCAGACGTGGCAGGAACAAAAATTGACGAAGTATTTTTAGGGTCGTGCATGACCAATATCGGACATTTCCGCGCCGCCGAAAAATTACTCAAACAACAAACAGGCGAGTTGCCGAGTAAATTGTGGATTGCGCCACCGACCAAAATGGACGTGTCGCAACTCACGAAAGAAGGCGTTTACGACACGTTTGAAAAAGCAGGCGCACGTTTAGAAATGCCAGGTTGTTCGTTGTGCATGGGGAATCAAGCGCGAGTGAAAGCAGGTGCAACGGTTGTTTCAACGTCAACACGCAACTTCCCGAATCGTTTGGGTGATAACACGAATGTGTATTTGTCGTCGGCAAAATTAGCGGCGGTATGTTCGATTTTGGGTAAAATCCCAACGGTTTCAGAATATATGCGTTATGCCGCAAACATTAACGATAATGCCGCGAAAACCTATCAGTATTTGAATTTTGATCAGATGGCAGATTATCGCGGTTAAATTATTTTTTCGGGGATTCAGTATTTCTGAATCCCTATTTTTATTGTAGATGTTAACTTATCGGAGAGGCTTAACCATGTTATTGAAAGTTGGATCAAAAGGCGATGATGTCAAAAAAATGCAAGCAAAATTGGGACTCACAGATGATGGTATATTTGGAGCCGGAACAGAAAAAGCGGTAAAAATATGGCAAGCTGAAAATGGATTAACCGCAGATGGTATTGTCGGTTCAGCAACATGGAATAAGTTATTTCCAACGACTGTCACAGATATATCTGCATCCGTTGGCGAATTAGATTTAAACAAATTAACGGGACATATTCCCGATGTTGTAATTAGTCAAATTCCTGATTGCGCTACAGAGTTTCAAATCAATACGCCTTTACGTTTAGCGCATTTTTTAGCGCAATGCGCTCATGAAAGCGGCGAGTTTAAAGTGACACAAGAAAATTTGAATTATTCGGCCGATGGTTTGAAAAAAACGTTTTCAAAATATTTTCCAGATAATTTGGCTGAGAGTTATGCGCGGCAACCGGAAAAAATTGCTTCACGAGTTTACGCCAACCGAATGGGGAATGGTGATGAGGCGAGTAAAGAAGGTTACAAATACAGAGGTCGTGGTTACATTCAGTTGACCGGTAAAGATAATTACAGCGCGTTTGATAAATCAGTTGATGACGATATTTTGAATAATTCCGACTTAGTTTCAGAAAAATATGCGTTATTGTCAGCGGCTTGGTTTTGGAATTCTCGTTCTCTAAATTCATCGGCAGATAAAGGTTCAAGCGATGCGGTAGTGACTGAAATCACCAAAAAAGTGAATGGCGGCACACTCGGTTTGGATGAACGCATTAAGAATTTCAAAAAATACTACGCATTATTAGCTTGAGAATATTTGCTATGAAACAGAATCTAGTTGCACTAATGGGATTGTCATATTTGATTTCATTTCCTGTGCTAGCGACAGATTCGCATTGCCGTGAGCAAGAGAACATTATTTTTTCTTGCTCATTAGGCAAAAACATCGTGTCAGTATGTGCATCGAAAGATATTTCTCAAAACAGCGGTTATTTACAATATCGATTCGGACAAAAAAATACGCCAGAGTTGATTTTTCCCGCTTCAACCGAACCATCTCACCATGCTGATATTCAGGCAAGGACGTTGATGTTTTCAGGTGGTGGCGGGGCTTATCTACGTTTTATTAACGGTCAATTCAATTATATTGTCTACACCGCAATTGGTAAGGGTTGGGGAACTAAAGACGGCGTTTCAGTTGAAAAAGATGGCAAACACATTGCCAATTTAAAATGCCGTGATATTCCTATTTCAAAACTAGGCGATGATTTTTTTACTAGCGCAGGATTGATGGTCGATCAAGAAGAGTTTTTACTGCCTTAACCGTTTAAAAATCTGTCCAATTCAAACGTTTTATTTCGATTTAACCAAATTATTAAGAATATCGCTAATTTGTTGTTTGACTTGCTCGGAATCAGTTTCTGCCCCTATTTTTTGTTGCATCTCCATCAAGCTCTGAGCCAATTTCATACGTACATCAACTTCTAAATTTGCCAGCTTAGATTTAGCTTCTAGTGTTTTGGCATCAAGTATGGTTTGCGTACTGCCTGCAAATAGCGATTTGAACGTTTCTACCATTCTGTTTAAAAAGGTGTAAAGTAAATCAGCAGAAAATCCACCTAAAATTGCTAGCAATGGTCTAATAACGCCCTTTGAGAGTACCCCGTCGGTTTGGATAGATTGTTCGGAGATCAGTACCGCCAAGAGTAATCCGGCAATAAGACCTAACAAAAAGTGAATCCAATAAGAGGCTTGATAAGCCGGATCATAAGTTCCTTTTGAAATGTAATCGTGTACCTTATACAACGCTGCAAATGATGCTCCCAGTCCTGCTGCGCTGATATAAAATATCAAACGAGCAAATTGCTCTATTCCATTAGCGGATAAAACGTCTTGTTCTAATTTAGTGCCATTTATGTACGGACTTGATAACAATGCTATAAAAATAATTAGGGAAATAATCGCCATCAACATAAGTTGTCGAACTAATGAAATGGCACCTAAAAACTTAAGCATTGTTTTATTTTTTTGTTCTCTATCGAGCAATAGCACGGTTTTTGGTACTGCTGGTTCGATAAGACGTGCTAATGAATTGTGCGTATCAATCAAAATTGTAATATCTATTTCTCTTCGTATTTGCAGTAAATCGTCTCCACCATCTTCTGCTGGGATATAACTTTCAAACGCCTCAATATTTTTAATCGAATCGGCGGGAACAGATTTACCCTTCGCCAGCGCGTATCTGGCCATTGATATACATTCCATATAAATTTGATAACGTAAATTAGTATCTGCGTAAAAGTTAGTATTTTTATCACTCACAGGAGCCTCGCTTATTGTTTGAAATGTTAATTTACCGGATATTACTACGAAGGTTTAACGTGGTGGATAGATTCGCCTTACCGACAATTTATTGCGTTTTCAAAATGAAAAATGGCGCAAAATAATTTTACGCCCACATTTTGTATCAGCCAATGTGTTCTGAAACTTCTAAATCAAAACCGGATAACGCGATGTATTTTTTTTGCGTGCCTAAAACTTTCAACTTTTTCACACCCAAATCCGCCAAAATGCGTGCGCCAGTTCCTGTTGTACGCCAATCCACATCGTTATTCGCTGTAACATGATGCCCGTTATCTGCCAATTGATAACGGTGAATCTGTTCCGCCAAGGCTTGATTGTTTTCACTTTGGCGAATCAATACCAAAACGCCGCGACCCGCTTGTGAGATTTTTTCCATGGCGGCACGAATCGACAAACTGGATTCACCGCGCTTGGATGCAAAAATATCATCTAAAACATTTCGCGCATGAACGCGAACCAAAACGGGGTCTTCGCCGCTAATATCGCCCATGACTAACGCAATGTGCAGATTATTGTCGTTCCTGTCTTGGTACGCATATAAGCGAAACTCACCAAATTCTGTCGGGTACGCGCATTCGCTCACACGTTCTAGCGTATTTTCATGTTGAATACGATAATGAATTAAATCTGCAATAGTGCCGATTTTGAGTTGATGCTCAGCAGCAAAAACTTCTAAATCTGCACGTCGCGCCATTGAACCGTCTTCATTCAAAATCTCAACAATTACCGCCGCCGGTTCTACGCCTGCCAATCGTGCTAAATCACAACCCGCTTCGGTGTGTCCAGCACGATTCAACACGCCGCCTGCTTGCGCCATGAGTGGGAAAATATGTCCCGGTTGAACTAAATCGTCAGCGGTCGCATTTTTAGCAACCGCCGCTTGAACGGTTCGCGCTCTATCCGCCGCAGAAATCCCAGTAGTTACGCCCGTTGCGGCTTCAATCGACACGGTAAAATTGGTGTAATGCGGCGTTTTATTTTCAGTCACCATGAGTGGCAAACGTAATTGCTGACAGCGTTCTTGCGTCAACGTCAGGCAAATCAACCCGCGTCCATAACGCGCCATGAAGTTAATGTCTTCGGGGCGTGCAAACTCTGCCGCCATCAGTAAATCGCCTTCATTTTCACGGTCTTCGTCGTCCATGATAATGACCATTTTGCCTTGTTTCAGGTCTTCAATAATTTCTTCGGTACTGTTCATTTAGTTATAAATCCACTGGTTTTATTAAAGTGCTGCTGTTAATTTTGCTTTTTCTTCTAATCGAAATAACTTCACTAAGTTGAAGCAAAACTCAGTGAACATCAATAAATGCAATTCTGAAATGACATCAAGAAAACATTCGTTTGGCTGGAGACCTTTAAAATTTACTTCTATATCGAAAACATAATCTCTGGGAGCATTCAGATTAGGAAATACATCACAATAATTAACGTCAAATTTTGCAATACCAGAAGGTTCTTTTTTTAAAGATTTTTCATATTTTAAAAATGACTCTTTTGTCCCTTCATAATCACTTTGTTTTAATCTAATTTCATTATCGATGTTGTGTGACAATACATTCCGAATAAAACATAAAATTGCGTAGTAATGTTTGTATCTATTTCCTAATTGGTTTTCTATAAATTTTTTGAAATAAGATTCTAATTTGATTCCTTCCACCATAGCCATGCTCACACCACGAATTGCATTCCATTCAACCAAATAACCAAACACTGTGGCAGTTTGCAATTTATGATACTGAGATAATGCGTCTTCAGTGAGACATTTCATAGATACACAATATGTTTTTTCATTTTCAAAAGTTCGTTGAATATCAATAGTTTTTGATGATAAATTTTCCTTCGTTGCATGATAATTTAAAAAAGCACCCACATGAAGAAACTCAAAATTCTGTTCTACCAGAGAAAGAATATCCTCAATTTTGCTATTAGACATATTGTTGCTTCCTTTTAGATAAAACCACTGTTTTGCAAAAGTTCCATTGTAACAGCCGAACACGGTTTCGCAGCGGCTTCGCCTTTCATGAGTCGTTCCATATATCGCGCCAACACATCGACTTCTAAATTCACTTTCGTACCGACTACCGCGTCATTCAAAGTCGTTTCTTTCAATGTGTGCGGCACGATGTTAATGCCAAAACTCGCGCCATTCACACTGTTCACGGTGAGGCTGATGCCGTTAATACAAATCGAGCCTTTTTGCGCGATATATTTTGCCAATTCATCGGGGGCTTGCACGGTAAAACGAATCGAACGTCCATCATTTTTCTTCTCGATAATTGTCCCCACGCCATCGACGTGACCGCTGACAATATGCCCGCCTAAACGAGTTGTCGGTGTCAATGCGAGTTCTAAATTAACCGGCGTGCCGACTTGCGCGTAGGCTAAACAAGTATGCGACAACGTTTCGTTTGACACGTCAGCGACAAAATAATCGTGTCCCAATTCCACCGCTGTTAAACATACGCCATTCACGGCAATACTGTCACCCAAATTGGCTTCGACAAGCGGCAATTTTCCTGTGTGAATTGTTAAACGTATGTCGCCACTGTGCGGAGTAATTGCTATGATTTTACCGACCGCTAAAATAATTCCTGTAAACATGAAAGACCTTATTCAAAATAAAATTGATGACGGCATTATACGCTACCCAATGCCGCTCGAACGCAACGCAAAATCCCGTAACTGTACTTTTCGCCAAACTGCTCAAAAACCGATTTGAGCGAATTTTTCAATTCGTCTGGCAATGCCAAAATCGCCGCTTCAATTTCACTGATTTCTTTGGCAGAAACAGGAATAACGTCACTCAACACCAATTCTTTTAACGCGATACCATCAGCTAAATGCCCATAAATCGTCGCAGCCTGAAATTGCCGTAATTCCACAATGGTTTCCACACTATTTCCCAATTTATACAACTGAATCGAAATGCCGCTTGAACTCAAATCGTCATTATCCAATACCGTAAATCGTTGAATAATACTTAGAAAATCTTCGCCGTATTGCATCAATTTGAGTTCGCCCACGCCCGACAGTTCACCGAATTGCGCCAACGATTGCGGTTTCAATGCTGTCATTGCCATCAATGTTGCATCTTGAAAAATCGTATGTGGTGGCACATTTTGCGCGTCGGCAAGTTCACGCCGTTTGTCACGCAACGCATTCCAAAAACGAGTTTTCAAATCGTCGGCAATCACGGCTTTTTTCACCACGGCTCGCGTGCGCGTTGATTTTTCAGGACGCACATCAGGACGAAACATCAATTGTTTTTCACCGCGCAACACCGGACGACTAGCCGGCGCAAGTTGTAACGTGTTATACGAAAATTCGACCTCGACTAAATTGAGCGCAATCAATTGACGAAATACGGAACGCCATTGCCCATCGTCTAAATCTTTACCGAGACCAAACGTTACTTGTTCGTCGTGTTTATTGGCGCGAATCCGCTCAGTTTGAATACCGTGCAAGACTTCGATTAAATACGAAACCCCAAACCGTTGACCTGTACGAAAAACACACGACAATGCTTGTTGCGCCGCCAACGTACCATCCCAGGTTTGCGGCGGATCTAAACAACAATCACAATTGCCGCACGGTTTTGCCAACGTTTCGCCAAAATACTGCAACAAGGTTTGTCGCCGACAATGCACTTGTTCACACAACGCCAACATTGCATCGAGTTTGTGCGTTTCTAAACTTTTGTGCAGCTCGTCAGCTTCGGATTGAGCAATCCATTTTTTCAACATCACAATATCGCCCAAACCGTAAGCCATCCAAGCATTCGCCGGTGTACCGTCACGACCGGCACGCCCCGTTTCTTGATAATACGCTTCCACGCTTTTCGGCAAATCTAAATGCGCCACAAAACGCACATTCGGTTTATCAATCCCCATTCCAAACGCAATCGTGGCGACAATTACAATCTTGTCTTGCTGTAAAAATTGCTGTTGATTTTGTTGTCGAACGTCCGTCGGCAAACCGGCGTGATAGGGTAGGGCGTTAATGCCTTTCGAGGTTAACCATTCCGCAATTGCATCGACTTTTTTGCGAGACATACAATAGACAATGCCCACATCGCCGTCGTGATGTTTGCGAATAAAATCGAGAAGTTGCTGACGATCTTTGCCCGAACCTGCTTGTTTCGGCACAATCGTGTAACGAATGTTTGGACGGTCAAAACCACTGATATACAGCGGCGAATCTTCGAGTTGCAGCCGTTGTCGAATTTCGGTGCGAGTTCGCTCGTCAGCGGTGGCAGTCAACGCAATGCGTGGAATTGTGGGGAATTGCTCGTGCAAAATCGACAAATTCAAATAATCGACACGAAAATCGTGTCCCCATTGCGACACACAATGCGCTTCATCAATCGCAAACAGCGCAATCGGCAATGTTTTCAAAAGTACTAACGTTGCCGAAATCTTCAATCGTTCTGGCGCGATATAGAGCAAATCGAGTTCACCATTTTGCAATTGCTGTGCGACGTGCTGCGCTTCTTGCGGCGATAAAGCCGAGTTCAAAAATGCGGCACGAATACCCAATTGTTTAAGCGCATCGACTTGATCTTGCATCAAGGCAATCAACGGTGAAATCACCACGCCCACGCCGTGTCGAATCAACGCTGGAATTTGATAACACAATGATTTTCCACCGCCAGTCGGCATCAACACCAACGCACTTTTACCGGCAATAATATCGTCAATAATCGCTTGTTGTTGTCCCCGAAATTGCGGATAACCAAACACGGTTTTTAAAATCTTGAGTGGCTCGTCGCTCATTTTTTATTCCTGTGAAACGATAATAACGGCACAATATAGCCAATAGCTGTTCATTTTAACTTTTGTGTTGTTTTTTATGCTGAAAAATTCGATTGAATCGTATGCCGCTGACGTACTAATTGTGGATGACACGTTGGCGAATTTGCAATTGCTCACGTCTATTTTGAAAGAGGACGGTTACAAAGTCAGACCGGCAACTTCCGGTGCAATGGCGTTGCAGGCGATTGTGCAAAAGTTGCCGGATTTAATTCTGCTCGACATCAAAATGCCGGAAATGAACGGTTACGAAGTGTGCGAAGAATTAAAACGTCATGACCGCACCAAAGATATTCCGATTATTTTCATTAGCGCGTTGAGTGATATTGCGGACAAAGTGAGAGCATTTAACGTCGGGGCGGTAGATTACATTAACAAACCCTTTCAATTTGAAGAAGTCAAAGCCCGTGTTTCGACGCATTTAAAATTGAAGGCGTATCAAAATGACATGGCGCGACAAGTTGCCGAAGGGATTGAAAAAATCAGTGGCTTAAATCAGGAAATCATCGACACGCAGCGTGAATTGATTTTCACAATGGGCGAAATTTGTGAAACTCGTTCACTGGAAACGGGACAACACGTTAAGCGTGTCGCTGCGTATTCATGTTTATTGGCGAAGTTATATGGCTGTAATTTTGAAGACGCAGAGTTAATTCAACAGGCTTCACCTATGCACGATATTGGCAAAGTGGCGATTGCAGATGCGATTTTAAATAAATCAGGCGCATATACTCTTGAAGAATTTGACGTGATGAAATCGCACACCACGTTAGGTTTTTCAATGTTATCAGCATCGCAACGTCCATTATTACGCATGGCGGCCACGATTGCAGTTGAACATCATGAAAAATGGAATGGTACCGGTTATCCGTATGGTCTGACGGGTGACGAAATTAGTGTCGCAGGACGTATTGCAGCGATTGCCGATGTGTTTGATGCGTTAGGTTCCGTGCGTTGCTACAAATCGGCGTGGGAATTACCTAAAATTTTAGATTTTTTTCACCAACAACGCGGCGTACATTTTGACCCTGTTTTATTGGATTTGTTTTTTGAGCATTTAGATGAGTTTTTAGTTATTCGGAATAAATTTTTGGATTAACAAGGAGAAAGCGATGTTAAAACGTTTCGTGCTGTTTGGTTTGTTCACCGTGATTTCACATGGCGTCGTTGCTGAAGATGTACCTGCGATTGTTTCCCCCGAAAGCGTCGGATTATCGTCATCACGCTTGCAAAATTTAGACACGCTAATGGAATCTCATATTGCCGAAAAGAAAATCGGCGGTGCCAATGTCCTCATTGCTCGAAAGGGAAAAATCGCTTATTTCAAATCCTTCGGATTAGCCGACGATAATAAACCGATGCAACGTGACACGATGTTTCGTGTGATGTCGATGACAAAACCGCTGACCAGCGTGGCGATTATGCTGCTTTACGAGCAAGGGAAATTGTTACTGTCTGACCCCGTTTCAAAATATATTCCCGAATTCAAAAATCAAAAAGTGTTGGAAATGAACGCCGACGGCAAGGGTTATAAACTCGTGCCGGTCAAGCGTGAAGTCACGGTGCGCGATTTGTTGACGCATAGTTCTGGTTTACTTTATCTGTTCTCAAATAATTATTACCACGAACCCGAGCGCAAAGCTGTGGTGGATTTGTACAAACAAGCAGGTATCACGGACGGTTTTTGTCGTCCTGACGAAACGATTGGCGACATGGTGAAACGTTTAGCACGATTGCCGCTTTTCAAACAGCCCGGTGAAGTTTGGGAATACAGTTTGTCGAACGATGTTTTGGGCTATTTAGTCGAAGTCGTGTCGGGACAAAAATTTGATGATTTTGTGATGCAACGGATTTTCGTGCCGTTGAAAATGAAGGACAGTTATTTCTTCGTGCCGCCAGAAAAACAAGGTCGAATTGCGGCGGTTTGGAAAAGTGATTGGCACGGAAGTTTGTTGCGCGTCGATGATAAACCATTGATTGATGCGGATTTGTGGTTGTGTCCACAAGATGCGTATGCGACTTCGGGCAAATATCTAACGGGTGGCGCGAATGTCATCTCGACGGTTTATGATTATTACCGTTTCGCGCAAATGTTGTTGAATCAAGGCGAATTAGACGGCACACGGTTGCTAAGTCGGAAAACGATTGAACTCATGACGGCGACGAATCATATTGGAAATTTCGACGCGACATTTTTGCACGATCACGCTTGGAAATTCGGTTTAGGTTTTGCGATTCAACAAGATCGTGGTCACGATGTTGATAGCGGCGATGCGGGTGTTTTTGAATGGGCGGGGATTTATTCAACTCGTTTTAGCATTGATCCGAAAGAACAAAAAATTACGATTTTCATGTCACAAACTACGCCGTTTGGGCTGCATTTTGGTTTGTGGGATAAATTATTGGTGCAATCTGGTTCGGCAATTAACGATTAGGAGCTTGTGATGAAAACATTTTTTTATGGCATCGTTTTATTTTGTGTCGCTACGATGGCGCAAGCCACTGGACCTCGTGTAACTTCGGCATTGCTCACACCAGCGGTGAATGAGATTTTCGCATTAGATTTTCCAGCGGTTTTGAGTTCCGAATTAGCGGATGGAGGTATTGCGGCGGCATTGATAACCGCTGCGTTTAAAGCTGAACAAGTTGAAAGTACGCTCACGGTTTTGCCGTTAAAAACGATGCTGGCGTATTATTTAAATGAAGAAAATGCGCTCGGTATTGCGGGATATGATTTAGATTTAAGTGCGGCGGAATTAAAAAATCTGATTATCGTGCCGGTGGTGAGTTTGAAAGAAAGCTATTTTTATTACCGTCCAAAATATGAAACGCTGACGTGGACAGGAAATTTAGCAGACTTTAAAAATTTCACAATCGGTGTAAACAAAGGTGAATCCTTAACGGCGTATCAAAAAGCCGGCATTAAAATTGAGCAAGACCGTTTAGATGCCCGCATTAAAGCGTTGATTGCCGGAAAAATAGATGTGTTGCGCGAATCCGATTTGACCATGAAAATGGCTTTGGCGAAAAATTTTAGCGACCAACAATCGGCGATTGTTCGGTTAGAACCAAGTACGGAAGACGCGATAATTTCTGTTGTCTTTAACAAAAAAAATCCAAAAGGTGCGGCATTAGCGAAACAGTTTCAAAGTGGATTGACGAAACTGATTGCCAGCGGGCAATACAATGACATCATCAAAGCACACATTGGCGATTTGGCAATGGAATCGTATTTTGTGCCGGTGCATCGTTAGTTTTTGATGAAAAATTGGGCGTGGTTTTTATCATTGATATTGTTTGCCAGCATGGCACATGGCGAAGCGATTATTCTCAATGCTAATGAAAGTTTGCCGTATTGGTCAAAAAATTTACCCTTTAACGGTTTAGGTGGCGAAATTATTGCCGCGATGTCCGAAGCGGCAAATTTAGAATCGCGCATTGAATTTATGCCGCTAAAACGGCTCATTGAAGACACGACGGATAACGATTTGGGCAATCCTGTTTTTTATATGGAAAATCAGGATTTCGCCGCCGTGATTCCGATTGCGATTTCGCAAGTCGCGCTGTATTACTACGATCCCGCGCATCAAAAAAAAGTTTCCTTTAAAACGCTAAATGATTTACGCGGTTATTGTATCGGCGCATTGTCCGGCACGATTGTAAATCGCGCTCCGTTTGAACAATTAGGCGTGCATATCGAAACCAGTTACACCCAAGAATCGCTGTTTAAAAAATTGCATTACGGACGATTGGATTTTGTGTTGGAAATCGATTTAGTAGGTCAGCGAATGATTGCCAAATTGTTTCCCGATGAACAAAATAATTTTGTCGCAATTCCGTTGCCGCATTCTATTTCGGCGATTGCGATTATGCTGGATAAAAATTATCCAAATGCTGATGCAATTGCTCAACGTTATCGACAAGGTTTGGCGGAAATTATAAAAAATGGACGTTATGCTGAAATCATCAACCGTTATTATCTACAACCGCCGCCCGCATCATGGTTCAAAGAATTGAATCGCTTCACTAAACTTTATCAAAGTCCATCGCCTTAAAACGTCATGCTAAGTATCAAAACTAAAATTATTTTATCGTTGCTATGTGTCGTGATGGGTGTGTTAGGTTTTTATGAAACCAATCGCTATTTTGAAACGAGGCGCCAGCTTTATACTGAATTAAACGACACCGCCGACCGAGAAATTCAGCGATTAACCGAAAGTTTAAAATTGCCATTATGGGAAATGGATGAAACGTGGCAAAACAAAGTGGCTGAAATTGAACTGCTGAATAAAAAAATCTATGCGGTAATTATCACCGATAACCAGCAAGTAATTCGCGGAAAAATCCGTGATACAAACTGGCAAGTCATCAATGCCGACAAAGCGGTGCAAGGGAATTTTATTCAGCGTCATGGCGATATTTTTCATGATGATGAAAAAATTGGTGCGGTAAGCGTTTATCTCACGACACAGTTTGTCAAAGAACCTCTTTATCAAGAGGTATTTGCCCGCTTAATTTCACTTGTTGCATTGAGTATTTCGATTATTTTATCGTTGATGATTATTCTAAATACGTTGGTGGTGCGTCCATTGCAAACAATTTTGCAAGCGATTGAAGCAATTACGCACGGTGATTACAGCAGCGAATTGATGGAAAATAGAACGGAAGAAATGACTTTACTTGCTAATGGCGTGAATGAAATGAAGTTAGCCATTCAAGAACGGGAACACGCGATTCTTGCCTCTGAAAATGATTATCGTGTTTTGAGTGAACACCTTGAACAGCGTGTTATTGAACGCACAGAAGCCTTGGAACTCAATAATCAACATTTGCAAGCTTTGAGTGCTGAACTCGAAAAAACCAAAGATAAAGCCGAAGCCGCGAATCGTGCAAAAAGCATATTTTTAGCGAATATGAGCCACGAATTACGCACGCCGATGAATGCTGTTTTGGGCTTTTCACAATTGATGCAAAAAGATTCGACGTTGAACGTAAGGCAACGTGAAAATTTAAATATCATCAACAATAGTGGCAAACATTTATTGGAATTGATTAACGATATTTTGGATATGGCAAAAATTGAAGCCGGTCGGATTATCATTGAAAACAGTAATTTCGATTTGGGTGATTTAGTGCGCGATACCATCGATATGATGCACCAACGTGCTGAGGTCAAAGGTTTAGAGCTGTTTTTTGATCAGTCGTCGGACTTCCCGCGTTTTGTAAATTCGGACGAATCGAAGTTGCGCCAAATCTTGCTAAACCTCATCAGCAACGCTGTGAAATACACAAAACGCGGGCAAGTGCGCGTGCGCTTAACGGCTGACTTTTCGGTAGGGAACGATAACGGCGTGCTGATTTTTACGATTGAAGATAGCGGCACTGGTATTTCTGAGCAGGATTTGCCGCGTATTTTTGAAACGTTTGTGCAAGTCGGCGTGGAATCGGATCAAAAAGGCACGGGCTTGGGCTTGCCGATTACGAAAAAATTTGCTGAATTGATGGGCGGCGACATCAGCGTGACCAGCGTGTTAAATCAAGGTTCGTGTTTCACCCTGAAATTACCGGTGACCAAAATTTCATTTACTGATATTCCCGCCGCCGCGCATCATGCCGAATTACAAGTGGTCGCGTTATCCGCTGGACAACCGCGTTACCGCGTGTTGATTGTCGAAGATCAAGTTGAAAACCGATTATTGCTGCGGCGATTATTGGAACCGGTGGGATTTGATATTTGCGAAGTGGTCAATGGTCAAGAAGCCGTAGAGCAATTTCCGCTTTTGAAACCCGATTTTATTTGGATGGATCGGCGAATGCCGATTATGGATGGTATCGAAGCGACCCGCCAAATTCGTGCTTTGCCGCACGGTGACAAAGTCAAAATTGTCGCTGTCACCGCCTCAGTTTTTTTAGAGCAACGGCAAGCGTTTTTAGCCGTCGGTGTGGATGACATCGTGAATAAACCGTATCGGGATTCGGAAATTTTTGATGCAATGAAAAAACATCTCGGCGTGTGTTTTGATTATGAAATGCCTGAAGAAACGTTGCCGCCAGAAAAGGAAATCATCAACTTAGCCACGTTGAAAAACGTATCGACAGAGCTTGTTGCTGCGTTGCACAGCGCGGCAATGGAATTAGATATAGAACGTTGTTTAAGTTTGATTGAGCAAATTCAAGCGTCGGATTCCATTTTGGCGACACAACTCACCGAGCGCGTGAATCAATTTGATTTTGAAACCATCACGCAATGGTTGAAATAACGTCTACGCTACGTTCTAACGTATAATGCCGCGTTTTTATTCTTCTTATTTTTCCTATCGAGATTATCAAAATGAGCCAAAAAATTAGAAAAGCAGTTTTTCCAGTGGCGGGTTTAGGCACACGTTTTTTACCAGCAACTAAAGCTAGTCCTAAAGAAATGTTGCCGATTGTGGATAAACCGTTAATTCAATATGCCGTCGAAGAAGCGGTTGCCGCAGGCGTTGACACGATGATTTTCATTACAGGACGCAGCAAAAACGCGATTGTTGACCATTTCGACAAAGCCTACGAACTCGAAAATGAGTTGATGATTCGCGGCAAAATCGAAACGCTGCAAATGATTCGTCAAATGATGCCGCCGAATGTGACGTTTATTTTTATTCGTCAAGCCGAAGCCTTAGGTTTAGGTCACGCGGTAAATTGTGCAAAACGCGCGATTGGCGATGAACCTTTTGCGGTTATTTTGGCGGACGATTTAATTGTGAATGGTGAAAATAGCGGTTGTTTAACGCAAATGGTCGCGCAATATCATAAAAATCAATGCAGTATTTTAGGTGTTGAACGCATTGATCCAAATGAAACCGACAAATACGGGATTGTTAAAACCAAAGAAATGACTCCGACGTTAGGACAAGTCGATTTAATTGTTGAAAAACCTGCGCCAGATCGTGCGCCGTCAAATCTAGCTGTTGTCGGACGTTACATTTTAACGCCTGCGATTTTCAAAAAAATAGAAGAAACCGGCAAAGGCGCAGGCGGAGAATTCCAATTAACTGACGCAATCGCAGCGTTGATGCTGGATCAGAATGTTTTTGCGTATGAATTTGAAGGCAAACGTTACGATTGCGGTTCAAAATTAGGCTATTTACAAGCGAGTGTCGAAGAAGCCTTAATTCATCCCGAATTGAAAGAAGACTTTTTGGCATATTTGAAAGATTTTGTCGCTAAATTACCCGCTTAACGCATTGGTGCGAACATGAAAATTTTAGTCAAAAAAATCCCGTTAATCGGCGTTCTCATGGTCGCGCTGATGTTGACAGGTTGCGTGTATTGGCTTCGGGCATTTCAGGTTTATCAGCAAATGAACGATTTTGATAAACACTTTGCAATTGTCGTCACCGACGAATTTACGTTGCAATTCAAAGAGCCAATTTTATACAGCAAAGATTTTGTGTCATTGTCGAAACTGTATCCGAGCGACGATTCGCCCACCGCTAACGGGCGAAAATGGCGATATTGGTTCCGCAAGATTGATGCCGCTGGCAACGTGATTAAGCCGGAAATCAAATTTTACACGGATTTATATTTCAACAAAGAAAGTCGCTTAACGGCGTGGTCATTTTCGTCGTTATTTTTAGAAATTGCACCGCCAAAATTTTTGGAAGTGTCTTTGCGTTCAATTGGTGGCGCGGAAATCGATAAAGAGAAACATCAACTCAAAGCAAATAGTGCGTTGTTGGAAAAAATTTCTGAACATTTGCCAAAGAAAGCCACGGTGGTAGCGAAATTGGGCGAACCGTTAGAAATTAAAGACGAACCTGAACAGGAAATTTACATTTATCATTTCTTGCTTGATACGCATGAAATTGAAAAAGGTTACGAAGATCGGGCGTTGAATGAAGTCAAACTCACGTTTGATAAAAAGACCCAAGAGTTAACGCGAATGGCAGGACGATTTGCGGGTTTGAAAGTGTCGATTAACTACAAAAAGTTTTTAGTCGAACAATCTGAAGACTAATTTTTGACATAAAAAAGGGCGATTTTGTCGCCCTTTTTTGGATTTACTTTTTCACATTTCCGACGTGCAAACCGCATTCTTTTTTTGCACTATCTTCCCACCACCATCGCCCCACGCGCTCATGTTGATTCGGCAAAATCGCTCGCGTACACGGTTCACAACCAATGCTGATAAAACCTTGCTGATGCAGCGGATTATAAGGTACTTGATACGCTTCGATATAATCCCACACTTGCGCTGAAGTCCAATTGAGCAACGGATTAAATTTAATCAACGTGTGTTCAGGCTTTGAAAATGCGCTGTCGATTTGCACTTCTGGAACGGCTTGGCGCGTGTCTACACTTTGATCTTTTCGTTGCCCAGTAATCCACGCATCAACATTTGCCAATTTGCGGCGCAACGGTTCAACTTTGCGAATACCGCAACATTCCGAATGTCCGTCTTCATAAAAACTAAACAAGCCTTTCGTTTTCACAAAGTTGTCGAGCAATTCCCGATTTGGACTTAATACCTCGATTTCAATGCCGTAATGTTTTCGTACTTGTTCAATATAACGATAGGTTTCAGCGTGCAAACGTCCGGTGTCCAAGCAAAAAACCTGAATATCTTTGCGAATGTTCAATGCCAAATCAATCAAAATCACGTCTTCCGCGCCGCTGAATGAAATAGCGATATTATCGAATTGCGCTAACGCGGCTTTTAAAATCACACGCGGATTTTTACCCGCAAGTTCGATTTGTAAGGTTTCAATGTTCATAATTGTGAAAAGTAATGTGTTAAAAATTGCTCAAAAGGCAGTTGTGGCGCGGCTTCTAATTCCTGTTGTTTTGCGTGTGATTCTGCCGCCAAATTGACAAATTCTTGCCGTGTGACTGCATCTAACAATTGTGCGGCGAAAACTTTGGCGAGTTCTGCGGATTGGTTTACTGCGAAACAAGCAAATGGTTTTTTCATGTCACGCATCGCCGCGAGCATTTTTGCAGACGGTGTTAAATCAGGATTTCCAACGAGTTCACATTGCAGTTCCAACGTTTCAAAATACGGCTTTTCAGTTTCAGTCGAATCCAAGGCTTCACAAATGGGTTGCATCGAAGTCAAAATGTCTCGCGCCCAGTTTTGCAACGTAATCGTTTCGCCGTTTTTCACCAATTCCACATTCGGTTTGCGTCCACTATTTGCCACGATTAACTGATTTGAATTATTTATCCGCAATTCGTCCGCCGTAATTTCAGGGCTGTTGGTCAATAAACACGTCAACAATAATGCTTCAATAAAACGCGCCGTCGGTTCGTCAATGCCCAATGGTTGGAATGGGTTTAAATCCAACGCCCGCATTTCCACATATTCCACACCACCACGATGCAATGCGGAAGTTGGTTTTTCGCCCGACAATGCAATTTGTTTCGGGCGCATGATACTGTAAAACTCATTTTCGATTTGCAACACGTTGGCGTTCAATTGTTTGTATTTGCCATTTTCACACACGCCAATTTTTTCATAATCCGCATAAGGCGTACTAATCGCTGCACTCAAACTTTCAACGTAACCGTCCAACGAATTGTAATCAATCGCTAAATCTGCCTGATTGTTGCTTTTGTAACCGATGTCACTCATCCGTAACGACGTGGCGAAAGGGTGATAAAGCGTGCCGTTGTCGAATTCTTCAAATTGCGCCATGAGCGACGGGCGACTTTTGAAAAAGTTTTTACAAATTGCCGGTGACGCGCCAAATAAATACAAAATTAACCAACCGATGCGTTGAAAATTCCGAATCAGCCCAAAATATGCCGCGTTTTTAAAATCCGCTAACGATTGTGATTTGCCTGATTTCTCATGTAGAAATTCCCACAACGGTTCAGGCACTGAATAATTAAAATGAATGCCTGCAATCGCTTGCATCGTGCGCCCGTAACGATGCCACAATCCATGACGATAAACGTGTTTCATCTGCCCGATATTTGAGCTGCCATATTCCGCAATCCGAATACTGTCGTCGCCATCAATTCCACACGGCATACTCGCGCACAACAATTGTTCATCACCCAAATTTTCATACACAAATTGATGAATGTTTTGCAGGGTTTTAAGCGTGTCACGAATATCGGAAAATGGCGGCGTAATCAGTTCAATCAACGCTTCCGAATAATCCGTGGTGATTTTCGAATGCGTCAGCGTTGAACCTAAAGCGTGTGGATGAAGGGTTTGCGAAATCAAACCTTGGGCGTTAATGCGGAGACTTTCTTTTTCGATACCTTTAAAGCCTCCGCTGAGTAAATGCGGGTTATTTTTAAGCCAATGCGTCATAGAAAAATGGAAAAATGAAGAGTTACGAATGTCGGCATTATACGTTAGATTCTGCCGCCGTTATTTCAGTACGCGCTGAAAATACCGCAATTACCTTTTCCAATACCACTAACGCCGCTGGAAAATCCAAATCATCCAAATGGTTCTTTAATTCCCGAATTTCATTGTTTACGCCCAACTCCATCAACTGCGGACTAATCGCGTCAAACGATTCACACGCCGTTAAATTATTCTGACTAAGCGCGGTGTGTAACTCGCTCAACGCGGTATGAATCGCGTCCTGGCTTAATATCGCAACATCTGGTGATTCCACTTTTAACGTCGTGACTGCTGCGAGTGCGGTGCTTAACTCCGTACTCAAAATCGTGAGTAAGAAATCGCGTTCCGAACCTTCGATACCGTTCTTCAACGCCTGCTCTACAGCAAGTGCCGCGTCATACAGTGCATTTGCCGCTAATGTTCCCGCCACGCCTTTAAGTGTATGCGCCAACCGATGCGCGTCTTTGATTTTATTGGCACTAATTAAGCTCTGTAATTTCACCATCGTGTCGTGATGACGCTCATGGAGCATCCATAACAATTTATACAACAGCACATCGTTGCCATTCACTCTCACCAAGGCAATTGCTAAATCGAACGGCGGTAATGTGGTGGGTAATAAATCTGAAACTGGCGCAGCTAAAGGAATCGGTGGCATCATTTCATGAGTAGGTGCATCGGGACGCAACCAGAAACACAGCGTTTCCGTTAATTTTTTCGGATAAATCGGTTTGGTGAGATGGTCGTTTAAACCGGCAGCAAGGCTTTTTTCTCTGTCTGAAATCAGCGCGTTTGCCGTCAATGCAATAATCGGCAAATTCGCAAAACGTGAATCCTGGCGAATTTCGCGCGTTGCCGTCAAACCGTCCATAATCGGCATCTGCAAATCCATTAACACTAAATCAAAAGACTCTGATTTCACGCGCCCCACTGCTTCTAAACCATTCACCGCACAAACAACCACCATACCCAAATTCGTGAGTAATTCAATCATTAGCTCTTGGTTGATGTCATTGTCTTCGACTAACAAGACTCGTCTCCCAAGTAAATTCACTGATTTGTCAGCAAATACACTTAAATCTGGGCAAGTATTATCACTATCCATCGCGTACGGTGCGATTCCTAAATTAACAGTGAAGGCAAATAGACTGCCGGCATCGGGCGTGCTGGTTTCAACCCAAATGCGCCCGCCCATCAATTCAACCAATTGTTTACTAATCGCTAGTCCCAAACCCGTGCCGCCATATTTTCGGGTAATTGAATTGTCGGCTTGCGTGAATGATTGAAATAAATGCGCCGCTTGCTCTTCTGTCATACCGACACCGGTATCGCTCACTGAAAAATATAACAGCGTGCAATCGTCAGCAAAATTTTTGGGTTTTACCGTGATGACCACACGCCCTTTTTCGGTAAATTTCACGGCATTGCCAACCAAATTCGTGAGGACTTGCGCGAGGCGAATCGGGTCGCCGACGAGATATTCTGGTGTATCGGGTGCAATTGAGAAAATAAGTTCAATGTTTTTATTCGCGGCATTTAACTCGTTCAGTGCAATCACTTTGTTGACTAATTCAGCGAGTGAAAACACCATCGTTTCCAGTGATAACTTACCCGCTTCAATTTTAGAAAAATCCAAAATTGAATCAATCACATCGAGCAAAACATTCGCCGAAAAATCGATTTTTTTTAAAAATTCTCGCTGATTCTCGGTTAATTCGGTCTTGCTGAAAAGATAACTCGCGCCAATGATTACATTGAGCGGCGAGCGAATCTCATGGCTCATTTTGGCTAGAAATTCCGATTTCGCTAGATTGAACGCATTGGCTTCATTGCGCGAATCCATCAACAATTGTTCCGTGTGTTTAAGTTGTGTGGCATCTGTCAATGTCACCCGCAACATCGGTGCCACGTCGCCATTTACTTGAACATAGCGACAATCGAGGTGCATATTAAACGTTGTGTCATCGATACGGCGGCGAAGCATTAAATCACATTCTTGGCGTTCGCCGTGTTTCATCGCCGCCCTAAAAAAAAGATACCAACGGTCATTATCTTCGGGCGTGACAAATTGTGAAAAACGTCGTTGAATCAGTTTTTGGCGAGTCTCTCCCAGCAAAGAAGTGGCGGTAAGATTGATTTCAGTAATCAATCCGTGCGCGGAGAGCGTCAAATAACCCACTGGCGCGGAATCATACAAATCAATATAGAGATTCCGCGATTCCGCCAACGCTTCTTGCGCTAGTCGCAATTCTTCATTCTGCATCTCCAATTCTATTTGGTGCGTGTAAAGCTCTTGCAGAATTTCATTCGCGGTCGTCGAAAGCTCCGTTTTTAATTCAGTGTGCGCGTGTGCTTCGGTGCCAGTTCGCATTTCTATTTGTGCTTGTAACTGCTGGTATAACTTTTCAGCTTTATTATTCATCGAAAAAACTCCGTGATACCCCGCCGTTCAGGGCAGGGAGGATGTCAATTGGATTGTCCCATCGAATGAAAATAGACAATAAAATCATCTTGGGTACGCCGATTTTACCTATAATTTGGCGAGCGTTCAGTGTGAGTAAACGTTTACCAATGACGGGGAAATCGTAATAAATTTCGTAGCCTTCAAAAGACTTGTTGATCACTAAGATATTGTCGAATAATTCGCGCAATGCCAGTGTATCCCATTGATTATCGCACAACGTATAAATGGGATGTCCTACCGCGCTTTCACGGGTGGATTTAAAAATTTGATAAAACGTGCGGCTGGCAAATATCACGTTTAAATTTTCATCTAATACGACGAATGGCTCGCGAATGGTATTGATGATAGCTTCCGCTAATATCAATGCTTCTTCGGTCGCGATGACTCGGATGCGTGACGTAATATCGGTAAAGGTTAGCACCACACCATCAATTACGTTATCCAAGGTGCGATAGGGTTGAATGCGTGCCAATATCCACGCATCGTTACCAATGCTCATTTCTCGTTCATACGGAATTAAGGAATCCAGCACTTTTTGCGCGGCAATCAATAAATCTTCGCCTTCCGCCATACATTTAATGTCGTTGAGTGAACGTCCCACGTCAGAGGCGGCTAATCGATAAATCAGTGTCGCTTCGCGAGTGAAGCGACGAATCAACAGGTTTTGATCCAGGAAAAGAATGCCGACGTTAATCGTGTCGAGCAAATTTTTCATGTCATTTTGAATGTCTGCCAATTGTTCAATTTTGCTTTGTAGTTCCGCATTCACCGTAATCATTTCTTCATTAACAGATTGCAGCTCTTCTTTTGACGTTTCCAATTCTTCATTCGTCGATTGCAATTCTTCGTTCGTCGATTGCATTTCTTCATTGGTTGATTTGAGTTCTTCATTCGAGGCTTGTTGTTCTTCAAGACCGAATTGATAACTTTCTTTCAAATACGCTAAATCACGTTCCAGTTCTTCGATGCGGGTTAATTCGGCAGGTTTAGCAATACGTTTACGAGGTGGTTTAATAGCAGGTGTGGTAATATCTTGAAAACTAATGAGTAATTGTTTTTGACTACCATTGGTTTCTGGCAATGTCCGAATACTCAAACTCACTGTGCTAAATTCACCATTCGTTTTAACCAAAAGTTCACGATTGATGGTCGGTGTTCCATCGAGAACTGCCAAATAAATACCCGCCCGCAATTCCAAATCTAGCCCTTCGCGTGCCATTTCGATTACGTTCAATGTCGCATGACCTGGCGCAGGACGCAGATATTTTCCTGTATCACCATGCACATAAAGAATATCGCCATTGAGATTAGTCACAACGGATGCGGGGGCAAAAAATTGTACTAAGACGCGCCGCGTCAATTCGGCAAAATTGGTTTCTTTGGTGATGGAATGGATTTCTACTTGGGGGCTATCGTTATTTTTTGAAGCTGCCCACGTCAATGGGCGGGTCGTCATCATGGCACGCCCAGAAATACTGGAATGGATAGCGCGGTAAAACTTCCATTTGTGATTGATTGCTGAAAATAAATCAGTGTGCTTGCCAATACTTTCCGATGGCGACAACAATAAAACTCCGTCAGGTTTGAGTGCGTAATGAAACGCTGTAATCAATCGGTCTTGCAGTTCCGGCGTTAAATAAATCATCAAATTGCGGCAACTGAGAAAATCTAATTTGGTGAATGGCGGATCTTTAATGACATTTTGAACGGCGAACACCACCATTTCACGAATGTCTTTTTTGATGCGATAGCCGTTTTCTTCTTTGATAAAAAAATGGCGCAACCGTTCGGGCGTGACATCTTGCGCGATATTGAGTGGATAAAGTCCGGCACGGGCTTTTCCAATTGCATCGTCATCTAAATCGGTACTGTAAAACTGCACTTTGAATTCTTGACGGGTTTTATTCATGAGTTCGCGGACTAATATCGCAATGGAGTACGCTTCTTCACCGGTGGAGCAACCTGCAATCCAGATACGAAATGTTTCACCATCGATTTTCTTTTTGAATAATTCGGGCAGAATTTGCTTTTCGAGTGCTTCAAATACGGCGGTGTCGCGGAAAAAACTGGTGACATTTATGAGCAGTTCTTTGAATAAAATATGCGCTTCATCGGGGTGTTCTTTGAGGTAGCGAGCGTAAACGTAGGTGTCATCGATAGAATGTTGCAACATTCGTCGCTCAATCCGTCGCCCGATAGTGCTTTTTTTATAGAGTGCGAAATCGTGACCGGTGATATTGCGAAGCTGTAGCAGAATAGCTCCCATCCCCGTGCTAGATCTTCTTTCGGGCAAAGAAATGGGTGTAGTTGTCTGAATGTTGAAATGGCGGGTGCTGGTCAGCAGCGTATCTAACATTGTTTCGACCGGCAAGATATGACTGGCATAACCGGCTTGAATTGCACTACATGGCATCCCGTCATATTTTGCGGTGGTCGGATCTTGCACCAGCGTGATACCGCCTACACCGAGAATGGCGCGAAGTCCGAGTGTGCCGTCCGTTCCCGTACCAGAAAGAATAATGCCGACGGCGTTTTCGGATTGATCGTCTGCCAACGACCGCAAGAACGCATCAATCGGCATACGTTGACCACGCGGGGCTTTCGGGACGCTCAATTGCAGTTTGCCATGGAAAATTTCCATGTCGCGATTGGGTGGAATAATGTAAACGTGATTGGCTTCCACGGTGACTTGATTCAGGGCTTCGACCACCTGCATGGTGGTGGTATGTTGTAAAATTTCAGTCAATAAACTGGCATGACTGGGATCGAGATGTGGCACGAGAACAAACGCCATGCCGCTATTAACTTGGGCGTGACGAAAAAATTGCTCGAATGCTTCTAAACCGCCTGCCGATGCACCGATGCCGACGATAATCGGTGGCGTGATGAGAGCTGTATTTTCGTCTGACATAAATTAACTCCTAAAAATTAAACGTGGTATTTTTCGGTGGTACTTTCGAAGCAACACTAAATCGTTGCACAGTGTCGCCATCCAAACGTATCGCGGTTAATTCACGTCCCCAAATGCAACCCGTATCAATCGCGAAACAATTCTGTTCGGTGTAATACCCTAACGCCGCCCAATGTCCAAAAATGAGTTTTGTATTGGCTGTTTTGCGATGTTGAACTTCAAACCACGGTAATAAATATGCAGGCTGTGAACCCATTCCACCGTTATTTTTAAAATCTAACCGTCCCTCTTTATCGCAAAAACGCATTCGGGTAAAACAATTGAAAATAAAACGTAATTGCTCAATTCCTGCCAAATCGTCTGACCACACGTTGGGCTGATTGTCATAAAGTTGCGCGAGTAACGTTTGATAATCCGCACCACGCAACGCCGTTTCTGCTAACGTCGCCATTGTTTGAGTTTGTGCCAAATCCCATTGCGGCGGCAAACCGGCGTGTAATAAACCAAACCCATTTTCATAATGGAACAACGGGCGATGCCGTAGCCAATCGAGTAATTCGTCTTTATCGGGTGCGGTGAGAATGGCATTTAACGTATCTTTTTTCTTGGCGCGTTCTGGGAAATTTGCCGTGACCAATAAATGAATATCGTGATTACCTAAAACGGTAATCGCTGCCGTGCCTAGATTTTTGACGAATCGCAGCGTTTCTAATGATTTCGCGCCACGGTTCACTAAATCGCCAACAAACCACAATCGATCCGAACGTTCGTTGAAAGAAATTTTATCGAGCAGAATCAACAGTTCGTCAAAACAGCCCTGTACATCACCAATCGCGTAAATAGCCATAATGATTTAATGCAAAGTGCGTGGAATCGCAAGCGTGAAACACGGAATTGGTGCGTCAAAGGTTTCGCCATTTTTGTCCCGAAACGTGTAATAACCTTGCATAATGCCGACATCCGTTTCAAGTAACGCGCTGCTGGTGTAGCGAAAATGCTCGCCCGTGTTAATTTGCGGTTGCATTCCAATTACGCCTTCGCCGTGGACTTCTTGAATCTTGCCATTGGCATCGGTCAAAACCCAATGGCGTTGCAATAGTTGCGCCGTGCTTTTACCCGTGTTAGCGATAGTGATAGTATAGGCAAAAATGTAGCGATTCTGGTTAACGTCCGATTCCTGTTCGACGAAAGACGCAGAGGCGGTAACGCTGATATTATGATTTTCGTTCATGAAGCAAAATTCCGATGGTTTTTGGTGTTTTTGCATTCTATCCTAATTTTCTCTAAACGCAGGTAGCGATTCCGTATGAAGTATAGAAATTGTTTGATTATGTTATTACTCGCATCTTCTCCGCAGCTTTATGCTGAGGATGGTAAAAATTTATTTCTTGCCGCGATGAATGGTAACGAAGAGCGGGTGATTACTTTGTTGAATCAAGGTATTGACGTGAACAGTAAAAATGCGGGTGGACGCACGGCGTTAATGGCGGCGTGTTTTAGCGGTAACATTCATAGTGTGAAAACCTTGCTGGCATACGGTGCGGATGTGAATATCGTCGATAATGCGGGCAATTTTGCGTTAATGGACGCGCTCATTTTTGGTGATGAAGACATTATTGCCTTGTTGTTAAAAGCCGGTGCGAATGTCAATGCTACCGACGCGCAAAAACTACCATTGTTGGAGCGAGCGAAAAAAATCAGCAGTGAAAATGTAATTAAGATATTGGAAGCTGCTGGGGCAAAAGGGGCAGAACCGCCCAAACCACCTGAACCAACGGCAGAAGAATTGGCCGCTAAAAAAGCAGCGGAAGAGGCTGCCGCCGCTGAGGCCGAAAAACCGAAGAAAAGACGTTAAACGGGGATAATACAAATGCGGATGCACATTATTGGTGTGGCAACGACGTTTATGAGTGGATTGGCTTTGTTAGCGCGACAAGCGGGACATGAAATAACCGGTTCAGACAGTTGTTTTATTCCGGAAATTCGTGAAAAACTGGAAGCGGCTGGGGTTCATCTTCAACAGCCTTTTAGCGTCAAAAATTTAGAAGGTAATCCAGAATTGATCGTTATTGGCAATGAATTGTGTCCGGACAATGTCGAATTACTCGAAGTGCGTAAACGCCTGATGCCTTATATTTCGGGGGCGTTATGGCTGGAAGAGTATGTGCTACACGATAAATGGTCGATGGAAACGACGCTGCAAGACGTTCAACAAAATACATCTAAAAAAGTAATCCCTTCACAACCGGTCAAGCACGCTCCCAAGCTGCCAGCCCTGGATACCAAACTCAAACAACGGATTTTACGATAATTTATGCGTATTCATATTTTAGGTATTTGCGGCACATTTATGGCGGGTTTAGCGGTACTCGCCAAACAGTTGGGTCATGACGTTAGTGGCTCGGATCAGAATGTTTATCCGCCGATGAGTGACCAACTTATCGTCCAAGGCATCACGCTCAAAGAAGGATATTGTGCGGAAAATTTAGATGCCCCGGATTTGGTGATTATTGGCAATGCGTTATCACGAGGGAATGAGGAAGTTGAAGCCGTTTTAAATCGTGGGCTGCGTTATACCAGCGGCGCACAATGGCTGGCTGAAAATGTGCTGCAGGATAAATGGGTTTTGGCAGTCGCAGGAACACATGGCAAAACGACTACGAGCAGTATGGTTGCGTGGATTTTAGATGCGAATGGATTGAATCCGAGCTTTTTGATTGGCGGTGTTCCGTTGAATTTTGGCGTATCGGCGCGATTGACGGATTCCAATTTTTTCGTGATTGAAGCGGATGAATATGACGCAGCGTTTTTTGATAAGCGGTCAAAGTTTCTGCATTACCGTCCACGCACCGCGATTTTGAATAATTTGGAATATGACCACGCGGATATTTTTCCAGATTTGGCGGCGATTCAAAAACAGTTTCATTATTTTGTCCGTACTGTGCCGAGCGAAGGCTTATTGATTGCGCCAGAAAACGATTTGGCATTGGAAGAAACTTTAGCGTTAGGCTGCTGGACGCCTGTTTCGTACACCAGTATTTTAGGGGAGGGCAGTTGGAACGCGGATTTATTAACGTCGGACGGCAGTCATTTCGCGGTGTATTTTGGTGTTCATCACCAAGGTGAAGTGCATTGGAATTTGACCGGTGAACACAATGTACGCAACGCCTTAGCGGCAATGGCAGCCGCGCATCACGTTGGAATTTTGCCGCACGATGCGATTGGAGCGTTGTCGAATTTTCAAAATGTAAAACGGCGCATGGAAGTATTGGCATCGAAAAATGGTGTGACGATTTATGACGATTTTGCCCATCATCCAACCGCGATTGCGACAACATTAGACGGACTGCGGCAGCACGTTGATGGTGAAAAAATCATCGCAATCATCGAACCGCGTTCCAATACCATGCGATTGGGCGTGCATCAACATACGTTAGCTGCGTCATTACGCGCGGCGGATGTGGCGATTATTTACCAACCGGAATCGCACAGTGCATTAACGTTGGCGAGTAATACGGTGGTTTGTCAGACGTTGGATGAAATTGTGGCGCGGGTTCGCAATGAAGTTCAACACGGCACTAATGTTATTTTGATGAGTAATGGAAGTTTTGGTGGTTTGCATACATTGTTGATTGCGGCAATTTATCAGTAAAAAGGGGTTCCAATACTAACGGGATTAGATAAACCGTGACTGTTGCCAGCCACGAATCTCCTAAGAACCGTGTGTGCAAATTTGAAACCCAACAAGTGCATCATCAGCCAAAATCGCAGTGAGTAAAAGAGTTTTATCCTTGGTAATTTCTCCACTGGTTAAATCTGTGAAATGTTGAGTAAAAGTCGTCCATTCATCTATTTCCAATAATAATTCAGTAATTTTCACCCTGGGCAATAATGCGGTTACTTGATTGACGAAATTCTTTGCATGGTCGGGAACAATTGCTTCAATGGGCGTTATTTTCAATCCATTTTCCGTAATAACTGCATCTTTCCATCGTTTTTTCACAAAACTGGTGGGCGTGTCATCTGCTAATTTTGCGGATATTTTCAGCGTTTAAGCGACGTAAAATTTCAATTCCAGCCTAAATATCTTGTGACGATGGTGTTGCTTGGATTTTTAACACATTCAAAAATACAGGGATATAGCGTTGCTTAATTCTTATCTCGAACTCTGGTAATTTTAGGACGTGGAATGTCAGCCGATAAACCGGTGATAAGAAAAGTTTCTATATCATCACTAGACATTTTTTCTAAATAAATTCCGTTAAGTGGTATGGCACCAGCCAGTTAAGGATGACAGTTGAAATTAGTGCGCTCAATAGCGTTTTGATAATGAACACAGCTTTTGCAAGGCAATGAAAAATAGGACTTTCAATTCAAATTTCTGGCATTACCTGTTGATGTCTTAATGTTGGGTTCGGAATGATTATGTATTTTAAAAAAAGTGTGGTTAGTAATTTTACCGTGAATTTTGGATTTGTAGTTTAACCAACGATTTAGTCAAGGAGTTTTACCTTATGCCAAGTTCTTTTAAAGATAGTGCAGGAAATGTATTTTTGTTGGGCAATTTTTTTGAGCTTGGCATTTCGCCGGATGGTAATTTTGGGACAAGTGACGCACCGCCAACGGGTTATTATGTAGGAAAAGGTGAATCATTAGTCGGTATGGTATACAACCCCGCTGGACTTACTGCTGCCAATACTGCAACTAATTTAGACTTTTTCTTGCCAGGTACTCCGCTTGAACTTTTTTCAGCAGGGTACACCACTCCGGCAGGAGTCAATTTATATGGTACAAATTATTATATTGGTACTAGCACAGCTACTCCGATTTCAAGTACGGCGGTTGGTAGTTTGCATCAAATTAGCGATTTTTCGTTAACCAACACGTCTACAAGCAATACCCTTTCTGCGACATACATTGGTATTTACAATGGCAACTTGCAAGTCACTATTACTTACAGTTTTGGTGTTAATGATCTTTACTACTCCGCTGACGTTACACTAAAAAATATCAGTGCGACCTCGATGAACGATGCTCGTTATTTGAGGATGGTAAATCCTGATAATACATCGGATTATACGAATAATAAGACGACCGTAAATACGATTATATTTCAACAACCAGGTAGCGGTGCGTCCTTAGTTCTTGCTCAAAATTCGACACCTGATGCGTACCAAACTGCCACGGGTCATTCGGCGATATTTGGTTATTATTCAACCGACCCGAATACCCGAGTATCCATATTAAGTATTGGAAATGTTCCAAGTACCACTACTAACGCAGCGTTCAACCCTTTTACATCGAGTTATTACACAACTGCTCCAGCGGTAAATACAACCACCACAGCTAACGATAACATTGTCATTGACTACGACGCTGGAGCATTAGCCGCTGGTGCAAGCAAATCTTTTACCTATTCGTCTCTGCTAACAAGCAATGTTGCAGCAACAATCGCCGCCATTAACAGTAATACGCCACCCACTTTCACTGGTGGCGTAAATGTGGGCTTAACGCTCGCTCAAAATGCAACGATTACAACAATTACCAACGCAATACTTAAAGTTGTAGATGCTGAACAAGCAAGCTCTTCGCTGACTTACACTATAGCGACTGCAACAACCAAAGGCATATTGACTAAAAGTGGTGTGACGCTAACGGCTAACAGTACATTCACCCAAGCTGACATTGATAATGGTTTAATCGGATATACACCAACATCGGGTATCAATGGTGCAGACAATCTTGTTTTTGGTGTTTCTGATGGTGCAGGTGGTCTTTTATCAGCTCAAACATTCAATTTAACAATCGTTGCACCACCTCCTGTCGTGGTTAATAATCCGCCTGTTGCGGTTAATGATGCGGGCAGTGCAACAGAAGCGGGCGGTAACAATAATAGTGAAAATGCAAATCCAGCCGTCGGCAATGTTCTAACAAATGATATAGATGTGGATGGCAGAGCATTAAGTATTAGCGCGATTAGAACGGGAAATATAGAAGGCAGCGGTGCAGCAGGAACAGTTGGTCAAGTAATAGCGGGAACTTATGGCAACTTAACGCTCAATGCTAATGGCAGTTACACCTATGTTGTCAATGACAGCAATAGCACGGTTCAAGCTCTCAAACTGGGTGACACACTCACAGAGAGTTTTAATTACACCGTTTATGACAATCTGTTAACAGACATTGGTGTATTAACACTTACCATCAATGGCAGCAATGATTCCCCTTCGGTTACGAATTTAAACGGAGATAGCAGTGTATTTTGGTTAGGCTCGAGTACACCAGTGCTTTTGGATGTTGGGCAAGATGCTTTAGTTACTGATCCAGATACGACCAATTACAACAATACAATGGTTTCTGTTTCGTTTGCCCCGGGCAGTTTGGGCAGTGGTGTATTTAGTGTTGATGGCACAACCATTCAATCAGGTAACGATAATACGATAAGTGTTGGCGAACTTGTTTCTGTATCTGGCGTAACAATTGGAACAGTCACCGCAAATGACAAGGCAAGCAATGGTCTAGCTATTTTGTTGAATGCCAATGCAACGGCAACCTCTGTGCAAACGCTGTTACAGAATATCTATTATATTGAAAACCCGAGTGATACCACTGGTGCTGGTGATCGCCTTTTTAATATTCAAATTAACGAACCTAACACGACGGCAATGACCCCTGCCGTTGTTAAATTAACAGAAAAAATTCCTGTTCCATCACTCTCGTTATCAGCAGATACTGGCATTAGTGCTAGCGATACCATAACTAACAGCGGCGTTGTAAATGTTTCTGGTTTAGCGTCAAATGCAACATGGCAATACAGCACAGACAACAGCGTAAATTGGACAACGGGCAGCGGAATAGCTTTTACGCTTATCGGTGATGGCAATAAATCTGTCATCGTGCGGCAAATTGATGCGGCGGGAAATGTCGGTTTAAATAGCAGTGCATTAGCTTTTACTTTGGATAGGACAATCGCTACGCCTAGCCTAGTCTTAGTAAATGACACAGGAAATCCTACCGACGCGATTACAAGTGATGGACGTGTGGCTGTTTCAAACTTAGAAACGGGGGCAAGTTGGCAATACAGTCAAGATGGTGGTGTGAATTGGACGACGGGCAGCGGCTCTAATTTTAATCTCACTGGTGATGGAGATAAATCTGTCATGGTTCGTCAAACAGATATAGCAGGAAATCTTAGTTCAAACAGTAATACGCTAAATTTTACTTTAGACACCAGTGTTGCCACACCCATATTAACGCTAACAAATGACACCGGAATCTCTAGTTCCGATGCTATAAGCAGCAATGGGTTAGTTACTGTTTCAAACTTAGAAAATAGTGCTACCTGGCAATACAGTGATAGTGGCATAGGTTGGATAATAGGTAGCGGCACTAACTTCACGCTTACTGGCGATGGTGCGAAATCCGTCGTTGTGAGTCAAACAGATGTGGCGGGAAATATCAGTTCAAACAGTAACACGCTAAATTTTACCTTAGATACGAATGTTGCCACGCCAACATTAACCTTAACGCATGATACTGGCAGTTCAAATAGTGATGGCATTACTGATGACGGTACAGTCAGCGTCACCAACTTGGAAACGGGTAGCAGTTGGCAATATAGCCAAGATGGCGGCACTAATTGGACAACCGGCAGTGGCTCTAGTTTTACGCTCACCGGTAACGGGACTAAATCTGTCATTGTGCGCCAAACAGATATAGCAGGAAATCTTAGTTCAAACAGTAATACGCTAAATTTTATGTTAGATACCAGTGTCGGCACGCCGATATTAAGCCTAACGAATGATACTGGCAGTTCAAATAGTGATGGCATTACCAATGACGGGACGGTTGGCATTGCCAGCTTAGAAATCGGTGCCAATTGGCAATATAGCCAAGATGGCGGCACTAATTGGACAACCGGCAGTGGCTCTAATTTTACCCTCACCGGTGACGGGACTAAATCTGTCATTGTGCGCCAAACAGATATAGCAGGAAATCTTAGTTCAAACAGCACTCCGCTTAATTTTACTTTAGATACCCGTGTTGCTACGCCGATATTAACCTTAACGCATGACACCGGCAGTTCAAATAGTGATAGCATCACTGATGACGGTACAGTCAGCGTCACCAATTTGGAAACGGGTAGCAGTTGGCAATATAGCCAAGATGGCGGCACTAATTGGACAATGGGAAGCGGCTCCAATTTTACGCTCACCGGTGACGGAGCTAAATCGATCGTCGTGAATCAAACAGACGTAGCAGGAAATCTTAGTTCAAACAGTAATACACTAAATTTTACTTTAGATACCCGTGTTGCCACACCGATATTATCCCTGGTCAATGATACCGGCAGTTCAAATAGTGATGGCATTACCAATGAGGGGACGGTTGGCATTGCCAACTTGGAAACGGGGAGCAGTTGGCAATATAGCCAAGATAGTGGCGTGAATTGGATGACGGGCAACGGTCCTAATTTTACTCTCACCGGTGACGGGACGAAATCTGTCGTCGTGAATCAAACAGACGTAGCAGGAAATCTTAGTTCAAACAGTAATACGCTAAATTTTACTTTAGATACCCGTGTTGCCACACCGATATTATCCTTGGTCAATGATACCGGCAGTTCAAATAGTGATAGCATTACCAATGACGGGACGGTTGGCATTGCTAACTTGGAAACGGGGAGCAGTTGGCAATACAGCCAAGATAGTGGTGTGAATTGGATGACAGGAAGTGGCTCTAGTTTTACGCTCACCGGTGACGGGACGAAATCCGTCGTCGTGAATCAAACAGACGTAGCAGGGAATCTTAGTTCAAACAGCCCTCCGCTTAATTTTACTTTAGATACCCGTGTTGCTACGCCGATATTAACCTTAACGCATGATACTGGTAGTTCAAACAGTGACGGCATTACTGACGATGGCACGGTCAGCATTGCCAACCTGGAAACGGGTGCCAGTTGGCAATATAGTCAAGATAGTGGTGTGAATTGGATGACAGGAAGTGGCTCTAATTTTACGCTCACCGGTGACGGGATGAAATCCGTCGTCGTGAATCAAATAGACGTAGCAGGAAATCTTAGTTCAAACAGTAATACACTAAATTTTACTTTGGATACCGGTGTCGGCACGCCGATATTAAGCCTAACGAATGACACCGGCAGTTCAAATAGTGATGGCATTACTGACGATGGCACGTTCAGCATTGCCAACCTGGAAACGGGTGCCAGTTGGCAATATAGTCAAGATGGTGGCGTGAATTGGATGACAGGAAGTGGTTCTAATTTTACCCTCACTGGCGATGGGACAAAATCCGTCGTCGTGAATCAAACAGACGTAGCAGGGAATCTTAGTTCAAACAGCACTCCGCTCAATTTTACTTTAGATACCCGTGTTGCTACACCGATATTAAGTCTAACGAATGACACCGGCAATTCGACTACCGATGGCATTACGAATAACGGAACGGTTAGCATTGCTAACCTGGAAACGGGGAGCAGTTGGCAATACAGCCAAGACAGTGGCGTGAATTGGACAACAGGAAGTGGCTCTAATTTTACCCTCACCGGTGACGGGACGAAATCCGTTTTCGTACGCCAAACAGACGTTGCCGGCAATGTCAGTTTAAATAGTAGCACGCTCAATTTTACTTTAGATACCCGTGTTACCATGCCAACATTAACCCTAACTCATGACACCGGCAATTCGACTACCGATGGCATTACGAATGACGGAACGGTTAGCATTGCTAACCTGGAAACAGGGAGCAGTTGGCAATACAGCCAAGATAGTGGTGTGAATTGGATGACAGGCAGTGGTTTTAGTTTTGCGCTCACCGGTGACGGCACGAAATCCGTTTTCGTACGCCAAACAGACGTTGCCGGCAACCTGAGTACCAATAGGGCGTTAACATTTACCTTAGATACTAGTGTCAGCACGCCGATATTAAGTCTAACGAATGATACTGGCAGTTCAAATAGTGATGGTATTACTCGCGACGGCTCAATTAGCATTGCCAACTTAGAAACGGGTGCCAGTTGGCAATATAGTCAAGATGGTGGCGTGAATTGGACGACAGGCAGCGGCGCTGGTTTGACTCTAACCGATGATGGCTATAAATCCGTCATGGTGCGCCAAACAGACGTGGCTGGAAATACGAGTTTAAATAGCAGTGTATTAACGTTTACATTAAAAAGCACCGAATCCACGCCGATTTTGACATTAAATAATGATACCGGCAGTCAAAATAATGATCGCATTACCAGTGATGGTACCGTTAATATTTCTGATTTAACTAATACAGTGAGTTGGCAATATAGCCTTGATAATGGTAATAGTTGGATGGTTGGTAGTGGTAGCAGTTTTGTTTTATACGGCGACGGCAATAAATCCGTTATCGCACAAAAAACGGATGCGGCGGGAAATGTTAGTACAAGTGACGCGCTAAATTTCATGTTAGACACGAATGCAACAACTTTGGGGCTTGCATTAGAAGCCGACACCGGTAAAAACAATGACAATGTAACCAGTGATGGTACTGTTATTGTTTCCGGTATTGAAAATGGTGCGAGTTGGCAATATAGCCTAGATGGTGGCATAAATTGGACGCAAAGAAATGGCACTAATTTTACGCTCGTCGGCGACGGTGATAAATCAGTTCTTGTTGAACAAACGGACGTGGCGGGCAATAACTCTATTAGAAGTTCGTTAAATTTCACCTTAGATAGCACTGCCCTTGCCCCTACATTAGCATTAACCAATGATACGGGGATTAGTACAACAGATAGAATTACCGACAATGGTTCCGTTAGTGTTATTGGATTGGAAAACGGTGCTAGTTGGGAATATAGCCTAGATAACGGGAAAAATTGGATTACTGGCAGCGGTACAAGTTTCACGCTAACGGGTGATGGTTATAAATCTGTCGTGGTACGCCAAACTGACATAGCAGGAAATATCAGTACAAACAGCGCACCCTTGAATTTCATTTTAGATCAAAGTGTAAGCGTACCTGAATTGACGTTAAACACCGATACGGGAAATGCTTTTGATGGCATCACCAGTGATGGAACGGTTAACGTTTCTGGTTTAGAAAACGGGGCTGTGTGGGAATACAGCACAGACAATGGTTCGATTTGGAAATCAGGAACTGGCAACACGTTTAAATTAACAGGTGATGGCAATAAATCAGTTATCGTTCATCAAACTGATGCCGCTGGAAATATTAGCCCAAACAGCATAAGTCTGAACTTTACGCTGGACAGTATTGCACTCCCTCCTGAATTATCTTTAGAAAACGATACGGGAAACAGTAATACTGACGCGATAACCCGTGATGGTAGGATTAACGTTTCTAATTTAGAAAATGGCGCGAGTTGGCAATACAGCCAAGATGGCGGCTTGAATTGGATTACGGGGCAAGGCAATGGTTTTACGCTCACAGGCGATGGCAATAAATCTGTTGTCGTTCGTCAAAATGATATAGCTGGAAATATCAGTGCTAACAGTAATACTTTAAACTTTACATTAGATACTAATGTAATTGCCCCCAGCTTAGCATTACTAGAAGATACGGGATATTCCAATACAGATGCGATTACCAATAATGGAACAATTAGCGTTTCCGGCATCGAAAATGGTGCAAACTGGCAATACAGTACGGATAGCGGAGCGAATTGGATAACCGGTCAAGGTAATAGCTTTACACTTACCGGCGACGGCTATAAATCCGCTTTAGTGCGTCAAATTGATGTGGCGGGTAATACTAGCACCATTAGTTCTCCTTTAAATTTCACCTTAGACACCCTCGCAGTCACACCGACATTAACACTCATCAATGACACCGGAAATTCCAGCACCGATAGGATTACCAGCGACAGCAGAATGAGCGTTTCAAATTTAGAAAATGGCGCAAGTTGGCAATATAGCACCGATAACGGTGTTAATTGGATAACAGGAATTGGCAATATTCTTACGCTGGCTGACGATGGTATTAAATCTGTCATCACGCGGCAAATCGATGTCGCAGGAAATATAAGTTCCAATAGTCTTCCTTTAAATCTCACATTAGATACGACTGTAAAAACGCTACAGCTTGCACTGATAAACGATACAGGGAGTTCGAATACAGACGGGATTACTCAAGATGGATTAGTAAGCGTTTCCAACTTAGAAAATGGCGCAAACTGGCAATATAGTCAAGATGGTGGTTTGAATTGGACAGTCGGAAATGGGAATAGTTTTACTCTTTTTGGCGAAGGCGAGAAATCTGTCATTGTGCGTCAAACCGACGTGGCTGGAAACGCAAGTTTAAACAGCAGCACGCTAACATTCAATTTACAAAACAACGAATCTACCCCAATTTTAGCGTTAAATAATGACACCGGTAATCAAGCTAACGACCGCATTACCCGTGATGGTACGATTACTATTTCTGATTTGAAAAATGCCGTAAGTTGGCGTTATAGCCTTGATAACGGGAATACTTGGACGGTTGGTAGCAACAATAATTGGAACATTGGCAATAACGGCAGTTTTACCTTGCTAGGTGATGGCAATAAATCAGTGATTGCACAGAAAACAGATGCGGCGGGAAATATTAGCACGAGCAATGTTTTCAATTTTACGCTCGATACCAATGCGGCGGCATTGAATTTGGTATTAAAAAATGACACTGGCATAGACAATGACTCTATAACAAGCGATGGAACGGTGATTGTTTCTGGAATTGAAAATGGTGCTAGTTGGCAATACAGTCAAGACAATGGTTCGAATTGGACAGAAGGTAGTGGTACAGGTTTCACTCTCATAGGCGATGGCAATAAATCCGTTATTGTTAGGCAAACCGATGTGGCAGGAAATAGCAGTAAAAATAGTGATCCGTTAAATTTTACGTTGAACAGTTCTGCGCTATCTCCCATTTTAAAATTAGCCCAAGATACCGGAAGTTCTAACACCGATAAAATCACCAGCAATGGAATGGTTAATGTTTATGGTTTAGAAAACGGTGCAAGTTGGGAATATAGTCAAGATGGTGGTGTGAGTTGGATCACTGGAAACGGCACGAGTTTTACCCTTACCGGTGATGGCAATAAATCTGTTGTTGTGCGCCAAACCGACATAACCGGAAATATCAGTACAAACAGTGCGCCGCTAAATTTTACGTTGGAGCAAAGTGCAACTGCACCCGTATTAACGCTAAATGCAGACACGGGAAGTAGTAATACTGACAAAATTACCAATGATGGCAATATTCATATTTCGGATTTTAAAAATGGCGCAACGTGGCAATACAGTAACGATGCTGGTAAAAATTGGATAACTGGAAACAGCACCGACTTTACAGTTGTGGACGATGGTGACAAATCCATTATTGCCAGACAAATTGATGTTGCTGGCAATATCAGCGCAAATAGCCTGCCTTTAAATTTCACGTTAAATACGCTTATCAACGCGCCAGTCTTAACGTTAAAAAATGACACTGGGATAAATAACGACAAAATAACTAGCGATGGCACGGTTGCCGTTACCAATTTAGGAAAAAATGTTAGTTGGGAATACAGCTTAGATAATGGCACAAATTGGATTACGGGAAGTGGCAACAGTATTACGCTCACAGGTGACGGCGGTAAATCTATTATGGCGCGACAAACAGATGTCGCGGGAAATGTGAGTACAATCAGTGCGCCTTTAAATTTTGTTTTAGATAGCACCGTTGCTACTCCTATTTTGACGTTAAAAAATGATACCGGTTATTCGAATACAGACAAAATCACGAGTGATGGAACGGTGATTATTTCTGGATTAGAAAATGGCGTAAGTTGGGAATATAGCCAAGATGATGGCACAACGTGGAAAACAGGAAGTGGCAATAGCATTATGCTCACCGGCGATGGTAATAAATCCATTTTGGCAAAAGAAACGGATATAGCCGGAAACATCAGCGACATCGCTAAATTTGAATTTACGCTTCGTTCAATCGAATCTAAATTCAATGCCGACGTTAAAAATCTTCTTGAAACAGACAGTATTTTGACAACTTCAGGAAAATTAACCGGAACAAATACCGATAAAACCACCATCACACTACAAACTGCAAGCGTTGGTAAATATGGCACGTTTGACATTGATCAAACAGGTAATTGGCATTACACAACCAGTTCACCACACAACGAATTTTTACAAGATAACGTTTATGTCGATAGTTTTCCTGTGATAACCAGCGATGGTCAAAAAACGAGTGTCACCATCGATATTACCGGCACGAAAGATTTACCCATTGTCATTGATGATGTCGCACGGCAATCAATCAAACCAATTATTACGAATGGCGTGCCGCAAAATGTTTTATATGGTCAATTGGGTTTGCAATCGGCACAAGGTAAAGACATTGCACAAAATACAGACAAATCGTGGACAAGTCTTGACCTAACACCTGTCACGTTTAATTTGGATAAAGGACAAGTTGCAGGCAAAGATACTCAAGGGCATACGTTACTTAAAATGACGCTTGCAAACGGTTCAACCATGACGTTGAACACTTGGGATGGCAGCTATGTTTATGTTTCAAGCACCTCATCTTCAACAATCGATACGACAGACATTTTTAATTTCAGTGCCGATGGCGTGCCACTGGTTATGTCGTTAAATCGCTATGATTTTTTAGATTTAGATGGGATTCCTGATAATGTTGAAACTAATCTTGCGAATTTAGCAACATCAGCAGATGCCATAAAACCTGCGGTAAGCGGTGATTCTAACAATGATGGGATTGCTGATAAATTTCAAGGTGCCGTAGCCGATATAGCGTGGATTAGCTATGTAGATTTCAAAGCTGCATTAGATAATAAATTATCTTCGCCAAAATCAGTCATTAACATTGTCGTCGCTTCTGATAATTTAGGGAAAGTTGATAATGTCGCGCAGTTGAATAACATTGAAGTGCTTCCTAGCAACAGCGTGGTAGTGGGTGGCAGCAAACCGCAATCTACACAAATCTCCGCACCTTGGGATCCACTCCAATTTTCAGTCAGTGCAGGAACATCTGCTGGTTTAAAAGACATTGATTCTGTACGTCTTGGTACGCAAGTGTTAGTGCTTATCGATATTGCACGGGCAAGCGTGTCAGATTTTAATGGTTATATGAAATATATTTCTGCTGAAACCATTAACGACTATAAAGCCGCAGGTTTGCCGTTAATAACGTTGGATGGTGAAAAACTCACGTCTGCCACGCAAGCGGGTTGGTATGATTATACGCAACGCACTAAAGGTGGCGATGGAGCGTGGTTTATCAAAGACGCGACGGGAAAAATCACAAAAATAGCGATGATTATGACCGATAATAGTTTTGGTGATGATAATTTAGCTGGCAATGAAATTACCGATCCAGGTTTGCCGATTGTTGCAAATCCGCCGATTGTCCCCACGCCACCTAGCGATAATACATTGAAAAGTGACACAAATGTTTCGGCGTTACCGGCAGAATTTAACAATCTTATTTTGCAAGATACGCAAATTGACCAAACAGTGACTAAAACGGAATTAGTAGACAATCCGTTACTTTGTTTACCGCAATGGACACAGAAATTGTTAAGTATTCCTGCCAAAATTAGCCAAGCTGTCACCACGACTGAAAAAATCGTTGCGCCGTTAAATGGTGTAGGAAACGATTTAGATAACAAAATTATCGGCAATAGTGCGGACAATATCTTGAACGGTTTAGGCGGCGCAGATACGTTGACAGGTGGCGACGGCGCAGACACGTTTGTGTATTTAGATAAAAGCGATAGTCCTGCGACGAATTTTGATTCGATTACCGATTTTAATATCGCGCAAGGCGATAAAATTGATTTGAGCGAAGTCGATGCAAATTCAAATTTAGCGGGTAAACAGACGTTTACTTATTTGGGTTCAGCAAGTTTTACAGGGCAAGCCGGACAACTACGTTTTGATAGTCAGTCTCACATGCTTTTAGGTGATACGCAAGGCAGTGGCAATGCGGATTTTGCAATTCAATTATTGGGTGTTTCGACATTGCCAGCTGTGGTGCTCATTTAATTGTCAGGATGGGAAAGTTTAAATGAACGTCATCAAAGTTCCACTATAACGGCAACTTATCTTGTGAAATCCGATAAGGTCTGAGCCAAGGACGCAATAAAGACCAAAAACCTTCCATCGTATTCACAAAATCCATCACCCTCTTCATCGCGTGCATATTCACCAGCAGAATGGAGGCGACGACAACGCGCTTCCCTGTTAGCTTCGCTTCATGGCATGGCATTACGCTTGATTGCTATTGAAAAGATTTAACCATCTAAACCCACTGTTATGAAATGATTTAACCTCATTCCGTATAACTTCGTATAATTTCGTATAATAACGTATGAAAATTATAATTTTGTCGATTTTTTTTACGTTCAGTTCAAATTCAACATCTGCTCAACTACCACCCGAATCTGGTCATTAGTCACATCGCAATTGCTGTCGCGTTTGATAAGGTTGCGAACCTTTGAAATCACATCATCTGTTAGTAACAACCCACCAATTACCTCGCTACTTAGCACATTGCCTTCACGCCACAATTTTTCCAGCTCGTTATTCTTGTGATTCATGAAGGTGCGAGAAATCAACGCTAGCTTTTCTACGTCCTGCGGCGAAATTTCTACACTCAGTTTGATTGCGAAAATTAAGTCTGCCTCGACTTTTTCTTGTGCTGAAACGCGATAGAGCTGCCATTCAACCAAGTTAGTGAGTAACGCCCAGCGAATGCCTGAATAAGCTCCGTAGGACGTAGCTTGAAAGATTTGCTTGTCACGTAAAGCCATACCCGCTTTTTTCGCTTCTACAACAATTACATCGCTGTCATTGGCTGACAAAACATAATCAGCACGCCGACCTTGGATGTTCTGCTCTGCCTTGACTTCATTGATGTCGTAATCCAGCACGTCGATAAAGAAG
>CAINHO010000030.1 GCA_903848935.1 uncultured Pseudomonadota bacterium | reverse complement strand
CCGCTCGGCTGGGAACATATCGGTTTGACTGGTGATTATGTTTGGAAGTTGAATGATAAAGAAAAGACTTTAATTTCAGATGGTTGAGCTTTTAGAAATTCCTTAACGTGGTTGATATGCCATTTCGTGCGTCGACCCGTTTATGATGTTACAACGCTTAAAAAAGCCGCCACGGAAATTCAACGTTTAGCGTTTTATGATCCGTTAACAGGTTTAGCGAATCGGTTATTGCTTCGTGACAGGCTTAAACAAGCAATGATAATTAGCAAACGCAACGGAATAGAAGGCGCATTATTGTTTATTGATTTGGATAATTTCAAAACTTTAAATGACACGCAAGGACATGACGTTGGCGATTTATTACTCAAACAAGTCGCTCAACGTCTTGAATCTTGCGTGAGACGTTGTGATACCGTAGCCCGTTTTGGCGGTGATGAATTTGTCATTATTTTAGAAGAACTTAGCAACCAACGTGATGACGCAGAAGAACAAGCTGGAATTATTGGTTTAAAAATTCTGGCGGCTTTTAATGACGATTACCAACTTAATTCAAATTCCTATCAATGCACGCCGAGTATTGGTATTACGTTGTTTAATGGTTACGAAAAATCAATTGATGACCCCATGAAACAAGCGGATATTGCCATGTATCAAGCCAAAGAATCGGGACGTAATAAAATCTGTTTTTTCAATTCGCAGATGCAAATTAACATCCACGCAAGAATTGAATTAGAAAAAGAATTGCACACCGCTTTAGAAGAGAATCAATTTCGGCTTTTTTATCAATCTCAAGTCAGAAATACAGGCGAAGTCGTTGGTGCAGAAGCTCTCATTCGTTGGCAACACCCACAACGTGGTTTATTACTTCCGGTTGAATTTATTTTATTGGCGGAAAAATCCGAATTGATTATTTCAATTGATTTGTGGGTTTTAAAACAGGCTTGTATTCAGCTTAAACTTTGGGAAAATCAGACCAATACGCAATCGTTAAAACTTTCTGTGAACATCAGCGCAAAACATTTTGCTCAAGAAAATTTTGTGAATCAGGTCATTGAAATAATCCATTTTTATTCGGTTAGAGCTGAAAAATTAAAAATTGAAATTGTAGAAAGTCTGCTCATTGAAAACATAGAAGAAAGCATCGACAAAATGAATGAATTAAGAGCCATTGGCGTTCGATTTTCAATCGATGATTTTGGCACGGGCTATTCGTCACTTTCTTATTTAACGCGGTTGCCGTTAGATCAATTAAAAATTGATAAATCGTTTATTCGGCATATTGGTCATCAACCGTTTAATGGCGTAATTGTCCAAACGGTGATTGGAATGGCTGAAAGTCTTGGCATCGAAGTGATTGCAGAAGGCGTTGAAACAGAAATGCAACGTGCTTTTTTAGAAGAAAATCGGTGTTATTTGTATCAAGGTTATTTATTTAGCAAACCTGTTCCGATAGAAGCGTTTCTTGTTTTCGACAAATAACGCTTCTTTGTTCTCAATGGTTCATTTTAGGAGACCGCTTTTAAATTTGGCGGTTTGTTCTTTTTCTTTCACTAATTCTTCGAGCAAGTTTTCAAGGTTTTTTTGATATTGTTCAAGTTCACTCGTTTTGCCGCTTACTTTGTCACGTTCAGCCGCTACTTTATCGCGTTCATCAGCTATTTTGTCACGTTCCGCCGCCACTTTATCGCGTTCATCGGCTATTTTGTCACGTTCCGCCGCCATTTTATCGCGTTCACTCTTAACTCTGTCGCGTTCATCGGCTATTTTGTCACGTTCATTCGTCACTCTGTCGCGTTCATCGGCTATTTTGTTACGTTCCATCGTAACTCTATCACGTTCATCGGCTATTTTGTCACGCTCACTTGCGACTTTATCGCGCTCACTGGCAACCCTACTAAGTTCAGTAGATACTTTATCGTATTCAGCGATTACCTTGTGGTGTTCGTTAATCGTTACAAATTTTAATTCAGTTGAATTGTGTAACTTGGTTATTTCGGACATTTATAGTTAATACCGTCAAATGGTTAAGTGATTGAATCAATTCTTTCAATGTGTTGGAGGCTTACTATTTAAAGCTAATAAGTTATGTTCCCTTTCTTTAATGAGTTCTTCGAGCAATTTTTCAAGGTGTACTTGGTTTTGTTCAAGGTCGCTCGTTCGTTTACTTAACTTTTCGCGTTCATCAGCGATTCTGTCGCGTTTGTCCGCTACTTTGTCACGTTCGTTAGCTACTTTGTCACGTTCGTTAGCTACTTTATCACGTTCATCAGCTACTCTTGCGCGTTCGTCGGCCGCTTTATGGTACTCAATAATGATTTTATCGCGTTCAGCCGCTACTTTATCGCGTTCAGCTGCAACTTTATCGCGTTCAGCCGCCACTTTGTCGCGTTCAATCGCCACTTTGTCACGTTCAAGGGATACTTTGTGATATTCATCAACTGCTTTATCGCGCTCAATTGAAATTTGATTACGTTCGTTAGGCATATTAGTTTCCAACGGGGTTAAATAATTAGGGGGTCGTATATTACAGGTTCTGCATTTTTTACGTCCCTTTGTTTGCTTCAACAATTTTTTAAATTTGTTTTAAGCCTTTGTGAATTTCCTCTACGTTCTTCTCCAAGGTGTTCTTCTGAAACACTGGTTTTACGTTGAAGCGTTCGATACGGAATAACTAATCTTGACGACGGGACATTCAATAAGTCGTTTAATTTTTTTAGCAAAGCAATTTCTTTTGCTTGCTGTTCAATAATAATAATTTGTTTTTCGAGGTTAAATTCGAGTTGTTGACGACCGTGTTGACATTCGGATTGACTTAAATTTTCTTCTATTATGCTGAAATGGCAACGTGAGCTGTTTTGTATTTCGATATTGTGATGTCCCATTGAATTCAGAACATTTTTTCCATTGGCATCTTGGAATAATTCAGAAATACTTATATCGAATAACTTTGCAATTTGACTCACACGAGAAAGTTGAACATTTGTTTCACCTCTTTCAATACTCCCATAACCGTTTGAAGACATCTCCAATTTTTCTGCCATTGTTTCTTGCGACCAACCTTTGTTAAGTCTTAAAAATCGGATTTTTTTATGTAGTAGCATTATAGAATTATTCCTGGGAGGGTGAAAAATAAGTGGATTTACTACACTGTGTTTTGTCCTAAATAGCGAAAGACCCCGCCGTTCAGGGCGGGGAGAATCTCAATAAATTAAATTGCCGTTCCGTAATAAGCGGTCAAATATAGCTTTTGCAAATCTTCAAGTAATGGCGCACGCGGATTCGTGCTTGTGCATTGGTCGTCTAAAGCTTGTTCTGCCATTGCATCCACAGCCGCTAAAAAGGTTTGTTCACTCACATCAGGCAGTGCCTCTTTGAGACAGTAAGGAATATCGACATCTTTCTTCAATTGTTCAATTTTTTTAATTAACAGTTCAATTACATCGGTATTTTCATCGTCACAACTCAAATTCAAATACTTCGCAGCGGTTATGTAACGCTCTTTTGCATTTGGAAAATGATATTGCGAAAGCGAGGCTTGGCGGAACGGCTTGTCTGTTGCATTGTAGCGAATCACATGAGTGATAAGTAATGCGTTTGCAAGTCCATGTGGAAGGTGAAATGTTGAACCCAATTGATGGGCAAGAGAATGAGAAATCCCTAAAAACGCATTGGCAAACGCCATACCTGCAATCGTCGCGGCGTAATGCACACGCTCTCTAGCTTTAGGATTTGATTCGCCTTCACTGTACGCGCTTGGCAGATATTTAAATAGCAAACGCAACGCTTCAAGCGAATTGGGGATGGTGAATTTGCTGGCAAATGGCGAAACCAATGATTCTAAACCATGCGTGAGCGCGTCAATACCTCCAAACGCGGTTTGATTTTTCGGTAATTTCATCACCAATTGCGAATCAATGATTGCAATGCTTGGCGTTAAAGAATAATCCGCAAGTGCATATTTTCTGCCCGTTTTATCGTCAGTCACCACGGCAAATGGTGTCACTTCTGAACCTGTACCCGACGTGGTGGGAATCGCCACCAAAATGGCTTTATTACCCAGCGGCGGTAATTCATAAACACGTTTCCGCATATCCATAAACCGCGCTGCCATGCCTTCAAATTCAACTTCAGGATGTTCGTACATCAGCCACATAATTTTGGCAGCATCCATTGGCGAACCTCCGCCAAACGCGATAATCACATCGGGTTGAAAACTTTGAATTTGTGCTAAACCACGTTGAACCGTGGACATTGACGGATTCGCTTCAACGTCGTAAAAAATCCGAAACGTCATATCGAGTTGCTCTAAGGCGGCGCGAACTTCTTGCACCATGCCAGAGTTAAAAATATGTTTGCCCGTCACAATAAATGCTCGTTGCGAACCTTTCAGGTCTTGCAAAGCGGTCGGCAAACAGCCAGGTTTAAAATAAATTCTGGATGGCACACGATACCAAAGCATATTGTCACGGCGATCGGCGATGACTTGGATATTTAATAAATTCATAGGCCCTACATTTCCACTTACCACGCCACCACCCCATGTTCCACAGCCTAACGTCAACGACGGTTCTAAACGAAAATTATACAAATCACCGCTCGCACCTTGCGAAGAGGGCGTGTTAATCAAAACACGGCAAACTTTCAACGCTTCTCTAAATGTTATGAGATGTTCAGTTGCCGAAGGGTCTGCATAAATAACAGCGGTATGACCTAATCCACCAAACTCAATGAGTGCTTTGGCTTTGTTCAGACCGTCATCAAAATCGTCGGCGTAATACATCGCCAAAATCAACGACAATTTTTCATACGAAAATGGCTCACTCACACCAATTTCGCTCACTTCAGCAATCAAGATGCGTGTGCCTGGCGGCACTGAAATTCCCGCTAATTCGGTCAATTGCACAACGGATTGCCCGACAATGTCAGGATTCAAATGCCCGTTTAACAACAGAATCGCAGACACTTTTTGTTTTTCGTCTTCATTCAAAAAATATGCACCGCGTTTAGCAAATTCTATTTTGACTGCCTCGTAGCGCGTACCAACAACGACAACGGCTTGTTCAGAGGCGCAAATCATGCCGTTATCAAACGTCTTACTGAGCAAAATCGATGACACCGCCATTTCAATATCTGCCGAATCATCAATCAACGCGGGCGTATTGCCTGAACCGACACCGAGTGATGGATTTCCCGACGAACACGCGGCATGAACCATCGCAGGCCCGCCGGTGGCTAAAATCAAATTTACGTCAGGATGACTCATTAAGGTTTGAGATAACTCTAAAGTGGGTTCTTCAATCCAACCGATAATTCCTTCGGGCGCACCGGCTTGAACAGCGGCATCTAACACTACTTTTGCGGCTGCAATGGTGCAGAGTTTCGCATTTGGATGGGGTGAAAAAATAATGCCGTTGCGGGTTTTCAAGGCGATTAACGCTTTGAAAATAGCGGTGGACGTGGGATTCGTCACAGGCACAATGCCTGCAAGCAACCCGACGGGTTTCGCCACGCGCCAAAAACCTGCGGTATCATCCCGTTCGATAATGTCACAGGTCTTTAATGAAGCGTATTTGTGATAAACCTCCTCACAAGCAAAGTGGTTTTTAATCACTTTATCTTCGAGCAAGCCGCGCCCCGTCTCTTCAATCGCCAGTTTGGCTAAAGAAATTCGATGATTCGTCACCGCTAGAGCGGCTTTTTTAAAAATCGCATCAACCTGTTCTTGTGAAAAAGTGGCAAAGAGTTGTTGAGCAGCTTTAACTTGCGCGATAGTCGCGTTTAAATCTTCGAGTGTGGACATTTTTGTTTCCTGATAAGATTTTTGGGTGGTAGCTCTATCGTTCTTTGTGATATGACTACCGAATAGAAAGGAAGTGAAAGAGTGAAACGTTTAAACACAATCGCCGACGGCAACGCTTGCTGTCGTTAGCACTCCTACTAACGTCATATCTCCTGCGCTCAATGTGGTATCTCCTCCGTTATGAAATGAATAGACGTAAGCATTTCCCACTGCGTTGGCAATGGTTGAATTCAGTACAAAAATTGCATTTTGATCGGCAGCAACTGAAAAACGCTCGCCAAGTAAAGCGGCAACATTGGTTAGCGTTGTGGCAGTTAAATCGGTAGCGGTTAAGTGAATAGAACCGCCTGTTGTTAAATCTGTCGCAAGCCCTGCAACAGACGCAACATAAACGCTGTGATTAGTCATTGCTTGTTGAGCAGCAGAAGCAACGGCTGTTCCACCCTGGTTAATTGCTGTATCAATTAAACGAAACGAGAGTGTGTCGCTTGCTGTGGTGAAATCGGTGATTAAATCAACGCCGTTAATTGCATAATTTGAAAATATAAATTTATCGGCTTCAACGCCGCCCGTAATGGTGTCATTCCCAGCACCTGCCGTAATCAAATCTGCACCGCCGCCGCCTAAAATAATGTCATCGCCTGCGCCGCTTTCAATCGTATCTGCACCTGCACCGCCATCGATAATATCGGCACCGCTGCCAGTGGTAATAAGATCAGCACCATCTCCACCAAGAACGTAATTATCGCCTTCGCCAGCGTTAATAATATCTGCGCCATCACCGCCATCAATCGTATCGGCAAGATCCCCGCTTGTTATCGTGTCAATGGCGGCGGTTCCCGTTAAATTGTATTGCAGCGCGGCTTTTAAATTCGTTGTTGTAAGCGGTGTATTTGGCGTGATGAAATTCAGCGCAATATCGCCTAAATCGTTATAAACCGTGTCACCATTCATGCTCATTAAACCCGTATTTGTGGGGTAATCTGGGCTGCCTGCACCGATGACAACATTAGTTAAATGCGAAAAGGTATTCACTTTCGTAGCAACCACTTTGATTGTGTCAACGCCGAAAGCAAAATTGGTGATCGAATCACCATTAGCGGCAAGCGCAATTGTGGAGTAGTAAGAATCGCCGCCGATACCCACATCCGTATTTACCACGACAACATCTGCGCCAGCCGTAGCAGTAATGACATCTTTGGCTGTACTCAGCGTTTGAATGGTTGAATTTAATTCAACAAGCATCGAAGGAACTGAAGCACTAAGCAAAGCAACAACGGTATCAGCGGCGGTATCGTAGGTTGAATTGGTGGCTTGATTTTGCACAACATAAGTCACATTGCTGCCAGCAACTGAATTTCCTGACAACGTGACGGCAATCGTATCGCCTGTATTTGCCCAAAAATTAGGATCGATGACTCGTTGCGCGGCAACCGCTTTGGCAATATCAGTTGCTAAACTTGTGCTTGTAATTCCTGCGGAAGTAAATGACACAGCGGTACTAAAATCGGCACTGGTTGAAGCCACTGTTGAAATAATTGGAATGGCGAACTGCAAAATATCGCCTGCTGTAAAGTCAGAAATGGTGTCTAAAGCGGTATTGAGTGAATCTGTCGCCGCGATAATAAATTTATCGTTACCACCGCCGCCTGTTAATACGTCAGCACCTGCGCCACCTGTGATGGTATCGTTGCCTAAACCACCGTTAAGCGTATCTGCACCTGCGCCGCCGATAATGACATCTGAACCTGCGCCGCCCGTGACACTAAATTTACCGTTTGATTCTAACGCGCCGTTAAAAGTGAGGGCATAGGTATTTGTTAAAATCGCAGAGCCATCGATTTTCAAAATTTTACCTGACGTAACAGTTGTATCTTTGGCAGTAATTGCATTGTTTGGAACATTCGCTAACGTCACAGTGGCATTCGTATTGGCAAAAGTAACGCTGTCTAACGTTGTTGCCGTGATTGCATCGGAAAGCGTGATGTTCGTTAATGCGCTATCACTTAATGCCGTTCCCGTTGTGATGGCGATTAAAGCCGTTTTCACATCAGATTCTGCGCCTGTAATCGTGGTGATATTTGGTGCGCTGACTAATCCCGATGTTTTTGTATCAACCATATTTAAAACCGTTGCCGCAATCGAACCTGAATCAGACAGCGTTACGATTTCATCTCCTAAGCCTGTAATAGTGGTCGTTGCATTGTAAGCAGCCGCCACATTTGCCGCTGAACCAGTAAGCGTTGTAATCGCGCTTGCCGTTACAGGCAGTGACGTTGCAGTATCAATAAGCAATAAATCAGCGGCAGCAACCGTCGTGTCTGTCACTACGACAGTGTAAGCGTGTGTCCCTGTTAACGTTTTCAAGGTCGAAACACTGCCATCGCTGATGGTTGCACTAATACCGCCAGTCGTTTTAGCGGCGATAGCGTTTGCTTGTGCGACGGTTGTGGCATCTGAAATAGTGACAAGCGCAGAAGTGGCAACGACTAAACTTGTTGTTGTGACCAACGCGGCAGTCATCTCGGCAACTGTACCGCTAATTGTGATGGGATTTGTGACTGTAACGACACCCGAGGTTTTTGCACCAATACTACTTAAAACGGTTGCTGCAATGGTTCCGCTGGCATCGTTAATCGTCACAACAGCTGACGAGGCAATGACTAAACTAGCAGATGTCACTAATGCGTCAGTGACTTCGGAGGCTGAACCGCTAATAACGACTGCATTGCTGACTGTCACAATGCCCGATGTTTTTGCACCGATGCTACTTAGAACGGTTGCAGCAATTGTTCCACTGGCATCATTGATTGTTATCAATGCTGTCGGGGCAAGCACTAAACCGGTAACTAATGCCGTTGTTACTTGAGCCGCTGAACCTGCAATTGTGACGGCATTGCTGACTGTCACACTGCCCGATGTTTTTACACTAATGCTACTTAGAACAGTCGCGTTAATTGTGCCATTGGCATCATTGATTGTTATCAATGCTGTCGAGGCAAGCACTGAACGGGTGACTAATGCGGCGGTCACATCGAGAACTGAACCGCTAATTGTGACGGCATTGTTGACCGTCACACTGCCCGATGTTTTTGCACCAATGCTATTTAGGACAGTCGCTGCAATTGTTCCGCTGGCATCGGTAATTTTCACAACGGCTGATGAGGCAATCACTAAACTCGCTGATGTAACTAATGCGTCAGTCACTTCTACAGCATTGCCACTAATAACCACTGCATTGCTGACTGTCACAATACCCGAGGTTTTTGCACCAATACTACTTAGAACCGTTGCAGCAATTGTTCCGCTGGCATCGTTAATCGTCACAACAGCTGTCGAAGCAATCACTAAACTAGCGGATGTCACTAATGCGGCGGTCACTTCTACAGCATTCCCGCTAATAACCATTGCATTACTTACCGTGACAACACCATCTGTTTTACTTCCCAGTGTACTGAGAGCTGTCGCTAAAACGGCAACGCCACCTGCATCTGAAACGGTTATCGTGTAGACATTTGCCGCGCCAGTTAATACGGCTAAGTTTGTCATCGTATCGCTGAATGTTGCGGTAATGATTCCCGAGGTATTCGCATCAATGATATTCAAATTTGCAACGCTATTAGTCGTTCCTGTCACTGTTGCGGCGTAATTCGGGGCTTTCGTAATGGTGTTTGATGCCGCGACAATTGCAATGTTTGCTGCCGTTCCTGTCATTGTCATCACAGCGGCGGCGTTCACTGACGGTGTGGATTTAGCATCCATAGCAATTAAAGCGGTTGCCGTTAATGATGTGTCTGTGACAGTCAATGTTGCCGAAGCATTTAACGCATTTGTCAAAACACCAAATTGACTGTTACTTAAACTGATTGCGCCTGTAATTCCACCAGCGGCAAGTTTTGACACATTAGTTGCCAGCGCGGTCACATCATTATTAGCAGTTATTGCGGTAGCGGCACTGATAGCAATTGTTCCAGCCGCTAATGCGGTTGTTAAAGCGGTTGCGGTACCCGTCGATGAAAATTGAGCAAGCGTTAAGACAATTAACGTGGAGTCACTTGCAGTGATACTGCTAATTTTCGAGATATTTGTAATCAAGCCAGCTAAACCATTATTGATATTTACTCCTGTATCAACAATCGTTGCATTGCTGTACGACGATAAATTGCCTAGCAGTGTTGCAACATCAATCGAAGCCGAAGGAACAATAAAGTTAATCACAGAAGAATTACTGTTACCGGCTAAATCTATGGCTTTGGTCGTTTGCACAGACAAAGTATCTGTGGCAGTAATCGTTGCAGTTCCTAACGTAATATCAAAACTGCTTGCAAAATTATCAGTAGAAGGATTAACCGCTATTAACGTTGCAGTTCCGAGTGCGTGTGCATTGGGAATAATGTCTGTTATTGCCAATATAGTCGAAATCGGTTCTGAAAAAGTGAGTCTTAAATTACCGTTTGCCATGTATAAAATAGATGCTGAACTTGCCGCAACAGGTGCAGTTGTATCAACAGTGACGATATTTGACGCAGGTTCGATAGAAAAGTTGCCTGCTACGTCAGCGGTATAAACTTGATATGTGCCATCAATCAAACCAGTTGCCGTGAGGTTAGTGTTGCTATTGGCAGTCGCGATTGCCACGCTAGCCGCATCATGACTTGACGACGCAGCAGTAACTAACGCATCCGCTGCCACTTTTGTTGTGGGGAGAATAAGTGTGGATTTCACCAAATAAGCCATACCCTTTTCGGTGCTTTGCACGACGGCACTTGTTGTATTTTTGATGACTTGTGCGGCAGAGGCTGAAGCAATTGGAGCTGTATTATCGGTTGTGAGCGTGTTTGTTGAAGCAATTGACACATTACCAGCAGTATCTAATACAAATAATTTATATGCACCTTCTAATGAGGGCGCAATTATTGAGGTTGCATTTCCATTTGCAGCTTCAGTGATGCTTGTGGCATTTGCTATAAATTCTGTTGTTCCAGCGGGAGCTAACCAAACATTGTCTGAAGTTGTGCCTGAATTAACAATCGTGACCGTTGCGCCACCTTTTACATTCTGTGCTGATGGCAATACAGTATTTTGCGTAGTAGGCGCGGTAAAGTCGTCCGCATTCGTAATGGCTGCATTAGCTTTACCATCAGTGGTTGAAACGTTTCCGACTAAATCAACCATAAAACCTGCTGTCACATCGAGTGTATCAACGCTACCATGCGTGCCATCGCCCGACGCATAACCTGTTGTGTTTTCAAGGCTTACACTTTTAGCACTGGTTAACACAATGGTTAATGTGGTCGCATTGGTGACTATTGCACTGAGAATATCGCTCGCTACAAATGAAACATTTGCCGAATTATCACCGTTGATGTCCCACAATAATTTTGTCCAATCTAAACGCGCTTTAACGTCTGTAGGTGCATTTTCTGTGGTTGCAAACACGGTATCAAAATTCGTACCTGTAACAACCAGCGTATCAGTTCCCGAAGTGTAAACAGATGACACGATGGTTGCCGTGGGTGGTGTATTATCGACGGTTAAGGCAACGGCTGAAGCAGCAGAAATGTTTCCAGCTGCATCCAATACAAATAATTTATATGCGCCCTCTAATGAGGGAGCGATTATTGAGGTTGCATTTCCATTGACGGCTTTAGTCATGGTTGTACTGGCTACAAATGCTGTTGTAAGCGCTGGAGCTAACCAAACGTTATCCAAAACATTACCAGAATTGACGATGGTAACGGTTCCGCCACCTTTGATAGTTTGTGCAGAAGGGAATACAGCATCTTGTGTTATCGGAGCGGTAAAATCATCAGCGTTAGTAATGACTGCATTTGCCTTGAAATCTGTACTTGAAACGTTCCCCGCTAAATCAATCATAAAACCAGCGGCAACATCGAGTGTATCAACGCTGCCATGCGTGCCATCGCCCGACCCATAACCCGTTGTACTTTCAAGGCTTACACCTTTAGCATCATTTAACACAATAGTTAATGTGGTCGCATTGATGACTTTTGCACTGAGAATATCGCTCGCTGCAAATGAAACATTAGCCGAATTATTACCGTTAATGTCCCACGATAATTTTGTCCAATCTAAACGTGCTTTTATGTCGGTAGTCGCATTTTCTGTGCTTTCAAGTAAGGTATTAAAATTCGTACCCGTGACGACTAATGTGTTTGTCGCTGACACATAAACTGACGCATCAATGATTCCTGTCGGAGCTAAAGTGTCCAATAAATAACTGACAGCGACTGAAGCATTCGATAGGTTTCCAGAAAGGTCAGCAATTTTTGCAGTGAGTGCGTGAGTACCAGCTTCCAATACAGACGCAACGACATCAACATAACCATGACTCAAGTCAATTGCCGTTAGCGTTGCAGTGCCAATAGGAGAACCATTATTGTAAAGTGTCACCACCGCCTCAGCCGTCACATCCGCAGCGGTAAAATTCACTCGAACAGTTGGTGTTGTATCTGAACTAATATGATCGTTATTTAATAAACCTGTATCAGATGCACTCGCTACTGAAATAACGGGAGCTGTTGGCGCAATGTTATCGAAGCTGTAACTAAGTGGAATTGCTGAAGCTATCGATAAATTGCCCGCTGCGTCAGACACTTTTGCGGTGATATTTGTCGTGCTGTATTCAACGTGATTTGCAACAGGTGTAAAAGTCACGGTTGTGCCATTCACGCTCGCTGTGAATTTACTGGTAATGTTCGTGCTTGTTGCGTCAAATAATTTTATGGTTGTCGCCACAGCATCGGCGGCAATGCTCACTGAAATTTCACCCGTGACAGTTCCCATTTTTAGCGCAATCGTTGGTGAAGTTGGTGCAGTGGTATCCGCAGGCGGAGAATAACTTGATGAGTTGTCATTTGCCGCCGCATTGGCATCATCAATCACTTTTTGTTTAGCCGCGTCATCAATTATTTTTGCAGCGGCAGCATCCGCAATGACTTTTGCATCTGCAATAACTTGTGCAGCCGCAGCATCTGAAATTACTTTTGTAGCGGCAGCATCCGCAACGACTTTCGCATCTGCAATAACTTGTGCAGCGGCAGCATCAGCAATGACTTTCGCAGCGGCATTTGCAGCAGCGTTAACCGCCGCACTGTCTCCTCGGGAATGACCCGAAAGTGGAGCGACTATTTTGTTTATTATCCCTGAATCTGCCGCCGTTCCAGTAAGTGTCGTAGCCTGTGCGGTTAATGCGCCGAGTTCTACTGTACTTGTTGGATCAAAAGTTTTTGCTGTTGCTTGTAATGAAATACCCACATCGCCTTGTGTAAATGCGGACACTTTGCCCATATTTGCCAATAAATCTGAAGCACTTCCACCTTTAGTGATGACTGCGGTGATATTGTCTGCTGCGTCTTTCATAACCGTCGAAACAGTGTCAGCCATTTTGTTGATTTTCGCTTCAAAATTCGTCGCAACTCCCACGGCATTGTTAGCGGATTCCTTTGCGCCTTCAATTAGCACGGTTTTCAACAACGTCGTATCTGCCAAATCAATTTTGCCATCGCCCGTTTTCGCGTCATTTTGAATCGCGGTCACGAGTGATTTTACTAACGCATTACCAACCGTTTGTGTGGATAACTTATCTGTGCCGCCCGCTGCGCCTTGTAACACTTCTCCCGCAGTCACTAAAAAATTAGCAATTTGTGCGGCACTCGCCATCATTTGAGTTGCCAACGCTTTATCCCCAGTCGTATCGGTTTTTAATAACTCCACAATCGGGTCGTAGGTTTGCAAATTTACTTTTGAACTATCAAAACCAAACGCAGTTGCAACGGCTTGTTGCGCTTGAATTGGTGTGAGTCCTGTTGCAATGAAACCTTGTTGCAAAGTTGTCAATGGCGTAACAACGCTTGAGCCTTCGGGAGCGGTTAACGTGCCTTTGAAGGCTTGTCCCGTCGATAAATCAGTTCCGCCCGACACCACAATTGAGCCAACACCATTCGTTAAAACAAAATTTCCCATTGCATCCGTGGTGGCTTTGGCTTCACCTACGTTCCAAATACCATCGCCATTCGCGTCGGCAAACACGTCTGCGTTTTTTAAATATCCATCAATGGCTTTACCTGTCAGCAAGACATCTGCCGTCACTTTGAACGTTATCGGATTCGTCGCATTTGATCCCACGAACGCATTACCGACTTTATCCGCCACCACGCCCGCCGCAATATGAATGATGTAATCTATATTTTTGATTAAATTGTCTTTGAGGTTAATCGTAATGACGTTTTTTTGAATAGTCAGTTGTGAACTGTCCGTTATCGGAATGGTGCGAATGTCACTGCCGTTGCTAATCACAACATCGCCGTTGATAGCTTGAATCGCGGTATTAAAAGTAAGTTTTAAATTTGAAAGCGACGGTAAAATACTGGTCAATTTTGGGGCTTGCGTATTGATCAAAGAGGACTCAGCATTTTCAAACGTAAAATACTCGCCTTTTCCGTCGGGAACAAACGCATTACCTAACGAATCATGGATTGCACTGATACCCAATTGCACAGTGTAATCGCTGCCAATCGCTAACGGGGTATTGGGATTGATGGTGATTTTATTGCCGCTAATGGTTACTTGCGAATCGGTAATTGAAATCGTGCGAATATCTGCGCCGTCACTGACAATAATATTGCCGCTGCCTGCTTGTATGGATTTGTCAAACGTCAACACTATCGAACCGTCTTTTACGGTATCGACACCAACCGATGTCACGCTCAAGAATTTTGGCGAACTCAAATCTTGTGTGGTAAATACCACAGGATTTTCGAGGTTGATTCCCGTAAACGCATTGCCTATTTTGTCGACAATTACCCCTGCTGCAATTTCCAGTCTGTAATTACTATTGGCAATTAAATTATCTTTGGGGTGAAGGGTGATTACGTTATTGTTAATGGCAATTTGCGAACTGTCGGTGATAGAAATGTTACGAATGTCGCTACCATTGGTGATCACAATATCACCGTTAATCGCTTGAATCGGAGTGTTAAAAGTGAGCTGAAACGCGGAGTTAACTAACACGCCAGACAAATTATCGGACGATGTCAAATTGGTTAGTTGTGGCGCGTTTGGATTGCTATAAATTGGAAAAGTATTACCACTGCTGCTTGTTAAAGCGAATGAATTGATGGTGTTGTTTGAACTAGCTGATTCGTGATCAGTTTGAAGTGGCGCTTTCATTTTTAGATCCTATGATAGATTTAATTCTGTCAAAGCTTGCTTGAAACTTTGAATACACTTGCTCGAAGTCTTTAAATCTTTTGGATGTCCATTTGATTGAAAATTAAAAATGGAATTAGACATAAACAGCGGGATAACTATTTCCGACATCCGAGGTCAGGATTTTAGGCTTACTGAAATTAAATACCATCAAGTCATACCAGTGATTTCCCCCATGAGACTATAAAGTTATCCCAACCTAAATGGATTCAAAAATTACTCGATATTATAATTTTGACAATCTGTGCAGTAATTAGTGGCGCAGAAGAATGGGAAGTTTTGCCCTGCAAAAAAGCCCTGTCATTGAAATACAACGCAGGGCTTGAATTTACTAGTATTAAGTTACTTCAATGGCGTGCTATTACACACATTTGGAAGGCTTGCAAGCCTCGACGGTTTTGTGTTTTCATGCACCAAATGATAAATCTAACAACGTATTATCCAATTGACCGGCACGGAAACTTTTACCCGATTCAACCGCCGTTACAATCACACTTGCTGGACTGAACAACATCGCGTCGATTTTGAAGAAATCGTATTCGCAGGCTTTGAAAATTTCAGCAAACGGTTTGCCATAATCTTTCGACGTTGAACTTGGTAATTCTTTCGCTAATTTTTCGGCGGCTTCGTCGCTACCTTTCACAAATAAATGCACTTGTCCGGCAAACAAAATCGCGTCATTCGTGCGTCCCATTGCTTTGACAAAATTCGGATGTGGCGGACAAATTGGCGCAGAACCGCTGCCATCGATGATATTTTCCAATGGAAAATGTAGCGCGTGTGCTTTGTGCATGGCGACTTCTAAAACTCGCGCCACCACTTGAACACCACCCGCTAAACTGCTGGTGGGCGTGACGATAATGGTTAATTTTGCAGGTGAAATGCCACACGCTGCCGCCACTTTTTCAATAATCGCCAACGGTGGAATCGCGTCGTTTTCGATGACCAATGTCGCCGCATCAGCTTCGTCGTGATATGCCAATTCTTGATATAACTCTTCGACCGGTACAGTTTGACCGTCTTTTTGTTTGGTCGCCATGGCTCGCGCAGGGCCAGAACCGAGAGCGTAGTATTTTTCGTGCGACAAACTCCAACCCGCATATTGACTACCCAAACAACCTAAAACAGGGTTGCCCGTGTGAACATTTACCGATAAAGGCCAATTCGTGGTGTATTGACTGTGCGAAATCGATACCGTTCCCATGCCACCTAAACAAATTTCAGCAATAATCCGTCCCGCTTCCAATCCGCCCAAATGGTTAATTCCCGCATCAATTACGGTGCAACCGTTTTCTAAAATCTCGATTCCGACTCGCAACTTCGCCGCGTTATCGATAAGTTCTTGAACTAATGGCTGGGTGAGTTTGTTCACACTGGCTTGTTTCATAGTTAAATCTTCCTCTAATTGTTGAGCGTTAATTTTTAGTTTTTTTAATACCATATCAGGCTGTAAGCCGCGTGCAATCATACTGCAAATAGGCTGATTTTTGCGAATTATCACGCCCCCATGCGGCAAGTCTTGGCAGTTTTTTGACCAGTTGAAATTTTTTGGAATGATGAGGTTTTGCGGTGCGTAAATGATTTCGTAAACTGAAAAACTTGTTGTGCAATTCAATTCTAAATTTAGAGTTAAATGTGCTTCAAATAATGCTAAATCATAAAGCTGCATACTCGCTGACGGACGCGGATTGATTTCTAAAACGAAAATCTCGTTTTCAGTTTGCATAAAATCCAATGAATTCAAACCGCGCAAATCGAAATACTGAACCAATTTTTGTAACCACGATTGAAGTCGTGATTTTTGGCAATCCGTTAAGTCATTGTGATTTGAAATGCCTGCAAAAAGAAAATCTCGGTGAGTCCATTGGGAATTAAAACCAATAACCGTCGCGCTTTCACCGTCCGCCAAAAATAAAACAGAACCCGCGTGTCCATCACAAAAACGTTGCCAATAAATATCTGTTTTTTGTGAATTGATACCCACGCCGCCTTGACCGTTTAATGGTTTCGATAACCAATTCTTCTGGTTAATTGGAAATTCAAAACACGTTTCAGGATACGGAATTTTCAACACATTCAACGCAGCAAAAAATTCATGTTTATTCTGCACCCGTTCAAAAATAGCGGGGGAATTGCCAGCCATTTCAAAACGACTTTCTAAAAAATAAAGGCTTTCAACGCAGGTTTCAAATCCACTGCCATACACCACACCTGTGATTTCATAAGTGGCTAATTTAGTCAGTGCGACGGTTAAATTTTCAATCGCAAGCGAATCCACCCGAACCACTTTTTTCGCATAACGCAACGTATCAATATCAGCAAAACAATCAATCACCAACACGTCAAAACCTTCACACCACGAGGCTTGTGCGAGCATTCGTCCCGACGTAGCGACAATTAACCAATAGCTCATCGGACTTGGATTTTCCGATTTTCCATTGATAAACGTCGAATTTTGCGCCGCTCAAAAAACTGCACACCCATAAACGTCAGCCACGACACAAACGCCAATCCGCCCAACAAACCGCTATACGCCCATTGCCAAGGAATGCCCGTGGTCATCATCGAAAATTCCGACATTCCGCCAATTCCAGCAATCACATTCAGCGGCATAAAAACCAAACTAATTACCGTTAAACGTTTCAAATCTTTATTTTGATTCACGTTAATAAAACCGACCGTTGCGTCCATTTGGAAGTTGATTTTATTTACTAAAAACGACGTGTGACCATCGAGCGATTCAATGTCTCGCAAAATTTCGCGCACATCTTCATGTTGCGTTTCAGATAAAAATTTACCGCGCATCAAAAACGATAACGCCCGCCGTGTATCCAAAACATTGCGCCGAATGCGCCCGTTTAAATCTTCCTCTTCAGCAATCGCTGCCAGAATTTTCGCCGCTTCTTCATCGGTCATGTACGATTTGAAAACCTGTCGCCCAACAGCTTCGAGTTCTGTGTAAATATCTTCCAGTGCGTTCGCCGAATACTCCACATCTGCTGCATATAAATCCAGCAGCAAATCTTTAGCATTTGAAATGTAATCCGATTCGGCGCGAGCGCGTAAACGTTGCAAGCGAAAGGCGGGTAATTCCTCGCTGCGTACCGAAAACAAGGTGTCTTTTTTCAATACAAATGCGACGGCAACGTTGCGAGACGCATCTTTTCTATCTAGCAAAAAGTCCGAATGCAAATGTACTTCGCCATTATCTTCCACATAAAAACGCGCACTGGTTTCTAAATCCGTCAGCTCTTTGGGATTCGGTAAATCCACGCCAAATATGTCTTGTGCCCAATTTAAATGCTCATCTTCGGGCATAACCAAATCAATCCAAATCGGTTTGGCGTGCGTTAAATCGGCTTTGGTTTCGATAGGAATCTGCCGCAACAAACCGTCGTGCAAATCGAAAATCCGAATGACCATATTACGATTCCGCGACCGAAAATCTGCCGCCAATTCAATCCGCGTGTCATAAGGCATCACGAGTAAAATCTCTTCTTTTCGCACTTCAGCAATTAAATCCCAGATGATTTGGCGATCTTCCGGCGAAAAAATCTCCAACATTTGCGCCATCGAGGTGGCATCAAGTTGTTCGAGTAAGCGTTGCAGTTCCACTAAATTTTGTTTCCGTACTAATTCTTCTACTAAACGATGCCGCGCTAACACGCTACGCACATTCAAAATAGTTTCTTTGTTGTTGGTTTCGTTGTAATCGCTCATTATTTTCTAGGTCAGGTCGCAAATTGATAATTGTTTTTGCCGTATGTTTTCGCGGCATACATCGCTTTATCCGCACGAGTTAATAATTTTTCGTAATCATCACATGCTTCTGAAAACACAGAAATTCCAATACTTGGTGTGACGGTAAGTGTTTGTGTTTCATCGCTGACGGTTTGATTTAAAGACAAAACAATTTTGTCGGCTATCGGTGAAATGCTGTTGAAATCACTCAAATTTGTCAGCACCACCACAAATTCGTCACCGCCTAAACGAGCAATAATGTCGCATTCCCGCACAGTTTTCTTCAAACTTTCAGCGGCTTTTTTCAATACATCATCGCCCACGTCATGCCCAAAATTATCATTCACCGCTTTGAATCCATCCAAATCAATGAATAACAAGGCTAACAAATGTTTGTGACGTTTAGCATCGGCTAAAGCGCGTTTCGTCGCAACTTCTAACGCCCTCCGATTCATTAACCTGGTCAAACCATCGTAATTCGCAAGATATTCGATTTGTTCAATGGCGTGTTTTTGAATTGTAATATCTGAAAAAATACCAATGTGATTGATGATTTCACCGGCATGATTTCGTATCGTGGTAATCGTCAGCATTTCAGGATAAAGCGTCCCGTTCTTGCGGTGATTCCAGACTTCACCTTTCCATATTCCGGTTTCGTTAATATCTTTCCACATGGTTTTGTAAAAATCAGAGTCGTGCTTTCCGGAACTCAAAAAATTCGGATTGTGTCCAATCATTTCATTTTGCGTATAACCTGTGATTTTACTGAAGATTTTGTTAATTAACGTGATTTTGTTATTTTCGTCGGTCACGACAATCGCCTCGCCAACATTATCAAAAACTTCAGCCGCCAGCCGGATTTTAGCTTCCATTTCTCGTTGGACGGTGACATCTTGTATTGTGCCGACTAAACGCACGATTTTCCCTTGAGCATTCGCATGACTTTCAATACGTTGATGAATTATTTTTTGTTCACTGTTGTCACAATTTGTCCGATATTCAACATCGTAATTCCCGGCTATTTGTTGTGCGTGAACGAATGTTGCCGCAACATTATCGCGATCTGTCGTTTTAATTCGATTCAGAAATCGGTTAAGATTCCACACAGATATATCTTCTACGATGTCTAAAATTCGATACCCTTCATGCGAACAATGCAATTCATCGGTTTGGACATTCCAATCCCAGTCGCCCAATTGCGCGATACGTTGAGCTTCAGTCAAACGAGAAATCCCGTATTTTAACTGGTCGATGTTATTGGCTAATCGATTTCGCATTAACATTAAGGCGTTGAGAAATTGCCCAATTTCGTCGTGATATGTAATGGTAATTGGATGGTCGTAATTTTCGATACTTAACTGTTCAAAACAAATAATGGCATGATTTAAAGCGTTCAAGCGTTTTTTAAAATGAAACAGAAAACTGACTAGCCATGCAACCAAGAAAAATGCACCGGCAAAAATACAATAACGTTTGAACAATAACGCCTCAATCCGGTTATTTAATTCTTGATTCAATGCGTCCACAACCGGTGTGTATAACGTCATGATTTGTTTAATCGCGTTAACCGCCTGATTGTAAAAGACTTCGTCACTCAATGTGTCTTCGTGTTGCAGGACATATTGTTTCGCGGTCAATAAAAATTGATTGACGTTGTACTGCGTTTTTTGAAAATTTTCACGTTGTATTTGTTCAAACGACGGTAAAACAGTGAACACTTTATCGAATTGAAAATTAACGGTTTGCATCGATAATTGCACACCGTATAACAGTTTTTCGATTTCAATTTGTTCATTAGTCGTGATGGTGTGTGATTTCACCATTAAACCACTACCAAACCCGCGTAATTGCCCGATGTTTTCAATCAAATTCGGCAACGTTTCCACCATGTTCTTCATGAGGTAATAACTAGACAATTGACTGTCCAAACTTAGATTACTGCTGTCCGCAACATTCGTTAGAAATGCCAATATATCGGTAATCAGCAACGAATGTTGGGCAAAACTTTCATTGGCGGGGAGCTGGTGATAAGTGGTTTTGAGTCCATTCCACTTTGCCTGAAAATTATTGAGTTGCTTGCAAGGCAAATCAATATGTTGAGCTTGGCATTGAATGATACGTTCGGCAAATGCGTTAGTAATTTGGTTTTCCAAATCGGTTAATACGGGCTGCAAATTTTGATTGCCACTCAGAAAGCGATTTGCTGTGCCGCGATGTTGTACGAGCAAAATATTGATGTGTTGAATTTTAGGAATCAGAGCCGTGCCGATTTGCTCTTGGCGCAACAAGTTAATTTCCTTATTTTCATTCAGCACAACAAATGTCATTGGCGCGAATACGGCAACAAGTACGAAACTCATCACGACGATTAACAATGTTTGAATGGAAATTTTGTGCATAGGAAAACTCGAAAATTTAAAAGATAGCCGCACAAACCTTGGTTTGTATTATTTTACGAAACAGCTTTTTTCAGCAGATTCTTCGGCTTCTTTGAGTTGTTTGCGTAAATCTTTACTTTGTTTAGGATCACGCGCCATGTTGCCTGCATCGCCCGCCATTGATTTGAGATATGAAAACGTTTTTGCTGATTCAAACTCATTGAAACTCAATTTTTCAGCAATTTTGTCTAGCTTGCAGCCGCAGGCATATTGATTGATATAGCTCAAACCGCCATGTTGTGCGACGCAATTCAACACATATTCGACGCGATCACGGGTTGGATAATCGTTCGTCAAAATCGTGGGCGCAATTGTCGCTTCAACTTCTTTTTCAGGATTCGTCGCACAACCGGCGATAATTAGCGAAAGTGCAGCGGTTAAAAGCAGTGATTTTAATGGATTTTTCATTTTAATTTGTTCCTTCAATTCAAGTAAAAATAAGGGTTACAGCTTAACATTATGACTTTACAAACAAAAGTAACTGGCGTGATTCTGGCAGGTGGACAAGCGCGGCGCATGAATTATCAAGATAAAGGCTTGCAGCTTTTTCGAGGACAACCGTTAATTTCCTATTCGCTTAACGCGCTGCGTCCGTTGGTTGATGAGTTGATTATTAACGCAAATCGAAATTTAGATGCTTATCAAACATTTGGTATGCCGGTAATTCCAGATTTGACGCAGAATTTTTCGGGCGCATTAGCGGGAATTCTAGCGGCAATGAATTATTCAAACACGGATTTGTTGATTATCGTACCGTGTGACGCGCCTTTTATTTCAACGCCGCAATTACAACGTTTACTTTCGGAACATAACGAAAGTGATGCGGAAATTACCGTGACGCGAACAGGCGAACAGGTGCATTCGGTTTTTTTGGTGGTGAAAACCAGTTTGCAAACAAGTTTGGAATCGTATTTAGCGGCGGATAATCACAAAGTGCGTTTATGGTTTGAGCAACATCGAACGCACTTTGTCGATTTTGGGGCGGACGCGATTGGCTTTGAAAATATCAATACGTTGGACGAGTTAAATGCTATTCCGTAACAGTCACGTCAAAATCCAATTGGCGAATATCATGCGCGAAAATTTGCATGATTCCCAACGGCATCGGTTGTAAATCAATCGCTTCGGGTTGTTGAGATGGACGAGCTAAAGTGTAAATTGTCACATTTTGAATTGCGGTTGTGGCGCGAATCGTCGTCAAAAGTTCTAAAAAACCGTCACGTTCGCTTGTTGAAAAACCGTGTTGCTGATAATCCACTAAACAAATTTGAATTTTCGTCGAACAGCATTGCGCGGCAAGCGTGATATTTTTCAAAACTGCGTCATTAGTTTGAGCAGAATTATTGATTAACACGCGACCTTCGGGCGTACCGCTATCCATTTTAAACCACACTTCACCGCCAAAATGATTCAATACTTTCAAACCCGCTTGCACTGTTGAACGGTGAATCAAACTGCCATTCGTAATCAATACAAAATGGCTTTCGGGGAAAACGCCTAATTCCGTCGCAATATCACCAATCAATTGAACGGCAATATCAAAATTCGTCAAACTGGTCGGTTCACCATTCCCCGCAATCGCAATATCTTTAATTACACGCTGTTCAATCGGAACAGCCATGCGGTCATAAAAATCACCGTGCAAAACATCTTCCAAAAACAAACGTAATTCTTTTGCTAGCAAATCTAAATTGATTTCAGGTGCCGCACCGAGAGTTAAATCTGGTACTTGGCAATAAATACACCGCCAATTGCAGGCGTTGTTGATATTGAAATTGATGCCAATCGATAAACCACCGGCACGGCGTGAAAGCACCGGATAAACGTAGGTTAAACCAGTAATGTTGCGATTATGATTAGTTACGGTGAGTTTATTAGACATTTAAAAAGGGAGGCAGAATTAACAAAGTTTTTAAGTATAGCACATTGAAAAGCAGGGATTTTTGGCTGTGATATACTTTCGCGATGCGTGGTGAATAAGAGCCACGTTTAACTAAAAATAACTAAAACTATAAAATTTAATGAGGAACAAACATGTGTTGGAGTGGTGAAGCATCGGGCGTATTGGCGGCTGTTGGTTTGGGTACGGCTTATTACATTGCTAAAAAAGGCGAGTCCAAAGAGCTGTGGATTCCATTGACGTATTTTGCGCTGATGGAATTATTGCAAGCGTTCACTTACGTTTATATCGATTTGTGTGACAATCCGAATAATCAAATACTGACGATGCTGGGTTATTTACACGTCGCGTTTCAGCCGTTTTTTGTCAACATGGTGGCGATGTATTTCATTCCCGAAAGCGTGAAACTTAAAATCCGCACCGCTGTTTACACCATTAGCGCGGTGGGTTCGATTTTAATGCTGTTTAAAATGTATCCGTTCGCATGGGCGGGAGAATGTGTGATTGGCACGGAAGGTTTCTGTGGGCCGCATATTTGTTCAGTTTCTGGCGCGTGGCATATTGCGTGGCAAATGCCGTTGAATGGCTTACTTTCGCATCCAGTGGAATGGTTATTTAATTTCAATTGGGGCTTGCACGTTTTGGCGTATATTTTAGTGGCGTTTGTTATGCCAACGCTTTATGGTTCGTGGAAATTTGTGTTATTTCATTACTTTATGGGGCCGTGGATTTCCGACATTACGACTAGCGATCCTAATGAATATGCGGCGGTATGGTGCTTATTTTCGATTGCGCTTTGCGTGTCAGTCATCAAATCTCCGATACGAAAATATCTGCACGTTACGAATTGGCCATTTTATAAAAAAACCATTGGCGACTCGCTGTAAGTTTTAATGTTTGGGTTAAAAAAACCAGCGATGGTGCTTTTAACCCATTTTTTTTAAATGAATTCATTATAAAGATTATTATTATCAAATAGTTATAATTTCAAGAAATTTGGTATACTTTTCGCTGAAGCAAATTTGCAGCCTTTTACAAAGATGCTTTTTTAACAGTTGTATTAACCGAAATTTTTTAAATGAGGTCTTTTATGTTTAGTAATTACGATTCATTATTTAACTCAATGTTTAATTTTAATTCGCTGTTTAATTTAAATCCTTTCAACTCCTTTTCACACCGAAAAACCGCTGCACCCGCTACGCTAACTGGCACAGATGTAAATATCGGCGTGAATCAATCCTATACCGTGAAAAATAACGGTCTGAGTATTCATGGCAATACGGGTTCTGAAAAAGTCACGATAGCTCAAAATGTCAGCGGTATTAAAATCGATTCAACGGTGGAATCAGTCACATTGAGTGGCATTAAATTCGACCCGAGCGTATTAGTTTCAGCTTCAGGCACCCTCGCTATCAATTCAACGGCGGGGAATTTGGCGACGCTGAGTGTTGCTGCTAACCATAACGAAGCTCTAAATTTTTCAAATGCCGTCGGAACGCTATCGTTGGATAGTTCAGGGAATGGCGTTTTTAACTTGTCTCAAATTCAATTAGATAAAGGTCAAAATTTCACCGCCGCCACTAATGATTTGCAGGTTTATGGCAATTCTGGGCAAGAAATAGTGACGTTGGCTCCTGGTGTAACAGGCGTAGACGTGTCTAGTACCGTTGAAACTGTGGTATTGCCTGGAAAATTGAGTGATTATTCCTACAACGTCGAAGGCGGAACAGTAGTGGTTTCGGACAACAGTGGAAATGACGTGGCGTTTGTTGATGTGAATCAATCTGCAATCGGTTCACAAATTCAATTTGTTGACAAAACGCTAAGTGCATCGTGGGAAATTACAGGTTCATTCGGAGGTTGGAATTCATGGGGTGTGACGGTAACTGATCCAACGGCACCCGCAACGCCGACTACAATTTCAGGTGGCACGAATCTTCTGTATTCGATTGATTTTAGTAAAGCCAATTTATTAGGTGCTAATCTTGCAAATGTTGAATCAGATATTAAAACGGCTCTGGATAATATCGGGCAATATATCGGCTCAAAAGCGACGTTTAATCTTCAAGTTTTAACGGAACAAACTTCGCAAACAACCTTGGCAGAAGGGAATGCTAATCTCGTTTCTTCTAGCAATAATCAAAATGGTGTGACTGAAACCACTACATTTTTGGCTGATTCGGCATCGGGTGTAAATTCAAATGCTGGAACGCCCGATGCGACAATGTACATTAACCTCAATGATCTCAGTCAAATGTCATTTAGCGGCACAGCTACCGCTGGAAAATATGATTTGACCAGTATTTTGACGCATGAAATTTTGCACGGTTTGGCATTTACGGGAAATTTTGATGTAACGGGTGGTTTGAAAACACCTTACGATGCCTTGGTTTCAATGCAAAATAATTTGCCTGTTTTTACGGGGACTCATGCTGAAGCGGCTAACGGTAATAAGCCTGTTCCATTAGATGCAGCGAGTGCTGGCGATGGTTCTGCATATTATCATGTTGCGGTTGCCAATGATTTGATGTCGGATTCAATTGGGACAGACGAAGTGCGAACTATATCGGCGTTGGATGTAGCGATGCTCCAAGATATGGGACTGACGATTGTGGGTGTTCCGCCGACAGTGATTGGTTGAAAATATTTGTTTTTGTGGTACAAAAAAGCCCGCATCATGCGGGCTTTTTTTGTGTTCAAAATCTTTTATTTTTTCAGTAACTGCTGAACTTTTTTAATCACTGATTCAATCAGAGAATTCGTCAAATCAAACAAATACGAGACAATTTCTGTCACGCTCATGCCTTTAAATTTACGCGCCAAAATGGGGGCAACTAAAATTCCTAACGCTAAACCAATCACGGTTACGCCCGAAAAAATACTGCTTTCTTCGATAACAACTGGTGGTTTAACAGGCGCAGTTTCAACAACGGCAGGTTCAGGTAAATCCGCTTCTGCGTGGGCTTTTGCGAGCAATTCGGGCAAGGTAATTTTGTAATCATCCGCTACGATATTCGCTGTTACATTCGGAATACTCGGTAAATCGCCATCTCCTTTGCCCACTTTGAGTTGGGCTTTCATGCCTTTTTCCATGTGTTGCGCGATGTCGCAATGCACCAAATAGGTTTTATCGCCAGGTGGCAAAATCAACGTACCTGAAATTTTTGCAGGCCCTGAAACTTCTAAATGAAACATCCCTTTGGGATATAAATACTTCGGCAAACCGTGCATCATCCATTGATGACGCACGCTGTCATCGTTGATGAAATGTACCGTCAGTTTCGTGCAAGGCTTAAATTGAAATTCTTGCGTATCAAACGCGAACATTCGACCAGGAAATTTCTCGGCATATTTATGACCCGCGTGGACGGTGATTTCTTTGGTTTCAGCCACTTTGTCACAACCACCCGGAAGCGTGTCGGGATTATTACCCATGACCATGCCGCCCGCCATATCCATCAAATGCCCATCACCATGATTCATGAGCATTCCTGCATCGTGGTCTTGGAATTCTTGAGCAAATGACGGTAGCGAAAATAACGCCGCAAATACACTGACTGATACTAATTTCATCATCTCTTTATTGCCTCATAAGAAGTAAAACGACATCCGTGTCGTGATTTGCCGATTTAATCTTTTAATTTACCTAACATACCGTCAACAGTACGTTTGAAGCCGGCATTTGATAAATACACAATATACAAACCCGCGAACGCAAAGAAACCATACAAGAACATTTCGTTGCGAGTGGCAGATTGACCTTTACCCGCTTGGAAACTCATGTGTGCATCTAAACGTTCACCTGCATCAGGCACAAGCGTGATGTGAATCAAGTATTTACCTGCTTCTGGCACGCCTTCAGGTAATGACAACATAATTGTTCCCGACTTGTGTTTCGCTGCTTCTTGGAAGAAAACACGCTTGCCTTCAGGTTCTTTCGTGACTTCAAATTCAACCGCCATGTTGCGGTATTTCATATCTTGATAATCAAAAACTAACTGCGTTAAGGTGTTAGTGCTTGGAATGTTGCCGCAAAAATCTTCTGCTGGAAAAGCTTTCGGTTGATAGGCGGTGTAATGAATCCAATGCGTCGGTTCCAATTCAAATTTGCATTGATCGGTATCGGTACCTGCCGCGCCACCATGTGCCCACAATGCGGATGAGAACAGCAATGCGGTTAAACCGAGTGATGTTTTTTTGATAAATTGTTTCATGTTCATAAAATCCTCTCTGCCTGTTTGATAATTATTATTTTTAAAATGCTATCTCATCAAGGTGATAGCATCGGCTAACTTTAACACGCCAATTTACACAAATAAAGCTGCCTGAGGTGATAAATTTGCAGCACGTTAAAAGGAATGAACTACGCTGCGTATTATTGCTATCTGCCCTTAATTTTCGTAGACTTGCGGCAATTTTTCTTTTATCGGAGTTCTACCACATGGCATCGTTGACCGCTACGCCCGCTTGGGCGGATTTACAAAATCATTATGATCACATTCGCAATCAAAGTTTGGTTGAAAGTTTTAAAAATGACACGCATCGTCATGAAAAATTTTCGCTCTCGTTTGGCGATCTTTTATTCGATTATTCTAAAAATCGTATTGATGATGACACCTTGCCCTTGTTGATCAATTTAGCGAAACAAGCAAATTTAGACGCGAAAATTAACGCCATGTTTTTGGGTGAAAAAATCAATGTTACGGAACACCGTGCGGTGTTACATACCGCGCTACGCAACCGCGCTAACACGCCAGTTTTTGTTGATGGCAAAGATGTGATGCCGCAAATTAACGCGGTTCTTGAAAAAATGCGTCGTTTTTGTGAGCGCGTGCGGTCGGGCGAATGGAAAGGCTATACCGACAAAGCGATTACGGATATTGTGAATATCGGCATCGGTGGTTCAGATTTAGGGCCGAAAATGGTCACGGCGGCATTGCATCCTTATGCCACTCCTGCGTTGCGCGTACATTTTGTATCAAACGTAGATCAAACTGACCTAATTGAAACGTTAGAAAATTTATCACCTGAAACCACGTTATTTTTAGTGGGTTCAAAAACTTTTAATACCCAAGAAACGATTACTAATGCGAACTCAGCTCGCGCATGGTTGCTTAAATTCGCCCCCGACAGCTCTGCTGTGGCGAAACATTTTGCCGCGTTATCCACGAACGCCAAAGGTGTCGAAGCGTTTGGAATTGATACCGATAATATGTTTGAATTTTGGGATTGGGTCGGCGGGCGTTATTCATTGTGGTCAGCGATTGGCTTATCGATTGCGCTTTATGTCGGCATGGATAAATTTGAGGAGTTATTAGAAGGCGCACATGAAGCGGATAACCATTTCAGAAACACGCCGTTTGAACAAAACATTCCTGTAATTATGGGATTGCTGGGCGTTTGGTATAACAATTTCTTCAATGCCGAAACCCACGCAATGCTCGCTTATGACCAATCGATGCGTTATTTCGCCGATTATTTTCAACAAGGTGATATGGAAAGTAACGGTAAAAGTGTGACCATTACCGGTAAAAAAGTCGATTACAGTACCGGTCCCATTATTTGGGGACATCCGGGTACGAACGGTCAACACGCTTTTTATCAGTTGATTCATCAAGGTACTAAATTGATTCCGTGCGATTTTCTTGCACCTGCGATTAGCTACTATGATTTACCAGAACATCACAAAATTTTGATTTCCAATTTTCTCGCGCAACCCGAAGCCTTGATGCACGGTAAAACGGTTGAAGAAGTGAAGCGTGATTTAACGGCAGAAGAATGTAAAGATGCTGTTTTGGTGGCATCAAAAGTATTTGATGGCAACAAACCATCGAATGCGTTTTTGTTTAAAAAATTAACACCTAAAACATTAGGTTCTTTGATTGCGTTATATGAACACAAAATTTTTGTTCAAGGCGTGATTTGGAACATCAATTCTTACGATCAAATGGGTGTGCAATTAGGTAAGGTATTAGCGAAAGTTATTTTGCCTGAATTGAATAATAATGACGAAATCACCAGTCACGATTGTTCGACGAATGCTTTGATTAACGCTTATAAGAAAATGGCGCACGAGGGTTAATTTGGAATTTTTGATGTCTCAAGTATCGATAATTATTTATCGATACTTGGCGTTTGCTTTAACTGTATGGTACCGAGAAATTCACTAGTTTTCTGAATTTATTACACTTCCCCAGCTTTAGAACATCGATTTAGTAGACGTTTTACGGATTTCTTTTTCGTCCGCCCATTCCATTACACCACTTTCATTGTCGATTAACTGCAAACTAAACTTGTAATAAACGTCTTTGACATCGTCAGTCTGTTTCACAATTGAAGTAATCGTGCCTTCGATTCGGAAATCTGCCCCTTCCATTTGCCCGATTTTTTTCGACATACTTTTTTTGTACATTCCACTTTGGCTTTGGCGAACAATTTCGTCGGTTTGCGTTTGCATTCCGCTGGTATCCACGGCAAACCGTACTAAACCGCTTTTCATGACCTTGGTGCGAATGGTATCGGTGATGGATTTCGTGTCGATATATTCGCTGGTACGATTTTTTACCTCGGCGATGGTGACGAGCGGACGTTGTTTCGCGCCAACGGCAGGGGATTGAAGCAATGAATTAGTCATGGCTTGTGCGATACTTTGTAAGTCAGTTGAACCGAATTCGTTGGTCAAAGTTTCAACGGCTTTGTGGTCGCCGTATTCGACATTGCCTGAACTTAAAGTAGGCGTTTGATTCGCACAACCGCTCAATAAAGTAATGACGGCGATTGATAATAAAAATTGGGTACGCATGATAATGTCCCTCTGTGTGAATTAAATTTTTAAAATTTTGCTTCCGTTGATTTCTGAAAAGCATTGGGCTATTTGTCGCCCAATGCTCAAACCATCTCTTGGCGAAATGATAATATCACGTCACCCAATACATACTATTTCAATTTCAATGCTAAAAATACTGGATTTCCTTGGCGTTGAATCAATATCGCAATCGAAACGCCTGTAGGCAATTTTTTGACAATTTTGTCAAAATCACTCAAATCACGCACGATGATATTTTGAATGCGTAAAATCACATCACCACGTTGAAGACCCGCATCATGCGACGCACCTTTTGCTACGTCCTGTACTAATACGCCATTGTGCGGAATCTGTAACAACTGCCGTTGCTCATTAGTCAATTCTGAAACCGTAATACCTAACTGGTTTTCGGGCGATTTATTCGGGCTTTTCGCTGCCGCTAATTTATCTTCTTCATCTGGTAACAAACCGATATTGAAATGCAATATGCGGTTTTCGCCTTGACGAATAATTTTCAACGTCGCGTCATTGTTAATTGGCGTAATGCCAACCATCGGCGGTAAATCCGCTGAATGGTCGATGAGCTGCCCATTAAATTCCGTAATCACGTCGCCAATTTGAACGCCTGCTTGTTCCGCAGGACCGCCAGGAATGACTTTTGCGACCAACGCCCCTTGCGGTTTTTTCATTCCGAATGATTCGGCGAGTTCACGAGTCACATCTTGAATTTGTACGCCCAACCAACCGTGCGATGCTTTACCTTTCACTTTAATTTGTTCGACGATATTCATAACAACATCCATCGGAATCGCAAACGACAAGCCCATCGAACCACCCGTGCGGCTATAAATTTGCGAATTGATGCCGACGACTTTGCCTTCCATATTGAACAGAGGTCCCCCCGAATTTCCTGGGTTAATCGCTACGTCAGTTTGAATGAACGGCACATAATTTCCACCTGGCAAACTGCGTCCTTTCGCACTCACGATGCCAGCGGTCACGGATTGTTCAAATCCAAATGGCGACCCAATCGCCAATACCCATTCGCCCACTTGTAATTTGTCTGGTGCGCCAATCGTTACGATAGGCAAATCACGCGCTTCAATTTTCAACAACGCTACGTCTGTCCGTGCATCTGAACCGATTAACTTGGCAACCAATTCGCGCCGGTCGGACAATTTCACCACAATTTCAGTCGCATCTTTGACGACGTGATGATTAGTTAAAACGTAACCATCTGCCGAAATAATAAATCCTGAACCTAATGAACGCGCTTCTTTTGGTGCGTAACCGCCACCACCTTGTTGTTCATTAAAACGTCGAAATAATTCCTCTAATTCTGGCGGCATTGACCCTTCAGGGAATTGTGGCATTTCTGCACCACCTTCTGCACCTGCTGGAATTTTTTGTGTGGTGCTGATATTAACTACTGCTCCGCCACTACTTTTGACCATTTCAGTAAAATCGGGCAATTGCGCCCACGTCGGCAAACTAAAGAAACTCAACAAAAATAAACTAAAAAAATACACACGGACTTTGCGACGCATAACTTCCTCATTTTTATAAGGCGTTGAAAAACGTTATTATCGGTTCACAGTATGCAAATCTCAAGGTAAGTAAGTGAAAGGTTCAATTGTTTCTGCATTGGCAGATTTTTTGCTATTAAATCGTGTTTTTATTGGCTACAGCGGTGGCGTAGATTCACACGTTTTATTGCACGCTTGCGCGGCGTTGCTCGAATTTAAATCGAAAATAACCGCCGTTTATATTCATCACGGACTGCAAAAAGAAGCCGATGCGTGGGCGATTCATTGTCAAAAAATTGCTGAAAATCTAGGCGTTTCGTTTTTAGAATTGCGTGTAAATGCCACCGCTAATCAAGGTGAAAGTCCCGAAGAATCAGCTCGCGATGCGCGTTACAGTGCATTTAAAAATCTGATTAACGAGAACGACGTATTGTTAATCGCACAACATCGGGAAGACCAATTAGAAACAGTTTTATTGCAGCTTTTTCGCGGAAGTGGTTTACGCGGTTTGGCGGGAATGCCTGAAAGAATACCGTTTGGAAAAGGGAATTTAGTGCGTCCGTTGCTCAATATCGGCAAAGAAATGATTAACGCTTATGCTTTGGAAAATAAACTTGTTTGGATTGAAGATCCAAGCAATCAAAGTTCGATTTATGACCGAAATTTTTTACGGCAAGAAATCATTCCACACTTAAAACAACGTTGGCAATCGCTTGATAAAACGGTGGCACGAACCGCGACGCATTGTGCTGAAGCTGAAACGTTGATTTCGAAAATCGCTCAAACCGAATTTGAAACCGTTTTTAATGTGGACGATGAAACGCTTAACATTCCAAAATTAGTAACGTATTCCCAAACTGAACAGCGTTTAATTTTGCGCCAATGGTTTGAATTTTTGGATTTAAAAATGCCGTCACAAGATTTTGTACAACGGATTTTGAAGGAAGTTGTCGGTGCAAAAAGTGACCGACATCCGATATTACACAAAAAAGGCGTGACGATTCGTCGTCATAAATCAAAATTGGTTATTTTGCGTGATGGCTTGCCAAGCGACATCAAACATCAACGTTAATTCATCAGGCGTAATCACATACGGCGGCATGAAATAAATCACATTTCCCAATGGTCGCAACAACACACCTTTCGACAACGCATAACGATGAATCTGCAAACCGTGTCGTTCTTGCCACGGATACGGTTCACGGGTCAGTTTATTTTTGACTAATTCAATGGCGACAATCATGCCGGTTTGGCGAACTTCGGCAACATTTGAATGATTCAGAAAACGTTGCGACAACTTCGACATTTGCGCCGCCAAAACCTGATTTTTTTCAAGGATATTTTGAGTTTCAAAAATCCCCAATGTCGCTAACGCCGCCCGACACGCTAGGGCATTTCCCGTGTAACTGTGCGAATGCAAAAACGCCGTGAGTTTTGAATAATCGTCATAAAACGCTGCATAAATATCGTCCGTCGTTAAAACTGCCGAAAGTGGTAAATAACCGCCAGTCAATCCTTTCGATAAACACAAAAAGTCGGGTGAAATTTCGGCTTGTTCGCAGGCAAACAACGTTCCCGTCCGTCCAAAACCGACTGCTATTTCGTCAGCGATTAAATGCACGTTGTACTTATCGCACGCGGCTCGCAGCAATTTCAAATAAACTGCATCATACATTCGCATTCCACCTGCACATTGCACAAGCGGTTCAACAATTACGGCGCAAACCTCATTCGAATTTTGTTCTAAAATTTTTTCTAAATGGGTGAACTGGCGCGTTGAATAATCTGCCCAACTTTCGCCATCTTCCCGAAAGTAACAATCTGGACTGGGAACGGTCATCACGTCCATGAGCAGTGGCGCATAAGTTTTTTTATATAACGCCACATCACCCACAGCTAATGCGCCTAATGTTTCACCGTGATAACTATTTTCGAGCGTGATAAATTTTGTTTTTTGAGTTTGTCCACGGTTTTGCCAAGAATGAAAACTCATTTTCAATGCGACTTCAACGGCTGCTGAACCATTATCGGCATAAAAACAACGTGATAATCCAGCAGGCGTAATCGTTACTAATTTTTCAGCGAGTTCAATCGCAGCTTCGTGCGTGAAACCAGCAAAAATAACGTGTTCCAATGTGTCTATTTGATTTTTTAACGCGGCGTTAATTGTTGGATTGGAATGACCAAACAGATTTACCCACCATGAACTAATGGCATCTAAATAACGATTACCATCAAAATCTTCTAGCCAAACGCCTTGACCTGATTTTATTGGAATGAGTGGAAAATTTTCGTGGTCGTGCATTTGCGTACACGGATGCCACAAAACTCGCGTGTCGCGTTGGGATAAAACAGAATTATTCATTTCGCTTTTGGCAACACCGATTCACCTTGCCACAATTGCGCCAACGTTTCGCGTTCACGAACAACGTGAATTTCGTCACCATCCACCATAATTTCAGCTACGCGCGGACGTGAATTGTAATTTGAACTCATTGTGAAACCGTAAGCTCCAGATGAACGCACAGCAAGTAAATCACCAGCCGTTAATTTCAACGCGCGTTCTTTGCCCAAAAAATCACCTGTTTCGCAAACAGGGCCAACAATGTCCCAAATTATTTCTGCCGCTGTGCTGTTCAATTGAACAGGTACAATATCTTGCCACGCGCCATATAACGCCGGACGTACCAAATCATTCATTGCCGCATCGACAATTGCAAAATTTTTGTGTTCAGTCGGTTTTAAGTATTCCACTCGCGTCACTAAAATCCCCGCATTGCCAACAATTGCGCGACCAGGCTCAAGCATGATTTCTAAATCCGTTTCACCCAAACGTGCCAAAATTGCGGCAATATATTCAGCAGGTTCGGGTGGTTGTTCATCACGATATTGAATACCCAAACCGCCACCTAAATCTAAATGTTTAAGTGAAATTCCCGCGTTTTTTAATTTCTCAATCAACGCTAAAACTTTATCGAGCGCATCTAAAAATGGGCGAGTTTCGGTGAGTTGCGAGCCAATATGACAATCAATTCCCACGATGTTTATATTTGGCAATGAAGCTGCGTGTTGATAAGCGGCAAAAGCATCTTCAATTGCAATCCCGAATTTATTTTCTTTCAAACCAGTAGAAATATACGGATGTGTTTTTGCATCCACGTCAGGATTGACGCGAAATGAAACAGGTGCAACGACGTTTAATTCGCCTGCGACTTTGTTAATCCGTTCAAGTTCGTCGAAAACTTCAATGTTAAAACAGCAAATGCCAAGCGTTAACGCAGCACGAATTTCGTCTTCACGTTTACCGACACCCGAAAACACGACTTTTTTCGCGTCGCCACCCGCTTGTAAAACACGCTGTAATTCACCGATTGACACAATATCGAACCCTGAACCTAATCGTGCCAACACATTTAACACGCCTAAATTTGAATTGGCTTTGACGGCATAACAAATTAAATGTGCTTGCGTACCAAAAGCATTATTGAAAGCGTGCCAATGGCGTTCCAATGTGGCGCGTGAATAGACATAACAAGGACTGCCGTGTTTTTCGACAATCGATTTAATGGCTACGTTTTCAGCAAAAAGTTGATTGTCGTGGTAAGTAAAATGGTTCATAAACGAGTTTTAAAATTTTAAGGGTGGGCGGTAGATTCAGATGTTTTAGCAGGCAAAACGAGTTTGCCCGTTTGTCCGCAAGCCGTTAGAAATAACGCCAAAATGACAGTAAAAATGATTTTTTTCATGATTCGATTGAAATGGTTTTTTTAGCCGTTTTATTTCGTCTACGACGTTTTTTCTTCGCTGGTGCAGCACTATCGGAATCGATTTTTGCTTTCACAGGTTCAGGTTTTTTCGCAGCAGGTTTTTTTGCTGATTTGCGTTTCGGTTTCGGTTTCGGTTTGGACTCTGCTTGCTTAAAAGACATTTCGGAATTTGATTTCGACTTTGCTGTTACACCCACCAAAGCAAAATCCATTTTCTTTTCGTCCAAATCCACCCGAGCCACTTTTACTTTTACCGTGTCGCCTAAACGGTAACGAGTGTTACTGTGTTCGCCTTTGAGCTGATGACTGAGCGGGTCAAAATGGAAATAATCTTGTCCTAAACTGCTGATATGTACCAAACCTTCAACGTAAATATCATTCAATTCCACAAAGAATCCAAACGAAGTCACGGCGGAAATTACCCCCGTGAAATCCTCGCCAATTTTGTCCATCATGTATTCGCATTTGAGCCAACTCGTCACATCACGGGTCGCATCGTCGGCACGACGTTCATTTGCTGAACAATGCTCGCCCAAAATTACCATGTCGGGAATACCATAAACAAAACTGTCCGCTTTTTTACCTTGTAAAACGTGACGAATCGCTCGATGAATCAGTAAATCTGGATAGCGGCGAATCGGCGATGTGAAATGTGCGTAAGCATCGAGAGCTAAACCAAAATGCCCTTTTTCTTCTGCGCTATACACCGCTTGCGACATCGAACGCAATAAGACGGTTTGAATCAAATGCGCGTCGGGACGATCTTTGATACTTTCGATTAAATTCATGTAATCGATGGGCGTGGGTTCACTTTCACCCGACATTTTCAAGCCCATTTCACCTAAAAATGTTCGCAAGTTGACTAACTTTTCTTCGCTTGGAGCTTCATGAACACGCAGCAATTTCGGCATATTTTTACTGTTCAAATATCGTGCGGCTGAACCATTTGCCGCAATCATGAATTCTTCAATCAGCTTGTGTGCATCATTGCGAACGACAGGAACAATTTTTTCTATTTTGCGATTTCCCCCAAATACGATTTTGGTTTCTTGCGTGTCAAAATCCATTGCACCACGCTTTTCACGCGCCACTCGCATCGCTTGATAAAGCGCGTACAACTCGCGTAAATCAGGCATTAAATTGGCGTGTTTTTCAGCTAAAACCGTATCACCTTCGACCAACATTTTCGCCACATCGTTATAGGTCAAACGGGCGTGCGATTGCATTACGGCATCATAAAATTTAGCGCGAGTGACTTCGCCATCAGCATCAATCAGCATTTCGCAAACCATGCACAAACGATCAACGTGCGGATTCAGCGAACACAAACCGTTCGACAAAATCTCTGGCAACATGGGAATGACTTGTTCTGGAAAATAAACCGATGTGCTGCGTTTATGGGCTTCGTTATCGAGTTCACTGCCGAGCGTTACATAATGCGAAACGTCCGCAATCGCTACCAATAATTTCCAACCTTTGGGGGTTTTTTTGCAATAAACTGCATCGTCGAAATCGCGAGCATCTTCACCATCAATGGTTACTAACGGCGTGGCGCGTAAATCGACACGTCCTTCTTTTGCTGATTCCGGAACTTCAGCGGTGAGCGGTGCGATTTCAGTGAGTAATTCGGCTGACCAAACGTTGGGCAAATCGTGGGTACGAATCGCCATCTCAATTTCCATTCCTGGTGCAAGATGATCGCCCAGAACTTCAACGATTTTGCCAAACGGTTGATGCAATTTCGTGGGTTGTTGGGTGATTTCAGCGACCACAATTTGCCCTTGTTGAGCATTTTCTGTTTTACCTGTTTCAATGAGAACAGTTTGCGCGATGTTTTTGTTATCGGGAATAACGTAAGTGAAGCCATCTTCGCTGTATAAACGCCCGACAATTTGATGCGTGTTGCGTTCTAAAATTTCAACAACCGCGCCTTCGCGACGATTTTTTCTGTCCATGCCCACAATCCGCACCATTGCACGGTCGTTATGTAACAAAACGTTCATTTCACGCGGAGACAAATACAAATCATCCGAACCATCGTCAGGGCGAATAAAACCAAAACCGTCGGCATGACCAATCACGCGCCCGACAATTAAGTCTTTGTTGTTCACCAAACAATAACGTCCACCACGATTGAATAATAACTGTCCATCACGTTCCATCGCGCGTAACCGTCGGCGTAAGGCTTCCAAGCGTTCTTCGTCTTCCAATACGAACGTAGCAGCAATATCTTCACGTCCAAGCGGTCGCCCCGTGTCTTCGAGTAATTGCAAAATCAGTTCACGGCTCGGAATCGGGTTGTCGTATTTTTCGGCTTCACGTTCTGCGAAAGGATCGTTTTTTGACGCGAAATCAAGGGGAGTTTTAGACTTTGAGGGCATTTGTAGGCAGCTTCTTTTAGGAGAAAATCGATAAAAATTAGCGTTTATCATACAGGTTTAACGTGCATGGTAAAAGGTGAAACGTGAAAAACCGGGGGGCTTTGAATTGACAAAATTGGGCTTGCCGCTTATAGTCTGCCCCGATTCGCCGAGGTGGTGGAATGGTAGACACGCTAGCTTCAGGTGCTAGTGGGCGCAAGCCCGTGAAGGTTCAAGTCCTTTTCTCGGTAGTAATAGAATCAATAGGTTAAGCATTTGTAAATCGAACCATTTATAAGACCAGATGGTTTTTTGTTCGTTTCACTTCGTATTTTTATCGTTCGAAATTCCCGCATTTTTTAATGATCTATTTTCACCTTTTACTAATTCAATCATTTTTACCTCCCATTGTTTTTGTATCATGATTTCTCCTTGTGTCGTGGCTGTCGTTATTCGTTAAATGATAACGCGCGTATACTTTGTGAATTACAACACAAACTTTTGGAACGAGTTGACAATGAAAGAAATTCTAATTTATACCGCAAACGGTTGTGGTTATTGCGTAATGGCGAAACGCTTGCTCGACAGCAAAAACGTCACTTATACCGAAATTAACATTGATGAAAGGGAAGAGCAACGCGAGGAAATGATGCGAAAAACCCAACGTCGAACCGTGCCGCAAATTTATATCGGCGATTTCCACGTTGGGGGTTTTGACGATTTGAATGCCTTGAACAAAGCGGGGAAATTGGATGGGCTTTTAAATTGATATAAATAACCAATAAAAATAAAAAGACTCGATGATTTTTCTGATAAATAAAAAATTGCGAGTCTTTTTATATATTCAATTTCTCTGCAAAATCAGGTAATTCCGAATAATGCAATAAATAAACGCCTGTGGAATTGGCAATTTGTTTAGCTGAAATACGGCTTTGATTCTCTTAATTTTCGTAATCTTCAAACCATAATAGTTCAACTTTCTGTTCTCTCAAGTTGTATTCGCACCTCGTTTTTTTCTTTATCTTTGCGCCAAACTCATTTTGATACATGGCAACATCGTCTGTAACAACAATTTTGCCGTCTTTTAAAGCTGAATTTCCAACTGAAAACATACCAAAATTATATTTTAGCCATCCTCCCCAATCTACTGTTGATATTGCTTTTTTTTCTGCTGCTAGCTTACAGCTCACGCTAATTTCAGCACTTACTTTCTTGTTTAAATTGATAACATCTGCATTGTTTTTGCAAAATTTATAATCGTTGGAACAAGAAGTTCTATAATTACGTTCCGCGTCTGTTTCTTGAGGTTTTATTTCTTTTTCTGAATTGTTCGTTACGTCTTTTGTTACATCTTCTGAATTGTTCGTTACGTCACCCCCACTCCAGTCATGAATGAAAAGTAAAAACAAGACAATTACCCCAAGATAGATTTTCTTAGATACATAAATATGCGCTACCAACAACAAAAGTACCGCAATGAAAATCCAGTTTCCAAAATCATCATCCTTTTGCGGTTTTTTCGATTCAGTTTGAGGCAATTCTTTAGTTTTTGTATCTTGTTTCGATTGCGATTTATCGTCATCTTTTAAAGCAGCATAAGCAGATTGCATGACTTGTAAAAGTTTTGGATTAGATTCTCGCTGATTTACATTTTTCAAGTAATCTAAGGTTTTCGCTTTATTTTTTGAAAACCGATAGAAATTTAAATAACAATTTTTTGCGGATTCAAAATCTTCTTTTTCTGTAAATACACGCCCAAAATCTGCCCACGCTAAATTTCGTTCTGAATTTAACGCAAGCGTTTCAATTAAAGCATTCGTAGCATTTTCTAAATCGGCGTTATCGGATGTTGAACCAAATCGCATTTCATAAGCCGAAGCTAAATTATTAGCAATTTCTATATCTGATGGGGACGCTTTATGTGCATTGTCAAATATCATAATCGCGTCGTCATAATTAGATGCTTTTAACAATACCAACGCTTCATCATTTAGCGTTCGTGCGGTTTTTTTATCACCTTTTGGGGCTTTGGGTAATTTATCTAAATTCTTTTTTGCTGATAAAAATTCATTTTCATGACCATTCGCATATTCGACCATTTGAAGCACAAATTTTTCTGCGTTGTTATTTGATTCGTTCGATACATATTTTTTATCAAGTATCTTTGCCATTGCAGTGTCACGCACTAACCGAGCTGCAATGGCACCATCTGTAACCCATCCCCCCACCCCACCGTAATCGAAATAGACCTGAGAAGGCACAAAGTCGCCCATATAGTTACCGTAAATATCAAGAGGCGAACCATTGTTATTTGTGGAAGTATTAAGCGAAGAAGACCAAAACATACCGTCTATTGTGTTCGGGAAATACCTTATATCGATGGTTGGAGATTGGGTCGTTAAAATGTTATTAAATCCGTCGTTACTTAAACAAATAGAACCACCATGAGTTGAATCTAAATTAGCGTATTTGCCATCAGAACAATAAACTAAACTTTTTAATTCACCAATCGTCGGTAATCGCCAATCTTTCGCGCCGCATAAACCTTGTGCATTCATCGCATTTTTAAACGCGAATGTGTCACATTGACTACCTTTGCAAATCTCTGGATGACTCGTTAGCGTTGAAGCCAAATGACCTGTTTTATCATAATGGTTTGAGCCATTTTGAAAACCTGCATCACAACATTTCGCGCCGTGTTTGCCTGCGCTTGGGTCGTACCAAGTGTAACGATTTTTGTAATGATGCAAACCGCCTTCAGTTGTTTTAACTTCCCACGTTAAGCCTGTTTCGTTGTCGCGTGTGCAAGCCCAATCTTTTGGGTTTGTGCCGAGTTGTGCGCCATCAGGGAGTTCTGAGCCGTCATTTGCAATTTTTGTGTAACTAACATTTTTTGATATATCGGATTTTTCTTCCGAATAAGCCACTGGTGAAAATGCAATTGTAAGAAAAACAAAAATTGAAATTAGCTTCATTTGGTTTAAGTTGTTTGGTTATGGTGAATACAAAAAGAGTTATCCGATTTAAAACTATTCCAAGCCACGCGCCAAATCCGCTTTAATATCTTCGATGGCTTCTAAGCCGACTGAAATTCGCACTAAATTATCGGTAATGCCAGCTTTGGCGCGAACTTCAGGTGTTAAACGACCATGTGTTGTTGTCGCAGGATGGGTGATGGTGGTTTTCACGTCTCCCAAATTCGCAGTAATCGACAACATTTGCGTCGAATCAATCAATCGCCACGCCGCTTCTTTTCCGCCTTGTACTTCAAAACTCACTACACCGCCAAAATGACTTTGCTGCGCTTTTGCCAATTCATGCTGGGCGTGGGTTTTTAAGGCAGGATAATTTACTTTTAAAATCGCAGGCTGCTCAACTAACCAATTCGCCAATGCGGTGGAATTATCGCAATGCGCTTTCATCCGAACAGCAAGCGTTTCCAATCCACCCAAAAATATCCACGCATTAAATGCACTCATTGTTGCGCCACCGGTTCTTAAATATGGGTAAATATATTTTTCAATAATTTCGTCACTCGCCACCACCGCGCCACCGACACAACGACCTTGCCCGTCGATATATTTCGTGGCGGAATGCACCACAATATCCGCACCCAATTCCAATGGTTTTTGCAACGCCGGCGTGCAGAAACAATTATCAACGATTAACAGGCAATTGTGCGCGTGAGCCACGTCAGCCAACGCGCGAATGTCAGCAATTTCAATCAACGGATTTGACGGTGTTTCTAAAAACAAAAAGCGCGTATTTGGTTTAATTGCCGCTTCCCACGCATTCACGTCGGTCAAATCCACAAAATCCGTTTCAACGCCGAATTTGCCAAAATAATTTTGGAACATCAACACCGTGTTGCCAAACACGCCGCGAGAACAAACAACATGGTCGCCCGATTTCAACAATCCCATGCCCACCGCCATAATCGCTGCCATGCCTGACGAAAATGCTAAACACCGCTCACCTTTTTCCATTAACGCCAACCGATCTTGAAATGCCGCCACGGTTGGATTCGTGAAACGAGAATAAATGTTGCCCGCCTGTTGACCAGTGAATCGCAACGCCGCATCTGCCGCACTTTTGAACACATAACTTGAAGTCATAAAAATCGGCATACTGTGTTCATCTTCGTGGGTACGATGTTGACCAGCACGGATGGCTTGCGTTTCTAAAGCGTATTGATTCCAATCGATTTCGTTCATGATTTTTCGGGGGGCTAGAAATGAAAAAAGCCGCAAGCGGCTAGGAGTAAATGAAAATTTTGTTGCCTGGAGACGCTGCGGCGCAACGCCTCTACAGATTTGAAACTTACGCAGCTAAAACTAAATTTTTAACTTTTAAGTTCAAACGGCTTTTACCGCGAGCCGCTTTGTTTTTGTGAATAATACCTTTGCTTGCTGATGAATCTAAAATAGATTCGGCAACTTTAAATGCAGCTACAGCTTGTTCTTTGTCGCCCGCTTTAATTGCAACTAACACTTTTTTAACGAAAGTGCGTAATTTACTACGTTGACCACCGTTACGAATGCGGTTGTTTTCAGATTGTCTTGCACGTTTTTTTGCTTGTGGTGAATTGGCCATGATGTCTCTATGAAGTTAATTTTAAAAGGATTTGAAAGGCGCAAATTATGTTGCTAAATGCTATGATTGTCAATCATTTAACGGCATTTTAAACACTTACAGGCGGCGCAACTCTTGAGCAAAAAGCTTTTAAAATCCACGTTACTCGTCAGCAGTTTAACCTTGTTTTCACGAATACTCGGTTTTGTGCGCGATATGCTGATTGCTCATTATTTTGGCGTGAATGCCGCGACCGATGCGTTTTTTGTTGCGTTTCGATTCCCCAATTTTTTGCGCCGATTATTTGCTGAAGGTGCATTCGCGCAAGCCTTTGTGCCGTTAATCAGTAAGCATAAAACTCAAAACTTGCAACCCATTATCAATAAAATCTTCGGGCATTTAACGTTATTGCTCGCGATATTAACGCTGATTGGAATTATCGTTGCGCCGCTGCTAATTACGTTATGTGCAGCGGGTTTTGAGTGGCAAAGTGAACAGCACATTTTAGCGACACGCTTATTGCAAATCATGTTGCCTTACGGTTTTTTCATTACGTTAGTTGCTTTTTTCAGCAGTATTTTGAACGCTCACACAAAGTTTGCGATTCCTGCATTTACACCCGCGTTGCTGAATTTGTCGATGATTGGCGCGACGATTTGGCTTGCGCCACATTTTGAACAACCCATTATTGCATTGGCAGTTGGCGTTTTGATTGGCGGAATTATTCAATGTGCGTTTCAACTCCCCGCTTTGTGGCGATTAGGTTTATTGCCGCGTTTTCAACTCGATTTTCACGATGTCATTATCAAACGAGTTATGAAAAACCTGTTGCCGACTATTTTTGCGACTTCGGCGACGCAAATCAATTTGCTAATTAACACTTTTGTTGCATCATTTTTAACGACAGGCAGTGTTTCGTGGTTGTATTACGCGGATAGATTATTGGAATTCCCGATTGGCATTTTGGGTTCAGCGTTGGCGACGGTGATGTTACCTAAATTGGCACAAAGTCACGCCGAGCAAGATACGAAAAGTTTCTCATCGACCATCGATTGGGGATTACGGTGGGTGATTTTGTTAGGCATTCCCGCAACGTTGGGTTTGATTTTTCTTGCAGAACCGATTTTAAGTTTGTTATTTCAATCGGCAGAATTTACCGTTCACGATGTGCATGCGTCCGCGCAAAGTTTGCAAGGTTACGCATTGGGATTAGTAGGTTTTTTGACGATAAAAGTTTTAATGCCCGCTTTTACTACGCGCCATGCTCAGTCAATCGCTGTGCGTTACGCATGGTATTCGTTGGCAGCAAATGTGATTTTTAATTTGTTGTTCATTATTCCATTGGCGCATGGTGGTATTGCGTTAGCAACAGCATTAGCGGCGATGTTAAACGCAGGATTGTTGCTGCGATTTTTACGAAAAAATGGCATTTATCAACCGACAAGGTGAAATCGATTTTGATAGGCTTTACAATTCGTGGCATATCAACACCGCGATTTCGCAAAATACTGAGTAAATTTCCCTTTCATTATGTCCAATACAAAACCCAATCCTCACCTCAGTTATCGTCCCGATATTGATGGATTACGTGCGTTAGCAATTCTTTTGGTGATTATTTTTCACGCCTTCCCGAAATTTTTAAGAGGCGGATTTATTGGCGTTGACATATTTTTTGTAATTTCAGGTTATTTAATTACGAGCATTATTCTCAAAGGGCAAAGCCAAAATAATTTCAGTTTAGTTGATTTTTATAGCCGCCGAATTAAACGTATTTTTCCATCTTTAATTGTGGTGCTGACGTTTGCGTTAGTCGCTGGCTGGTATATTTTGTTGGGAAATGAATATGAATTTTTAGGAAAGCATATTGCGGCGGGTTCGGTTTATATTTCAAATTTTGTGTTGCAAAGTGAATCAGGTTATTTCGATACCGATGCCGAACTCAAACCGTTATTGCATCTTTGGTCGCTGGCAATTGAAGAGCAATTTTATTTGGTTTTTCCATTGCTGTTGATTTTGGGCGGACGTTTTCGCGTTAATCCGTTGGTGATTATTGCAACCTGTTTGAGCATTTCGTTTTTGTGCAATGTAATTCAAATTGACGACAAACCCACCGAAGTTTTCTTTTTTCCGACTTCACGCGCTTGGGAATTATTGATTGGTAGTTTGATTGCGTATTTAAGTATTCATTCGATTGGTAAAAAACAAGCCGAGCGATTTTCAAATTGGCTGGCGTGGTTTGGCGTTTTGTTAATTTTTACAGCCTGGATTTTTTTAGACAGCAAAAAAATCTTATTTCCAGCATGGTGGGCGTTGATGCCAACGGTGGGCGCGGCTTGTTTAATTTTTGCAGGTGAAACCGCGTGGTTTAATCGCAAAATTTTAGCAAGTAAAATCGCTATTTTTATTGGCATAATTAGTTACCCGCTGTATTTGTGGCATTGGGTTTTATTGAGTTTTACGCGCATCACTGAAATTGAAAAACCTAGCGCATTATTGAGAGTCTCTATTTTAATTATCAGCATGATTTTGGCGTGGTTGACATATTATTTTGTTGAAAAAAATGTGCGTTTTCAAAAATCAAAATTTATTAGTTTGGGATTGTTAGCGGTCTTGCTGTTAATCGGTTCAGCGGGCTATGTTGTTCAACAACACAAAGGATATTCTGGGCGTTATTCATTAGATTCAAATTTGGTTGCGGGGAAAAAAGCAGCGTCTATTGAAAAAGGTTGTGCAGACAAATATATGAAAACTACCCATGAAAAATTGTCTAAAAATGAATTTTGCCTTTTTCAGAATTATCAATTACCACCCACAACATTGCTGGTAGGCGATAGTCATGCCCATCACTTTTATCACGGCTTAGTTAAACATACGAATCTAACAGGTGGGAATCTTTTAAATCGTGCCTTGGGTGGCTGTATGCCCTTCTTTGATAATCCGCCAATAATAAATAGAGAAAAAAATTGTCCGTGGGTAATTGATGAATTTTTAGAGATGGCAATTGCTACATCATCAATTGAAACAGTTATTCTAGCAGGACGTGCAATAAGTGAAATAACGGTGTTGGAATACTTTAATCCAGCGAATCAAACAGTAGAAAATAATCCGTATATTATTTTTCAAAACGGAATGCAAAAAACGTTACAACGTTTAACTGATGCTAAAAAGAAAGTGGTTTTTGTGCTTGATGTACCAGAATTGGAATTTAATCCGACCGCTTGCATTGGCCGTCCGTGGCGGATTATTGGTGCGTCATTAGCCAAAACACCTTGTGCAGTGCCGCGTTCGCAAATTGATTTACAGCGCAAAAAATATCTTGAAATAGTCATGCCCATCTTGAGGGAATTTCCTACTGTAAAAGTGTTAGATCCGATACCGTTACTTTGTGATGATGACTATTGCTGGGCGGTTAAAGAAAACAAAATGCTTTATATCGATAGCCATCATCTGAGTGTTGAGGGAGCCGTTTATCTTGCTGAACATTTACAACTTTAGGCAGTCGGACAAATCAGTTCCAACGCTTTTTTTATTTGTTGCGGTTGAATCGCTTGCATACAAAAACAAATCGTTTTGTCGTGCCGGCAAGTATTGCAATTTTTATCCAACACGAAAGTTTGCGCTTTTTTACCAATAGGTTGCCAACGCGCGGGATGAAGGGGTTGCATGGGCGGATAAATTCCCAAAGCGTGTTTTTGCAATGTTGCCGCGATATGTAAAGGCCCCGTGCTGCACGCTATTAAGCCATCGCAAGAGGCAACCAACGCAATAAATTCCGATAAATTCATTAAGCCACTAATATCGGTGACGCGATTTTCTACTGCTTTTAACAAGGGTTGCAGTTCTAGTTTTTCAGTGGCAGTACCCGAAATAAAAATCTGAAATTTATTGGTATCCAAAGAATTAACCAACTCCTCGTAATAAGCTAAATCCCATTCTCTTGCACTGCCGCGTGATTTAGGATGCAAAATCAATTTAAATTTATCTGGTTCCAATAAATCAGCGAATTGTTTTGGCAAATCGGGAATGTTAGTCATCACATCCAAATCGGCAATTTCTTGCAGTGAATAATCCACTTTTATCCCAAAAGGTTTGAGCAATTTCAGATTTAATTGGGCTTCATGCAATGGCGAGTTTTTACGACTTAATCGAACAAGGTTGTTACACGTCAACCAATGAAAAAGTCTATTAGTTGTTCCTATGCGTGAAGGGATTTTTAATTCTTTGGCGCGACGTGCAAGATTAGAACGGGGTTTGACGTGCAATATACATTGAGGTTTTTCACCCGCTAAGGTGATTTCCTTCGTTAAAAAATCATCGACATCTATGAAAACATCAATGGCACTACAGGTCTCGACAATTGCCTGCGTGTATTTTGTTCCCATAAAACCGATAACCATATTTGGAAAATGTTGTTTTAATATCACCGCTAAAGGCAAGGATAAAACAACATCGCCGATGCTGTCGGTGCGACTAATGATGACATTGGTAGGTATTTTCATAAGTTTCAAATCGTTTTAAAAAAAGTCTTAATACAGTGCAAACAGCGTTTTAATTCGGTGTGACGATATTTTTTATGCAGGAGAATCTTGTCGCGGTGTTGAAAAAATAAACGCATTCTCAAAAAATTATTACGAAGTGAATAATCGTCATGGCTTTTGCGTAACTGACCGATAATTTCTTTTTCAGGCAAGTGAACGGGGCATTTTTCGTACAGGGTTTGCAAACGTTGTTGTGCATTTTCTATGCGTTCTTGCCGTGTTCTTTTCGGGATATTTTTCTTTCTATCTTTTTTAAGAAGCGCATTTGTTAAATTCGTATCATGGCGACGATACTGAACGAGTACCTCGTTGACAAATTTTACCGAGCTATCGAAAGTTGCCACAAAACCGAGCCAATTATCGTGCGAAAAAAGAATTGGAAATGGCATTGCCGCGAGAACAACCTCTTTTTGGATAAGTATTGCGTGACCCAGTGCAGATATTCCAACTTCGATATACATAAGCGGACTATCAAAATCTGTCAGCGTTTTAGTTTCACTCATTTTTGTGTTTAGTGATTGCCCCGTACCATCTATAAATTCAGAATCACAATACACAATGGCATGATCACCGATGTGATTAACTAAAACTTCGATTTTAGTTGATAACCACACATCATCTTGATCACACGGGGCAATATAGTTGCCGTTTGCAAGTAAAAATCCTTTTTCAAAATTTTTGACGTAACCCAAGTTATGTTCATTTCTGACAACGGTAAAACTGTCATGTTGTGCGGCATATTCGTTCAATATATCTACTGTATTATCAGTAGAACAATCATCAACGGCAATAATTTCAATGTTTTTATACGTCTGATTAAAAACGCTGTCTAATTGTTTTCGTAGAAATTTTTCGCCGTTATATGTTGCGATAACAATCGAAACTAACGGAGGTTTTATAGGTATGTTCATGGTTGTATTACAATTGCGAGTTAAACATGGTGAGTTCATTATAGCCCATAGCAGTAAGGCTCTAAATAAATCACACAACTCTTTGTTTTACCCTCAAATTTTGGGAGCTTTACAATGAAGGAATCATTAAATGATTCGGGGTTAAAAGTATTTGTGATTAGCTTGACCGATAGTAAAAGTCGTCGGGAAAAAGTCACGCGCCAACTTGACGCTAAAAAAATTAAATTTGAATTTTTAAATGCCATAGATGGGCGAACGAGCAATCATCCTTACTTAAAAAATTACAATGAGTCCCAGTTTTTGATAAATCGTCGTCGAAAAGCGGCGTTAGGCGAATTAGGTTGTTATGTAAGTCACTTATTAGCATGGGAAAAATGCGTTGCCTTAAACGAACCGATTGTTGTGTTGGAAGACGATTTTGAATTGACGGATAATTTTGCTGAGGGCTTAAAATTTGTAGCGAATTTTGCCGATAGAGTACCTTTTATTCGGTTAGAACCGTTAGAATCAAAAATGTTTTTAACGTCATATCACGGTGAAGAATTTTCTCTCGTTAAACAATTGAGAATTGCGATGTGTGCAACAGGCTATATGATTACGCCACAAGGTGCAGGCGCATTTTTAAAAAATGGTAGAGAAATTCGTTATCCAATCGACCTTTATTTGAAATACACATTTATTCATAAACAACCCATGTACGCACTAACACCAAACATCGTTTATCCTACACACGCTAATTCCGTTATCGGAATGACAATTAGGCAGCATCGTGAAAAAGGAGTTGTTTTGCAAATCAAACGATTTATTTTCAAATGGCTTTATGTTGTGGGCAACACGGTAACGACACTGAAAAATGTGTATTCAACATTCTGAAGCGATTACTTCATTACTAAAAATTAGGCGACATCGGCTAAAATTCAACTCATGCAAAAAACCAATTTAGAAATTTATAAACGCTTGCTCGTTTACGTCAAACCTCATTACGGATTATTTTTTATCAGCATTATTGGTTTTTTGATTTATTCTGCGACAGCACCATTATTCGCGCAGATGATTCAAGAAATCATTGATACGCTGAAAGCGAAATCTCACGAAAGATTATATTACTTGCCGTTGTTATTTAGCGGTTTGATTATCGTGCGTGGCATCGGTTCGTATTTTGGTAATTACTTTTTAGCCAAAGTCTCATCAAACGTGATTCACACGTTACGTTGTGAAATTTTTGAAAAATACACACAACTTCCCACCGCACATTTCGATTCTAACAATAGTGGCTACATGATTTCGCGCATCACCCATAACGTGAATCAAGTCGCGCAAGCGACGACTGATGCCGTCCGAAAAGTGGTGCAAGAAGGTTTAACGGCTGTTGGTTTATTGGGCTATTTGTTTTATATGGATTGGCGTTTGTCGCTTATTTTTTTAGTAATCGCTCCAGTTATTGCGTGGCTGGTGCGTTACGTCAGCAAACGTCTCCGAATACTCAGTAAAAAAATTCAAGAATCGATTGGCGATATGACGCATATCACGTCTGAATTGGTGAATGGGCATCGGGTGGTTCGCAGTTATGGCGGTGAAAATTATGAACGCCAACGCTTTGTCGATAGTAGCGAATACAATCGTCGGCAATCATTGAAACTCATCAGCACTTCGGCGATTCATAACCAACTGATGCAGCTGATTATTGCGATTGCGTTAGCCGTTTTGATGTATGCCGCATTATTTTTTATGGAACAAGCCAGCGTCGGTTCATTTGTCGGTTATTTAACTGCCGCATTTTTATTGCCGCGTCCAATTCGCCAACTCAGCGACGCAAATAGCGATATTCAACGAGGAATTGTTGCCGCCGAATCGCTTTTCGAAGTTTTAGACGAAGCGACTGAAATCGACGAAGGCGTTTATAACGTGGCACGTTGTCACGGTGATTTAGAATTTAAACATGTTACGTTTTGTTACGAAGGTACGGAAGAACCCGCGTTAAATAACATCAGTTTTACGGCAAAAGCAGGTGAAACAATTGCGTTAGTTGGCGCGTCAGGTGGTGGCAAAAGTACGCTGGTGAATTTAGTTTCACGGTTTTATTGTTATGAACACGGCGAAATTTTGCTCGATGGCGTGAACATTAACACTTATCAGTTGAATAATTTACGCAATCAAATTGCGCTGGTGAATCAACAAGTCACGCTATTTAACGATACGATTGCTAACAATATCGCTTATGGCGCGTTGGCGGGTGCAAGCCGTGAAGCAATTACGCAAGCCGCGACCGATGCGTATGCAATCGAATTTATCAACAAATTCGACGCAGGCTTAGATACTGAAATTGGCGAGAATGGTGTGAAACTTTCAGGCGGTCAACGGCAACGTTTAGCCTTAGCGCGAGCTTTGTTGAAAGACGCGCCGCTGTTAATTTTAGATGAAGCGACTTCCGCATTAGATACCGAATCAGAGCGTTATATTCAAGCGGCGTTGCAAAAAGTGATGGGTAATCGCACCACGCTCGTTATTGCACATCGATTATCGACAATTGAAAATGCCGACAAAATTTTGGTGATTGATGCGGGGAGAATTGTTGAAGAAGGTACGCATAGCGAATTACTGGCGAAAAATGGCGCGTACACTCGTTTGCACGCAATTCAATTTACAGACAATGAAGAAAAATAATGGAACACACCCACGCAAGTCGCCTCATCGTACTCGACACTGAAACGACCGGTTTAAGCACCAAAGACGGCAATCGAATTGTTGAAATTGGTTGTGTAGAATTGATTGATCGCCGATTAACAGGCAACAATTTTCATGTTTACATCAATCCAGAACGCGACAGCGAAGAAGGTGCGTTGCGCGTTCATGGTTTGACAACGGCATTTTTAGCCGATAAACCAAAATTTTCCGACATTGCGACGGCATTTATTGACTACATTCAAGGCAGCGAGTTAATTATTCACAACGCACCATTCGATGTCGGTTTTTTGAATTATGAATTAGTTGATTTGCTCAATCAGCAAGCGATTGAAACCTACAGCAGCGTTTTTGATACACTTGCCGATGCCAAAAAACGTCATCCAGCTCAACGCAATAATTTAGACGCGCTGTGTAAACGTTACGGGGTGGACAACGCGCACCGTGAATTGCATGGCGCGTTGTTAGACGCGCAGATTCTCGCCGAAGTATTTTTGATGATGACGGGCGGGCAGTTTTCGTTAATGAACGAAAGCAGTGCCACCGAATCAAACGTAAATGCGTCCACTGAAATCATCGTCCGTACATTGGCAAATCGTCCGCCATTATTGGTTTTGCGCTGCGACGACGAAGAATTACAAATCCACGAAGCGCGTTTAGATTCGATTAAAGAATGCGTGTGGCGGCAATGATTATTTGAAATTTATGCCTGCATAAAAAAGCCGTTTGTTGTGAATTTCAATTCATAACAAACGGCTTTTTTACTTCACCACGTTATGCGGCTTTTTGTATTTGCCTTTTTGACAAACGTAACACGTTTTTCCTTCCGAAGCCGCTTGTGCTTTACCGAATGGACTTTTTTGCGTACCGCACGCGCCTTTGTCGCCGTTTGAAAACGTGGCATTGCAACGCATATCACCACAAAAATTGCATTTGAAAATGGTGAGGACGTTTTGTTGGCAGCTTGGGCATTTTATGGACATGAAAACCTCGATTACTTAATCAAAATCAACATTGGCTTTGTCCAATTCAAACTTTTTAGCCAATTTATCGAAATATATCTGTGTATATCTTTTTGCATCCGCCATAAGTACAGGACTAAGCCCACGCTCTTGTTTGTCTATCATGTCGTCGAAAACAGCTTCTACGTCAACAGAACCATCTGCTATTTTTGGAATCGTTTTATCATCTGATTTCGGTTTAAAATCTTTGGTTTTTACCAATAACACTGGCTCACGATTCTCAGCACCATCGCCATTTATTTTTTTTGGCATAGGAATCCTAACGGACAAAACACGCTTTCCATTAACGTCCTCTATTTTCAAGTTTTTCAATACATCTTTCATTTCAAAACCATAAGAACGAGTTGCTTTGCTTTTGTTGATATAAAAATCATCTCCTCTATACCAATGAGTGTCCAAGTTAGTATATTGAACCAAATAAACAGCATCCATTACGGCTAGTTGTGGTAAATCCGTTGCAACCTTAGCGCGAATTTTATTTTCCATTGTTTTGTCAGTTTCACAAGCTGTAATCATACTTGTAAGAACTAATAAACCGCACACTGTAAAAAAATTAGTTTTCATTGATATACCCCTAAGTATTATTTTTGGTCTGGGCAATTTATTTTTATAAATGCACCAAGTGCTTTTTGGCTTTTATCTATTAAGCTAGAGAGCGATTTCGTTTGAACATTCAAAGCTATACCTATGTAACTATCGAGTACTAACTCGCCATCTTCACTTTTTCGTGAACCATATTGATCACAGTCATATTCTGTTAAATTACTTTCGGCTGTATGCAATAGCTTTTTACTAAGAATCTTAGGCTGTGGCAATTCACTGAATTTTCCAGCACAAGCAGCTTTTATATTTTTGTCATCAGTAATCAAATTTTGTACATTTTCATAACCAAATGAAACTTTATATTGCATTGAACAATAAGCAGCAGGTTTCAAATTACCTGGAATTTTTCCATCAGGAAAATGCAAATCTGGAAACACTTTCTGTTGATGATCTTGATTATCTAAAAGCTCCAAAAGTACAACTGGCATGATTGCGTAAGATGTAAATAATTTATCAGTCTCAAAAGTTCCTACAAAATCCACGACTTTACTTTCAATAGGTGGTGGAAATAATTTAACTTTTACGACATTAGCTCCAATTGCAAGTGTTCCTACCAATGCTGTAGTTATTGCAAGTGGAGCAAGAACGCCAACAGCGGCGGTTGTTAATGTTGCGGCAAAAACCGTCATACCTAATGATGCGACAAATTTAGCCAATTTTAAAGTCACCGTTCTACTCAAATTAAGCAATCGATGCCCAGCGGTAATGGTTGAATCGCTGGGATTATTACCCGATTCCTCATTTTGATTCTCTGTGTTATTACTCATAAATTCCTCTAGTTTTTCAAAAATTTAACCGCCCAAATTATAAATCCGCCTTCAACCTGCTACAATCAAGCAAAACTGTTGATTTACATAGTCTGAGTGGGTATTTATGAAAATGTGCGACAAAATTAAATTCATGCGGCAAGCGAAAGAATTGTCACAAGAACAAATGGCAGAAAAACTCGGTTTATCACTTAACGGTTACGCCAACATTGAACGCGGTGAAACAGATGTTGCCGCATCAAGAATTCAACAAATCGCCGACGTGTTAGATTCAGATTTTATGGAATTGGTCAGTTTTGGTGAGCGAAATGTTGTGTTTTTGACTGGTGAGAATCATAGCTATAACAATCTTGGAATTATTTTAAACATTGCACCAACTGATTTTAAACACGACCTCGAAAAATCTCAGATAATTATTGACGCTCAACGTTCAGAAATCGCTCATCTCAAAGAAATTATCGAATTGATGAAAGCATTAAATCCACGCCCATCAACGTAAAATACACCCCGCGCCTATTATTACGCAGTCGTTTTCGCTAAAATTCAAAGCCTTTTCACCTTTCACCTTAAAACTTCATGACAAACATTCATTCAGACAAAATTTTAATCCTCGATTTCGGCTCGCAATATACGCAGTTAATCGCTCGCCGAATTCGTGAAATCGGTGTGTATTGCGAAATTTATTCGTGCGAATGCACCGACGCAGAAATTCAAAACTTCGCGCCGAACGGTATCATTTTATCGGGCGGTCCTGAAAGCGTTACCAAAGGTAATACGCCGCGTGCGCCACAAAGTGTTTTTGAATTAGGCGTTCCAGTTTTGGGCATTTGCTACGGTATGCAGACCATGACGGAACAACTCGGCGGCAAAGTCGAAACGTCCGACCACCGCGAATTTGGTTACGCGCAAATTCGAGCGCGTGGACATTCCAAATTGTTATCGGGTATCGAAGACCATCTTTCAGAGGAAGGTTTCGGTTTGCTCGACGTGTGGATGAGTCACGGCGACCGCGTGGTGGATTTGCCCGAAGGGTTCAAACTCATCGCCAGTTCGGATGGTGCGCCGATTGCGGGCATGGCAAACGAAGATAAAAACTTCTACGCGCTGCAATTCCATCCTGAAGTCACGCACACCAAACAAGGCGGACGGATTTTGTCACGTTTTGCGTTAGAAATTTGCGGCTGTGCGGCGTTGTGGAATTCGAGCAATATCATCGACGACAGCATCAAAGCCGTGCGGGAAAAAGTCGGTACGGACGAAGTCATTTTAGGACTTTCCGGCGGCGTAGATTCGTCAGTGGTTGCGGCGTTATTGCACAAAGCCATTGGCACACAATTGACCTGCGTTTTTGTTGACACCGGTTTATTGCGTTTGAATGAAGGCGACCAAGTCATGGCAATTTTCGCGCAACATTTAGGTGTGAAAGTGATTCGCGTGAATGCCGAAGAACGTTATTTGACCGCATTAGCGGGCGTAAATGACCCAGAGAAAAAACGCAAAATCATCGGCAATTTGTTCATCGAAATTTTCGACGACGAAGCCGCGAAACTTTCCAACGCAAAATGGCTCGCACAAGGCACGATTTATCCTGACGTGATTGAATCGGCGGGCGCAAAAAGTGGCAAAGCGCATCTTATCAAATCGCATCACAATGTCGGCGGTTTGCCTGAAAATATGAAAATGAAATTGGTTGAACCGTTGCGCGAATTGTTCAAAGATGAAGTGCGTAAATTAGGCGTGGAACTCGGTTTATCTGCGGATATGGTTTATCGTCATCCCTTCCCAGGGCCGGGTTTGGGCGTGCGGATTTTGGGCGAAGTGAAGAAAGAATTTGCCGATTTATTGCGTCAAGCCGATGCGATTTTTATCGAAGAACTTTACAAAAATGATTTGTATGACAAAGTGAGCCAAGCGTTTGCGGTGTTTTTGCCAGTGAAATCCGTCGGTGTAATGGGCGACGGGCGACGTTATGATTATGTGATTGCGATTCGTGCGGTGGAAACCATTGATTTTATGACGGCGCGTTGGGCGCATTTGCCGTATGAATTTTTAGATTTGATTTCGCGGCGCATTATTAACGAAGTCGCGGGGATTTCGCGGGTCACTTACGATATTTCTGGAAAACCACCTGCTACGATTGAGTGGGAATAAGTTTTTAAAGTTTAAAGAAAACGCCTGCTTTATGTGGGCGTTTTTTGTATCGTCATAAAATTAAATCAGGCAATTAATCTGTCGTATTCTGCGTGAGTGCCAATCCAAATCCAAAGAAATCCCCCCTCAATGTGTGTCGCAAGAGCGCGATAATCTGAACCAACTCGTGCTGACCAAAGTTTTCCGACTTTTTTAAATTGAAGCGATGGATGCGCGGCATTATTTTTTAACAATTGAAAATTTTTGTCTGCAAGTTTACGAACATCAACAGGCAAATCGTCATAACACGCCCAAAAACTTGACGTTGTTTCGTGTTTCACAATGCCCTCGTTTTACCTGCACGATGTTCAATGAGTGCGGCATCAATCAAAAAATTCAGTTTTCCCGCGTTTGAATCAGATTCAATTTTTTTGTCCCAGCGGGTTTGTTCAAATTCTTTAAACCATGCCCGAAGTTTAGAAAATGAATCATCGTCTAATTCTGCAATGTGTTGTTCTAGTAATTCAATTGCGACCATAAAAATCTCCTTTTTTATTTTGTCTCTGTAGGTGCTTGTTTCGTTTAAGATGTTTCTTCTATCACCCGCAATGTAATTTCTGATTTTGAAATTGAATCAGATATAAATAATTTCTTTATCTGAGGTAATTCTGAAATCCATGAAAGCATAACAACCATGGTTGCTGAAATTAAAAGGGTTTTGACCCATTTCGTTGCGCTGGAAAATACTTTTTCCCCTTTCTCAACTTTTTCCCATTCCGAATCTAAAAGTATTTTTGACATAGGTATAAATTCATTTAGTTCGAATACAACTTTTTGCATTTCTGTTGAAATGCTAGAGTTTTGCGATGATGTCTGATTTTGTTCATAAAGATGTTGAATAAATGCAGTAAAAGAATTTAGTAGTTTGTCTAGTTGAGACAAGAATTTGGTTTCATTAACTCGCAACTTAATGCTGGCGGCTGATTTATTCACAATTGAGTAATGTTCCTGTATTTCTTTATTTTTTTCCCTACGATATTTTTCCTTATCTTCAGGTGTTTCTCCTGATAGTGTTTCTTTTAAAACGAATGCAATATCTATAGAAATCCCTTGTATCACCAAGGAGTGAGAAATAATAAGGCTTGTCTCTTCCCTAAATTCATCAATCCATTTTTGACGGAATTCAGAAACTTTATTTTCTTTGCTAATGATGATGCCAATTAAAGCAAAGAACGCTGACACGATTACTGTAATACCTGTTGGCATCATTTAAAACCCCTTATGAAATTGATTGTTACGCTGTATATTAGCTACTTTTAACATCAACATAAACCTCCTCCAAAAACGGCGGTGTGCAGATAGCCAGAAAAACCATACGCCATGATTTAACCCACCGGCGGAGCTAAAACCGTTCGCGTGCCATTATTTTCTGCGGTACTGACCACGCCCGCATTTTCCATATCTTCAATCATCGTCGCGGCACGGTTGTAACCCACTTTGAAACGACGTTGCACACTCGAAATCGAGGCTTTGCGGGATTCGGTCACAAACCGCACCGCTTCATCATACAACGGGTCGGATTCTGAACCGCCACCGTGAACATTACCGCTTCCAAAACTATCGCTCGAATCGGAACTTTCTTGCAGAATTTCTTTGAGATAATTCGTCGGGCCAGTTTGTTTCAAAAATTCCACCACGCGATGCACTTCGTGATCATCGACAAATGCCCCATGGGCGCGAATTGGAATACTCGTGCCAGACGGTAAAAATAACATATCGCCATTTCCCAACAGTGTTTCTGCGCCGCCTTGATCTAAAATCGTGCGCGAATCAATCCGCGACGACACTTGAAATGAAATCCGTGTCGGCACGTTCGCTTTAATCAACCCCGTTAACACATCGACCGACGGGCGTTGCGTCGCTAAAATCAGATGAATCCCCGCTGCTCGAGCTTTCTGCGCCAATCTCGCAATGAGTTCTTCGACTTTTTTGCCGACAATCATCATCATGTCCGCCAACTCATCGATGACAATGACGATGCTCGGCAAAGTCGAAAGCGTCGGAAAATCTTCGTCGTCTTCGAGCGGGTTAATCTGTTGGAACATCGGGTCACGAATCGTTTCGCCCCGTTCCGCAGCGTCTTCAATGACTTGATTAAAACCGGCTAAATTTCGCACGCCCATTTTCGACATCAATTTATAACGTCGTTCCATTTCGCCGACCGCCCAGCGTAGCGAATTACTCGCCTCTTTCATATCGGTGACGACGGGCGTAAGCAAATGCGGAATGCCTTCGTAAACCGACAATTCCAACATTTTTGGGTCAATCATAATTAAGCGCACTTGATCCGGCGTAGCTTTATACAACAAACTCAAAATCATAGTGTTAATTGCGACCGATTTACCCGAACCGGTAGTACCAGCGACCAGCGCATGCGGCATTTTACCTAAGTCCGCGCAAATCGGAATGCCTGCAATATCTTTGCCCATCGCCAACGTCAGCATCGATTTTGATTTTTCAAACGCGGCGGATTTCAACAGTTCGCGCAATGTCACCATTTCGCGTTCACGATTTGGAATTTCTAACCCGACGACGGGTTTGCCTGGAATAATTTCAACAATTCGCACGCTTGTGACCGACAAAGAACGCGCCAAATCTTTCGATAAACTGCTAATTCGACTGACTTTTACACCCGCTGCAAGTTGCAATTCAAAGCGTGTAATCACTGGCCCTGGATGAAAACCGACTACCGTCACAGCAACATTGAAATCCGCCAGAATATCTTCGACGAGGCGCGACATATCTTCTAAATCATCTTGTGAATAACCAATGACTTTCGTGTCGATTTCGTCGAGCAATTCGAGGGTCGGCAATTTATTTTTCTTTGGATAAACGACGGCTTTTGGTTTCTTTTCAGCGGATTTTTTAGGCGTTTTCTTTTCAACTGTCGCTATTTTCTCGACGGCTTTTTCAGCGTGTTCAATGACTTCTGTTTTAACGTGTTTGACAGTTTCGACTAATTTATCGAACTTTTTGCTGAGTGGCGTTTTTGCCGGCTTATCGATTTTTTCGACTGTATCTAATTGCGCGGGCGCAGATTTCGGCTTGGCTTTTTTTACTGTTTTTTTTTCAGCTACCGGTTCTTCTTCGTCTTCAAATTCACCCAATAATTCATCGAAGTCGGCATCTTCGGCATCAAAAAATTCTTCGACGGGTTTTGTTTTTGGAAGATTTTTTTTGCGAGCCACGGGCTTTTCGGATTCATTGACCAATTGCAACGTGGTAGGTTTAGATGCGTGTTGATGCAGGGCATCTAAAAAATTTCGATAAAACGCACCGGCAAGCGCGAAACTGTGTTTACCAATAAAATCTAATACGGCGAGCAGCGAAATTTCGGTGACTAGTCGCAAACCGGCAAATAAAATCACCAGTAAAAATAGCGTTGCGCCAGAATTACCAAACGCTATCGCTAATAATGTACCAATTTCTTGCCCCAAAATTCCGCCAGCATTGCGTGGTAATTCAATGCCGGTGTGTAACAAATAAAAATTAAACAATGCGTCGGCAGAAATAATCGTGGCAATTGCGCCGAGCCAATGCAGCGTTAACATGGTGCGTGATTGTTCGATGCGACGTTGACTGTAAGTGAGATAGCCTTGCCACACGAGAATAAATGGGAAGGTGTAAGCGCATAGCCCAAAAAAACTGAGTATAAAATCCGCCAGCCATGCACCAAATACGCCGCACGCATTGGAGATAGTTTGCACCGAACCACTGTGTGTCCAACCGGCATCGTCGTTATTGAACGTGAGAAGTGAAATGAGAAAAAATAAAGCACCGGCAACCACGCTCAATAATGCCACTTCGCGCAAACCTCGAAACGTTTTCTCTTCCATCACTGCTGCCATAATTCAAATACCGTTGTTTAAAATTTATCAAATAAAACATAATTATAGAATAATAACCGTAGTATTTACATTAAATTTTATTTTGTAATGAATGACGTTGTCCGCACATGAAGATTCATTTTTAAGTCAGTTCACTTTGACATTGTGACAACTTTATTGCATCGTATGACTTCAACTTATCATTCGATTTAGGATTAAAGACTTTAACCATGCAAAAAGAAGAATTTGCTAAATATATTAGAACTCGCGCAAAAGAATTAGGTTTGAGCATTACGGCACTGGCTCAACAAACTCATATTTCACGCCAATCGCTCTACGATTTATTCAGTGGTGCGACTGAACAAGCGAAATTATCAACCGTCGTCAATCTTGCGAATGCGCTGCAAGTGCATCCCATTTATTTATTGCGTCAAGTCTTGGATCAAGTGGAATCACCACGCACTAACGCAATTCAATCCAAAGATAGCGTAGCAGAAATGACGTTCATTCGTGATGTCACAATGCCTGATAATTCTAGTGTCGCTACGGGTGCTGTGTTTACTAAAACATGGGAAATTAAAAATACCGGTACAACGGCTTGGACTAATCGAAAATTAGTGTGCATGGATCAGCCGATGGATCCGTCGTATTTCCCACCAAAATCAAAAATTTTATCAACGTGTCGCGGTTTGAAACCGACCTTGCGTGAAGTGCCGATTAAAAATACCAAAGTCGGAAATTCGGTATCGGTGAGTGTTGAATTTACCGCACCGGCGTATCCATGCAGCGTTTTATCTTCGTGGAATATCACGGATGCAGACGGCAATGTTGATGCTTCAACGGAAGGACTTTCTTTTTTTGTTCAGGTCGTATCTGCTTAAAATATCGCAAACACCTCTGCTTTCGAGTGGAGGATGTTGGCAACCTCGCGTAATCCGGTAATTCAATCAAGATTTGCCTTATAATTTACGCACTCTTAAATTTCTTACTAAAAAAATCAAAATGACTGAAAAATATAACGCGCCCATCGCTATCGATATTGAAAAAGGCGAAACTTACAGCTGGTGCAGTTGTGGTTTAAGCGGCACGATGCCACTTTGTGACGGCACACACAAAACCGCTGACACTGAAAAACGCTCATTAAAATTTGTCGCTGAAGAATCCAAAACGGCTTATTTATGTGCGTGCGGTAAAACGGGCACCGCACCGTATTGTGACGGCAGTCATTCGCGTTAGGTTTGCAATATGGCAATTGAAATCGAACACAAATTTTTACCTGCAAACGATGGCTGGCGTGAACACGTCAGCCATTCTGTCATTTACAAACAAGGTTATTTGAGTTCGCAAGCGACCAGTTCGATTCGTGTCCGAATCAGCGACAAACAAGCGTGGCTGAATATCAAAAGTGCGACTATTGGCACGCAACGCCATGAATATGAATACGAAATTCCACTTTATGACGCGCATGAAATTCTGAATAATTTGTGTTTAAAACCCGTCATTGAAAAAACACGCCACTTCGTCACGCACGAAAATAATTTGTGGGAAATTGACGAATTCGACGGCGAAAATGCGGGCTTGATTGTGGCTGAAATCGAATTAGACGCGCTGGACGAAACCTTTGTAAAACCCGATTGGGTTGGTGCGGAAGTGACGCAAGATGTGCGTTATTACAATAATAATTTAGCGCGAAATCCTTATAGTCAATGGCGCGACGATGTTTGAAACCGCTGGCAAATCTTTAGACCCACAAGATTGGACGGCGTTTCGTAAACAAGCGCATCAGATGCTCGATGATATGTTGGATTACACCGAAGGTTTGAATTCGCGCGATGTGTGGCAACCGATGCCTGCTGACGTTCAAGCACATTTGCGTCAGCCATTGACTGAAAAAACCTTAGTCGAAGCTCACTCCGATTTCATGCAAAACATTTTGCCTTATGCCGTCGGCAACGCGCATCCGCGTTTTATGGGTTGGGTTCACGGCGGCGGCACGCCAGTTGGTATGATGGCAGAAATGCTTGCGGCGGGATTGAATGCAAATCTCGGCGGACGTAATCAAGCTCCGGTCGAAATTGAACGCCAAGTCATGCGTTGGGTACGCGATTTATTTGGTTTTCCTGAAACGGCAAGCGGTTTGTTTGTCACGGGAACGTCGATGGCAAATTTGATTGGGTGTTTGTGTGCAAAATCCAAAACAAATCACGGCGAACAATTAGCTGCTTACACGTCAACCGCTGCACACGTCAGCGTCGCGCAAGCTCTCGATATTTCTGGCATTGGTACAAATTCTTTGCGGAAAATTCCTGTTAATTCAAATTACGAAATCGATGTTGTTGCACTGGAAGCAGCGATTATTGCGGACAAAGACGCAGGTAAAATGCCATTTTTAGTCGTGGCAACCATTGGAACGGTGGACGTTGGCGCGATTGACGATTTACAAAAAATTGCCGCGTTGTGTCAGCGTGAAAATGTTTGGTTTCATATCGATGGCGCGTTTGGCGCGTTGGCAATGCTAGCACCCGAAATTGCACCACGTTTAGTGGGAATTGAACGTGCCGATTCGATAGCCTTCGATTTTCATAAATGGGGACAAGTGCCTTATGATGCGGGGTTTGTATTGGTTCGAGATGGCGACATTCATCAAAAAACCTTCGCTTCACCTGCCGCTTATTTACAACGTCAAGAACGCGGGTTGTCAGCAAATTCACCGTGGGCGTGCGATTTAGGTTTGGATTTATCACGCGGTTTTCGGGCTTTAAAAACGTGGTTCACTTTGAGCGTTTATGGCAAAGAAAAACTGGGTCAAGTTGTCGCGCATACTTGTGAATTGGCGCAATATCTAAAACGTGAAATTGAAACGTCACCTGATTTAGAATTGCTCGCGCCCGTCGCATTAAATATCGTGTGTTTTCGTTATCGTTGCGACGATGCAAATCGTGTAAATACTGAAATCGTGATTCGATTGCAAGAGTCGGGAATTGTCGCGCCGTCTTCGACAACGTTAAATGGACAGGTGGCGATTCGTGCCGCCATTGTGAATCACCGCACGACTGAAAATGATATTGATATTTTGATTGCGGCAACGTTGTCTTGTGGGCGCGGCTTGAGATGAAAAATCTTTGCGATCTTATTCACATCGCATTTCCCAACGCATTAGCAATTTACGCTTTCGGCAGTCGGGTCAACGGCACGGCGAACGCTGACAGTGATTTAGATTTAGCCATCTTAGTTGCCGGTTATGCGGAACCATTACGACTTTGGGAGGTGGCGAGTGATTTGGCAGAAATCGCCGGTTGTGACGTGGATTTATTGGATATGCGAGCGGCTTCCACCGTGATGCAATATCAAATTTTACAAACTGGGCGGCGTTTATGGGCGCGAGAATTGGAAGCAGGTTTATTCGAGTGTTTTGTTCTCAGTGAAAAACTGGAATTCGATGAAGCACGCGCCGCTTTATTAGCCGATATTCAGCAACGAGGGCGTATTTATGGATGATGTTTTAATTAACAAAGCCGATACAATTGAACGTTGTGTGGTGCGGGTTCGGGAAGAATACGACAGCGAACCCGAAAGTTTTGCAACTAATTTCACCCGCCAAGATGCGGCGATTTTGAACATTCAACGCGCGTGTGAAGCCGCATTAGATATGGGACAACATTTGATTCGACGTGACAATTTAGGCGTGCCGCAAAGTTCGCGTGATGTGTTTACACTATTAGCGCAAGCCCATTGGATAGATTCAGAATTGGCAGAAACGATGAAACGCATGGTTGGATTTCGGAATATCGCCGTGCATGATTACAAAAAGTTGCAGCTTGTGATAACGGTGAATGTGATTACGCAACATTTAGACGATTTTTTGCGTTATTCATCTGCCATTTTGAAAAAAGACGCGACTTAAAAACTACTTGAAAAATAATTTATGAAACCTACTTTAGATTTAAACACGCTGACACAAACCCCTTTTATTGGTTTAGTGGAATTGATGCGATTAGCGCACGCAGGCATTGATATTACGCCGCTCGGACAAATGTTAATTGAAAAATCGGCTGAAAATCATCACGAAGCGAATGCGTTGATGGATTTGGCGACGGTTTTGCAATTATGTGGAAATCGGGAACTCGCGTTGCAAATGCAAGCCGAAGCGATTGTTTTACAACGTACTTACACACAGTCTGTAGAAAATCCGACCATGCGGGTGTTAGCGTTAATGAGTGCTGGCGATTTGATGGCGAATACACCGATTGAATTTTTGCTCGAAAATTCGAGCATTGAATTGACACAGTTTTATGTGACCGAGGACTTGTTCACGGTGGCGGGCGCGTTGAATGAAGATTTGCCTGAACACGATGTGTTATTCGTAGCGATTGCCGAATCTGAAGAAAATTTGTCGCTGTTAAAACAACTCGAACCACTTTTGATAAAATGGAACAAACCAGTTCTGAATAAACCCGAACGCATTACTAAAATGTCGCGTGATGCGGCGTGTCAATTATTGGCGAACGTGGCAGGAATTTTGATGCCAGAAACTGTGCGTTATTTGGCTGAAAATATCCAACCAGAAAATTTTGATTATCCGTTAATTATTCGCCCAGTTGATTCGCACGCCGGTCATGATTTAGAAAAAATAGAATCGCAACCCGCCTTAAATGATTACGTTGAACGGCAATGTTATAACGAGTTTTTCGTGGCGAAATTTGTCGATTATCGTAATGCTGACGGGTTATTTCGCAAATATCGCGTGGTGCTAATTTCAGGGCAACCGTTTTTAGCGCATTTGGCAATTTCTGAGCATTGGATGATTCATTATTTGAATGCTGGAATGGCGGAAGATGCCGCAAAACGTGCCGAAGAAGCGCAAGCAATGCTCGATTTTGACGACACGTTTGCTAAAAAACACGCTGCTGCTTTCAAAATAATTTATGAACGCACGGGTTTGGATTATTTAGGGATTGATTGCAGCGAAACGCCCGATGGCGAATTGCTGATTTTTGAAATCGACAGCTGCATGATTGTTCACGCGATTGATCCAGTTGATTTATTTCCTTATAAACCCGCGTACATGGCAAAATTATTTACCGCTTTTCAGCAGTTACTCGTTGAATCCACTTTTTAATTTTTTATACATAGAGGAAACCTAAAGATGACGAAAGAAATTATCCACACAGTCCTTGCACCGCAAGCGATTGGCACTTATTCCCAAGCCGTGAAAGTGAATCACACCGTTTATTTATCGGGTCAAATTCCACTCGTTCCCGCGACGATGATGATGGTGGAAGGCGACATTATTGCGGAAATTACGCAAGTTTTTGAAAATATCCAAGCGGTGGCTCATGCGGCGGGCGGCAATTTAAATGACATCGTGAAATTGAATGTTTTTTTAACCGATTTGGCACATTTTCCGATTGTGAATGAAATCATGGGGCGTTATTTTGATGAACCTTATCCAGCACGCGCGGCGATTGGCGTGGCAGCATTGCCAAAAAATGCGGGCGTTGAAATGGACGGGATTATGGAATTACCGATTCAAGAATACGCTTAAACTTCCAGTCAATGCGTTAATTTGAAACAGTACAACATTGGGGCGATGAATTACTCACCGCTGCACCCGTTAATGTTGAATTTTTGATTGAACGTTAGCTGAGTGCGGTGGTGAATAATGTGGGGGTTTAACGATTCAACAACAATGTTCCCACGCCTTGATCGGTAAATAATTCTAATAAAACCGCGTGTTCAACACGTCCGTCAATGATATGAACGCTGGTCACACCACCTTTCAACGCATCGGTGGCGCAGCGCGTTTTCGGAATCATGCCGCCAGAAATCGTGCCGTCCGCAATCAAATTATCAACATCTGCCAACGACAAACCCGTTAATAATTCGCCTTGTTTATCTAAAATCCCCGCCGTATTGGTGAGTAAAATCAGCTTTTCGGCGTTCAATGTCTCGGCAATTTTTCCCGCAACTAAATCAGCGTTGATATTGTAAGAATGCCCATTTTCGTCTATCCCAATCGGCGCAATCACGGGAATAAAATCACTTTGACTGAGCATCTCCAACATACGCGCATCAATCGCGCTTACTTCACCGACGAAACCCAAATCAACAGGTTCGCCCGTTTCAGTATCAATAGGCGCATTTTCAAGTTGCATTTTTTTTGCACGAATAAAATGCCCATCTTTACCCGTTAAGCCAATAGCTTTCCCGCCGTTACGGTTGATGAGATGAACAATTTCTTTATTTACCGAACCGCCCAAAACCATTTCGACTACATCCATCGTTTCGCTATCGGTAACACGCATTCCATCGATAAAACGAGTCGATTTACCCAGTTTTGCCAACATATTACCAATCTGCGGGCCGCCGCCATGAACCACAATCGGCGTTAAACCAACTGATTTCATTAACACAATGTCACGCGCAAAACTGTGTTTCAACGCTTCATCAATCATCGCGTTACCGCCAAATTTCACGACAATCACTTTGCTTTTAAAACGCTGAATATACGGTAACGCCTCGGTTAAAACCGACGCAATTTGATGAGCAGTATTTTTTTTCATAGTTATCAAATCAGAAAATTAACGATGTTGAGGCGGTAAATCGCGTTGCGTTGCACCGACAAATAACTGACGTGGACGACCAATGCGTTGTTCAGGATCAGAAATCATTTCGTCCCAATGAGCAATCCAGCCAATCGTGCGTCCCATTGCGAAAATCGCGGTGAACATATTTGTCGGAATTCCCAGCGCGTGCAACACAATACCCGAATAAAAATCGACGTTTGGATAGAGTTTTTTCTCAATAAAATACGAATCTTCTAACGCAAATTGTTCGAGAGCTAACGCGAGTTTGAATAATTTATCATCGTGCAAACCGAGTTCTTCCAACACTTCGTAACATGTCGCTCGCATCAATTTTGCACGCGGATCGTAGTTTTTATAAACGCGATGTCCAAAACCCATCAAACGGAACGGATCGTTTTTATCTTTCGCACGCGCGATAAATTTTGGGATTTCGGACACGTCACCAATTTGTTTCAACATATTTAACACGGCTTCATTCGCGCCACCGTGTGCCGCACCCCATAAACAAGCAATGCCCGCTGTAATACAGGCATAAGGATTCGCGCCACTTGAACCCGCCAAACGCACAGTCGAAGTTGACGCATTTTGTTCATGATCGGCGTGCAAAATCAAAATACGCTCTAACGCATGAACCAAAACAGGATTCGGAACGTAATCATCACACGGCGTGGCGAACATCATTCGCATGAAGTTTTCGACGTAGCTTAATTTGTTATTCGGATACATAAACGGCAAACCGATGCTGTATTTGTAACACATCGCTACAATCGTCGGCACTTTCGCAATCAACCGAATCGCACTTAAATCGCGGTCTTTTTTAGAGGTAATATCGAGTGCGTCATGATAAAAAGCCGATAACGCACCGACCACGCCGACCATAATCGCCATCGGATGTGCATCGCGGCGGAAACCTTTGAAAAAATTGGTCAATTGGTCATGCACCATCGTGTGCATGGTGATATTTTGCTCAAACGCGGTTAATTCTCCAGGCGTAGGCAATTCACTGTGCAGCAATAAATGACACACTTCTAAAAATGTACCACGTTCGGCGAGTTGCTCAATCGGATAACCACGATATAACAAAATGCCTTTTTCGCCGTCGATATAAGTAATATCCGATGCACAACTTGCCGTTGACGTGAAACCGGGGTCGTAAGTAAACATTCCTGTTTTTTTGTACAAGGCTTGAACATCGATAACGTCTGGCCCGATTGTGCCTTTCAAAACGGGTAATTCACACAGCAGCTGTGAATTCTCGTCGAGCAAAGTAAGTGTGCGTGTTTGGGTCATGATTTTTTCTCGATTGTAATTTTACAAATATAAGGGCAAGCACCCATTCAAGGATACTTGCCCTTAAAGCCCACTTTTTGGATTAACGATTTACGCCAGCAATCGCTTGTTGAGCAAGTTCAGTGACTTTCGCCCAATCTTTGTTTTTCACGACATCAGCCGGTGCAAGCCATGAACCGCCTACGCAAGCGACGTTACTAAGTTTTAAATAATCGTTGTAATTCGCTAATGAAATGCCGCCAGTTGGGCAAAATGTCACTTGTGGAATTGGCCCGGCGATGGCTTTTAACATTGGAATGCCACCCGCATTTTCAGCTGGGAAAAATTTGAAATGGTCTAAACCGTATTCCATGCCGAGCATCAATTCTGACAAACTCGAAATTCCTGGAATTAACGCAATCGAACTTTTTTGTGCAGCGGCTAATAAAAGTGGCGTTAAACCTGGGCTGATTGCAAAAACAGCCCCCGCTTCTTCAGCCGCTTTCAATTGTTCTGGCGTTAAAATTGTGCCTGCGCCGACAATTGCTTCAGGAACTTCTTGGCTGATTTGACGAATCGCTTCTAATGCCACAGTGGTGCGTAACGTAATTTCTAAAACGCGAATGCCACCAGCAACAAGAGCTTTCGCTAACGGCACAGCGTTTTCTAAATCTTGAATGACCATCACTGGCATGACTGGGCTGGCGTTTAAAACGTCTTTAGATTGGATTTTCCACTGATTATTGTTCATTTTTAACTCGCTTAGTTGAGAAGATAAAAGGAGCGTTGCCGCGATTTCGAGGCGCATTATCGCAGAATCCGACTGTTTTTGCAGTCACAATGCGGCAGTACGGCAGGTTACAACGACAACAAGTCTAGGTCTTTATCGGCAACCGCCGTCGGTTCACGCAATAAATTTACGAAATCAAACAAATTTCTATCGGCTAATTGCGATGGCGAGACGTTTTGCAAACTGGTAAAAATAGTTTCTAAACGTCCCGGAAATTGTCTATCCCAAATTTTCAACATCTCTTTCATCGCTTGCCGCTGTAAATTTTGTTGTGAACCACATAAATTACACGGAATAATCGGAAATTTTTTAAACGCGGCAAAACGTTCAATATCTTTTTCACGGGTGTAAGCGAGCGGACGAATGATGATATTTTTTTTGTCGTCACTGAGTAATTTCGGCGGCATCGCTTTGAGTTTGCCGCCGTAAAAAATGTTCAAAAAAAATGTTTCTAAAATATCATCTCGATGATGTCCGAGCGCAATTTTGGTGATGTTATTTGCTTCAGCGTAACCGTACAACGTACCGCGCCGCAAACGTGAACATAATCCGCACGTCGTTTGCCCTTCTGGAATCACCCGTTTCACGACGCTGTAAGTATCTTTTTCGATAATGTGATATGGCACGCCGAGCGTTTCAAGGTATTCAGGCAAAACGTGTTCAGGAAAATTCGGCTGTTTTTGGTCTAAATTCACTGCCAATAATTCAAAATCAACGGGCGCGGTTTTTTGTAAATTGAGCAACACATCGAGCATCGTGTAAGAATCTTTGCCGCCCGACAAACACACCATAATTTTGTCGCCGTTTTCAATCATATTGAAATCCGCAATCGCGTCGCCGACGGTGTGACGTAAACGTTTTTGAAGTTTGTTAAATTGATAACGTGTTTTTTGGTTTAAATCGGAATTTTCAGTCATAGAAAAATGGTTGGGCTAAAAAAGTAAAAGGTTCAAGATTTTTGTCTTGAACCTTTTTATTTGCGAATTAAAAAACAGGATATTAGCCGTTGTAACGTTGAAAAATAAGCGTTGCATTTGTGCCGCCAAAACCAAAACTGTTCGACATAATCGTGTTTAATGTGACATTGTCTTGGCGTTCGCGAACGATGGGAATACCTTCCGCACCCGCGTCTAAATTAGTGATATTTGCCGACGCACTCAAGAAATTGTCGCGCATCATCAACAACGAATAAATCGCTTCATTCACACCCGCCGCACCTAATGCGTGACCGGTTAATGATTTTGTCGAACTGACCCACGGCACGTTTGCACCTGAAAATACTTCACGCAACGCGCCTAATTCTTTCGTATCACCGACGGGCGTACTCGTGCCGTGTGCGTTGATGTAATCAATTTTCCCATCGACGGTTGCCATCGCTTGTTGCATACAACGCACTGCGCCTTCGCCTGACGGTTGAACCATATCGTAACCGTCAGAAGTCGCACCATAACCGACGAGTTCCGCGTAAATTTTCGCACCACGCGCTTTAGCATGTTCGAGTTCTTCAATTACTAAAACACCACCACCACCTGAAATCACAAACCCATCACGACTTTCGTCGTAAGGACGTGACGCGGTTGTTGGCGCATCATTATATTTTGAAGACATCGCCCCCATCGCATCGAATAACACTGACATCGTCCAATGCACTTCTTCGCCACCGCCTGCAAAAACCACGTCTTGCTTGCCCATTTGAATCAATTCCATGGCGTGACCGATGCAATGTGCGCTGGTCGCGCAAGCCGATGTAATCGAATAATTCACGCCTTTGATTTTGAACGGAGTCGCCAAACACGCGGTATTCGTACTCGACATGGTGCGTGGCACGCGATAAGGCCCAACTTGTTTCACGCCTTTTTCACGCAAAATATCTGCCGCTTCAACAATGTTCGCCGTCGAAGGACCACCCGAACCCATGACTAAACCCGTGCGGAAATTTGAAATTTCACTTTCTTCTAAACCCGAATCATCAATCGCTTGCTGCATGGCAACGTAATTAAACGCCGCGCCATCGCCCATAAAACGACGCACTTTGCGGTCGATTAAATTATCCAATTCGATTTTGATTGCGCCTTCTACTTGACTACGCAACCCCATTTCTTTGTAAATTTCGGAAAAAACGATGCCTGAACGTCCGTTTTTTAACGATTCGACGACTTCTTGTTGATTATTTCCGATGCTAGAGACAATGCCCAAGCCTGTAACGACCACCCGTTTCATTGTTTTCACCCTCAAAAATTTTCTGTAGACGTAAATAAACCCACACGCAAATCGGTGGCTTCGTAAATGACTTTGCCGTCCACTTCCATCGTCGCGTCTGCAATGCCCATGACTAATTTACGCATAATCACACGTTTTAAATTCACGCGATAAGTCACTTTTTTTGCCGTTGGTAAAACTTGACCGGTGAATTTCACTTCGCCCACACCGAGCGCACGACCTTTTCCAGGGCCGCCCATCCAGCACAAATAAAAGCCCACGATTTGCCACATTGCGTCTAAACCTAAACAACCTGGCATCACGGGATCACCTTGAAAATGGCAATCGAAAAACCATAAATCGGGCGTAATATCGAGTTCTGCGACGATTTCGCCTTTACCAAACGTGCCGCCTTCGTCAGAAATATGTGTGATTCTGTCCATCATCAACATATTCGGTAACGGAAGTTGGGCGTTTGCTGGCCCGTATAATTCGCCACGACCAGATTGAAGTAATTCCTCGCGGGTGAAACTGGATTGTCTCTGCATGAGTCTTAAAACCTTTTTGTAGTTATTCTTATTGAGTTACTGCGTGCCATTATCTAACAGTCACTGAAAAAAATCAGCTCAATTTTTAGACGGCGAAATATAGGGCTTAACTAGACTTTCGATTAAACTAGATGCAACTTTAAATTTCACTCGCTTTAAAAATTATGACAAATTCAACCGCACAAGCCTTGATTTGGACAGGCAACAATTTAGATGTTTTAGATCAACGTCAATTACCAGAAATTACGCGCTACGATAGTTACACCGATGCCGCCGGTGTTGCCGAAGCTATTAAATCAATGCGTGTTCGAGGTGCGCCTGCTATTGGAATCGCGGCAGCGTATGGCATTGTTTTATCAGTGCAGCAACATTTTTCTGATTCTGCGAATTGGCACAATGCCGTTGCGGCTGACATCGAAACTCTGGCGCAATCGCGTCCCACGGCGGTTAATTTATTTTGGGCATTGGACAAAATGAAAGCCGTTTTAACGCAAACGCATGAAAATTTAGTTGATGCTGTGACCGAATGCGCCGTCATGATTCACGCCGACGATTTAGCGGCCAATCAAAAAATGGGCGATTTTGGCGCGACATTATTGGTTGGCGCAAAAGGTGTTATGACACATTGCAACACGGGCAGTTTAGCGACGGGCGGTTATGGCACGGCGTTAGGTGTGATTCGCAGCGCGGTGGCACAAAATCAACATTTAAAAATCTTTGCAGGCGAAACACGCCCGTGGTTGCAAGGCGCACGGTTAACCGTTTGGGAACTCGCGCAAGATGGTATTCCATCGACGTTAATCGCTGATTCGGCGGCGGCGTGGTTGATGAAATCTGGAGTGATTGATTGGGTTATTGTCGGCGCAGATAGAATTGCCGCGAACGGCGATACGGCAAATAAAATCGGTACATATTCACTCGCAACATTGGCGAAACAACACGGCGTAAAATTTATGGTGGTTGCACCGACTTCAACGATTGATTGGAGTTTAGAAAACGGCGACAACATTGAAATCGAATGCCGCGAACCGCGCGAACTTTTGCCCGCGTGTTACGACGGGCCGAATTCATTAGTTGGCGCGTGGAATCCTGTTTTCGATGTCACGCCCGCCGCGTTAATCAGCGCAATCGTCACCGAAAATGGTATCGTTTTAAATCCTTCTGAACACGCAAATGGCATTCGGAGTTTGCAACATGATTAACGCGGTTTCGTATTTATGGCAGGGCTTGAAAATGCTGACTTCGCCAGCGTTACGTCCGTTTGTATTGATGCCGTTGTTGATTAACTTGGTGTTGTATAGCGTGGCGTTGGGACTGGGATTTTTATATTTGAATCACTTGGTTGAACAGATGATTCCGCAGTGGTTGTTTTGGTCGAAATGGCTAATTTATCCGCTATTTTTTACCAGTTTTTGCTTCATTGGCTTTTTCACATTTTCATTGTTGGCGAATCTGATTGCCGCACCGTTTTATTCGAAACTCGCGGCGAAAACGCTTGAAGTTATTGACGCGCCGCGATTATCGACCTTTGAACCGAGCGCAAAACAAGTTTGGCAAGCGGAACTCAAACGGCTGCGTTATTCGATGACGCACACCTTGCCGTTGTTGATTGTGTTTGTGATTCCGGTGGTGAATTTAATCGCGCCGGTGCTTTGGTTAGGATTTAGCGCGTGGTGCGTGGCGTTGGAATACTTCGCGTATCCACAAGAAAATCGCGGTGTGTTATTTCCTGAACAACAAGCGAATTTGAAAACGATGAAAATAAGCGCGTTGAGTTTTGGCGGGTTGGTGACGTTGGGACAAGCCTTGCCGATTATTAACATTGTGATTGCGCCAGCCGCTGTGATTGCCGCGACGTTGCACGTTCACGCTCGCATGAATATCGTATAATACAAACCTTGGTTTGAAAAAATAAAAATAACAAAGGAGAAATCGGATGTCCAAAAGTCAAAATTTACAAGATAACTTTTTGAATGTACTTAGAAAAGAACACACACCTGTTTCCATTTTTTTGGTGAATGGAATTAAGTTACAAGGCAAAATCGATTCGTTCGATCAATACGTTGTGATGCTGAAAAATACCGTTAGCCAAATGGTTTATAAACACGCAATTTCGACGATTGTGCCGAGCAAAATGGTGCGTTTAGGTAGTGAAAACGATGAAAACGATGGTTAAAAAATCATGCAAGATTTAGTTTCAGAACGCCCTGACACGGGTGAACGTGCCGTTTTAGTCCATATACTTTTTCATCATGGACAAGCGAATTTGCCCGAACTTAAAGAACTGGCAAAATCGGCAAGCACTGAACCAGTTCACGTTATTACGGGTGGTCGGCAACGTCCCGATCCGAAATACTTTATTGGCACTGGCAAACTCGATGAATTAAAGTCTGCGATTGAAATGTTTGAGGCAGATGTGGTGCTGTTTAATCACGCGCTTTCGCCCAGCCAAGAACGTAATTTGGAACGTTTTTTGGGTGTTCGAGTTGTGGATAGAAATGGGCTGATTTTGGACATTTTCGCCCAACGAGCGCAGTCGTTTGAAGGTAAATTGCAGGTTGAACTGGCGCAGTTGAAACATTTATCGACGCGCTTAGTTCGCGGTTGGACACATTTAGAACGCCAAAAAGGTGGTATCGGAATGCGCGGGCCTGGTGAAACACAGTTAGAAACGGATCGTCGTTTGCTCGCCGTCCGTCTAAAACAAATTCAGCAGCGGCTTGATAAAGTAGATAAACAGCGTCATCAAGGGCGTAGTCAACGTAAAAAAAGTGAAACACCGACGATTTCGTTGGTGGGTTATACGAATGCGGGCAAATCGACGTTGTTTAATACGCTGACGGGTTCAGAAATTTACGCCGCCGATTTATTATTCGCTACGTTAGACCCCACATTGCGCCGTTGTCCGTTGCCGAATAATGCCGAAGTTGTTTTTGCCGATACGGTTGGATTTATTCGCCAATTGCCGCACGAATTAGTTGCTGCGTTTAAATCTACCCTTCAAGAAGCTTGCGAAGCGGAATTATTACTGCACGTTGTTGATGCGGCGGCTGAAGACCGCGATGATTTAATGAAACAAGTTGATTTGGTTTTAGAAGATATTGGTGCAGCGCAAATTCCGCGTTTAGAAATTTTTAACAAAATAGATTTGCTCGAAAATGTCGTGCCGCACATTGACCGCGACGAGGAAGGCAACGCAATTCGTGTATGGTTATCGGCAGTGACAGGGCAGGGGATTGAGTTACTACTTGAGGTTTTAGTCGAAAAATTTGCCAATACCAAAGTCCGTCGTCGCTGTTTTTTAACACCGCAACAAGGTAGCATTCGCGCCAATCTGTTTGAACACGCGCAAATTCTTGATGAAACCATTGACGAATTCGGTGACACCGAATTGTTCATCGAAATCGACCTAAAACATTTGGGTTTACTTAAAGACGTACAAACCGAAGAAATTTAAAGTCACCGCAGGCGATTCTTTTTATAAAATCGCCTGCCGCAAAAATTTAAACCTTTTCTTTTCCTGCTGGTTTAATTAGTCGAATACCCAACTCTTTCAATTGTTCATCGGTCACAACCGCAGGCGCACTCACTAACGGACACGCCGCAGATTGAGTTTTTGGGAAGGCTATCACGTCACGAATCGATGTTGAATTCGTCATTAACATCACCAAACGATCCAAACCAAATGCCAAACCGCCATGTGGTGGCGCACCGAATTTCAACGCATCAAGCAAGAAACCGAATTTTTCACGCGCTTCTTCTTCGCCGATGCCCAAAATTTCAAACACCGTTTGTTGCATTGCTGAACGATTGATACGAATCGAACCGCCGCCGACTTCCGTGCCGTTCAACACCAAATCATAAGCTTGCGATAATGCCGCACCTGGATTGGCTTTCAATTTTTCAACCGAGCAACTTGGCGCGGTGAACGGGTGATGAATCGCGGTGAAACGTCCCGCTTTGTCGTCCCAATCAAACATCGGGAAATCAATCACCCAAACAGGTTTCCAATCGCCTTGAATCAAATTTAAATCGTGACCTAATTTAATCCGCAACGCACCCATTGCTTCATTCACGACGTTGCTTTTATCTGCCCCGAAGAAAATTAAATCACCATTTTGTGCGTTAGTTTTTGCTAAAACGCTTGCCCAAACGTCAGCAGGTGCGAATTTTACAATTGGTGATTGCAAACCTTCGATGCCTGCGTTTAAGTCGTTGACCTTGATATACGCCAAGCCTTTCGCACCGTAAATGCTGACGAATTTGGTTAAATCGTCGATGTCTTTACGGCTTAATAATTCGCCGCCATTCGGCACACGCATTGCGACAACACGTCCTTTTTCATCATTTGCTGGTGCAGAAAATACTTTGAAATCGACGTGTTTCATATCGTCGCCAATATCCACTAATTCCAATGGAATTCGCAAATCTGGACGATCCACACCAAAACGCGACATGGATTCTGCATAAGTCATACGCGGGAAAACGGCATCGAGTTCGACGTTAATCACTTTCGCAAATAACTGACGAATCATTTCTTCCATGATGCTCATGATTTGGTTTTCAGTCATGAACGAGGTTTCAATATCAAGCTGGGTAAATTCAGGCTGGCGGTCGGCGCGTAAATCTTCGTCACGGAAACAGCGCACGACTTGGTAATAACGGTCAAAACCCGCAATCATCAGCATTTGTTTATAAAGTTGTGGTGATTGTGGCAGCGCGAAGAATGAATTTTCGTGTGTACGACTCGGAACAATGTAATCGCGTGCGCCTTCGGGCGTGGCTTTGGTCAAATACGGCGTTTCAATTTCAAAGAAGTCGTTGTCGTCCAAATAATTCCGCAACACGCGCGTCACGTCACGACGAACCCGCATTTTTTCTTGCATCGCAACTTTACGCAAATCCAAATAACGGTAACGCAAACGCAATTCTTCGTTTACTTCGATGTCGCTTTCAATCGGGAAGGGCGGCGTTTCAGATTCGTTCAGAACTTCGATACCTTTCGCCAAAATTTCGATTTCGCCCGAGTGCATGTTTTTGTTAATCGTACCTTCGGGACGTGGACGAACTACACCTGTAATTTGCAAAACGTATTCGCTGCGAACGTGTTCTGCGACGGCAAACATTTCGGGAACATCGGGATCAAAAACGACTTGAACCAAGCCTGCACGGTCGCGTAAATCAATAAAAATCACGCCACCGTGATCGCGTCGGCGATGAACCCAGCCGCAAATCGTTACAGTTTGGTCAAGTTGTTGGGTGTTTATTTCGCCACATTTGTGGGTTCGCATAGGATTTTCCTGTTGAGTTTAAAAAGTAAGATGTTTTAAGAAGTCGTTGGGGTCGAACTTGGCGCGGAGTCATTGACGACATTTTTTTTCGTGCCGCTTTTGAAATCCGTTTCATACCAGCCCGTGCCTTTTAAGCGAAAACCAGCCGCTGATATTTTTTTTACCAATTCGGTTTTTTCGCAAATGGGACAATCTTTAAGCGGTTCAGCACTTAATTTTTGCAAGGCTTCGTGTTCGTGACCGCACGCTTTGCACACATATTCGTAAATGGGCATTTTTGTAACTCCAAAAATAAAAAAGATGACGCTAACTATTCATTTTTCAAGGCGATAGCCTATAGAATGTGCCTATTTTACAGACTTAGGACACAATTATGAAAACATTGACTATTACTCGCCCCGACGATTGTCATTTACACGTTCGCAATGGTGCGATGTTGAAAACCGTTTTGCCGCATACGGCTCGTCAATTTGCGCGGGCGATTATTATGCCGAATTTGAAACCGCCCGTAACAACGGTGGCACAAGCGTTGGCGTATCGAGAAGAGATTTTGCAGGCGATTCCCGACGGTGTGAATTTTACGCCGTTGATGACGTTATATTTAACGGCTTCGACCACGATTGATGAAATCAAACGTGCGGCAGAATGTGAACATATTCATGCGTTTAAACTTTATCCAGCGGGTGCGACGACGAATTCTGATGCAGGTGTGGCGGATGTAACAAAAATTTATCCGTTGTTGGCGGCATTGGAAAAATATGATTTGCCGTTGTTAATTCATGGCGAAGTGACAGACGAAGATTGTGATATTTTTGATCGTGAACGGGTTTTTATTGAGCGTTATTTGTTGGCAATTGTGACGAATTTTCCCGCATTGCGAATCGTTTTAGAACACGTCACGACAAAAGAGGCGGTTGAATTTGTCGAATCTGCGAGCGATAAGATTGCCGCAACGATTACACCGCAGCATTTGTTATTTAATCGCAATGCGATGTTAGCGGGTGGAATTAAGCCACATTATTATTGTTTGCCGATTTTGAAACGGGAAACACATCGTTTGGCGTTGGTCAAAGCTGCAACGAGTGGCAATCCGAAGTTTTTTTTAGGCACGGACAGTGCGCCACATTTAACGCATTTAAAAGAAAATAGTTGTGGGTGTGCAGGATGTTACAGTGCTTTTGCAGCATTAGAACTTTATACAGAAGCCTTTGAACAAGCGAATGCGTTGGATAAATTGGAAGGTTTTGCGAGTTTTTATGGCGCGGATTTTTATGGTTTATCGCGAAATAGCGGAACGATGACGTTAGAAAAATGTGATTGGATGATTCCCGCAAGCTATGACGAAACTATACCGTTAAAATCGGGTGAAACGCTACGATGGAAAATGGTTTAATTATTTGTTTTTGAAAAAAAATATGGTTCTATCACGCTGAAAATAATTAGATTATTAAAAATAAAAATTGACGCTAAAACGTTGGGAAATTATTATATGCGCTCTTGGTCTTACGGATTAAGAATTTCAAACAAAGATTATTCGGGGTATAGCGCAGTCTGGTAGCGCGCCTGCTTTGGGAGCAGGATGTCGGGAGTTCGAATCTCTCTACCCCGACCAATTTCTTTGCGCTTGTAGCTCAACTGGATAGAGCACCGACCTTCTAAGTCGGGGGTCGCAGGTTCGAGTCCTGCCAAGCGCACCAAAAAATCCTCGTTTTTTCATTGTTATACGCTATGGTGAGCGTAGCTCAGTTGGTAGAGTCCCGGATTGTGATTCCGGTTGTCGTGGGTTCGAGCCCCATCGTTCACCCCATTAAATCAATAAACTCAGTAACCCGCCACATTCAATTCCAATTCATTCAGCGACGTATCAATTCGATGCACATTTGAAACCACGTTACCATCTTCATATAAATCAATAATTCGATAACCAGGCGGTGTTCTATCCATCGCAAAATTCACGCTATTCACTGCAAACTGAAAACACGTTGATGGTGTACCAAATACGGCAATCTTATCAAATTTCTTATTCATTTCTTGATGAATATGCCCTGTCGTAATCACGCGCACGTCTGGATAACGCACCACAATTTCTAAAAACGCCTGACTATTTTTAATTTGCATCGTGTCCAACCACGCGCTATCCGTTGGCAAACAATTATGATGCACCGCGATTAACGTAAATAAATCGCTGTTTTCTTGTAAACAAGTTTCTAAAAAATCCAATTCCGTTTGCGCTAAACGTCCCGCTTCACTCCCGACAATCTGACTGTTGAGCATGATAATTTGCCATACACCCAAAATCGCTTGTTTATGGCAATTCACTTTAGGTGTGTTAAAAATTTGTTGCATCAATGAATAATCATCATGATTTCCAGGCAAGCATAAAGTCGGTATGTTGTATTCTTCAATCGTTTGCAAAATACGATTATAGCTTGCCTCGCAAGGCGATTGTGCCAAATCACCCGTCAATAATAACAAGTCATAATCTGACCGACGCTCAAATGCGTGTGCCAAAACAGCATGAAAATAATGCTCTGTTTTCACACCTAACAACGTACTTTCTAATGTCGGTAAAATGTGCAAATCGGTGAGTTGTAACAACGACAAACAAGGCGATTTCATTTAGGAATTACTCAAGAGTTTTAAAAAGAATTTTAGAATTTCGTTGTGGATTATAAAGAGCTTTCAAAAAATCGGGAACATTCGCCCATTCGCAACGTATGAAATCGCGCTCGACAAACCATTGCACCGTTTGCGTTGATAATACAAAGACCATTTTTGCGCCGCGCGTTTTTGCCAATGTTAAGGCGGTTGAAAACAAACGTTGTCCGCGTGCGCCACCACGATAATCGTGATGTACCGCAAGACACGCGAGAACCGCACAATTTTCCATCATGTTGACGTGTAATGCGGTACAACCAATAATCAAACCATCACGTTCAATAACCACATAATCTGCGATTTCCATTTCAATTTTTTCGCGGGAACGTTTTGCCAAAATGCCTTGTTGTTCGAGCGGTTTAATCAATTCTAAAATGCCACCAATGTCGTTCAATGTCGCTGCACGGCAAATTTCATACGGTGCAGAACTGATTAACGTGCCGACACCGTCGCGGGTAAAAAGTTCTTGTAACAACGCACCATCAATGTGCCGATTGATTAAATGAACTCGAGCAATACCCGCATCACAGCTTTCAATCGCGGCGTTTAAAGCAAATCCCATGGGAATTTGTTTTAATTCGTCTGTCGTTAATTGAGCAATCAACTCACCGTTTGTATCCACACAACTCGCTTCGGTAAGAAAAATCAATTTTTCGGCATTCAACGCAATCGCCACTGCTGTTGCAACTTGTTCTGCTGACAAATTAAACACGTCACCGCTGGGCGAATAACCCACGGGTGAAATTAACACCAGATTATTGTGTTCGAGTTGGGCGTGAATCGCATCACTGTTAATGCGCCGCACCGCGCCAGTATTGGCGTAATCAATGCCATCAATTACGCCAATCGGTTTCGCGACAACGAAATTACCCGATACAACGTTGAGTTCAGAATTCGCCATCGGAGAATTCGCTAATCCCATCGAAAGTAATGCTTCAATTTCTACGCGAACAAAACCGGCAGCTTCTTTGACGCATTGCAACGCCACGTCGTCCGTGATTCGCAATTGATTATGAAAACGAGCGGGATGATTGAGTTTTTGTAATCGTGCATCGATTTGCGGACGAATACCATGAACCAAAACGAGCCGAATTCCTAAACTACTAAGTAATGCAAAATCATGAATCAGATTTTGAAATGAATCATCTTGTAATGCTTCACCGCCAAAATTGATGACAAAGGTTTTATTACGGTGCGCTTGAATGTAGGGCGATGAGCCGCGAAACCAGTGAACGAAATTATTAGTCATAACTGTTCCAATGCTACTTTTACATCCGTCAATACACTCGCCCAATCACCACTTTCTGGCTGACGAAACAAACGCATACTTTTGTACCAAACCGAATCATTACGTTCTAACAACCAACGCCAATCGGGTACGTTTGTTACTAATGTCCAAACAGGTAAATTTAACGCGCCCGCTAAATGTGCTGGTGCAGAATCCACTGTAATCAACAAATCCAACGCTTTCAATAATGCCGCTGTGTCGGTGAAATCATGAATGAACGGCGCGGCATCTAAAATTGTTACACCTTCAGGACAATTTTCTAATTCTTTTTGTGCTTTTTCGCCTAACTGTAAACTGACAAACGTGACATTTTTAACATTTTCAAAAGCCGCTAATTCCGCAAAATCAATTGAACGATTTGTGTCATTAGCATGAACAGGATTTCCCGCCCAAACCAAACCGACACGTTTATTTTCTGCTGGAATGTGCTGATTTAACCACTCGCGCCACCACGTTACTTTTGTTTCATCCGCTGACAAATACGGTACATTTAACGGCACAGTTTCAAGTGTGGTTTGAAACCAATACGGCAACGCCAATGGAAATACCCAAAAATCAAAAGCGACAATTTGCTGTTCGCCATTTTTAATAACACCATCGACCCACGGAATCGTTTTAAATAATTCAACTAACGGGTTAGATACTAAAACTAAAACTGTCGCGCCCATCGCTTTCAAATGTTCGGCGTACCGCACGAATTGAATCAAATCACCAAAACCTTGTTCGGAATGAATCAAAATAGTTTTGGCTTGTAGCGGTTCACCTTGCCATTGTTTGGCAGCGAAATTTGGTTGATTTGGTTTGCTTGGATTGGTATTTTGCGGATGATAAAACCATTGATATTGCGCCCAACCTTCTTTTAATCGCCCCAATAACATCAACAACAATGCGAAGTTATAATGCGCGTCGATAAATTGCGGATCGAGCTGTAATGCGGTCAAAAATCGCTGTTCCGATTCGACAAATTGCGATTGATGTTTTAACACAATCCCTAAATTGCTATGCGCTTTGGCATAATTCGGTTCGATTGCAATGGATTGACGATAACATTTCTCTGCATCGGCAAAACGTTGTAATTTTTGCAGCGTCACGCCGTAATTGTAATAGGCTTCAGGATATTTAGGACGCAAGGCAATCGTTTGTTGATAGCAAATTTCCGCTTCATCCAAACGTGTTAATTTTTCTAATGTATTGCCTAAATTATTAAGCGCGACGGCGAGATTTGGCGCGACTTTAATGGCTTGACGCAAACATTTTTCAGCTTCATTTAAACGATTTTGTTCTAAATAAGCGTTGCCTAAATTGCTCCACGCTTCACCATCATTCGGTGACAAATCAGCGGCAGTTTGTTTAGCTTCAAGTGATTCATCAATTCTGCCAACTGCTTGCAACACCGCACCTAAAACCTTCCAACCAAAACCGTGTTTCGGAAAACGTTGAATTAAATTACGCGCGGAAGTCTCAGCTTCGGAAAATTGACGTTGATTATAAAGTGCGGCGAGCGTGTTAATTTCAGCCGATGTCGGTACGGCGGGCATTTTTTTTGTTGGTTTAAATGGCGTGGGTTTTTTCATAGTTAATTTGAAATTAAAGGAAATTTTTCAGGATGTCGAATTGAATCAACGTGCAAATCAATATCCAATTTTGACCAGTAAAGATGGTGTGGCAACGGACGCTCGACACAAAATAAATTTTCGACAGTCGCTTTTTTAAACCATGGAAATTCAGCAAATGAAATAAAAAGCTCTTCTTTTTCACGGTCAAGGAACAACCAAAAACCGTGTTTTGTAACACCTGAAATTTCAACTGACGAAGTGTTTGTGCCAAGCATTTGTAATCTCCAATTTATGTGATTTAACCAACAATTCCACTGTTTTCAATTCTTGTGCAGACAATCCAAAGTTTTGAGCCAATTCGATAACGGGTTCTAACCAGAATTTTGCTTCACCAGCGGAATGTTGAATATGAACGTGCATTCGTGATTCTTCGCGTGAAAAAAAGTAAAAGCGATAACCGCGTTCGCGAAAAATGGTAGGACTCATAATTTAGGCTTTTTTAATATAAAACGTCTGCACATTATCGACTTTTATGATGGTCACAATTTCGTGTGTCGCTTGTTGACAAAATACGCCAAAATCTAAATGTGCAGCGGGATCGGACACTAAAATTTTCACCACGTCGGCAGAGTTTAACGTGTTCAAGGCTTTTTTAAGTTTCAACAGCGGCATCGGGCAATTTAAACCGACCGCATCGATTTCGAGCGTAAAAGTCATCATAAAGTTTTAAGTTAAGGCGTAATTTCAAAGCGTTTATAATATCACGCTAATCAAGCCATTAAATCAGGTCACATCATGGATTACTTTCCGCTTTTTTTTAAACTCACTGATCAACCGTGTTTAGTTATCGGCGCTGGCAGTTGTGCCGCGCGTAAAATTGAATTGTTGGCGCGAGCTGGTGCGAAAATCACTGTTGTGGCGCGTGAAATCAGCCCACAAGTAGCGACATTACCTGATTTAGTCATCCATCAAAAAGATTTTGAACCAAGTGATTTATTTGGTTTTAAATGGGTGATTTCTGCGACCAATGACACGGCGACGAATCAATACATCAGCGACTGTGCAAAAGTAGCCGGCGTGTGGGTGAATGTGGTCGATAATCCCGAATTGTGTGATTTCATTTTTCCAGCAATTGTGGATCGTGCGCCAATTACAATTGCGATTTCGTCAGGTGGCGCGTCGCCTGTTCTAGCGCGTTTATTACGCGCCAAAATTGAAACGCTCATTCCCCCAGCTTACGGCGTGTTGGCAAAATTAGCTGAAAAATTCCGTGAAACCGTCAAACAAAAAATCATTCGTCCCGAGAATCGCCGTATTTTTTGGGAGAACGTGTTGCAAGGTCGCGTGGCAGAATTGATTTTTGCTAGTCAAAACGATGCTGCTGAACAAGCATTAACAGACGCAATCAATCAAACTGAAACGTTAACAAACACTGGCGAAGTGTATTTAATCGGTGCTGGGCCTGGCGCGGCGGATTTACTGACATTTCGCGCATTACGCTTAATGCAGCAAGCCGATGTCGTGGTTTATGATCGCTTAGTTTCGCCTGATATTTTGGATTTGGCGCGACGCGATTCTGAAAAAATTTATGTGGGAAAAGCGCGTAGTAACCATTCCGTGCCGCAAGAAGAAATCAACGCATTGCTAGTCAAACTTGCCCAAGAAGGTAAGCGCGTGGCGCGATTAAAAGGCGGTGATCCGTTTATTTTTGGGCGTGGTGGCGAAGAAATCGAAACACTAATGGAGCAAGGCGTAGCGTTTCAAGTCGTACCAGGAATTACAGCTGCGACGGGCTGTGCGAGTTATGCCGGCATTCCGTTGACGCATCGAGATCACGCGCAATCGTGTATTTTTGTGACCGGACATTTGAAAGATGATTCGGTGCATTTGAATTGGACGCAACTCGCCGTACCGAATCAAACCGTCGTGATTTATATGGGATTGCTTGGTTTAGAAAAAATTTGTGACTCGCTGATTGCTTACGGAAGTTCACCAGATTTGCCAATTGCGTTGATTGAAAAAGGCACGACTTCGCATCAACGGGTGATTACCGGAACATTAAGCACGTTGCCAGACATCGTAAAACACGAAACGATTCAGCCGCCGACGCTGATTATTATTGGTACGGTGGTGAGTTTGCACAAAAAACTGAATTGGTTTGCAAACAAAGCCTCATGAACAGCAGTTTTTCAACAAAAGCGTTGAATTTTAGCGGTAAAATCCTTATCCTTTGCCGCGTTCAATCTTTTACTTGAATGTGTTTAAAACAAGAAAAACAACTTTTTGACTACCCTTGAGGATATTATGAAAAAATCAGTTTTAGCTTTAGCAGCAGTCGCGTTAATCGGTTTAAGTGGTTCGGTTTTGGCTGACGAAAAATTAGAAATCGGCGCGAAAATCTACGAACGTTCATTCGGTCGTGGTTGTGGCACTTGCCACGACATCGCATCAAACCCACAATTATTTGATTTAGTAAAATCAGGCAAATTGACTCGTGCGAGCTTTGAACAAACATTGAAAGATGGCAAAGGCGGAATGCCAAAAGCTATCGCAGCAATCATGGAAGTGGGTCCAGTTAAAAAAGCGGGCTACGGCGAAGATCAAGCGGTTGACGCATTGTTCGCTTACTTAGGCAGCAAATAAAACGAAATTCTCCGTTTCGTTGTTAAAAAGGTGAACCGTGCTAGTTTTGCTAGTGCGGTTTTTTTTTACCAATTTTTCACGCTGAAAACTGCTAAACTGACCCCATGAATGCACTCTCAATACACAATCTTCGTAAAACGTATTCCAACGGCTTTGAAGCTCTCAAAGGCATCGATTTAGAAGTCAAACAAGGCGATTTTTTTGCCTTACTCGGCGCGAATGGCGCAGGTAAATCCACGGCAATCGGCATCATTAGTTCGTTGGTGAATGCGACCAGCGGCACGGTAAAAATCTTCGGTTACGATGTCAAAACGCAACGCAATTTAGCCAAAAGCTGTTTGGGTTTAGTGCCGCAAGAAATCAACTTCAATCAATTCGATACCGCCAAAAACATCGTTCTCAATCAAGCCGGTTACTATGGCATTCCGCGAAAATTGGCATTGCAACGAACGGAAACCTGTTTAAAACAAGTCGATTTATGGGACAAGCGCGACACGATGTCACGCCGTTTATCGGGCGGTATGAAACGCCGTGTGATGATTGCACGCGCAATGGTTCACGCACCTAAATTGTTGATTCTCGACGAACCCACGGCGGGCGTAGATATTGAAATTCGTCGTTCGATGTGGGAAATGATGAAAGACGTGAACGCGCAAGGCACGACCATTATTTTGACCACGCATTATTTGGAAGAGGCGGAAAGTTTGTGCCGCAATATCGCCATTATCGACAGCGGTCAAATCATCGAGCATTCTGATATGGCGAGTTTGTTGACGCGCTTGCATGTTGATTATTTCATTTTAGATTTAGCGCAACCGGTGACGATATTACCAACGTTAAACGGTTACGAAATCAAACAAATCAGCGAAAAAATCTTAGAAGTTGGTGTACCAAAAGAACGCGGATTGAACGATTTATTCGCGCAACTTAGCACAGCAAATATCCATGTCATCAGCATGAAAAACAAAAGTAATCGTTTAGAACAATTATTTATCAACTTAATCGACAACAAAAACGCGAGGGAATCATGAGCGTCTTCATTGCGTTTAATACGATTGTCCGAAAAGAAATTTATCGATTTATTAGGATTTGGCCACAAACATTATTGCCGCCCGCAATTACGACGGCGTTGTATTTTCTGATTTTTGGCAAACTCATCGGCGACCGTATTGGCACGATTCACGGCACGAGTTATATGGATTACATCGTGCCAGGCATTATTTTAATGTCGGTGATTACGCATTCTTACGCGAATGTCGTTTCATCGTTTTACTCAACTAAATTTCAACACAATATCGAAGAACTACTCGTTGCGCCGGTGCCGAATTGGGTGATTTTGGCAGGTTATATTAGCGGCGGCATTTTACGCGGAGTTTTAGTTGGCGTAGTCGTGGCAGTCATTTCGCTATTTTTCACCCCGTTGAATGTTCAAAATCCAGCAATGGCGATGGCTGTTGTGCTTTTAACGTCAACGTTATTTTCGCTGGCAGGATTTATCAACGCGATTTTGGCAGAAAGTTTTGACGACATTTCGATTATTCCAAATTTCGTTTTAACGCCATTGAGTTATTTGGGCGGCGTGTTTTATTCAGTCGATATGTTGCCGCTGATTTGGCAACACATTTCGCTCGGCAATCCGATTTTATACATGGTGAGTGCGTTTCGTTTTAGCGTGATTGGCGTGTCCGATGTCGATATTTCGTTGGCATTTTTGATGACGGGCGGATTTATTTTATTACTGACATTTTTTGCGTTGTGGCTATTGCAACGCGGTACGGGGATTAAAACATGAACGACAACCAACTCACACCTGAACAATTTAACATTTGCCGCCTCAAAGCGACCGAACCCGCATTCACTGGCAAATATGTCGATTGCAAACAAGACGGCATTTACCATTGTGTGTGCTGCGACGCGCCACTTTTTGATTCACAAACAAAATATGATTCGGGTTCGGGCTGGCCAAGTTTTTGGCAAGCGTTAGAAAATCGTGTCGCCGAAAATATCGATAATACGCATGGAATGCGTCGCGTCGAAATTGTTTGCCAAAATTGTAACGCGCATTTAGGACACGTTTTCACTGACGGTATCGAACCGACAGGTTTGCGTTATTGTGTTAATTCCGCTGCTTTACTTTTGCGAGACCGCTCATGAATGCTCAACAATCTGCTCAAAATTTACTCGATTTTATCGACGACAGCCCAAGTCCGTGGCACGTTGTCAAAACCCTTGAAACACAACTCGCGGCATTTCAATTTCAACGATTGTACGAAACCGAAACGTGGACATTAAAAACAGGCGGACGTTATTACGTCGTGCGCGGCGATTCCTCGATTATCGTTTTTGTTCATGGTGAAAAAACGGTCGCTGAAACAGGTTTTAAAATCATCGGCGCACACACCGATTCGCCCAGTTTACGAATCAAACCAAATCCAACTAATACAACGGCTGGACTTGAACGCCTAAACGTTGAAATTTACGGCGGTGCAATCATCACCACGTTTGCAGACCGCGAATTGAGCCTTGCGGGGCGTGTAAATTATCAAATGGCAAACGGTGAATTGGCGCAAAGTTTGGTGCATTTTCCACAACCACTTTTACGTTTACCCAATTTAGCGATTCATCTCAATCGTAACGTCAACGAAGACGGTTTAAAATTCCAGAAGCAAAATGAATTGGGTTTAATGTTCGCGAATGTGGTGGAACAATTGCCCGCGTCACAATTTTTAACGTTGTTAAAATCCCAATTACCCGAAACGACTCAAAAGATTTTAGCGTGGGATTTAAACGTTTTCGATACGCAAAAAGGCAGTTTTTGGGGCGCAAATAATGAGTTTTTTGCCAACGGACAAATCGACAATTTAGCATCCTGTCATGCCGCGATAAACGCGCTGCTTGATGAGTCGATTTTGAAAAACGACAGCACATTAGTTTGTGCATTTTTTGATCATGAAGAAGTGGGCAGCGAAAGTCATTGTGGCGCATCAGGCAGTTTTTTGACTGACACGTTGCAACGCATTAGTGACGCAACTTCGCAAAGTTCACAAGATTTCGTCAGAGCCTTGGCGCGAAGTTTTTTGATTAGCGCGGATATGGCACACGCTTATCACCCAAATTTCCCACAAGTTTACGACGCAGCACACACGGTTCACGTCAATCACGGCGTGGTCATTAAAGTGAATGTGAATCAGCGTTACACGTCGGACGGTGTTTCAGAAGCGATGTTTATGCGATGGTGCGAACAGGCAAACGTCCCGTATCAAATGTATTCGCATCGAAATGATTTGTCGTGTGGAAGTACGATTGGCGCGATGGTTTCAGCAAAATTAGGCATTCGTGGTGTGGATGTTGGAAATCCCATGTGGGCGATGCACAGTTGCCGCGAAAGTGCAGGTGTTTTGGATCATGGCGCGATGATTGCTGTTATGAAATGTTTTTTCCAACATTAACTGACTGAAAATTTTATGACCAAAATTCGCCAAGAAGATGTTATTGAAAGCATCGCGCAAGCCTTGCAATTTATTTCGTATTATCACCCGCAAGATTTTATTCAGGCATTGAATGCTGCGTATTTGCGCGAAGAAAGTCCAGCCGCAAAAGATGCGATGGCGCAAATTTTAATCAACTCGCGTTTGTGCGCTGAAGGAAAGCGTCCGATTTGCCAAGATACGGGCATCGTCACGGTGTTTGTAAAAATAGGCATGAATGTTCGTTGGGAAACAAATTTGAGTTTAGCCGACATGATTAACGAAGGCGTGCGGCGTGCCTATCAAAATGTTGATAATCCATTGCGAGCTTCGATTTTGAGCGACCCAGCAGGTGAACGGATTAACACGCGCGACAACACGCCCGCTGTGATTCATACCGAATTTGTATTGGGCGATAAAGTCGAAATCGATATTGCTGCGAAAGGTGGTGGTTCGGAAGCCAAAGCTAAATTTGCCATGCTCAATCCGTCCGATGATATTGTGGAATGGATTTTAAAAACGGTGCCGACGATGGGCGCGGGTTGGTGTCCACCTGGAATTTTAGGGATTGGAATTGGTGGCACGGCAGAAAAAGCGATGTTACTCGCTAAACAGGCTTGCATGGGTTCGATTGATATTCAAAAATTGCAACAACGTGGCGCGTCGAATCGTTTGGAAGAATTGCGTTTAGAACTTTACGAAAAAGTGAATGCGCTCGGCATCGGCGCACAAGGTTTGGGTGGTTTGACGACGGTTTTGGATGTTAAAATTTTAGATTATCCCACGCACGCGGCGAATTTACCGATTGCAATTATTCCGAATTGTGCCGCGACGCGCCACGTTCATTTTATCTTAGACGGTAGCGGAGTCGCAGAATTCAAATCGCCTCGTTTGGAAGATTATCCGCAAATTACTTGGAATGTTGACGCAGCACGGCGCGTGAATTTAGACACGCTCAAACCTGAAGACGTAACGACTTGGCAAGTCGGTGAAACTCTTTTACTTAGCGGCACGCTTTTGACAGGACGCGACGCAGCCCATAAACGGTTGTGTGAAATGTTGGCGCGGGGCGAAGCGTTACCTGACGGCGTGGATTTCACCAACAAATTTATTTATTACGTTGGCCCGGTTGATGCGGTGCGAGATGAAGTCGTGGGTTCAGCTGGCCCAACAACCGCGACGCGCATGGATAAATTCACCGCGCCATTACTCGAAAAAACAGGCTTGCTCGGCATGATTGGGAAATCTGAACGCGGTGAATCCGCCATTGCCGAAATTAAAAAACATCATTCAGTTTATTTAATCGCGGTCGGTGGCGCGGCGTATTTGGTTTCGAAAGCCATAAAAAAATCAAGAATTCTGGCATTTGCTGATTTAGGAATGGAGGCTATTCATGAATTTGTGGTTGAAGATATGCCCGTAACGGTCGCAGTCGATTCGGAAGGGATTTCAATCCATCATATTGCACCAAAAGAATGGCAGATAAAAATTGGCAGAATTCCTGTTGTTGAGATAACAAAATGAAAACACGTCGCTTATTTTTAGTCAGTTTTTTGATTGTAATAATGTCGATGTTAACGGGCTTTCGTTGGCATCATCATAAAAAACACGATGTAGTTGAATTAACGGTTAAAACATCGGCACCTAAAACGTTAGATTTATCGTTGCCGCTACAAGCCGAAAATAAATTTGACCCGTCAATTACGCAAGCAAAATCGAGTTTTACCATTGAAAAATCGAAAAAAATTCAACAAGAAGTCGAACTTGGCACTGAAGCGATTATGTCGCCATATCCCGAACAAGATAAAATAAAATCGTTCGATGGTGCAGGCATTACGATTAACGTCAAACCTTAAAATTCACACACTCAACAGGATTTATGGATTTATTACTCGCAGTAAAAGTATTGATTTTAGGCGTGGTCGAAGGACTGACCGAATTTTTACCGATTTCCAGCACAGGACATTTGATTTTAGTAGGAGATTTGCTGAATTTTAACGACGACAAAGGCAAATTGTTCGAGTTAGTGATTCAAGTTGGCGCAATTTTCGCGGTGTGTTGGGAATATCGCCACAGAATTGGCGACACGTTTAGTGGCTTGTTTCGGAAAGAAAAAACTGCACAAAATTTCACATTAAATTTAATCATCGCATTTTTACCTGCTGCAATTTTGGGTTTTTTATTTAGTAAATACATCAAAGCGGTATTATTCAAACCCGTTTCCGTAGCATTAGCATTTATTGTGGGTGCATTCATTATTATTTGGGCAGAAAAACGGACGCATACGGTGCGAATTAACTCTGTCGATGAGTTGTCTAAAGTAGACGCACTTAAACTTGGTTTCGCACAAGCCTTCGCCCTAATTCCTGGCACATCACGTTCTGGCGCAACGATTATTGGCGGTTTGTTATTTGGACTTTCACGCCAAGCGGCAACCGAATTTTCATTCTTTTTAGCGATTCCAACGTTGTGTGCGGCAAGTGTTTATGATTTGTACAAACACCGTGATTTACTTGATGTTGTCACCGATGCACCTGTTTTTGTTTTGGGAATGATTGCCGCATTTTTCAGTGCGTTGTTAGCGATTAAAGCCCTGTTACGTTATATCAGTCAGCACGATTTTTTAGTTTTCGCATGGTATCGATTGGTTTTTGGCGCGATTGTTTTAATTACCGCTTATACCGGCGTGGTGCAATGGTCGGTAAATTAACCACTAAAAGTGTGTGTAATCGTGGGATTGGTTGAAAAATTCGTAAATGTGTTTAGAATTGCTGTCAGCACATCGTTCTGCGGTGGCTATTTTTCCCCTTACAACCCAAAATAATAACAATTTGAGGATTAACGTTAATGAATACATTGAAAAAAATCGCTTTAGCTGTATTAGTTGCCGCTTCTTTCGGTGCAGTTTCTACGACTGCTTTTGCTGAAACTGATTCAGGTCGTATTGTTTTTAGTCCAACAGCGGCTATTGATATTACAGCCGGTAAAATTCAAGTTGCACTGGATGCGTTAATTGCTGGTGGCGACGCAGAAGCCGTGTCTAAATTGATTAAAGACGCATCAGATTCTGTTAAAGAAATCAACGCAAGCGATTCAGTTTTTCGCGCAAGCACCAAAGCAAACAATTCAATCAAAGCGGCGCGTAACCATGTAAAAGAAGGTTCAACGCAACAAGCAGAACAAGAATTAAGAGATGCACACAAAGGCATTTTGGCTTTGAAATCGATTCTTTAAGTTCACGCTTTCTGAAACTAAAAAGCTCTGCAACTTCATAGTTGCAGGGCTTTTTTAATGCGAGAAGTTTTGTGACGGAAGACGGATTTACATTCGCCAACGCATTCAATAAAAATCAGACGAATCCACAAAATGAACACAAATTTTCAACCCTTAGCCGAACGAATGCGCCCGCATGAATTAAGCGATTACGTCGGACAATCTCACATTCTTTCAGCGGGAAAACCGTTACAAATCGCGCTCACATCGGGGCGTTTGCATTCGATGATTTTTTGGGGTGCGTCGGGAACCGGCAAAACGACGTTAGCGCGTTTAATTGCCAAACAATCGAATGCCGAGTTTTTAGCGATTTCGGCGGTTTTAGCTGGCGTGAAAGAAATCCGTGAAGCGATTGAACACGCCAAAACAATTCAAAAATTTGAAAAACGGCGCACGATTTTGTTTGTCGATGAAGTGCATCGTTTTAACAAAAGTCAGCAAGATGCGTTTTTGCCGCACGTTGAAGATGGGACGGTATATTTTATTGGCGCGACGACTGAAAATCCGTCGTTTGCTTTGAATAATGCGCTCCTTTCACGGGCAAGAGTTTATGTGTTGAATCCGTTGACGCACGCGGATTTGTTCAACATTTTGAATCATACGCTCAAAAATAAAATACACGGTTTGGGCGAATTGAAACTCGAAATTTCGGACGAAATTAAATTGCAATTCGCCCAAACCGCTGACGGTGATGCACGACGATTGTTGAATTTATTGGAACTCGCGGCGGAAGTCGCCGCCGCACAATCGAGCGTCATTATTGACGAAACAATTGCCCAAGCGGTTTTAAGTGGCGGTGTGCGACGCTTCGATTCGCATGGTGAAGAATTTCACAATCAAATTTCAGCATTACATAAATCGGTGCGAGGAAGTTCACCCGATGCCGCATTATATTGGCTTTGTCGCATGATTGATGGCGGCTGTGATTTGTCATATTTAGCACGACGTATCGTGCGAATTGCCTCAGAAGATATTGGCAATGCCGACCCGCGTGCATTGGAAATAGCGTTAAATGCGTGGCAAGCTCAAGAACGTTTAGGTAGTCCAGAAGGTGAATTATCTTTAGCGCAAGCCGTGATTTATATGGCGTGTGCGCCAAAAAGCAATGCCGTTTATATGGCTTATAACGCCGCAATGGCACACGTTAAAGCGACAGGAACATTAGAAGCTCCGATTCATTTACGGAATGCACCGACCAAGTTAATGAAAGCGTTGGATTACGGCAAAATGTATCGTTACGCTCATAACGAACCTGATGCTTACGCCGCAGGTGAAGATTATTTCCCAGAATCCTTAGCGGGAACACGCTATTACCAGCCGGTCGAACGGGGTTTAGAAATTAAAATCAAAGAAAAACTCGCACGCTTGCGTGAATTAGACGCGGCGTATATTTCCTGAATTGCCTTATACTATCCGCCACTTTTAAATCAACTCTTAAAAAAATAAAAATATGGACTTAAAATTTCTCGATTTTGAACAACCGATTGCTGTCTTAGAAGCGAAAATTGAAGAACTGCGTAACGTGCAGTTCGATAATAAAATCAACATTTCCGACGCGCTGAAACAATTAGAAGATCGTAGCCAAGCGTTAACTGAATCTATTTTTGCGAATTTATCGGATTGGCAAATTTCGCAAATCTCACGTCATCCGGGTCGTCCGTATACGCTCGATTATATTGATTTAATTTTTACCGATTTCCACGAATTACACGGCGATCGCGCTTATGCTGACGATCAAGCGATTATTTGTGGAATGGCGAAATTAGGCGGTGAACCCGTCGTGATTATCGGGCATCAAAAAGGGCGTGATACCAAAGAAAAAATTCACCGTAACTTTGGAATGCCACGCCCCGAAGGCTATCGTAAAGCGTTGCGCGTGATGAAATTGGCGGAACGTTTTAAATTACCGATTATTTGTTTAATCGACACGCCAGGAGCTTATCCTGGAATTGATGCCGAAGAACGCGGTCAAAGTGAAGCGATTGCGCGAAATTTGTTTGAAATGTCTAAACTCAAAACCCCGATTATCTGCACGATTATTGGTGAAGGTGGTTCGGGTGGCGCGTTGGCAATTGGTGTGGGCGACCGTTTAATCATGTTGGAATACAGCACTTATTCGGTCATTTCGCCTGAAGGTTGCGCGGCAATTTTGTGGAAAAGTCCCGATAAAGTTCAACTCGCTGCCGAAGCAATGGGCATTACGGCCGACCGAATTCGCGAACAAGGCTTTTTAGATGAAGTTGTTCGTGAACCGTTAGGCGGCGCACACCGTGATTTCAAAACCACCGCTTTAAATTTAAAAGATACGTTATTGCGCCATTTAGACACACTGAAACGTCAAGATACTCACACGTTACTTGAAAACCGTTATCAGCGGATTATGAGTTTTGGCGTGTTTGACGAAACCAGTAAATAGGTGCGGCGTGAAAGGCGAATTTAGTTTTGATGTTTTAATTATCGGTAGTGGTGGCGCGGGTTTAACGTTGGCTCTCAAACTCGCTAACGCCAAAATCCGCGTGGCAGTGTTGTCTAAATTCGCCTTAACCGCTGGTAGCACTTATTACGCGCAAGGTGGAATTTCAGCGGTTTTCGATGCCGAAGATTCGATTGAATCGCACTTGAATGACACGCTCAAATCCGGTGCGGGATTGTGCAACGAAGAAATTGTGAAATTAACGGTTCAACACGGTAAGGATTCTATTGATTGGTTGCGCGAACAAGGCGTGATGTTCACCGAAGAGCAAACCACGTCGGGTGAAAAAAAACTCCATTTAAATCTCGAAGGCGGACATTCGCATCGGCGCGTGGTGCATACGGCTGATGCCACGGGAAAAGCGGTGTCGTTGTCGCTCATTCACCGCGCTCAAGAAAATCCAAATATCGAACTGTTTGAAAATCACAATATCATCGATTTGATTATTAAAAATAATCGTTGTGTCGGTGCGTATGTGTTCAATAGTTTGCAGCAGCACGTCGAAACATTTAGCGCGAAAGTAATCGCATTAGCCACCGGTGGCGCGAGTAAAGCCTATTTGTACAGCACCAATCCGCAAAGTTCGACTGGCGATGGCATGGCGGTGGCATGGCGAGCGGGTTGTCGCGTCAGTAATTTAGAGTTCATGCAATTTCACCCGACCTGTCTTTATCATCCCGCCGGACATTCGTTTTTGATTAGCGAAGCCGTGCGCGGTGAAGGCGGACGTTTAATTTTGCCGGACGGTTCAGCGTTTATGCACCATTTCGACAAACGTGGCGAACTCGCTCCGCGTGATATTGTGGCACGAGCGATTGATCATGAAATGAAAAAACGCGGGCTTGAATGTGTGTATTTAGATATTAGTCACAAGCCTGCGGCGTTTATTCGTGAGCATTTTCCGAACATTTATCAGCAATGTTTGGAATTTGATATTGATATTACGCAACAACCGATTCCCGTCGTTCCAGCGGCACATTACACTTGCGGCGGTGTATTGACCGACAGTTTTGCACGAACCGACATTGAAAATTTATACGCGGTGGGCGAAGTCGCTTGCACCGGATTACACGGCGCAAATCGGATGGCGAGTAATTCATTGTTGGAATGTTTAGTGTTTGCGACTCGTGCGAGCGAAGACATTAAACGAAAATTGCCCCATTTAACAATGCCCCAAAATTTGCCATTATGGGATGAATCGCAAGTGAGTGATTCCGACGAAGAAGTCGTGGTATCACACAATTGGAACGAGTTGCGCCATTTTATGTGGGATTACGTTGGTATTGTTCGCACCGACAAACGCTTGCATCGCGCCATGAATCGGGTCGAATTACTACAAAAAGAAATCGCCGAGTATTACCAACATTTTCGAGTCACCAGCGATTTGTTGGAACTACGAAATTTAGTCGTTGTCGCAGAACTGATTATTCGTTGCGCTCAACACCGTAAAGAAAGTCGCGGATTGCATTACACGTTGGATTATCCCGATCTCGATATGTCACAACCCGCGCAAAATACCGTACTTACGCCCAATAATTTCGTGGATTCTTGAACGTGTTATTTCGCGTTTTTCAATTCTTTTTGCAATGCTTTAAGCGCGTCCCATTTGTTATTTGCCGCTAATTTGGCTTGTTTTGACCACGAAGCGGGGTCGTATATTTTAAAGCGATTGCCCGCTGCATCGAGGATAGTGCGGAGTTTTTTTGTATTCGTGTCGGCTAACGCGCTAAATGTTGCAATGTTTTCAGCGATCAACAATTCAGCGATTTTTTTACCTACGCCTTCGATTTTAGTTAAATCATCTTGTTTGACGACGGCTGCTGGAACGGTAATCACGCAATTTTCAACCTGATAACCGTGGGCATAAGCAGACGAATTCGCGCGGTTATCATTGACCCAGCGACCATCATTTAACAAATAACGGTATTCGTAAGTTTGACCAGCTTCCAATTCCAGCGTCGTTTTGAATGAACCATCTTTTTTCTTTTTCAAGGGAATGCCAGCCGCTTCATTCCAATGATTAAAGTCGCCCAATAAAAGTCCGTTTGTCGCATTCGCAACGATGTCAGCAGAAAGTATAAATTCTATTTTCGTTTTCATGTTTAATGTCCAAGGATAATTTGTTTCGTCGGCAAGATTAACAGGCAAATGTGAAAGGTCGGTTAAATTACAACGGATTGAAAACTAAAAAGGCTTTGCTAATTCTTAACCAGCAAAGCCTTTAACATTTACACCGTAAAAATAATTAGTGCTTAGGCGTTGCAGTGGCTTTTTTTGCAGCTTCTGCTTCGGCTTCTTTTTTCGCCGAATTAGTTTTGTCAGCCGCTTCTTTTTCAGTGGTTTTTGGCGCATCCATTTTCATATTTGCACCACACGCCATTTCAGTTTCCGCCAATTGCAAATAGCCAGAAGCAGGCAATTCCGTCACGCCAAATGGATTTGTTTCAGCCATTGCTACGCCTGACATTAACGCTGCACTGACCGCTAAAGATGTTGTTAATTTTTTCACGCTTAATTCCTCAATTATTTTTTAGAGGGATGCACGTCATAAAGTGGCGAATTATCTACCGCTTTACCGTTTGACTGTGCCGCACCACACGCGCCTTCTTTACCTTTCATCATTTCACCGTGCATTTCGCCACACGCACCTTCTTTGCCTTTCATCATTGCGCCGCATGAAGATTCCATACCTTTTTTCATTTTGTCTCCATCCATCATGTCGCCGCATTTACCTTCAGGTGTTTTAACACCCGCTTCTGATTTTTTGCCAGCACACGCGCCTTCAGCCGTTTTTGGTTTTTCCATTTTCATGCCTGCACCGCACGCCATTTCAGCCGCAGCGAGTTGCATATAACCAGATGACAATTCAGTCGCACCAAACGGATTCGCTTCAGCATTCACAGCGGTTGCGGCGAAGCTGGAAATTAACGCTGCGCCCATAGCGACAGCAAACGGGGTAGTAATTTTTTTCATGTGAAAAGCTCCTAAGTTTTAAAAATTATTATTATGTTTCAATCCACATCCGACATCATCTATCGGATAACAACGCTATCGACAGATTGAGGTCGATGAAAGCATCGACACGCGAACGTTATCGAATCGTGCGTATGATACCAAAGTTATCGCCGTTGCTTTATTTCTTGACTCAACTGATATGCCGCCATCGCATATAACGGACTGTGATTGTAGCGCGTGATGACGTAAAAATTTGTCAAACCTAGCCATAATTCGTCACCATCTAACTGTTCCAACGCGACTAATTTCACATTCGCATTTGCCGACACATTTTCAGTGGTGCTGACATTTATGCGACTTAGTTGCGCCAACGTTGAATTCGGTTTTAAGTCTTTACTCAAAACTGATTTGTATTGCGTGCCAACGGCAGTTGCGCGAACCGCCACGCTTTGTCCACGTTGCCAACCATTTTTTTCAAAATAATTCGCCACACTCGCAATCGCATCGCGTGGATTTTTCCAAATATCGCGGTGTCCATCGTGTTCAAAATCTTTCGCCAATGCGCGAAAACTGCTCGGCATAAATTGCGGATAACCCATTGCGCCGGCGTAAGAACCCAACGGTTCACGCGGATTCATGTTTTCTTCGCGGCACAATAATAAAAAGTTTTCGAGTTCGCCCGTAAAAAACGGACTGCGGGGCGGATAGGCAAATGCCAACGTTGCCAGCGCATCGAGAACACGATGATTGCCCATATTTTTACCGTAACCAGTTTCCACGCCGATAATCGCCACGATAATTTCAGGCGCAACACCAGTTTGTTCAGAAACACTGGCTAATGCTGCCACATTTTCCCGCCAAAATTTCACGCCGCCTTCAATCCGCGTTTCGGTGAGAAAAATTTTGCGATATTTGTGCCACGGCAAGCCTTCCGAGGGTGACGCGATACGTTTCAAAATATCGTCTTTAATCACGGCGGATTGTAAAAGTTGCGTTAAATCATGTTCATTGAAATGGTGTTTCGTGACCATTTGGTGAACGAAATTTTTAACGTTTTGATTGATTGAAAGTGGCGTTGTGATTTCCGGCAACGTGGATTTTACAATTGGAGGTGGCGGTTCAATTGGTAATGGAGGCAGGACTTCTTTGGTTTCAGGTAACGTGGTGATTTCACGTTCTGGCGTGGTGCTGCAAGACGTTAGATTCAACGCGGCAGCAATGGTTAAGATGTAATAAAAATAGCGATTTGGTGTGTGGTTCATGGGTTTCCGAAAATAAAAATAGGGCAAATAACTAATTAACACTACGGCATATCCCGCAGTTTTTTAAATTCTATTGTGAGGAATGATATTAACATTTTGAAATTTAACAAATTATTTTTTGGCATACCGCGTGCAACAAAGTTAGAAATTATTTTATTCATTTCACTCGAGGTTTTAATCATGGCTTCAAAACATAACAACACCGCATTATTACTCGGCGCAGGTCTCGCCGTGACTTCAATGATTATTTTTCCTGCCGTTGCAATGCGAATGGGTTTAGGCGCGAGTTTGACTGGTGCGTTAAGAATTGCCTTAATGAAAGCCTCCAATAAAGCCGTTCATTCATAAAATTCAACGTGCCGCATTGTGACACCCTTTCAGTTTTGCTACTATGCAGACGAGTTAAACGTTTACGGATTTCAAAATGAGTAAAGAAAAAAAAGCCTGCGATTTGTGCGGGTTGACCGTTGAAGTTTCAGGTTTTACCTTGAAATTAAAAAACGGCGAACAAAAAGATTTTTGTTGCGAAGGGTGCAAAGGCATTTATCAAATGTTGAATGACGATCAAATTTTAGCCGAATAATTCGAGGCGTAATTATGGGAAGCAAAACCGTAAAACAAGTACATAACGCCGTGAAAAACGGTGATTCGATGTCGAAAGAAATTTTTAAAGGCTCTATCGCCTCAGCCGTTGTTTATAGTGGGAGTAAAGTAATGAGTGTCGCCGTCAAACATCCAGTCGTGGTATTTGGATTAGGTTTAGTCAGTGGTTTTTTGATTCACAAATACCGCAAAGATATTATCGCTAGCACCACGAAAGTCGTGGATGCAGGCAAAGATTTCGTTTTGCAACAAAAAGAAAATTTAGAAGATTTAGTTGCAGAAACCAAAGAAAACTAAGTTTTCCGTGTCCAATTATCAACGGGTTTTTCTAGCATCGAGCGAGAAAAACCCGTTTTGTTTTTCTACTGATTTCGGTGAGCTTATGTCCATTCAAAAACAGTGTGTGTTACGTCATCGTGCCGAAGGTCATGTTCGATTTCAATTACCTGCGGCGTTGTGTCATCAGGAAGTGTCTGAAAATGTGGCGGCAAAAATAAAAGCGATTTATGGGGTTTATCGGGTTAATTTTTATGCACGGCAAGGTAAAGTTTCGATTCGTTTTCAAGAAACGGTGTGTGATTTCACGAAGTTAGTGAAACAACTATTTGAGCTGTTTGCCGAATTAGAAAAATCGGGTGCATTGGTTGTTCAAACTGAAAAAAAGCCAAGTTTAGCGCGTAAATTAGGCACGAAAATCAGTGAAAAAGCCGATAATTTTGTGGTGACACGTTGGTTTAAAACGAAAACAATTGAAGCGAAAGAAACATTGCAAGCCGCAAAAATCGTTACAAAATTAGCATTAAAAAAGCCAAATGGATTGCTCAAAGATCCCGAAAAAGCGGTGATTGATTTTTTGAACGATATTTTGGTGTTATTTTTGATTCGTTTACATTGGGATCACATTACAAAGTTGTGGCTACTCAATCCGTTTAAATTCCGTTATGAATGGCTTGCCACGTTTTATATGTTCTTTTTGTTGATTCGTTCGCGCAAAGCGAAATAAAGGTAAATTCTCGTGACCACAAAAAATTTTCAAATCGCCCATCAGCTCGCACGCCGTCTTCGGATCGTGTCGCCGATTATTAAAAACGACCAAGAACGCGCTTATATTTTTGAAATTATTTTAAAAAAACGTCCTGAAATTAAGCGTGTGAAAACCGTTCATTCAATCGGTTCGGTGACGATTGAATTTGATCCCGCAGGTTTACCGAAAAAGAATTTGTTGATTTTACTCGATGCCGTTTTAGGCAATATTGCTCACAAAAGTCCAACGTTGCCACATCACGAAAAGAAACATTTTGACGGCAAACTTCAAGACATTGATTTAGCTGTTGAGGGCATGAGTTGCGCGTCGTGCGCGTTGTTGATTGAAATGGTTTTGAAACGTGATGAGCGCGTGAAAACGGCGAGTGTAAATTTCGGCACGTCAACGTTGAACGTTCAAGGGCAATTAACCAAAGATGACGTTGGGCAATTAGTCGATAAAGTGGGTTATAAAACTTATCCGATGGACACACTTTCGCAACGTAAAAAACTCATCGAAAAAGAACAAAATCGGGTTACTACGGCAAGAAATCGTTTTGTGTGGTCAGCTATTTTAAGCACGCCCGTCATTCTAGCGGGAATGGCAATGACCACGTCGCGGAAATTACATTGGATGCAATTAGCGTTAACCACGCCCGTGGTTTTTTGGGCGGGATTTCCGTTTTTTGCGAAAGCATGGCGGTTGGTGAGGCAACGCGCCGCGAATATGGATTCGCTCATCGCGTTAGGTGTGGGAAGTGCTTATGGTTACAGTTTGCCAGCGTTCTTGCGCCGTAGCGGACATTTGTATTTTGAAGCGGCTGCGGCAATTATTACGTTTGTTTTGCTCGGGCGATATTTAGAAGAACGCGCCAAAGGCAAAGCGGGCGAAGCGATTCGGCAATTGGTCGATTTACAGCCGCAAACCGCCACGCGAATCAATGGTGACATCGAAGAAATCGTTGATGTTGATGCGCTCGAAATCGACGACATTATTTTAGTTCGACCTGGTGAAAAAATCCCGACTGACGGCGTGGTGATTCACGGCGTTTCAACGGTTGATGAATCAATGGTAACGGGTGAAAGTTTGCCCGTCGTGAAAAATAACGGCAACAAAGTTATCGGCGGTTGTGTGAATGGCAGTGGCGCGTTGCGTGTTCAAGTTACTGCAATCGGCATGGATACAGTGTTAGCGGGAATCGTCCACATGGTTGACCAAGCGCAATCCACAAAACTCCCAATTCAAAAACACGTTGATAGAATTTCAGCGGTTTTTGTTCCATCCGTGATGGTTTTATCAGCATTAACGTTAGTCGGTTGGTTGGCAGCGGGTGCGTCATTTAGTTTTGCGTTTGGAAATGCGATTACGGTTTTATTGATTGCTTGTCCCTGTGCATTAGGATTAGCAACACCTGCGGCAATTATGGTCGGTGCCGGTCAAGCTGCCCGAGAAGGCATTTACATTCGTAACGGTGAAAGTTTAGAAACCGCCGCAAAACTGAACGTTATAGTATTCGACAAAACAGGTACGATTACCGAAGGCAAGCCGAAAGTCACTGATTTGTTGAAGCTTTCACGTTTAAGCGAAGCGAACATTATCAAATTAGCGGCATCGGCTGAACACAATTCAGAACATTTTTTAGGCAAAGCGATTGTGCTTTATGCCGCTGAAAAAAATATCGAATTAGAACCTTGCGCGCATTTTCAAAGTGAAACCGGACGTGGTATTGAAGCCGAAATTGATGGCAAAAAAATCTTGCTTGGAAATAAAGCGTGGTTGATTGAACAAAGTGTTTCGATTGACGGTTTACAAAATGCGGCGGGCGAATTTGCGTCGCAAGGAAAAACGCCTGTTTTCATGGCAATCAATGGTAAAGAAGTGGCCGTTTTTGGGATTGCCGATAAAGCGCGACCTGATGCGGCAGCAGCAATTTTACGTTTGAAAAAACAAGGCATTGAAACGTTAATGGTTACGGGCGACACTGAAAAAACCGCCCATTATATTGCCGCCAAAGTTGGCATTGAAACTGTGATTGCCAACGCGACACCTGAACAAAAATTAAGCGTGATTCGAGATTATCAAGCGCAAGGCAAAAAAGTCGGCATGATTGGCGACGGCATTAACGATGCGCCAGCGTTGGCGGCAGCAGATGTCGGTTTTGCGATTGGAACGGGAACAGACGTAGCGATTGAATCGGCAGATATGACACTCGTTCAAGGCGATATTTCAAAAGTCACCGCTGGGATTGAACTCAGCAAAAAAACGATTACCGTTATTAAACAAAATCTTTTCTGGGCGTTTGGTTACAACGTGATTGCGATTCCTGTTGCGGCAGCAGGACGTTTGAATCCGATGATTGCCTCTGCCGCAATGGCGTTGAGTTCCGTGTCGGTGATTGTGAATTCGTTGCGATTGAATAAAAATTAGAAGCCAATGAATTCGCTCGTTTTCGATTTTGACCACTTCATCAACAAATAATCCAACCAAAGATTAGGCAGTTTTTCTTGCACGGTGTTTTGTTTGAGACGCTTCGTCATTCTGCACACGGTAAATTAACTTGCATCACATTTTAAGTTCTGATTCTTCTGTGTAATAAAGTAACCAAGTTTTTAAAATCAGCAGGTTGTTGATGAAGTGGAAGATGTAATAATTCTCTTACGACCTGTTTTGTTTTGTCTGCGCCTTGAAGATATTTGTCGTTTCTATCTTTTACCTGAAAACATTGATTCATAATGCTGTTCATAATTTCTTTGCCTGAAAGTTGTTCAAGCCAATTTCCACAACCGTATTGAAGCGGCAATGTTCCCCCGCTTAATTTTTGAATCGTTTCAAAATAAATTTGCTTCACAAAATCGACCGTTAAAATTTCGTCGATTTCATTTTTCTTTAATTCCATTTCTGTCATCTGTTCAAGCACTTGTTCGCCATCCTCTTTACATTTGAATTTACTAAAATCACTGAAATTACAACGGAGTTTTTTCGTTATTTTTTTATTCAAATCTAAAATCGTAAAATTCGCTGCATCAATAAAAATTCGTTGATTACATCCAGCTAAAATTCGATCTCTCAAATCATCGACACTTATATTTTCTTTTAAAAACGATGAATTCGACAAATAGGTTGGTTCGATGAAATAGTTTTCTAATTCTCTTTTCTTCCAAATCAACAAATTATGCTGGCTTAAATCTTGAAAACTATTCCATGATTTTTCGACAGTTAAATCGTCATTGTCATCACGGTCAATCAAAAAGTAATAGGAGGGTTGGTAAGAAATCAATGCTTGTGCGGTACTTCTCACATTATCGCAATGACCTATCGCTTTAACCGTCATTTGCAAACCGTTATTTTTCAATAATTCTTCCATTACAACTGGGTCAAACGCCTGATTGTTTTTTCCTTCAACAAATAGCGTGTGTCCGCTACCTTGTAAAACATCTTCAGGAGCCGCACCGAATTTGAATATCATCGACATTCTCACGCTTCCTCATCAGTTGTCAAAATAGCCCGATAAGATTTATCAACAGAACGAAAAATTTCCTCTGAATGCGTGGCTAAAATGTATTGATTATGGGGGGCGAGTTTGTGAAGTTGTCTGACAAAATCACCTTGCCATTCGGTGTTTAAATGCAGTTCGGGTTCGTCAATTAAAACAATGCCTGAATATGTTTGCGTATTTTTCCAAATTAAAAAAAGTGTGGCGATAATTTCTTTTTGCCCAGAACTTAAACCATCAAAAGAAAACGAATCTTGTCCGCCAAGTGGCTTTATACGAATATCAACTTTGTTGTTTGGTAATGGACGCAAATTTTCAATTTGCCCACCACAATACTTTTCAATGAGCGTGTTTAGTTTAGTCAATACCAGTTCTGATTCTTGTTGATAGATTCCTTCAAATAAAGCCGCTTTTCCCATCAAAGAACGAACAATTTCTAATTTAAAAGAACTAATGACTGGCGTTAAACTACGTCTCATTGGTGAAATACGCATATTCCGTTGTGACGAATAATCATCTGACATCATTCCAAGTTCGGGGTTTGATTCTTGGACTTTGCGATAACTATTGAAATGTAACAGCGGAGGAACAATTAACGGTTCACTTGAAAACGATAAAACACTATTTAGAAAATAATCCATTTCACCAAAATACGCTTTTTTATCTTCACGATAAGAATCAAAGAATTTATCTCCTTTTGTTGAATGTATTACAAACCCTTTTTTTCTATCAATTGTTAAAGAAACAGTACATTTTTTTGAGCCATTTTCAAATTCACCTGAAATACTAGATTCGGCTTGCCCTGCTTTGATTAGCAAACTGGCAACGTCAAACAATAATTCACTGTCTCGAAAACGGTTAACTTTTTCGCCAATAGTCGCGGCCAATGTCAACAAAGAACAGCATTCAAGAATAGATGTTTTACCTCCACCGTTTTTGCTACCGAAAACCAGAATATCAGCATCATTTTTCATCACTGGTTGCGGGAACTCAATTTCTAATGAATCGAGCCGTTTATAATTTTTGATACTTAATCTGTTAAGGCGAATGGCATTTTGTGTATTCATGTTTTAACCTAAAAGTTTTTCTTTTTGCTGTTGAAATTCAACATCGCTTAAAATCCCAATATCACGAAGTTCAGCGAGTTTTTTAATTTCATCTGTAATTGAACTTTGCGAAATTTGAACAACATTATTTACTGCATTTTTTTTGTCTTCTTCCGCCTGTTTGATTAAAACTTCGATTATTCCATACCAATGTCTAGCTGATTGCATAGCTTTTTTGTAACGATTGTGAGTTTTTTCAGTTTTAACATTCAAAAAAGTTACATCATGCAATGGTGCGCTTGTGTCTTTTATAATCAAACGTAAATCTATTTGACTAAGTTTTTTAATTTATTTAAAAAAGGCGTGTTAAAAATAATACGCCCATGTAACCAATACCTACTTCATCAACAAATAATCCAACCAAAGATTAGACGCAATTCCTGCACGGTGTTTTGTTTTAAGCCGCTTTCAATTCAAAATGCAATTGCTGTTTTTCTGCTAGTTTTTGATAAATGCTATCGGGACATAATTCCAAACCATTTTTCCAACACAACGCGCCTAATTCTAAAAAAAATTGTTTGAAATAATCATCATCTTTTAACAGTAAAACTAACTCGGCATCTCTATCGACTAATGGTTGTAAATCGTAATCCCCGTAGGAATTATCAGAAAAATAAAGTCGTAAAATTTTTTGTTGTAAATAATAGGCTCGAATAATTTTAATCATTGTCAGCTCCCGCAATGCGTTGTAAAGGTTTTAAAGCAACCGCTAATTCCCAATTGTCGCGTAATTCTTCTTGATGCTCTTTTGCCCATTCGCGCACTAATTTGACTGCTTTGCTGGGTAATTTTCCTGCTAACAATTCACCGCTTTCGATAGCAAATTGCGCTTGTTGTCCTTGATAATCAACATGAAAATGTGGCGGATTATGGTCATCGTTATACATCCGAATGTAAATACCGAAGAAATAAGAAATGACTGGCATTAGTTTTCCTTTTTAAAGGTTAAACAGTGACGCAGATTTTAAACTACGTCACTGCATTTTGAATTACTTCATCAATAAATAATCCAACTAAAGATTTAGACACAACTCCTGCACGGTGTTTTGTTTGAGACGCGCATTCAAATTCGGGAAATTGACTTTATCCAAATCCTGATCTTGGTTGTAACACGAATAAACAAAGAACTCTTTGCCACTGTCTTTATCAACGTGTTTGCACAAACATTGAGCGCAAATCCCTTTCATCATGCACTGCATCGGCGAATTGATTGAACCAACCGCATGATGCGCTTTGGTTAAATACGGTTTCAACACATCAAAACGCGCGTGTTTCACCGCGTCCATCATTCTGTCCGAACCAATCACAATCAAATGGTCAACGTCAGCAAGTGAAATTGGTTGTTCGCCCAATTCACCTTTGCCGTAAGCAATCATCGCTTCCAAAATGTTGCCGACAAAGGTTTTATCTTGCGGACGAGTTGGCGTGAATGGCACAACATTTTCGCCTTTATTGACAGACCAAATCACAATGTCTGCGGCGGCTTCAACGTCTTCGACTTTGAAACGGTCTCTTGCCAAATTGTAACCTGCGAAATAAATCACTTTATTTCCCGCCGCGCGTAACGCTTTCCCGATTGAAAACAACACCGCATTTCCTAAACCGCTACCGATGAGCAACACGGTTTGACCTGTTGGAATTTCAGTCACACCCATCAAAACCACTGGGTCGCCAGCTTTCCATGTTGCACACAAACGCGACGATGAACCCATTTCCAGTGCAATCTCTACTGTTAATCGACGGATTGTCCTAAATTCAGTTTATTAAGGTATTCAACCAATGTTCTGCCATTCATAAACCAAATTCCCATTGTTTTGGCATATTCTTTAGCGGGTTCTTGGAAATCAGAAGATGTCCAAAAAGCAAAAATAACGGGAGTTAAAACACCCACTTTTCCTGATTTACGAAAATCATTCAATTTTTTGAGTGCGCCTCCAACAAACTTTCTGATTTCAGTTTCTGAAACAGTGTTGCTTTGCTTATAACGTTTTGCTTGCCCAATTACTAAAACTTTACAGCTAGGTGGCATTGGTAAATCGAAAATTTGATGATTAGGAAAACCAAATGAATGAAAGTCAACACCGTCATCTTGTCTGCCACCGATGTTTTCTGATTCATTCCATCCCAAAATTTGCAAAATATCAGTACACAGTTTTTCAAATTTATCCCATTCCATTTGTTGTAATTTTTTCAAAATATCGGGATAGATTTCACCGCACTTTCTGATATAAGGCGGGGCTTCATCATCAATTTCATAAATAGCTATTTCGCCATTTTCCTTAGCACTAACAGCCTTGTTTCGTAAGAGTTCAGCAACATTTTCCAATTCACGTTCTATAGATTCATCAATTTCTCTTTCAGAAAATTTATTCTGCTTTTTTATGCTGTCTTCACAGAGTTTTGGCAGTAATGTCCACTCTTCTGACTCCAAACTCTCGATAGCCCATTGAGCTATTATTTCTCGTGATAGTTTCGCCATTTCGTATTACTGCCTATTTATTGGCTTTTAATCAGAGCATCTCTATCTTTCAGAACTTGTTGAATCGTTTCTGATAGTTCTTGAATAGCCTGAAGTGCTGCTTCTTCCATCGTACGTAACTTGTTGGGTGTCAATGATTTTAACGCCGAATTGGCAGCTGAAATTTTAGGACTCCATTCTTCTGGATGATCAACTTCATATTTAGCTAAAGCACGCAATAACGTTCCATGTGGAGATCGAAAAATTTGCATTGCATTATCATCTTCTATGATCTTTCCTAAGTCTCTTACGTTACTCGTTTCTGGCAATTTAAGCTCATTGTCTTCAGATGGAACTATCCAACTATAAAATTCGAGCAATCGTTCATTCTGTTCAAATTGATTAGTTGTGTCATTCCACCCCAGCCATGTTCTTATTGGTGCTTTATTTAAGGCTTCATCAAAATAGGTGTACAGTTTCGGAGTTGCAAATTCGCCATATTCCTCACTTTTACGCATTTGTTCCAAAGCCATAAAACAACGATATGCTCTATTAGCGGGTCTAATATGCAACCCTAGACTTTGAGCAGCTTCCTGTGGACTCATACCTGAATTACGCAACGCAACAACAACTTTAGCTTTTTGATACGGTCCCCATTCTTTTATGCCAGAAATATGACGTAATCCAGGTAAAATTAAATGTGCCATTTCAGGTGCAATATCATCATCCAAAACTAAACATTCGAGATGAGTAAAATTATTGATTTGTTGCTCACTGAACGTTTCCTTACCCGCATCATTCAAGGAAATTAGCCACTTTAACGCGCTTACTCGACGATTACCTTCAATCACAACATATTTTTCTGTTACTCCTTTCCATTTCCGTACCACGATTCTATCCATTGGTAGGAATCCCAATGTTTTTATAGTATCGCGTAATTCACTAGCACCAAAAATAGGGTCTTTCATTTTAGCAAAAGTCTTTTCTTGCACTTTTTCTTCATTGAAACGTAATTCTGGAATTGGATTTATTTCTTCTCCCAATTCGGAAAATCGTGGATTGTTTGGATCAAGTAGTAAGTCATCTAACTTGATTGATTTTGGTGTTAGCGCGGATGCAAGTTCCAACATTATCGTTTCCTAATCTATTTGTTATGAATATTTTTTATATTCGTTAGCGTAAAAGTGAGCAGATGAGGGCAATTATCACCTGCTCATGAAATTAAATTTTAATAACTACTTCGTCAACAAATAATCCAACCAAAGATTAGACAATTTTTCCTGCACGGTGTTTTGTTTGAGACGCGCATTCAAGTTCGGGAAATCGACTTTATCCAAATCCTGATCTTGGTTGTAGCACGAATAAACGAAGAACTCTTTGCCACTGTCTTTATCAACGTGTTTGCATAAACATTGAGCGCAAATACCTTTCATCATGCACTGCATTGGCGAATTGATTGAACCAACGGCGTGATGTGCTTTGGTCAAATACGGTTTCAACACATCAAAACGCGCGTGTTTGACCGCCTCCATCATTCTATCCGAACCAATCACAATCAAATGGTCAACGTCCGCCAGTGAAATCGGTTGTTCAACTAATTCGCCTTTGCCGTAAGCAATCATCGCTTCCAAAATGTTGCCGACAAAGGTTTTATCTTGCGGACGAGTTGGCGTGAATGGCACAACATTTTCGCCTTTATTGACAGACCAAATCACAATGTCTGCTGCCGCTTCAACATCTTCGACTTTGAAACGGTCTCGCGCCAAATTGTAGCCTGCAAAATAAATCACTTTATTGCCTGCCGCGCGTAACGCTTTCCCGATTGAGAACAACACCGCGTTTCCTAAACCGCCGCCAATCAACAACACGGTTTGACCTGTTAAAATTTCGGTTGGCGTGCCTGTGACACCCATCAACACAACAGGGTCGCCTGCTTTCCACGTTGCACACAAGCGCGACGATGAACCCATTTCTAGCGCAATCAATGAAACCGTACCTTTTTCTTTGTTCACTTCCGCGCCTGTCAACGCCAGCCCTTCAGCCGCTAAAACAGTGCCTTCAACGGTTGGCGCAAAGGCTTCATAATTTTGCACGCGGTAAAATTGACCTGCTTCAAATTTTTCAGCGGCAAGCGGAGCTTTAATCACAATTTCAACAATCGTTGGTGTTAAACGGTTAATTTCAACAATCGTCGCTTTGAACGAATCATCCAAACGAGCAAACAGATTTTTTGCCGCCGCATCACGTTCGGCTTGTTGCGAAGGATTTAAACCCGCCAATTCTTGCTCAAACAATTTCACCACATACGGATAACCATTTTTCGCGCTCGCCATTGCTTTCACGACGTTGCCCGCATAAACAGGGTGATTGTCGCCATAGAAACTGATAAATTTACCGTCTTTTTGATATGACGTGAGCGGCGCAGGTTTGCCAATTTTTGGCATTTTTTCATCGTTGCTGGCAACGAGCGAAACCGTGCCATTTTCAAATTCAGGCTCATAACGTTGGAAGAACCATTTATCCATCACAAACGTGTCAGGATATTCGCTTTGGTAAATCGTGTTTGGTGACGTTCCCGCAGCGACGTATAAATTACGCAATGACACATTTACATCGGCTTTGGTTTTGGTGTTTTGGAAATCGACCGATACCAAATGCCCAAATTCATCGGCATTCGCACCGACGGGACTCATGAATTCTGCCAATGCAATGCCTTCTTCTAAGGCTTCGCTGATTTCTTCATGGTTTTGACGATACGCAGGCGCGTCTTTAATGCCTTTGCGATAGAACAACGTCACGCCGCCCCATGATTCGACCAGCGGTTGGAAATCAGGTAATTCACCTTCGGCTTCTGCGCGTTGACGTTCGGCGGCAATCGCTTTTCCGTGCGCTAAAAACTCATCCAAAATAATGATTTCTTCTTTGTCATAACGGACGCGAACTTTTTCTTCACCGTAAAGTTTCGTTAAAATTTCATAACGGTGCAGAATTTTTTGAACTTGCACAGGATAATACGCCATCAATTCCGTTGCGGTATCAATAGCCGTCAAACCGCCACCAATCACACCTGCTGGCAAACGTACTTGTAAATTCGCAAGCGAAGAGGCTTTTGCCGCACCTGTTAATTGCAACGCCATCAAGAAATCTGAGGCTTTGCGAATACCGCGCATGAGGTTGTTTTTCAAATCGATAATCGTTGGCTGACCTGCGCCTGAGGCAATACAAATATGGTCAAAGCCCATTTCCCACGCATCATCAATTGTTAATGTTCCGCCAAAACGCACGCCGCCGTAAGCGCGGAAAGTTTGATGACGCAATAACATTAAATACATGACTTTCAAAAAGTTTTTATCCCAACGAACCGTAATTCCGTATTCCGCCACACCGCCAAAACCTGCCAAAATCCGTTTGTCCAAATCTTCGTAAAGGTCTTTGAAATCCGCAATCGGCGCAGGTAAATTGTTTGCATCGCCCGTTAGGGCAATAGGCAACGGCTCAAGTTTCAAACCGTCAATCCCCGCCACCGCAAAACCTTCATTGAGCAAATAATGACTCATCGTATAACCCGCAGGGCCTAAACCAACGACGAGCGCATTTTTACCGTTGTATGGCAACATCACGGGACGTTTGACGTTAAGCGGATTCCAGCGTGTCAACAAACTGTAAATTTCAAAGCCGTAAGGCATAAACAAAACGTCGGTCAACACGTTGGTTTCGATTTGCGGAATGTTTACGGGGTCAGTTTTTTGATAAATACAGCCCTTCATACATTCGTTACAAATTCGATGCCCCGTGCCTGCACACATTGGATTATCAACGGTTACAATCGCCAACGCACCAATGTTGTCGCCACCACGTTTGACTAAATTCATTTCTGAAATTTTTTCATCGAGTGGACAACCGATGGTCGTTACGCCCATTGGGTCTTCTTTGAAGGTGTTGGTTTTTTTGTTACGCATTCCTTTTGAACATGAATCGGTATCGCGCTCGTGGCAGTAAATACAATGATTCACTTCAGATAAAACTTGGCGTTCGTTGTAACGCAAATCGGTTAATTTGAAACCATCACGACGGCGACGATGTTCTCCCATCCACACGTTGAATTCGGTTTTGTCGATGAGTTCGTGTTCGACTAAATTCTCGAAATCACGTTTTTCAGGGAATTTAAAACTCAACCAATCCGCCACGACATCGTTATCTTGTTGTGCGACAAAACACCAGCGTTGCACGACATCCATCAAACCAGCAGTGAATTCGGTGAAATCAGGCGCGTTGAGAATATCTACAAATTCGGTTGCTGCAAGTTCGTGGTTTTTTAATTTTTCGCGTAAGGCTTCGGCTTGCAAATCGGCATTTTCATAATGGCTTTCTTTGCCTTTTGCCAAGGTTTTGTAATGATTTGCCAATGAGCCAATTACCGCGCCAACTCTTGCCACACGATGTTCTTCGTCATCATCTAAATTGGCTTCGGGGAAACCTGCTTCGATTAACAAATCAAAACGATTCAACACGTCAGGAATTTTCCAATCGTCTGTCGTTTGACCTTTGAAAACTACGCCCAATTTTTCGACGACTTCATTTTTAAACGTAAAAATCGTTTCTATTTCTGATTGAATGTGAGATTTTTGTGCTTGATGTTCGGCTTCAACATTGAACAATTTGGCAACAAATTTTCCAACGAATGGCGCAACTTGTACCAACATCGCTGATTGTTGTTCGGGCGATAAATCTGCGCCTTGGGTGCTGCGATACGAAATGTAATTTTCGTACAAATCGGCATCGTGGTATTTCACTGATTCATCGAAAATCGCGAGTAAATCAGTCAAACGTGCTGAGTCATACAAATCAGCATAATTAAAATTGGCAATGCCGAGGGTTAGATTTTTTTGTGTCATGAGTCCTATACTCGAAAACGGAGTGAAAAAAATAGGGGTAACGCCCGCCTTTGGACGTTACCTTTATCATTATAGTTTTGGATTTTGTTTCGCGTTACCGTTTTGCACTCGCTAATGTATAAATTTAGATTTTTGAAAACTGAAAATCGGTGCAACACAACCCACGTTGGTTTATTTGCTGCATTTTAGAAAGAACAACGGTAACACGTTTATAAAAATAACATTTAATATCAAATAGATAAAAAATAAATCAACCTGGCGTGATAATCGCTATCGTTATATTGCCAAGTGGCATTTATTATAACTTTTAGAGGTTTATTATGACTTTGCATTTGAACATGGCAACACATCTACACGCCGCTCCTACAGGTACGCCAACATTACCTGTTAATTGGATGGCGCATTTGTCAAAACCTGCAGCGGCTAATGGTGCAATACAACATACCGCTCCAGCAATCACCGCCGCACATCACGCGGCTTTCATTGGTGGATTAGGTCATGATGCTATTCATCATGACGCGGCACCTCTCATTGCTACAGTGGGTGTTCCAGAAGTTGTAAATACGCCGCCTGTTGTTGCGTAAGTAGAAATTTTGGTGGTGTGAAATGCCGTTTGCATCACCGACTTTTGACGATTATTCAATGTTGAAATTACACAGTATTTCTTTCTTGGCACTTGGAAGCGAATGCCACTTGCATTTATATGCAGAAAACGAATCGGAGACGGAATGTATTGCAGACGCTGTAATACAAGAGGTTTTCAGAATTAACGCGAAGTATTCGAGATATTGTGAAAGTAGCTTACTTTCAAAAATAAACCTCGCCGCAAAACACGGTTCTTTTATTGATGTTGATGAAGAAACGGATGGGCTGCTTGATTACGCTTTTGCGTGTCATAAAAAAAGTGATGGCTTGTTTGATATTACATCGGGGATTTTGCGAAATGTTTGGGATTTTTCAGAATCACGGTTGCCAGAACAAGCAGAAATCAACAAATTATTGCCATTCATTGGCTTAGAAAAAGTGATTTGGGAATCGCCTCGTTTAAGTTTTTCTGTTCCTAGAATGGAACTTGATTTTGGTGGAATTGGTAAAGAATACGCCGTTGATCGTGCAGTATTCATTTGTAAATCGCTAGGCGTTCAACACGGTTTGATTGATTTTGGTGGCGATATTGCCGTTATTGGTTCGCATCCAAATCAGGAACCATGGCAAATTGGAATTTCTCATCCCAGAAATCCGAATACTTCAATGGCTACAATCGAACTAGCGCGTGGTGCATTAGCAACCAGCGGTGATTATGAGCGATTTATCGAAATTTCTGGGAAACGCTACTGCCATATTTTGAATCCAAAAACTGGCTGGTCTGCGATTGGTTTATCTTCAGTCAGTGTCGTTGCTGAAGAATGTTTAGTGGCTGGAAGTATTGCCACCATTGCATTATTAAAAGGTTTATCTGGTATCCAATGGTTGAACGATTTAAATGTTCAACACACTTGGATGGATAACGAAGGCAGAAAAGGTGGAAATTTTTCTACCCTCGTCTAAAAACTAAACCCTAAAATTTACGTTTTGTCCGCTAGGTCTTAAATCGCCTGACGCGCCTAAAGCATTTAGTGATTCCATACTGCGTGCGAAACTTCCAACCGGTGCTGGCGTTTCAACATTATTACTTGCTGCTTGATTACGAACTTGTTCCATCAACTTTTTCATTCCATCAACAAAGTCTTGTTTGGAAACACTGTTGCTTCCACTATTTGTCAATTTACTGAAAATAGTATCTGCACCCATGTTTTTAAATTCAACAGGTGGATTTACCTGCTGAAAAGTTTGAGCAAGCTGATCTCTGGTAATTGATCCTGCATTGCCTGTATCTATTTTAGAATATAAATCAGACATTTTCTTCTCAGATGACATCTGCGAACTTGCACCCGACATTGCTGCAGGCTGTGACCAACTCATTCCAGCCCCTGAAATTGACATACTCATATTTTTTCCCTCTTTGTATTGATAAATTTGATTTGCATATAATTCACAAACCACCGGCTGATTTATCGGCATCAATTTTAAAAACCATAATTTTTTTAATCAAATAAAAAATGAAAAATAAACAAAAAAATTCACTTAAAAAAATTAGTCCGTTATCAGATATAAATGTAAATTCAGTCAGATTAGACAGTGCGTTTGAAATGTATGAACGCGGGCAATTCAAACAAGCTGAAGTCATTTACAAAAAAATATTACGCTCACAACCACAAAATTTTGATGCCTTACAAATGTTGGCAACGATTACCCTACAAAGAAACAATCCAACGTTAGCGATTAAATTATTTGATCGAGCCATTGCCGTGAAATCAGATTGTATCGAGGTTTTTTACAATCGTGGTCATGCTCTACTTAGCTTGGGACGTAATGAAGATGCGTTAGAAAGTTACAATCAAGCACTTTTTATTAAACCCGATTATGTAGAGGCACTAAATAATCGTAGCGTTGCTTTATTTAACCTAGGTCGCAATAAAGAAGCTGTAGAAAGTTACAACCAAGCACTCGTCATCAATCCACAAAATTCAAAAGCTTATTACAATCGCGGCATTTCATTACACAAATTAAATCGTAATGCAGAAGCATTGGAAAGTTACAACCAAGCACTTGCCATCAAACCAGATTATCCTGAAGCACTTTACAATCGTGGAATGATTTTGGCGGATTTAAAAAATCATAAAGAGGTTTTAGAAAGCTATCATCAAGCACTGCTCATTAAGCCCGATTACGCAGAAGCCCATTGGAACGAGGGATTATGTAGATTATTGCTTGGTGATTTTGAACTGGGATGGCAAAAATACGAATGGCGATGGAAAAATGAATTTTTTGTACCTGAGCTAAGAAACTTTAAAAAACCACTTTGGCTCGGCAAAGAAAATATCGAAGGTAAAACAATCCTTTTACACAGTGAGCAAGGACTTGGCGATACCATTCAATTTTGTCGCTATGTTAAAAAAGTTCAAGCATTAGGGGCAAAAGTGATACTTGAAGTTCAAGCTCCATTAAAAACGTTGTTACAAAATTTAGAAGGTGTTTCGATAATTCTCAGTCGTGGTGAATCATTGCCAAATTTTGATTACCACTGTCCATTGTTAAGCCTGCCTCTCGTTTTTAAAACAAATATCAATAATATCGAGGGCGTTAAGTATTTGAAATACGATTCCGTCAAACTAGAAGCGTGGAAATCAAAATTAAATCCAACACAGAAACTAAAGGTGGGGATTGTTTGGAATGGAAACCCAGCCCACCAGAATGATTTTAATCGTTCAATTCCTTTAGAAAAACTCAAGGTATTAACGAATCCTGAAGCACAGTTTTACTGTTTACAAAAAGAATTAAAAACAACGGAAGTTCCTTTTTTAGAGCAAATGAATATCACTTTTTTCGGCAATGAATTAACTGATTTCAGCGATACTGCGGCATTGATTACATTGATGGACATCATTATCACCGTTGATACGAGTGTTGCACATTTGGCGGGTGCGTTAGGTAAAAAGGTTTGGATACTTTTACCTTTTAATTCTGATTGGAGGTGGTTGCTCGATAGGAACGATACGCCGTGGTATGAATCTGCAAAATTATTTAGACAAAACGCGCCTCAAGATTGGTCTAGCGTGATTACCGTTATTAACAAAGAGCTTGGAGAATTACATGAATAATTCGTTTAAAAAAATCACATTCGATGAACACAATTTAGTTACGGTTTTATCACATTGTGCCATTACACGAAAAACGATTACCGATATACCGCAAATGGTTCATGATGCTGCTGGCGATACGAATCTTGGCAATATATTTATGCGGATGTTTTATATTGCATCTGCCCTTGGTCAAAATGAGTTGGCTTTAGATATGCAAACGAAAGCATTAGAACATAACTGTATTTATCGAGTGAACAGCCTACCCGCACCAAAAATACGATTACTTGCCATGATGGGCGCAGGTAATATGCTAGATAACACGCCGCTAGATTTTCTAATTGAACACAGCGATATTCAATTAGATTTACTTTATATTTCACCAGAAAAAGATTTACCGTGTTCACTACCCAATCATGATGTCGTATTTATTGCGTTAGCGGAGTCGGATAAAAATAATCCCACGCTCAAAAAAATAGCAGAAATACTTCCTCTTTTGCCACAGCCTTACATCAATCATCCTGAAAATATTATGAATTGTGCGCGTCACAAAATTGCGCCAATTCTCCAAAATGTTCCTGGACTTTTGATGCCGCAAACACATCGTATGCGGCGAAACCAATTAGATGAATTTACTTTTCCCATAACTATAAGACCGATTGATACGCATGCAGGTAAAGGTTTTGAAAAAATAAATAATTCTGATGAATTAAACCTTTATTTGGAACGCTATATAGAAAATGACGAATTTTACATTTCTGTATTTATTGACTACATAAGCGATGATAAATGTTATCGAAAATTAAGAATTGCGCTGATTGATAGAAAACCGTTTATATGTCATCTGGCAATTTCTGAAAACTGGATAGTTCACTATAATTCTTCTGGTATGGAACTAAGTGAACACAAACGTGCGGAAGAACAGGCAGTTATGGAAAATTTTGACCATGACTTTGCTGTAAAACATCACGAAGCGTTATTTGCTATTGCTGACAGACTAAACCTTGACTATGTCGTGATTGATTGTGCCGAAACCCAAAATGGTGAATTGTTATTATTTGAAGCTGACCCGCGATGCTGGGTACACGCAACAGATTCCATTGAAATTTTTCCGTATAAACCAGCTGTTATGCAAAAAGCCTTTGATGCTTTTAGATTTCTTTTGCTTAAAACGATGCGTCGAGAATAATTCTGGATGGTTAATCAGCAACACTACGCTAAAAAATAAGAATTCCGCCACCAAATGCTTGATAAATTTGTATCACGGAAACCAAAACATCAAGTCGTGCTTGTGTTTGGCTGTTTTCAGCGGTTAATAAAGTACGTTGTGTGGTGAGTAATGTCTGATAATCGATTGCACCTAAACGATAACGTTCTACTGATAATTCATAAGCGAATTTCGCTTTTGCTACTGCATCTGTTAAAGCAGATAAACGACGAGTGGAATTGCTGTGAATTGCTGCCGCATCTTCAACTTCTTTAAAAGCCGTTAAGATTGTTTTTCGATAGATTTCAACTAATTCAGCATTAACGGCTTGAGAGTTTTCCAAATTACCTTCTAATCGACCTCCTTGAAATAAAGGTTGAGTCAGACTCGAAGCGATATTTAACGCAATACCTAAAGGTTGCGGTGAAGCGAGAATCGTATCTAAATTGAGCTGTAATTTAGGATAAAAAGCTGCCTTCGCTACGCCAATATCGATATTTGAAGCCATTAACTGCATTTCAATTTGCTTAATATCGGGGCGACGTTCTAACAAATTAACCGGCTGTTGTGCGTGAATGGCTGGCAAGGTGACATCAAAAAAATGTTGTGCATCGAATAATTGTTGCTGTGGCGCGTGACCCAGTAATATCGAAAGTGCATTTTCTGCCAGTGTGTATTGTTGAATCGTTAAATCCAAATTTGCTTTTGCGTTTGCTAATTCCGTTTGTTGTTGTGCAACATCTAACGCTGAAACCGCCCCGACACGATGTTGCGCTTCGATAATTAGAAGAACTTTTGCGACGTTGTCCATAAACTCACGGGCAATACGTCGGCGTTCGGTTGCCGCTAATAAATTGAAATAGGCTTGTCCAACATTTGACATTACCACTAATTTCAACGCATCACGCGCAAATACTTGGCTTAATAAACGTGCCGAACCCGCATCACTTTTGGCTTGATTGGCTCGCCATAAATCGACTTCATAAGAAATACTTGGATGAATATCTATTTTCTGACTATCGCCACTGTTATCGTGCATATTCGCAAAGTCGCCTTGCAACCCCACGCTAGGAAATAGACCAGCACCCACGATTTTTGCTTGCGCTCGTGCTTGTTCAACCCGTTGTTTCGCCGCTCCAATGTCATTGTTATAAACGAGAGCTTCGCGCATCAATTTATTTAATTCCTGACTGCCAAAGACTTTCCACCATTGCGAATCAACGCTTGTTTTTTGCGCGGCTAATTCAGAATCGTGCCATTTACTGGGAATTTCGACAGTTGGACGTTGGTAATCTGGCACTAAACTGCAAGCGGTCAGAAATAAGACTGGAAAACTAAGCAAGTATTTATTTTTCATCATTCTGCGGACAAGGCAACGACAGGATTTAATAAAGCGGCTTTTCGCGCAGGTAAATAGCCAAACAACACGCCCGTTCCAAATGCACATGAAAAAGCCATTATTGCGGGCAAAGGTGAAAAAATAACTGCCATATCGAAATAACGCAACGCAAACCCTGCCGCATAACCCAGTAATACACCAATCACACCCCCTAAAATGCAAACCACGGCGGCTTCGGTGTTGAATTGCAACAAAATGTCACGCCGCCGCGCACCTGTTGCCATCCGAATCCCAATCTCACGGGTTCTTTCGGTGACGCTAACAAGCATAATGTTCATTACGCCAATACCGCCAACCAACAAAGAAATCGCGGCAACAATGCCTAACATCAATGTGAATGTATTTTGTGTTTCAGCAGCAGTCGCTAAAATTGATGCCATATTACGAATGCGAAAATCTTCGGTGCGGTGACGCGCAAGCATTAAATCTGAAATGGCTTGTTGTGTTTCATCGATTTGTTCAACATCGCGGACTTTGACGGTAATGCCACCTAAATAATTTTGTCCAAATAGACGAATTAACCCCGTCGTCAATGGGATAAAAACGGTATCGTCACGGTCGCTACCTTGTGAATCTGCGCCTTTTGCCGACATGATACCGATAACTTCAAACGGAATACTTCCAACCATGACATAAGAACCCAATGGGTCAATGTCATCGGGAAAAAGGATTTGTCGCACTGTTTCGCCTAATACAATCACCGGTGCATAACGACGCATATCACGGTCATCAAAAAAAGTTCCGCTTGAAACCGTCCATTCACGCACTTCGGTCATGCTCGGCGCAACACCTTGAACACTCGTGGCATAATCAACATTGCCATAGCGCACGGTTTGTTTGCTACTGCGTTCGGGTGATGCCCATTCAACATTGCTTAATTCAGAAATAGCATCTGAATCAGATTGCACTAACGTTGCCACATCCGTACCGCCCCGCAAACCTGGCGCACCTGGACGGATTGATAAAATGTTAGTTCCCATCGCTCGCATTTGTTCTAACACTTTTTCTTGACTGCCCTGTCCAACCGCCAACATAGTTACAACTGCTGCCACACCAATGACAATACCAAGCAAGGTTAATGCTGTGCGAAATAAATTTGCATACAATGAACGCAACGCTGTTTTTGCGGCTTCGAGCAATTCTGTCGCTATATTTGCTGCACCTGAGTGATTAACTTGTTGAGGTAATTCTGAAAGATGGCCATTCGTATCGCCGTTATCGCTCACAATTTTGCCATCACGCAACGTAATAATGCGTTGGGCGTGCGCGGCAACTTTTTCATCATGCGTAATCAATAAAATCGTGCGCCCTTGTTGATGAAGTTCATGCAATAACGCCATGACTTCTTTGCCACTTTGACTATCGAGTGCGCCTGTAGGTTCATCCGCTAAAATTACAGGCGGATTATTTACCAACGCCCGTGCAATCGCTACGCGCTGTTGCTGCCCACCTGATAATTGCATCGGTTTATGGTCACAACGACTGCCTAAACCAAGTTGTTCAAGCAATTGCAAAGCACGTTCATGGCGTGCCATTTTCGGTAATCCCGCATACAACGCAGGAATTTCGACATTTTCAGCCGCCGTCGCATTATTGAGAAGGTTGTAACGCTGGAATACAAAGCCAAATGTATCGCGTCGCAAAGCGGCTAATTGATTACTATCGCATTGCAAAACATCTTGACCCAAGATGTGATAACTGCCGACATCAGCTTTATCAAGGCAACCGATTAAATTCATCATCGTCGATTTTCCCGAACCCGATTGCCCAATAATGGCAACAAATTCGCCTGACCAAATAGTCAGCGATACGTCGTCTAATGCTTTAACAACCGTATCGCCGTTTGGGTAATATCGCTGGATGTTTTTAAGTTCGAGTAGTGGTGTACTCATAAACGTGGTGGGGCAGATGTAGAAGGATTTTTATTTTTCTTATCTTTGTTGTCGTCGGCACGCGCATTAACTTGTAATTTTGCGCCCGTAACCAAACCATCGCGAATTTCGGCAAAACGACGATTTCGTAAACCGACGTGAATAATTTTTTCTTGTACGCCTTCTGCTGTGACTTCTTTTACTTGATACGCCACACCATTTTGATTGTCTTGATCGCGCATTCTTTTACCCAATGCAGACGTTGGCAACAACGGCACTTGCTCTGCTTTGCCTAGAACAAAAAACATTTGTGTACTCATCCCCGTCATCAACTGGCGGTCGTGATTATCAACATCCACTAACACATCGTAAAGCACAACATTGTTAATAACTTCGGGGGTCGGCAAAATTTGTCTTATGGTACCTTGCCAGCGTCTATCGACTGAACCTAACGTAGAAAAATAGATGGGTAAATCAGGACGCAAACGCATCACATCTGCTTCGGCAACTTGAGCGCGAACCGTCATCATGTCCAATTTGGCTAATTGTAAAATCGTTGGTGTTTGTTGGTTTGCGTTTAATGTTTGTCCTTCTCGCGCTTTCTGATCAACAACCGTACTATCCATAGACGCATAAATTTTGGTATAGCCTAAATTGGTTCTATCGCCGGTAAGTGTTGATTGTAATTGAAGGATTTGCGCCTCAATTGACGCACTGGTTGCAACGGCTTTTTTAAAATTGAATTCACTATTTTGAAAATCTTGTTGGCTAATACCTTGGTTTTTTAACAGTTCACGATTACGTTCAAAAAGTTGTTTGGAATATATTTCTTGGGCGCGTTGAGCAAGTAATTGTGCTTGCAAATTTTTGATATTAGCTTCGTCAGCTTGTACTCGAGAATCATAAATTCTTGGATCAATCTGCGCGAGCAGTTGTCCCGCTGAAACATTGTCTCCAATTTGCACATAAATTTTTTGCAATTGCCCCGTGACCTGTGCACCCACATCAACATATTCTTTTGGCTCAAGTTTTCCTTGGGCAGTCACGTTTTCTTCTATGTCTCCGACTGATACAACGACAACATTTTTTTCTTCGATTTTGTTTTGCTTCGGTGTAAGGAAAAAATAACCGATTCCTGCAACAGCAAGAATTAGCAAAACTAGCAAATTATATTTGTGAAAACGCGAAGTAGATGGCATTGGTAGTGAATTCAATAGTTAAAAAATTTGCTGTTTTGCGCCCGTTGACGCAAAAGATGATCCATCAACACAATCGCTACCATCGCTTCGGCAATTGGCGTGGCGCGAATTCCCACACATGGATCGTGTCGCCCTTCGGTAATGACTTCGACAGCGTTGCCTTCAAGGTCAATGCTTTTGCCTGCTAAACGCAAACTCGATGTAGGTTTTAAAGCAATGCTGGCAGTAATCGTTTGACCGCTTGAAATCCCGCCTAAAATTCCACCTGCGTGATTACTCAAAAAACCATCGGGCGTAATTTCGTCACGAAATTGCGTGCCTTTTGCTTCAACGCATTTGAAACCGTCGCCAATTTCCACGCCTTTTACGGCGTTAATGCTCATTAAAGCGTAAGCAAGTTCAGCATCTAATCGGTCAAAAATCGGTTCGCCTAAACCAGCGGGAACATTCGTTGCCACGACTTCAATGCGTGCGCCAATCGATTCGCCTTCTTTACGAAGCGCGTCCATGTAGCTTTCCATTTCTGCGATTTTGTTCACATCGGGACAAAAAAATGGATTTGTTTCGACAATGTCCCAGTCAACTTCTTCGACTTTGATTGTGCCAAGTTGTGATAAATAACCGCGAATTTCAATGCCTGCGATTTCTTTCAGATATTTTTTTGCAATTGCACCGGCTGCAACACGCATGGCGGTTTCACGCGCTGACGAACGTCCGCCGCCACGATAATCACGAAATCCATATTTTTGTTGATAAGTAAAATCGGCATGACCGGGACGAAACGCTTGTGAGATTTTGGAATAATCTTTTGAGCGTTGGTCGGTGTTTTCAATTAGTAAACCAATCGGCGTGCCTGTGGTTTTGCCTTCAAAAACACCCGACAAAATTTTTACTTCATCGGCTTCACGGCGTTGCGTGGTGTGGCGAGACGTTCCAGGTTTGCGACGGTCTAAATCGATTTGAATATCGGCTTCGTTCAATTTCATCATCGGCGGACAACCGTCAATAATACAACCCAACGCCGCGCCGTGACTTTCGCCAAACGTCGTGACGGTAAATAATTTTCCTATTGTGTTTCCTGACATTTTTTTATCCTAAATTAAATCTAAAAACTTATAATGCCAAATCAATCTACAAAACAGAATGTTCCATCGGGTGCGTTTGTAACCATTGCTTCAAAATGTCGTTAATTTTATTTTGCCAATCTGCACCCGTTTTGCGAAATGAGTCCAAAACATCATCGTCAACTTCTATCATTGCTGAAACTTTATGTGTTTCTTTAACCATCATTTCGCTTGCCCGTTCGTTCGCATTCATTTGACGCACAGATTCCAACAAATCATCACAAAATTGTTGTATTTCATTGTCCATAGTTTTCCATGCCTGCTTTCAGTTTGTTGAGAAATTCGGTTGGTAATGTATCAAATTTTGATTTGCTGTAAGCAATCAATAACCAAATCGAACCATCATTTAATCGATTGAAATAAATCACGCGAACACCGCCACTTTTGCCTGTGCCTTGTTTTGACCAACGTACTTTTCGTAATCCGCCCGTGCCTTGAATCACATCACCCGCTTCAGGATTTTTGGCAAGCCACGCAACAAATTCTTCGCGTTCGTTGTCGTTCCAAAGTTCAGCCACATATTTTTGGAAAACTTTGGTTTCAATAATCGTGTACATTTTTTCGCATCATCAAAACCTCAAAAAAAATCAAAATCCCAAAAATACTGCTAACGCACGACTAATAGCAGACATCGTTTTATCATCCAAATGACCAAAAACATTGCCAATTTTTTCACGCGCCACCGATTGTGGTTTATCAATCATCACTTGCGATGGTTTTCGTAGCCCGTTTGTTTCACTCGGATTAACTTGAATGCAAAACAGCGGTACATCGCGCAATTCACTGGTTACGGGCAAAATCGTTACTGACGGATGCGCGTCAAATAAATCGGATTGAATAATCAACGCAGGACGCGGCTTACCTAAATCACCTTGCAGAGCAACCGTGACTAAATCACCTCGTTTCATTGCCAACCATCGCAATCTGCCACGCTTTCAAGCCATTCGGTTGTTTCTTTTTCATGAGCATCATGTTTTAAAAGTAACGATTGGCGACGGCATTCTTCAGCGAAACCCGCACGGCGTTTGTCGATTAACAAAATACGAACGGAGCGCAATCCTTTTTCTTGTAATGCCACACGATGTTTTTGTATTCGTGTTGCAAAATTTGTATTCAACATAAAACCTCCAAAAAAATCAAAATTCCATACTCACAACGCCAAATCAATCAACAAAATGGTCGGTGAAATCATACCGCTTTTTTCAGCAACGGCAATTGAAATCTACCCGAAACTACGCCTGAAACTGTCAAATCCTCGTCCAGTTCTTCCCAGCGCAGCGCGTGTCCATTGACTTCAATGTGAACATCTTTTAATTGTTTATCTGTCGCGCGACTTAGAATTTGAAAACGGTCGGCGGGAAAACCAACCACTCGCCCATCCGTTAATTCGACGTAAATCATTCGTTTTTCTGCCCAAACATCAATCGCAACAGGTTCTATTTTAGTTTCGATGGTATTCATTGTATTTCTCGATAAACAGCAATTTGTGTTCAAAAACCAACCGTTCAATTTCGCGTAAATTATGAAGTGGAACGCCACGATTATTTGCTAACGATACGGGTATCAACCAAAATTTAGCCTCACCATCGCTGCAACGTACATGAATATGCGGTGGTTCTGAACCTTCATCCGAATAAAAGTGAAAACGAAAACTTCCGATTCTTAACAACGTCGGCATTATTAAAACCCCCAAAAAAATCAAAATCCCAACGCTCACAAAGCCAAAACAAAAGGGAAAAACACTGTCCGCTACCTAACCAGCCGAACACTACTGTAACTGTACCTACCGTTGCCGTTCGAAACACCATCGTCGAAACCGACAAACCACGCATTGACACTACCGTAAGTAAAACGCGAAGAAGACCAAAACAAGCTACTTGGTGTATTTGGGAAATAATTTTTATCTATACTAGGATTAGAAAAGTCAGATTTCACAATGCCAAGCAACTCATCTCGGGTCGGCATTCGCCAATCATTCGCGCCGCACAAACTTTGCGAATTTACATCAACGACAAAACCATCGGCATTCGTTGCTGAGCCGTAAAGTTTATTTGGGTCGTAATCGGGTGTGAAATTGGTGTAAGTTTTAGCCATGTCACGCAACCCGCCGTCAGTTGTTTTCACTTCCCACATCAAGCCCGTGTTGTTGTCTTGGGTGCAAGCCCAATCGGTTGCTTTACTGCCTAAAACTGGATTGATGGGACAATTTTCTTCGCCTTCCAACGCGCCGCTGTTGCAGATTTTCGTATATGCGGATGGGGATGGGGATGGGGATGTGACATTGATAATTTTTGATAATTGCTTACTAGTTAAAGCTGGCGTGCCACTATCTTTCGCAGTTGCCGATAACGTAAATTTTCCAACTGTTGCGTAAGCATGTGTGAATGTAAGGGGGGCGTTATTTGTCGCCGTTTGTGTTTCTGCTTTTGAACCATCTTTCCAATCAACCGTAATTGAGCGCAAATTATTGTCAACGTCTGTGGCTTTGAGTTGTAAGGTATAAACTTCGCGTGAATAAGCAGAATCATTGCCGCTCACCAATGTTAATATCGGGGCATTATTTATTTTGCTTGAAACGCTGTAATTGCCGCTAGAAACGTTGCCTTGCAGCACATTTTTAGCGTTGTAAATTCCCACTTTGTAAGTTTGTGCGCCTGTGGTGAAAAGTACCCGCGATAACGAATAACTGGTTTTCGTTCCGGTCATCGATGCTAAACCGTTTCCCAAATCGATTTTAACTTTATTGCCTGTGGTTAAAGGTGCGTTTAACGTCGCCGTGAATTTAAACATCGTTCCCGCCGTTGCCGACTTTGGTGTGACGCTGGTTTGCGTGATGATTGTTTTTATGACGGTAGCAGCGTGTGCGGTGCTGGTAATTGCAAACAAAAGACCAAATGTAAGAAGCGTTTTAAACGAAATTTTCATTTTATATTTCTCAATGATGTTTTTTCAAAGCATGGGTAAACGTATCGTGAAAATCGGAAACTTGTTCCGCCGTCAGCAAAAATACGCCATCGCCACCACGTTCAAAATTCAACCAATAAAACGGCACGTCGGGCAATAAATTTTGCAGCGTTTCCGCGCTGCTTCCGACTTCGATCACCAAGATTCCGTGTTCACTCAAATAGGCTTTCGCGTTGCTCAAAATCCGCAACACCAAATCCAAACCAGACGTGCCGCCTTTGAAAGCCATATCGGGTTCGGCGTGGAATTCGGGCGGCAAATTTTCCCATTCGTTCAAACACACATACGGTGGATTGCTGATAATAATGTCGTATTTTGTCGGAGGTAATTTGTTGAACAAATCCGAGTAATAAGTGTTGACGGTTTCGCCGAGTTGATGTTTTTCGATATTGATTTCAGCGACTTCCAAGGCTTCGGGCGACAAATCGACGGCATCGACAATCGCATTCGGGAACGCATACGCGCAAGCAATCGCAATACACGCGCTGCCCGTACACAAATCTAAAATATGCTCGACGCTTTCTTCTTCCACCCACGGTTCAAAACGTTGTTCAATCAATTCTGCAACGGGCGAACGGGGAATTAAAACCCGCTCATCGACATAAAATGGCAAACCCATAAAAATCGATTCTTTCGTTAAATATGCAGCAGGAATGCGCTCGTTAATGCGACGTTCGATTAAATTAAAAACGGTTTTTCGTTCTTCCAATGTCAACACGCAATCAAAAAAACTCGCGGATAAATGATAAGGCTGATTCACGCTGTATAAAATCAATGCAACTGCTTCGTCTAATGCGGTGGTTGTGCCTTGACCAAAAGACAATTTTTCAGCGGTAAAACGGCTTGAAGCCCAGCGCATATAATCGCGCAGTGTTGTTAATGTGTTAAAAGTTTCGTTCATAAAATTTTTTTAAGGGTGAAGTTGGAGTGGCAACATTTTGTCAGGATTTAATAAATTTTTGGGGTCGAATTGGCGTTTAATCGCACGCATTAAGTTGAGTGAATTAGTATCGAGTTCACGGTCTACAAAATCGCGTTTTTCTAAACCCACGCCGTGTTCACCCGATAATGTACCGTTCAATTTCAGCACCAACGAGAAAATCTCGTCCAAACAAGCGTGGGCTTTTTTGCTTTGAATCGGGTCGTCGGGATCGAGTAATAAATTAACGTGAATGTTGCCATTGCCCGCGTGACCAAAATTGATAATCGGCAATTCGTATTGTTTCGATAGCAATTCTAAACCCGAAATTAACGCAGGAATTTCCGTGACGGGAACCACGACATCTTCGTTAATTTTTTTCGGCGCAACTTTTCGCAGGGCAGGGGAGAGAGCTTTGCGTGTATCCCAAAGAGCTTTCACTTCAGCAGCATTTTTTGCCAATCGCATCGACATTAGCCCGTCATTTGTCGCGGCTTGCATCACTTTTTCAGCCGAATAATCCAACCCTTCGGCTTGACCATCGACTTCAATCATCAACATTGCCCCTGCATTTTCAGGCAAATCGGTTTCGGTGTAATGGCGAATCATGTTGATGGCGTTGCCGTCCATAAATTCTAAGGCGCACGGAACAACAGGTTGCGCCATGACGGCTGAAACGGCTTGAGCCGCGTCGCCAACCGTTTTGTAAATAGCGCGTAAGGTTTTTTTCGCTTCAGGTAGCGGTGTGAGTTTCAACGTCGCTTCAGTAATAATCGCCAATGTGCCTTCTGAACCAATAATTAAGCGGGTTAAATCGTAACCGACCACACCTTTGCTGGTATAAACACCGACGTTCATTTCTTCGCCAGCTCCTGTTACAACACGCAAACCCAATGTATTTTCGCGCGGCGTGCCATATTTAACCGCTTTTGGCCCTGCGGAGTTGTACGCTAAATTTCCACCAACACTGCAAAATGCCGCGCTGGTTGGATCGGGTGACCAAAAGAAGCCTGCACTTTTGACGTAATCTTGAACTTCTTGATTGGTGATGCCCGTTTGCACTTTGATATAACGATTGTCGGGCGAAAAATCTAACACTTGTTTCATGCGTTCTAACGATAAAACCAATCCACCGTGTAATGGCACGATTGCGCCTGTTGTGCCGGTTCCACGACCTCGCGCGGTAATGGCGATTTCAAATTCATTGCACAATTGCACGGTTTTTAAAACGTGTTCGTGTGTCGTCGCAAAAACCACGACTTGCGGTAGTGCGTGGCGACGGCTGTTATCGTAGCCGTAAGTCCAGCATTCTTCGGGTTCAGTTAAAATGTCGTTTTTGGGGAAAATGCTTTTTAACGAAGTCAAAAATTCGGTGGGGAGAGTTTTTTGCATAATGAATTTTTCAAATGTAGGGGCAAATGATATTTGCCCGCTTTCAACTACGAAATAATTGAAATGGGAAAGGGCGATTGTGATTCGCCCGTACAGAATCAATCGATATAATCAAAAACAGTAATAATCTGACGAATATCTGGTTCAAGACGAACCACGTTAATCACCACAGTTCCTTCGTCACGGTGTACCCGTCCCATCAAATAAACGGAACTTTGTTCAACCACCACTTTAATCAGCGACGAATCAAAATTCGGCAACTCGTGAATTTGCGTTAGAGCCTGCTTGATACTTTGGGTAATTCGTCGGTCATTCGCCCGCGATAAATTGTCGCTCGGATAATCAACGATTAAATTGTCATGCACCATTTTGACGTGATTCACGACACGCGCCATGTCGATGATTTTCGCTTTTACCGCATCATTCATCGCCTCACCCGTCAATAAAACCGCGCCGTTATAAACATTCACACTCACATGAGCAGAACGTCGAAAATCCTCGTCTTCACGCAATGTTTCTTTGATTTCGACTTCAACATCTTTGTCGATTTCAGCGGCATCCGTTGTGCGGCGTTCTAATGAATGCGGATTAGCGCGAACTCTTTTCGTGCTGCAACCTGGTAACGTCGCCAAAGCACAAACGAAAACGACAAATAATTTCAAATTTTTCATGGTATTAAGCACGGTGTGGATCAGGCAAAATAATGTTTAACTCAAGAGTCTCTCGATTGTCGTTTTGTTCTAAATTTATCGTCATCGCGTCTTTGTTCACGTTGACGTATTTTTGAATCACCGCGAGCAATTCTTTTTGTAATTCAGGCAAATAAGAAGGCTGACTGTCCGACGAACGTTCATAAGCCACCAAAATTTGTAACCGTTCTTTGGCTAACGACGCAGAACTGGTCTTAGACGTTCTGAAATAGTCCAGTAGACTCATTTTATTTGCCTCCGAATATCTTCCTGAAAAATCCACTTTTCTCATCGATGAATCGTTGTGGTCTAGTTTCACCTAGATAACGCGCAACGATGTCGGCGTAGGCTTGTCCTGCGTCACTTTTTTCATCAAGAATCACAGGTGTTCCTGCGTTTGAAGACGTGAGTACCGATTTTGATTCGGGAATTACGCCCAATAAATGCAACGATAAAATATCCTGAACGTCATCCAAGCTCAACATTTCGCCCGATTTCACTCGTTCTGGTGAATAACGAGATAACAATAAATATTCTTTAATCGGTTCTTCGCCACGTTCGGCGCGGCGTGATTTGCTCGAAAGAATACCCAGCATTCGGTCAGAATCTCGCACTGACGACACTTCTGGATTCGTTACGACAAACGCATCATCGGCAAAATACATTGCCAAATGTGCGCCTGTTTCAATTCCCGCAGGTGAATCGCACACGATATATTTAAAATCTTTGGCTAATTCATCTAAAATTTTCTCTACGCCTGCAAGCGTGAGTGCATCTTTGTTTCGCGTTTGCGACGCGGGCAAAATCGAAAGTAAATTACAGTTTTTATCTTTAATTAAGGCTTGATTGAGCGTTGCTTCACCGTTAATCACGTTGATAATGTCATACACCACGCGGCGTTCACAGCCCATAATCAAATCTAAATTTCGCAAACCTACGTCGAAATCGATAACAACGGTTTTGTGTCCTTTCTTCGCCAAACCCATAGAAATTGCTGCGCTTGTGGTTGTTTTACCCACGCCACCTTTACCCGAAGTTACAACAATAATTCGTGCCACTTATATCCTCCAAAAGAATTTTTTAAATAATCGGTTTAACGACTAATGTGTTTTTTTGTAAATAAATTTGAACGGGCGTATTTGCAATTGCCCCGTGAATGTCGTCGCTGATTTTATAATTACCCGCGATTGAAATGAGTTCGGCTTGTAAATCAGAACAAAAAATCCGCGCTCCGATGTTACCTTGAACGCCCGCCAAGGCGCGTCCACGCAGTGAACCGTAAACGTGGATATTACCTTCCGCCAAAATTTCTGCTCCGGCCCCGACTTGCGCCAACACAATCAAATCGCCGTGTGAATAAACCCGTTGTCCTGAACGAACGGGTTTTGTAATCATCACTGTAGTTGATTCTGAATCTGTAAATTCAGCATCTGCTGGAGCGTTAATTGGTTTTACTTTGGAGTCAATTTTCGCATCGCTGGTCGGTGCGGTATTGACTGGAATACCTAACGCAATCGCTTGTGCTTGCTGAACTTCATTGCCGCTACGAATTCCAATGGTAAATAAACCCGCTTTGCGAACCACCGCCGCTAAATCATCAAAATCCAAGACCAACTGTTTTTTGTTCACTTCGTGCAAATCGACCACAACAGGCGAATGGTTGAAAAATTCCGGCGCAAGTTTTACTTTTTCGTTGAGCAACTGTTCAATCAGTATTAAATCGTTACTGGCAAGACTCAAAACAGGTACTGAAAAAATGCTGCTTTTAAATTCTACAGCAGCGGAAGAATGAGATTTAATCGTCATTTGTGGATTCAACGGGTTTCAAATAATGGCTTGAATTCTAACACCGCTACCGATAAAAATCATTTTTCTGTGCGTGCTATAATTTCGCGTAATTTCACCTATTTTCAATTATTTTTGACGGATTTTTTGATGAGCGCACCACATATTGGTTTTATTAGTTTAGGCTGCCCGAAAGCGTTAGTAGATAGTGAACGCATTTTGACCACGTTACGCACCGAGGGTTATCACGTTTCTCCGACGTATGAAAAAGCGGATTTAGTCGTGGTGAATACTTGCGGCTTTATTGATTCAGCGGTAGAAGAATCGCTCGACAGCATTGGTGAAGCGTTGGCGAAAAATGGCAAAGTTATTGTCACGGGCTGTTTGGGTTCACGCGAAGCAGAAATTCGCGCTCGTCATCCGCAAGTTTTGAAAGTCACTGGCGCACACGCTTTTGATGAAGTGATTAGTGCAGTTCATGAATATCTTCCCGCGCCACATCAACCATTTTTAGATTTATTACCGCCGCAAGGTATCAAACTTACGCCTGACCATTATGCGTATTTGAAAATTTCAGAAGGCTGCAATCATCGTTGCACGTTCTGCATTATTCCATCGATGCGCGGTGATTTAGTGAGTCGTCCGATTGATGAGGTTTTGCGCGAAGCTGAAACTTTAGCGAAAGCGGGCGTGAAAGAATTGCTCGTGGTGTCGCAAGATACCAGTGCTTATGGTTTGGATTTAAAATATGCGCCACACGATTGGCGCGGTAAATCGTATCAAACCCGCTTTTATGATTTGGCGGAAGCGTTGGGTGATTTAGGAATTTGGGTACGAATGCACTATGTTTATCCGTATCCGCACGTTGATAATGTGATTCCGTTGATGGCAGAAGGAAAAATTTTGCCGTATTTAGATATTCCATTCCAGCATTCAAATTCGCGTATTTTGAAAGCCATGAAACGTCCCGCCGCCACTGAAAGTAATTTGGAACGAATCAAAGCGTGGCGCGACGTGTGTCCTGATATTACGTTACGCAGCACGTTTATCGTGGGTTTTCCAGGCGAAACAGAAAGTGAATTTGAAGAACTTTTAGACTTTTTAACCGAAGCACAATTAGACCGCGTGGGAGCTTTTGCTTATTCGCCCGTCAAAGGCGCGGCAGCCAACGATTTGCCAAATCCCGTTCCCGAAGAAGTTAAACAAGAACGTTTGGCGCGTTTCATGGCGCATCAAGCCGAAATTAGTGCGGCACGTTTGCAACGTCGAATCGGTCGAATTGAAACCGTTTTGATTGATGAGGTTGTCGAAGAAGGCGCAGTGGCGCGGAGTAAAGCCGATGCGCCTGAAATTGATGGGCAAGTTTTCATCGATGGTGCGACGCATTTGAAAGTCGGTGATTTTGTGCAAGTCGAATTAGAAGATGCAGACGATTACGATATGTGGGGCAAGTTGGTTTAAATCGCCCTGAGAATTTGATTCACGTTTGTAACAAAAATTTTTTATAGTAAGCATTCTTTTTTAATCGTGTTTTTATTTTAGGGGTAACTTTTATGACAAAAATTATTGAAATTCGTGCCAGAGAAATTTTGGATTCGCGCGGCAATCCAACGATTGAAGCCGATGTGATTTTGGCTTCGGGCTTAATCGGAAGTGCGATGGTACCTTCAGGTGCATCGACGGGCGAACGTGAAGCGATTGAATTGCGTGACGGCGACAAAGCACGTTATTTAGGTAAAGGTGTTTTGAATGCCGTGAAAAATGTGCGAACTGAAATTCATGACGCAATTGTCGGCATGGACGTAAACGATCAAACGGCTATCGACGAAAAAATGATTGCGCTTGACGGCACAGAAAGTAAAAGTCGTTTGGGTGCAAATGCGACGTTGGCTGTTTCATTGGCAGCGGCACGAGCAGCGGCAAATGCGAAACAACAACCACTTTATCGTTCATTGAATACGTCGGGCGAATTCATTTTGCCCGTGCCGATGATGAACATTATCAACGGCGGTTCGCACGCAGATAACAGTGTCGACTTACAAGAATTCATGATTTTGCCAGTTGGCGCACCGAATTTCCGTGAAGCGATTCGTTACGGCGCAGAAGTTTTTCACAATTTAGCGAAAGTGTTGAAAAGCAAAGGATTGGCGACGACAGTGGGTGATGAAGGTGGTTTTGCACCAAATTTGTCGTCAAACGAAGAAGCAATCGAAGTCATTTTAGAAGCGATAAAACTCGCAGGTTATGAAGCGGGCAAAGATATTTATTTAGGTTTGGACGCGGCGGCTTCTGAATACTACCACGATGGAATTTACGATTTAGCTTCTGAAAAGAAAACCTACAATTCTGAGCAAATGGCAGATTTCTTTGTCAATTGGGTGAATCGTTATCCGATTATCAGCATCGAAGACGGTCATGGCGAAAATGATTGGGACGGTTGGAAATTGATGACGGAAAAATTGGGCGGACGCATTCAATTGGTCGGTGATGATTTATTTGTGACGAATCCGAAAATTCTGCAACAAGGCATCGACAAAAATATCGCCAACTCGATTTTGATTAAAGTGAACCAAATCGGCACGTTAACCGAAACCTTAGCCGCAGTCACAATGGCGCACAAAGCGGGTTATTCTGCGGTGATGTCGCATCGTTCAGGCGAAACTGAAGATACCACGATTGCTGATTTAGCAGTAGCGACAGGAACAGGTCAAATTAAAACCGGTTCATTAAGTCGTTCGGATCGTGTGGCGAAATACAATCGCCTCATGCGAATCGAAGAAGAACTTGGTGACTTAGCGAAATTCGCCGGTCGTAGCGCGTTTAGAATGTTGTAAAGGTGAAATGGAGTACAAACTTAGTTTGTAGGTTTGTACTCCGAATTCTTATGAAAATTATCGTTCTTATCCTCATCGTTTTAATCGGACAACTGCAATATCGCTTGTGGTTTGGTGATGGCAGCATCAATGAAATCAGCACTTATCAAACTCGTTTAGACGAGTTAAAGGTGCGCGTCGAAGAAAAAAAACACCGCAATGAAATGCTTTATGCGGAGGTTTTAGATTTACGCAAAGGGCAAGAAGCCGTTGAAGAACGCGCCCGTGATGAATTAGGTATGATTAAATCTGGTGAGACATTCATTCAAGTCATTGAATAAAAACTGTTAAACTAACCGCCCATTCCATTCTTCCTAACAACAATAACAAAAGGGCAACGCGATGAATCACTCAAATTCAAAATATATTTCCAACTTCAAAAGCTGGGCAGAACAAAAACGTTTTTTAAATTTCACGGATGAAGATGCGGAATTCTTGAAAAAACTACATCCTTTCGCCATTGAATACGCCGATACGTTTGTTGAAAAACTTTACGATCACTTATTGAAATTTCCAGATACCAAACGTTTTTTAGGTGATGAAAAAATGTTGATGCGTTTAAAACTCGCGCAAAAAGCCTATTTCATGGATTTAACCTCGGGCGAATACGGCGAAGAGTATTTCAAAAGTCGCATCAAAGTGGGTATCACACATCAACGCATTGGCTTACCGCCGCGCGTTTACATGAGTACCTATTGCTATTACATGCAACTGATTATTCCGCAAATTTATGGTAATCCGACATTTGATTTTGAAACTGCAAACGGTATTTTTTTAGCGTTGCACAAAATCATTAACTTGGATCAAGAGTTGGCAATTTCGGCGTATATTCACGCGACAGATGAAGTGATTTCGCGTCAAACCGAAGAAATTTTAGAAATGTCTACGCCCGTAATTCAAATTTGGGAAGGTGTCGTTGCCGCGCCGATTATCGGAATGCTTGACAGTAGCCGCACGCAACAATTTATGGAACGCTTACTCGAAACGATTGTCGCCACGAATTCGCCGGTTGCGTTGATTGATATTACCGGCGTGCCGCAAATTGACACCGCTACCGCACAACATTTAATTGACACCATTAACGCCGTGAAACTTTTAGGTTCACAGGTGATTATCACTGGTGTGCGTCCTGTCATTGCTCAAACGTTGGTACATTTAGGGATTGATTTAAGCGGCATTATTACCCGTCCGACAATGGCTTCCGGGTTAAAAGTCGCACTCGATACGCTCTCTATAAAAGTTGTCGATACGTCGAAAGCGTAAGGAATTAAAATGGACGAAAATAGTCTCTCCGTTATCAAATTAAAAAACATTCTACTCGTGACGGTTCCCGATGATCCGGGTGACGACATCATTCACGAGTTGCAAACCAAAGTGTTACACGCCATTGAAAAGTATCAATCGAAAGGGCTGATTTTGGACATTTCGAGTGTGAACATTTTGGATTCCTTTTTTGCTCGCACGATTTCAGAAACGACACAAATGGTGGCGTTGATGGGCGGACAAACCGTGATTGCGGGAATGCAACCGAGTGTGGCGATTACGGCAACAGAATTAGGATTACATTTAGGCAAAGCGATTTCGACGCTGAATGTTGATCGCGCTTTAGATATTTTTACGGATAATTTCAAATTGGTGTAGTGACAATGGCAACTGAAGAAACAGGCGAACATCCCATTAAGTCCGAAGGCGATATTGTCACTTGTCGAAAATTGATTCGGACAGCCGCTGTTGCGGCTGGGTTTGGCATGACAGATGTGACACGAATTGTGACAGCCGTTTCTGAATTGGCACGAAACGTTTATGTTCATTCGGGAAGTGACGGTGTGATGCGTTGGGAAATTTTGTATCAATCGGGCAAGGTCGGTATTCAATTAGAATTTGAAGATTACGGCAAAGGCATTCCTGATGTTGATCAAGCAATGGAAGTTGGTTTTACCACGGCGGGGACAATGGGAATGGGTTTGTCGGGCGTAAAACGATTGATGGATGAGATGAATATCAAATCCGAAATTGGCGTAGGCACGACCATCACCATCGAAAAATGGGGACGTGCTAAATGACATTTCATGTTGAACCGAAATTTATGGTGATTTCAAATTCCTCCGAAGTTATTGCCATTCGCCGCATTGCGAAGGAAATGGCACACGACATCGGTTTCGATGAATCTGCCAGGGAAGAAATTAGCTTGGTGGTCAGCGAACTTGCCTCGAATATCATTAAATACGGGCAACGTGGCATGATTACACTTACGCCGGTTTGCAATGAACAGTGCGAAGGCTTGATGATTGAAGCCGAGGATGATGGCGACGGTTTCAATGAACACACGTCAATGAAAGACGGCGTTTCGACTTCGGGAACATTGGGCGTAGGGTTAGGTGCAGTCAATCGGTTAATGGATGAATTCGATATTTTGCAACGTGAGGATGCCGCCGGTACACGCATCGTGTGTAAACGCTGGTTGCACGACAATTCAAATCACGGGTTACATTGTCCATTTGAATTCGGCGTTTTTTCGCGTCCAAAACTGAATGAAACGGCTAATGGTGACACGTTTATTATTAAAAATATTCGTGGGGCGACGTTAGTCGGTGTCATTGATGGCGTAGGTCACGGTGAATTAGCCAGTCATGCCGCCAATGCCGCGCGTCAATATGTGGAACGTCATGCAGAATCCTCGTTGCTCGATATTTTTCGAGGCGTTGATAGAGCGTGTGCTTCAACACGCGGTGTCGTCATGGCTCTGGTTATTTTTGATTGGACAAACGGCACATTTCGTTATGCCAGCGTAGGCAATATCGAAGTCAAAGTATTTAGCTATGGAAACGAAAAACCGAAATTTATTGTGCGCCGTGGCATCGTTGGAAAACACGCGCCATCTCCTGTGATTACTGAGAATATCTGGCATTCCGGCGATATATTGGCGTTACATTCCGACGGTATTTCGACGCAGTGGCAATGGCATGATTTCGCGCAATATGCCGATTATCCGGCTCAAGTCATTGCTGAACACATTTACAACGCGATGCAAAAAGACCACGACGACGCAACGATAGTAATAGTGAAATGAAAAAACAAGACCTCGAACAACTCCTGTCGGATAAAGCCCGTTTAATCGAAGAATTAGAATTCGAACTCGAAGAAACGAATCAAGGCATCATTCAATTGATGATGGAACTTGAAGATTTAGAGCAGGAAAAATTGCGCGAAAACATTGAAGTTATCAAACAACTGCAAGTCGAACTCGCCGATACAAATAAAGGCTTGCTTGCGTTAGCTGTTGAATTGGAACAATCCGAAGAAAAATACAGCAGTATTTTAAAACACGCCGCCGAAACGATTTTTACGTTTACTAAAGCCGGTATTGTTGAAACCACGAATCCAGCGGGTGCTGCATTATTTGGTTATGACGAACATGAATTGCTTGGTATCAATATCAGTGAGCTAATTCCAAAATTTAATCAAATTGCGCCACAACTTAATCTGGAAGAGAGCATTTCACAACCCAGTGGCGTGCCGGTAGTTTATGGTTTCCATAAAAATGGTACGGCATTTCCGATTGAATTTACGTTGGGTAGACCGGTTTACGCCAACAAACGTCAATGGTTGGTGATTATTCGTGACATTACTGCTCGCAAAAAAGCCGAAGAAGGCTTGCGTTTAATGGCGAAGATTTTTGAAGGCAGTACCGATGCCATCGTCATTACGGATACACGCAGCCATATTACCGACGCAAATAAAGCCTTCACCACGATTACCGGTTATGAAAAAGATGAAGTTTTAGGAAAACATCCATCGCTTTTAAGCTCACATAAACATACGGATAATTTTTACTTTTCACTGCGCCGCGAGTTATTGAAAACAGGGATATGGAGCGGTGAAGTTTGGTCAAAGCGTAAAAACGATGAAATTTATCCGATTTGGTTGTCGATTTATAGCGTCAAAGATGAAAATAATACCAGCACCCATTTTGTCGGAATTTTTAGTGATATTACCGCTCGTAAAGCGGCTGAAAATCAGCTGAAACAATTGGCACATTATGACGCACTGACTGGTTTAGCGAATCGGACGCAATTTGTCGAACGTTTAAAATGGACGCTAGAAGTGGCGAAGCGGAGTGAAGCTGAAGCCTCGTTAATGTTTTTAGATTTGGATCGTTTCAAACTAATCAATGATACGCTCGGACATCAAGCAGGCGATCAATTATTGATTGAAGTGGCACGACGTTTAACCGAATGTGTGCGTGAAGTTGATATGGTTTCACGCTTATCGGGCGACGAATTCACGGTGATTTTAACAAACATTAAATCTCCCGAAGAAGCCGGATTTGTGGCGAAAAAAATTCTGAATGCCTTAAACGTCCCTGTATTTTTGGAAGGGCGGGAAGTGTTTATTTCAACCAGCATCGGTATTACGGTTTATCCCACCGATGGTGAATCGGTCAATCAATTGGTTAAAAATGCGGATACGGCGATGTATCACGCGAAAGAACGAGGGCGTAATAATTTCCAGTATTTTTCTAACACGATGAATCAAAAAGTGTTGGATGAATTGGAAATGGAAACGAATTTGCGCCAAGCGTTAAAAAACCAAGAGTTTTCGTTGAATTATCAGCCGCAATTTGATTTGCGAACGAAAGAATTGATTGGTGTGGAAGTGCTGTTACGTTGGAAGCATCCCGTATTAGGGTTTATTTCGCCAGCGGTTTTCATACCGCACGCTGAAAAAAGTGATTTGATTATTACGATTGGTGAATGGGTGTTACGCACCGCGTGTGAACGCAGTGTAGCGTGGCAAACGGCGGGATTAAAGCCGGTGCGGATTTCGGTAAATTTGTCCGGAATGCAATTAAAACAACATGATTTAATCGACAAAATCACCCAGATTTTGATTGAAACGAAATTGCCGTCGGAGTTTTTGGAACTCGAATTGACTGAAGGCGTATTGATGGATAACGCCGAGGTGACGATTAGCACCTTAACCGAGTTGAAAAAAATGGGGATTCGCTTGTCGATTGATGATTTCGGCACCGGTTATTCGTCGTTGAGTTACCTTAAACGTTTCCCGATTGATACCTTGAAAATCGACCAATCGTTTGTAAAAGACATCACGACGGATGTGGACGATAACGCCATTGCTTCGACGATTATTGCGATGGCGCACAATTTACGCTTGAAAGTGATTGCCGAAGGTGTGGAAACACAAGAGCAAGCCGACGAGTTACAAAAAAAAGGATGTGACGAAGTACAAGGCTATCTTTTCAGTCGTCCGTTGAACGAAGAAAATATGTGCAAATTATTAGCAGAACTTAAAAATTAACATGACAAAACAACGCAAAGCAGTCGCCCTAATTTCGGGCGGCTTAGATTCACTCCTCGCGGTAAAAATGATTCAAGAGCAGGGCATTTACGTCGAAGGAATTAACTTTTTCACTGGCTTTTGTGTCGAAGGACACACACACGCTATTCGGAATCACGACAAAGAAAAACCGAAACGTAATAACGCGCTGTGGTCGGCAGAACAACTGGGAATCAAGCTGCATATTATCGACGTAATCGAAGAATATAAAGACGTACTGATTAACCCGAAACACGGTTACGGCACGAATATGAATCCATGTTTGGATTGCAAAATTTTCATGGTGAATAAAGCCAAACAATGGATGCTGGAAAACGACTTTGATTTTATTATCACGGGCGAAGTTTTGGGGCAGCGTCCGATGTCGCAAACGAAATCGAAATTTCCCATCGTCGCCAAACAATCTGGCGCGGATGATTTGTTAGTGCGTCCATTGTGTGCCAAAAATTTAGAGCCGACATTGCCCGAACGTGAAGGTTGGTTAGATCGTGAAAAATTGGGCAATTTGTCCGGACGTTCGCGCAAACCGCAATTCGCCATGGCGAAAGATTTTGGTTTTGAAGATTTCGCGCAACCGGCAGGTGGCTGTTGTTTTCTGACGGACAAATTTTATTCGGCGAAATTGGTCGATTTATGGCAAGCGCACGGACATAAAGAGTACGAATTTGACGATATTATGTTGCTCAAAGTCGGGCGACATATTCGACCAGCACCGCATTTCAAAATCATTATTGCCCGTGACGAAGGCGAAGGGCGTTTTATGCAAGGCTATCAAAAAGAATTTATCAGTGTGCGTCCTGACAGTCATCGAGGTTCACTTGCGTTAATTGACGGCACACCGTCTGCTGAAGATTTAGAACTGGTTGCCAGTATTGTGGCGCGTTACGGTCAAGGTAAAAATGAAGAAACGGTGACGATGACGATTGCTGAAAAAAATGGTGACAAACGCGATTTAACCGTTAAACCTTTTCATGATGACGCAAAATTGGCGGCGTGGCAGGTTTAAACTTTTACCCTCAAACATTTTTAACAATAAAAACTCATGCAAGAAATCAATCCAATAAAAAACAAACTTTCTGACTTAAAAAGCCGTGTTGACGCGCTTCGGAGGTATCTTTGACTTCGAAACCAAACACGAACGTTTAACCGAAGTTTTACGAGAATTAGAAGACCCAAAAATCTGGGAAAAACCCCTGCTCGCCCAAGAATTAGGCAAAGAACGTGGACAATTAGAACTCGTAGTCAACGGGCTAATTGAACTCACACGCGGGCTGGACGACGCAGAAGAATTACTCGAAATGGCAGTGGAAGAAGGCGATTCGGATACCGTCGATATTGTCGCCAACGATGTTGATGGTTTTGACAAACACGTTGCCGGTTTAGAATTTCGCCGAATGTTCTCCGGAAAAATGGACGCGAATAATGCCTTTTTGGATATTCAATCCGGTTCGGGCGGCACAGAAGCACAAGATTGGGCTTCTATTTTGGAACGTATGTTTTTGCGTTGGGGTGAACGTAAAGGCTTCAAAACCGAATTGATCGAAGAATCACAGGGCGACGTAGCGGGCATTAAAAGCGCGACGATTCGCTTTGAAGGTGAATATGCGTTTGGCTGGTTGCGAACCGAAACCGGCGTGCATCGTTTGGTGAGAAAATCGCCATTTGATTCGGGAAGCCGCCGTCACACGTCGTTTGCCTCGGTGTTTGTGTCGCCAGAAATTGATGACGATATTGAAATCGATATTAACCCGTCAGATATTCGCACCGACGTTTATCGTGCCAGTGGCGCGGGTGGTCAGCATATCAATAAAACCGAATCAGCGGTGCGTTTAACCCATGCGCCTTCTGGGATTGTGGTGCAATGTCAAAGCGATCGTTCGCAACATAAAAACCGTGACACCGCGATGAAACAGTTGAAGGCAAAATTGTACGAACTCGAAATGCGGAAGCGTAACGAAGGTCAGCAACTCATCGAAGACAGCAAATCGGATATTGGTTGGGGCAGTCAAATTCGCTCGTATGTGTTGGATCAATCGCGGATTAAAGATTTACGAACAGGTGTAGAAGTCGGTAACACACAAGGCGTTTTGGATGGCGATTTAGATATTTTTATTGAAGCTAGTTTGAAAAGTGGTTTGTGATGGAAAATTTAACGCTTCCGATTTGGGCTTATGCTTACGGTTCACCAGCAGGGCAGGGCATCATTCGCACGTTGCCCGAAGATTTTATTGTCGAAGAAACGCTGGCATTTGAACCGTCGAGCAGTGGCGAACACATTTTTTTGCAGGTTCAAAAAACAGGTGAAAATACTGAATACGTGGCGCGACAATTGGCACGATTTGCCAATGTCCGTCAGCGTGATATTGGTTTTGCCGGCATGAAAGATAGACACGCCATCACCACACAATGGTTTAGCGTATGGTTGCCGAAAGGCGACGAACCGATTTGGCAAGATTTTGAGACGGATGGTTTTACGATTCTTTCGAGTACGCGCCACGCTCGAAAATTGAAACGCGGGGCGTTAGCAAATAATCGTTTTGAGTTAACGATTCGGCAATGGCAAGGCGATAAAGTGAAAGCCATTGAACAATTAACGGCGATAAAAAATCACGGCGTGCCAAATTATTACGGCTCGCAGCGTTTTGGTCATGGCGGTCAGAATGTGGCGAAAGCGTTGGCGATGTTTCAAGGTATGAAAGTCGGACGTGAACAACGTAGTTTATATTTGTCCGCCGCACGGTCATTTTTGTTTAATCATATTTTAGCGGCACGAATTACACAAAATACTTGGTCACAAGGTTTGAACGGCGACGTGTTGATGATTGATGGTTCAAACAGTTGTTTTGCGTGCGACGAAATTGACGACGACATTGGCACCCGATTAACCCAAAACGCTTTGCATCCGACAGCGGCATTATTCGGCAAAGGCGAATCGCGTGTCAGTTCAGAAGCGTTAGTTTTGGAAAAAAGCGTGTTTGAAAAATACACGGAATTAACAAAAGGTTTGATAGCGTTTGGTGTTGAGAATGCGCGTCGGGCATTGCGTGTAAATGTTTCAAATTTAACATGGCAATTCGGCGACGATGACACGTTACGCTTGCAATTTAATTTGCCCGCTGGCAGTTATGCCACCGCTGTGTTGCGCGAAATCATTGTCGATTAGCACAATTTACTCAACACTTCTTGGGCAATTTTTTGGCGGCACAATTGCTCTTTGATTTTGCATTTTTTCAGCACTTCCGCCGCCAACGATTCCGCAAATTGCGAATCGCTCATTTCTAAATAATCCAATTGCACCTCTTCTGTATTATGTACTTTGGCTAAATCGAAATAGGTTTGGGCAACGTTTTCTTCCACTAAATGACTGACTTTTTCGAAATTGAGCGAACGTTTAATTGGAGCAGGTTTTTCAAATACCAAGACTTCGGGTTCTAACGGTTCGTTCATTGAAAAAGCACTGAAATCCAATTCTACAGTGGGTTCTTTTTCAAAAACTACCGCTTCAGGTTCTAATGCTTCGCCAACTGCAAATGCAAATCCACTGAAATCCAAGTCTTCGACCGGTTCTTTTTCAACCGGGATTTCAAACGTCAAGGCTTCGGATTCTGATACTTCGCCCATGCTGAAATTACCGAAATCTAATTCCATTTCAGGTTCTTTTTCAACCGGGATTTCAAACGTCAAGGCTTCGGGTTCTGATACTTCGCTCATGCTGAAACTACCGAAATCTAATTCTACTTCAGGTTCTTTTTCAACCGGGATTTCAAACGTCAAGGCTTCGGGTTCTGATACTTCGCCCATGCTGAAACTACCGAAATCCAAGTCTACTTCAGGTTCTTTTTCAACCGGCATTTCAAACGTTAAGGCTTCGGGTTCTGATACTTCGCCCATACTGAAACTACCGAAATCTAATTCCATTTCAGGTTCTTTTTCAACCGGCATTTCAAACGTTAAGGCTTCGGGTTCTGATACTTCGCCCATACTGAAACTACCGAAATCTAATTCCATTTCAGGTTCTTTTTCAACCGGCATTTCAAACGTTAAGGCTTCGG
>CAINHO010000029.1 GCA_903848935.1 uncultured Pseudomonadota bacterium | reverse complement strand
GGTCTATCGGGGGCTAGTCTGTGAAGTGAACGGTGCTGTAATGCCGTCAGCAGCAGAAACCAGCAGGTAGTAGCGATACACGCCTGCTCCTTAGCAATAAGGAATCCCCGTTGTAACCCTTTAGGGCGGGGAGGATGTCAATTTGTTATTGATTTGATCCGCTGGATAAACAGATTTCCAACTCCACAATCCTCCTTGAAAGCGTATTTTCCCATCTGTCGCGGCGTTAATGTCTGCCCAAATATCAGAGTCAGTGTATGCCAATGTATTGTTCGGTTTATCTAAAGCAAAACCCCATTCTTCTGCGACGTTTGGCGAGTGCAACATATAACCTTTACCATTCAATAATAGAAATTGGTCATAACGATTTCCAACGGAGGCAATGACATCGGCAAGAAAATTTTCGCCATGAAAATTTAGAACCAATATCCCTTGGCGTTGATTTTTTGAATCAAATAAAGCGACGGCTACCCTAAAAGTAGCACGATAAGTTTTCTCGATTTCGCCATGTTCCGCATATTCAGTATCCAAATCGAATGGGGACACATAAATTTCACCTGCTGGTAATTCTTTAGTCTCTTTGACGTAATAATCTTCAGATTCGTCTTGTAATTGCGTTTGGGCTGCGATGGTAGTTTTACCATTCTGCACATCAACACGAACTTTTTCTTTACCTGCATTATCAATCCAACGAATTTGAAGAAGCGCATCACTTGCCTCTGCAAAATTATAAAATTTATTCTCTAACTCGCTTAAATTTTGCGGTGTTGGCGATTCAATTGCACCGATTAAAATGGATGAACTTTTTATTACATTCATCTCGAATGTAATAGATTTTAATTCTTTTTTGAGCATTAAAATGGCGGCGTTAATTGCTTCGTCATCCCTATTTTTAAAATCAGATTCAATGTGATTTTTTTCTACGCCATAGAGTAGATAGACAGAAAGAGCAATCGTCGCTATGAAGGGAAAAAGAGATAGAAAGAAAATTTTAACAGGGAAAAAGTGGTTGATTTCTTCTAGTTCTAATTCACGCTCATTTTTTTCTCGATAACGGTGCATCGTTTCAATCGCAGTAGAAACAATAATGCCATCAAAAAGAAAAATGAGATTTCCCGGCAAACTGCTATTGATAACGTCAACGGAGATTGAATAATAAGGCGGTGTAAAAATGTAGGTGGCAAATCCGATACCGAGCAAAGTAGCAAATAATCCAGCTCTATATCCGCCCATAATTGCACAAAGCGTGACGGCTGGGAAAAACGTTATATATGTCAAACCCGCATTGATGGGAAAAAATTTTAAACGAAGAAAAAGCGCGAAACTTGTCATGAGTAACGCTATCAAGTAAATCGAAACCCCCACTCGTCTCTTTTCAAAAAAGTTGTGAAGGCAGCCAATCAGTTGTTTTTTTAAATCCGGCATTTTGTCCTCAAACTATTGCGTAGAAACTGGTTGTTTCGCAGGTTCTCCTTCGCGTTTCACATCGCTATAATCAAACCAACCGCTCATGGTTTCCCACATTGTTTTTTCTAAATCGCGTTTTGGCACATCGACCATTTTATCGGCACTCGGTTTAGAAACGAGTACGGTACTTGGTTTTAAATCGCCTTGAACGCCTTTCACTTGGTCGTTTTCAAAGAAAATTGAAATGGCTTTTTGTTCAGAGTCTTCACCGCCTTTTTTCGCCGAATAAATATAATCCCAACGGTTTTGATGGAAAAAATCCACCAACATCGGCGAACCCATAATGTATAGCACTTGGCGTTTGGTCATGTTTGGACGCAATTGGTCAACCATCGCTTGATCAATCATGTTGCCTTGATTCACGTCGATTTTATAAACATAAGGTAAGTGATTTAAAACGGTAGAACACGACATCAGCGATACGCTGAGAAGACTTAAAGATAAAATTGTTTTTCGCATGGGAGGGAATTTGAAAATGAGTAAGGATGAATGGTGCGAATTCTACGGGATTTGCCCTAAACAGTCATGCGCTTAGGTTTGAAAAAACGTTACAATGCACCAAATTAAACTCTTTCGAGGATTCCAAAATGGACAATCAAGAAAACGTCGAACTGAAAAATGCAGGTTTAAAAGTAACAGCACCGCGTATGAAAATTTTACAGCTGTTAGAAAAACAGGCAGATAAACGCCATTTTTCAGCCGAAGATATTTATAAAATTTTGCTCAGTGAAAATGAAGATATTGGACTGGCAACGGTTTATCGGGTGTTAACACAATTTGAAGCGGCCGGGTTAGTGACGCGCCACCATTTTGAAGGTGGAAATTCGGTTTTTGAACTCGATAATGGCGGACATCATGACCATTTAGTATGCGTAAAATGTAGCAAAGTCGATGAATTTCAAGACGAATTTATTGAAAAACGCCAACGCGAAATTGCTGACAGTTTGGGATATGAACTTACTGACCACAATTTTTATCTTTACGGTTTTTGTGGCGCGTGTCGCAAACCGAAAGCCTAACTTCTCTCAAAAAATCATTCATGTTTAAACCTCTTATTTTTTACATCGGCTTGCGTTACACCCGCGCCAAACGCCGCACACAGTTCATTTCATTCATTACATTGACTTCTGTTTTAGGCATTGCGCTGGGTGTCACGGCATTGATTACCGTGTTATCGGTAATGAACGGGTTTGAAGCCGAATTGCGGGAACGCATTTTAGGAATGACTTCACACGCCACCATCACAGGACAATCGGGGCAACTCGACAATTGGCAAGAGCTTGATCAGCGTTTAGTCGGTTATCCACACATTCAAGGCACAGCACCGTTTATCAACGGGCAAGTCATGATTAACGCTGATAGACGAGTCAGCGGCACGATGTTGAGTGGCATTTTGCCTGAAAATGAAGCGAAAGTTTCTGAAGTCGCCACGAAAATGAAAGTCGGTAAATTGACTGATTTAGTTGCAGGCGAATACGGTATTATTTTAGGTGCGGAATTGGCGAATTACTTGGGCGTAGTCGTCGGCGACAAAATTACCGTCATCAGCCCACAAGTCAATTCAACTCCTGCGGGTGTTGTGCCACGAATGCGCCGCTTCACAATAATCGGTACTTTCCAAGTCGGTATGTATGAATATGATAGAAATATGGCGTTGATTCATCTCGACGACGCGGCAAAATTGTTTCGTTTGGATTCAGCGGTTTCAGGTTTGCGAATTAAATTAGACGATTTATTCAACGCGCCACAAATCACGCATGAATTATCGAAAGCCCTTTATGGAAATTATTACGTTAGCGATTGGACGGTCGCGCACAGTAATTTCTTCCGTGCTATTCAAACTGAAAAAACGGTGATGTTTATTATTTTATTGCTGATTGTCGCCGTGGCGGCATTCAACATCGTTTCGACGTTGGTGATGGTAGTGACGGATAAACGTGGTGACATTGCAATTTTGAAAACGCAAGGCTTAACGTCGCCCGCCGTGATGGGGATTTTCATGGTTTTAGGTGCGATTATTGGCGCGGTTGGTACAATTTTGGGAACAATTTTTGGCGTAATTTTAGCCTTAAATGTCGAAACGATTGTGCCAGCGATTGAGAAACTTTTTCAGGTTCAATTCATGGCAGCGGACGTGTATTACATTAGCGAATTGCCGTCTAAATTGGTTTGGACTGACGTTTATTCGATTGCGGGCATGGCATTTTTCTTGTCGTTATTAGCGACGATTTATCCCGCATGGCAAGCCGCAAAAATCAATCCAGCCGAGGTATTGCGTTATGAGTAAGTTAATTTTGGAATGCAAAAAACTCGTGAAACGTTATGGTGATTTAGACGTTGAAGTATTGAAAGGCGTGGATTTGGAAATCACGGTTGGCGAACGGGTAGCGATTATGGGCGCGTCGGGTTCAGGCAAAAGTACGTTACTCCATTTGCTCGGCGGTTTAGATAAACCCACCAGCGGTGAAGTGGTTTTGAATGGTGTAAATTTAAATCAAGTCAGTGGCGCGAAACTAGCGCGATTACGCAATCAATCGCTGGGTTTTATTTATCAATCGCATCATTTGTTGGGCGAATTTACCGTTTTAGAAAACGTCGCCATGCCGTTATTGATTGGTGGTGAATCGGTGAAAAATGCTCAAATTCGTGCGACGGAATTATTAAAACGTGTTGGTTTAGGTCATCGTATTGAACACAAACCTGGAGAACTTTCGGGTGGTGAACGTCAACGTGCTGCCGTGGCACGGGCGTTAATTAACAAACCTGCTCTTGTTCTAGCTGACGAACCGACGGGCAATTTAGACAGCAAAACCGCTGAATCGGTATATCAGTTGATGCTCGAATTGAATCAAGAATTGCAGGTCAGTTTTCTGGTGGTGACGCATGATCATGATTTAGCGTCGAAATTAGGAAAGGTGCTACACATGGAAGATGGGTTGATTCTTTAACATTGCTGTGGAATCAATTTTTAAATGACAAACACTATTCCTCCAAAACTCACAGACCGATTCGGTCGCATCGTCGATTATTTACGCATTTCGATTACAGATCGTTGTGATTTTCGCTGTGTCTATTGCATGGCGGAAGACATGACATTTCTGCCGCGTAACCAAATTTTAAGTCTCGAAGAAATTTACACACTCGCTCAAACGTTCGTGGAATTGGGTGTAAAAAAAATCCGTATCACCGGCGGTGAACCGTTAATTCGCAGAGGCGCGTTGGAATTATTACAGCAAATTGGCGCGTTAGACGGTTTACACGAATTGGTGTTAACCACCAACGGTTCGCAACTCGTGACCGCCGCCCCGATTTTAAAAGCCGCCAGTGTGAAACGCCTCAACATCAGTTTGGACACGCTCGATGCTGTGAAATTCAAAGAATTAACCCGCACTGGCGATTTGCAAAACGTGTTAAATGGCATTCAAGCGGCGAAAAAAGTTGGTTTTGAACGCATTAAATTAAACGCCGTAATTTTGAAAAATCGAAATCACGCCGAAATTTGCGATTTGGTGCAATTTGCAATTGATAACGAAATCGACATCAGTTTTATCGAAGAAATGCCGTTGGGCATTGTTGAAAAACATAATCGTGCCGAAGCGTATTATTCGAGTGATGACATTCGCGCTGATTTAAAACAGCGTTTTACCTTGATTCAAAGCAGCGATAACACTGGCGGGCCTTCGGATTATTTCAATATTTCCAATACACAAACCCGCGTAGGTTTCATTTCGCCCCACAGCCATAATTTTTGCGGCACTTGTAACCGTGTGCGTTTAACCGTCGAAGGGCGATTATTACTATGTTTGGGCAATGAACACGCGATTGATTTGAAAGCGATTTTGCGTTCACCAGATTTCAGTGTTGAAAAACTCAAACAAACGATTGTCGATTCGATGGAAATCAAACCCGAAAAACACGAGTTCAACGTCAAAGAACAGCCGATTATTTTGCGCTATATGAATATGACCGGCGGCTAAGTACAAACCAAGGTTTGCACTCCGATTTTACAATCCCAATTTAACCATTCCCCACCACTTATGGCTATCAGCTCAACCATCAATAAAGTTTCTCTTAACGTGGCGGATATTGACCGACATTATTATCAACTCCACGAATTAACCGTGGCGCAACATCCTTCTGAAACAGATTTTCGTTTTATGGTGCGTTTAATCGCATTTATGGCAAATGCGAGTGAGCGACTTTATTTTACCAAAGGCTTGGGCGACAACGATGAGCCTGATCTTTGGCAAAAAAATCTCACTGACGACATTGAGCTGTGGATTGATTTAGGTCAGCCTGATGAAAAAAGAATTCGCAAAGCCTGTGGACGCGCCAAACAAGTCATTATTTACACTTATCATGATCGCAAGGCGAAAATTTGGTGGGAGCAGCAGAAAGGCAAATTAGAACGTTTCAATAATCTCAAAGTTATTCACATTAACGCGGAAGGGGCAGAGGTGATGGTGAAACGCGCCATGCAATTGCAGTGTAACATTCAAGAAGGTGAAATCTATTTGAGCGATGGCGACACAAACCTCACTATTACGATGGACGTACTTTAAACGCTTCGTCGGGAATTACCTGCAATCCGCTATAATTACCACATCAAACAAAACTCACAGGATTTCTCATGTCACAAATGAAAAAAGTTGTTGCCTCAACGATGCTCGGTAACGGTTTAGAATGGTACGATTACGCGCTTTATGGCACCTTCACCGCGTTAATCAGTAAACATTTTTTCCCCGCTGGCGACGATGCTGTTGCACTGATTGCAACATTTGGCATTTTTGCAATTGGCTTTTTAATGCGACCACTTGGCGCGATGATGTTCGGTTACATCGGCGACAAATACGGACGCAAAAACGCGCTATCCTTATCGATTTTAATGATGGCGATTCCGACCGCGTGCATTGGTTTATTGCCAACTTACTCGATGATTGGGATTTACGCACCGATTTTATTGACGATTATTCGCTTGGTTCAAGGTGTAGCAATCGGTGGTGAATTTGGCGGCTCTATCGTGTATTTAGTCGAACACGCTAAACCAGCAAATAAAAACCGCGTCGGCAGTTTGTCGATGATTAGTATGTTGATTGGTTTGTTTTTCGGCACAATGATTTCAGCGTTATTGGCGAAATTCATGTCGCCCGAAGATTTCGATACATTCGGCTGGCGAATTCCGTTTATTTTGGGATTTTTCATTGGTTTAGTCGGTTTGTATATTCGGACGAAATTGCATGAAAGCCCTGTATTTATCGAGGCGCAAGAAGCGGGTCATATTTCAGAATCACCAATTAGTGAAACCTTCAAAAATAATTACAAAGAAGTTTTATTAGGCGTTGGACTTTATTTAGCGGTGACGATTCCGTTTTATATTCAAACCGTTTTCATGCCCAGTTTTATGGTGAAATTCATGCACTTTAGCAGTGCCGACGCGCTGACGATTTACTTGATTGTGTTGGGTGTAATGATGATTTGTGCGCCGATTTCAGCTTTTTTATGCGACACCAAAAACCGTGAACGGCTGATGAAAATTGTCACGGTATGTTATTTGTTGTTTGCGATTCCTTACGTTTATTTGTTGGATTATCAAACGTTCACGTTTGCGCTGATTTCGCAGATGGTTTTTGCCAGTATTATCGCGTTTTATATCGCACCGATTCCAACTTTAGTCACCGAACTTTTCCCTGCTCGCACCCGTTATACCGGAATGTCGTTAGCGTGTAATTTAGCGGCGGCGATTTTTGGCGGCACGTCGCCCATGTTAATCACGGCGTTAATTACCGGCACTGGCTCGAATTATCCGATTGCCATTTATGTCATGATGGCAGCCGCTGCTTCGTTGTTTTGCGTGTGGGAAGTCAAACGTCGCCGTGATGCACATCGTTTGTATTTGATTTAACGGGTGGGTGAACAGAGTGAATCGAATAATTTTTTCAGGTTTATTTTTATTTTTAACCGCTTGTGAACCTGCGAAAACGCTGCAAAAATTTGAAGGTTACACGCAAGGCACAACGTATCACATTAGTTTTTGGTCATCGCAAAAAAACGTCGATGCCATTACGCTGCAACAAGCCGTTGATGCCGAACTGAAACGACTTGACGAACAATTATCAAATTATCGTGATGATTCCGCGATTGAAAAATTCAACGCCGTAAATTCAACGGAATCACAAGAAGTGAGCGCAGAAATTGTCGATTTAATCGCAAGAACTCGTGCGGTTAGTGAAGCCAGCCACGGTTGTTATGATTTGACGATTAAACCATTGTTTGATTTGTGGGGATTTAAAGGCGAAACCTTAACGCCACCAACGCCTGCTGCGTTGAAAACTACGTTGTCACAAGTAGGTTTTGAGCATTTAGAAATTCCCGATGCCTCACATTTACGCAAACAGATTCCAAATTTAAAAGTCGATTTGTCGTCAGTGGGGCAGGGTTATAGCGTCGGACAAATTGCCAATATTTTTGACGCACAAGGCATTGACAATTATTTGGTGGAAATTGGCGGGGAATTACAAACACGCGGCAAAAAACCAGATGGTGCGATGTGGCGCGTGGCATTGGAAAAGCCGTTATCTGGTGAACGTTCGATGCACAAAATTGTTAGCATCAATCAATCCGAACCGTTTGCAATTACAACGGCAGGAACATATCGACATTTTTTTGATGTGGCAGGCAAACGTTATAGTCATATTTTAGATGCGAAAACCGGTGAGCCAATCAATCATGAAACCGTTTCAGTGACTGTTTTTACTAACGACGCGACCACGGCTGAAATTTGGGATACGGCGTTATTGTGTTTAGGACGTGCAGCGGGAATTAAAGTGGCGAATCAAGCGGGCATTGCCGCGTTGTTTATTGAACAGCAAGGTGAAATGTTTAATGAATTTAGTTCGACGGCTTTAGAAAATCTAAAAACCGTCGAAATCAAATAGGTTTATTGCGAGCGAACCCAATCGCCCACTTTAATGCCCAGCTTACTCGCCGAACCTTCAATACTGCCAATCGCATAACGTGGCGTAATACTTTGAATCGTCAACACGCTGACGGGCTGTTTGTCGCTGGTAACGAAACTGCTACCACCTTCCAAACGCAATCCGTCGCTGGCTGTGCCATAAACAATCAACTGGTCGCCAACATTGAGTTTTTCTTGTGCGCCAGCATCAATAAAAATCTTATCGCCTTTAATATCGGCAATGCGTGTTGCAAACGGATAACAATTCAACGCTTGCTGAATATCGTTACTGGCTTTGTCGATAATTTCCGTGATTTTTTTGCCTGTTTCGGTGGTACGGAAACCATCGCTGCCAACGGTGTAACTTGCAGGAATCATGACATTGCCTTCCGATTTATCGACATAACGACGTTGCAACAATAACGCGCCAGTCATGCCATCATAAACGTAAACATCGATGCCGACATTGCGTTTACCTGACAAATGACGCATCCAACTATTTGCTAACGCTTCAATGCCGCTGCCAGTCATGTATTCGTCAGTGGCAATTTCTAAATCTCGAATTACGCCAGATAACACAAATTGTGCGCCAGATTTATTCGCGAGTTGCACGACTTTTGAGGTTTGGTAAGGGTCGCGCTCTTGTGTTTCTGGTGCTAAATCTGGACGTGGATAAAGCGCGATATTCGTGGCATTGATGCCGATAAATTGGCTCGATTCCATCAACAAATTGTTAATTTCGCGCGGAATACCGTTATCTAAATCGTTGGTTTCATAATCGCTGATTTGTTCTTGCGCGACACGCGGAAATGCGGTGGCGAGAATACGCTTACGATACGGTTGCTGACACATTCCGGTCGGTGACAATTCCACCATCGCTTTGACGTGATAAATATCGCCAGCTTGCCATTCGCGCAAAATTTTTGTATTACTGACCGCCGCCGCAGAACGCATCGACATTGAATCAAGCTGCAAGTTATTGCTGCTCACCGACGATTGACTGCGAATGGCAACAGACGATTGCTGTGAAGCCACGCGAATCGCATCTTGTAAGGCTTGTTTTTTAGCCAGTAAAACTGCGCCATTATGAACAGCCGCCTGACCTTCAACTGTGGCGATATTTTGCGATAAATTTTGCGGCGACGTTGTTGTACAAGACGCAGTACCTAAAACCGCACTCAGCGCAGCAAGCCTAAACAAGAGCGTAGCCATGAATTATTCCGTAATCGGTAAAGGACGATTAAAACCAGATGTGAGCGGATAGCCATAACAATCCATGCTGTTGCATTGCGCTGGTGTTGCACTTATTGCGCTGGCAACTTGAACAGTTGGTGTGGCACTCGAAAATGGCGTTAATAATTCTGGCTGTTCTTTCGGCGGAACAGGCATTTGCATACATTGACTTACCAATGTCGGCGAACCATTCATACATTCGTAAAAACGGGGCGTAAGTTCGATGGCAACCACGGTTTCAAATGTATCATCACCAGCATATTTATCGTGGTTAATGGCTGCAGTACGAAGCACTTTTGCACCGCGTAAATACGCATCGACATACGATTTATAGCTATCGTGTGTGATCACCATATTTTCAACCGTGGTTATACCGCTTAAACGCACGCCATAAACTTGTTCGGATAAACTGCGATAAGCATCTAATTTCGATGACCGCATTGCCATCAATTTGATTTGTGAAAGTGAGTATTTATCACTTTTTTCAGCCGTGCCATAACCAGTTGCGGTTAATTGTTTAGTTTCAGGCAAAAATTCGTCGGCACTGCCGCCGTGTGTAGTCATAGACATCGAGGTCATTGCCGTACAACCCGACAACGCGGTAAGTAATAATGTGCCAAATAAAATAGGTTTAAAATGATGACGATTCATAGGGAAAACTCCTTTGTTAGTGAACGGCTGTAGCGGCAAAAATGGTAATTTCTTAAATTTAGTTCATTTAACGATAACGCAGTCGATTAAAATGACACAACGCATTTTTAAATTTTAGGGATATTTTGACATGAAAACTTATCTTGTTGGCGGCGCAGTCCGCGATAAATTATTGAATCGTCCCGTGACAGAGCGCGATTGGGTGGTTTTGGGCGAAACACCCGAATCGATGTTGCAACGCGGTTTTCGTGCTGTGGGTAAAGATTTTCCCGTATTTTTACACCCCAAAACCAATGAAGAATACGCTCTCGCCCGCACAGAACGTAAAACGGCAAAAGGTTATAAAGGCTTTAGCGTAGATGCGTCGCCCGACGTGACATTAGAACAGGATTTGTTGCGCCGCGATTTAACAATTAACGCCATCGCGATGACCAAACAAGGTGAATTGATTGATCCTTACGGCGGACAACTGGATTTAGAATCGCGCTTATTTCGTCACGTTTCACCAGCGTTTGTCGAAGATCCAGTTCGGGTTTTACGGTTAGCACGATTTGCTGCCCGTTACGCGCCATTGGGTTTTAAAATTGCACCCGAAACTCAAACGCTCATGCGTGAAATAGTTGATGCGGGCGAAGTCGATACACTTGTTCCCGAACGCATTTGGGCAGAAGTCGTGAAAGCCTTGGGCGAGGAACAACCCTCACAGTTTTTTTATACGCTGAAAAATTGTGGCGCGTTGGCAAAGATTGTCCCTGAAATTGACGCGCTATTTGGCGTGCCTCAACCCGCCATTTACCATCCCGAAATCGATTGTGGCGTGCATAGTTTAATGTCGTTGGAACAAGCGGCGTTATTATCACCACGTTTGGAAGTGCGTTTTGCCGCCTTAGTTCACGATTTAGGTAAGGCGATTTCGCCGAAAGACAATTTGCCGCATCATTACGGACATGAAGCGAATGGTGCGCTGATTGTCGAAAAGCTATGCGCTCGTTTGCGGGTGCCGAATCATTTTAAAGCTCTCGCGCTGCACGTCGCGCAATATCACACACATTGCCACAAAGTAGAGGAGTTACGCGCCACGACGTTGGTCGATTTGCTGCAAACCTTAGGTGCGTTCAAGCCAGATAATCATGTACAAGAATTTATTCTCGCCTGCGAAGCCGATGCGTGTGGACGATTAGGGTTTGAACAATCCGAGTATCCGCAAGCTGAAATTTTACGCCGGGCTGCCTATATCGCTGCCAACGCTGATACGTCAGCTGCGTTAAATCGGGGTTTGCAAGGTGCGAAAATTGGCGAAGCTATTCGCCAATTGCGTGTACAAGCTGTAAATTCGGCAGGTTAAAAGCTATTTTTACTCACCCATTTTTTTCATTCATTCCAACTTTTAGAAAACTTCAATGAAACTTTTTTCATGGCTCATGGTAGTCATTTTGCTCAACACTATTTTTAGCTGGGCGACAAATTTGCCCCAAAACGTCGGCGACGATGTGCCATCTGGCAAACTCAATAGTTTGTCGTTTGCTCCCTTTCGAGACGGTCAAGACCCCATACACGGCAGCTTTCCGAGTGCCAAACAACTCGACGAAGATTTGGCGTTAATGGGACAAGTCACGCACAGTATTCGGACTTATGCCAGCTTGGGCGGCAGTACACCGTTGATTCCTGATTTAGCGAAAAAACACGGTTTGACGATATTGCAAGGCGGGTGGTTAAGCGCGACAAAATCTGATAACACGCTTGAAATGGCAGAATTGATTCGCGTGGCGAATGCCCACCCTGATGTCATCAAGCGCGTACTCGTTGGCAATGAGGTTTTATTGCGTGGTGATTTAGAACCCGAAGAATTGATTGAATACATTCGCGCCGTTAAACGTGCCGTCAAACAGCCGGTTTCGTATGCCGACGTGTGGTCGATGTACATGAAATATCCCGAATTGATTAAAGAAGTAGATTTCATCACTATTCATATTTTGCCCTATTGGGAAGACGAACCGATTTCTGTTGCAGATGCGCCCGCGCATATCGAACGAATTTACAAACAAGTTCAAAAAGAAGCTGATGCCATTGCACCACATAAACCTATTTTAATCGGTGAATCGGGCTGGCCTTCTGGCGGTAAACAACGCGGTTGGTCGGTGCCAAGCGTGGTGAATGAAGCGCAATTTATCCGCGCATTGATTCAAGTTGCCAACAAAAATGGCTTTGATTACAACATTGTTGAAGCGTTTGATCAGCCGTGGAAAGCCGCGCTTGAAGGTACGATTGGCGCGAAATGGGGCTTATACGATAGTTCTCGTCAGCAAGTTTTTCCATTGACAGGAAAGGTTGTTGAAAATCCAACGTGGTGTAAAACCTTAGCGGCTGCGACGATTTTACTTTTGGCGATTGTTACTATTTTCAGAAAAGAATTAACCGGTTTAAACACCATGCGTTTGCTGAGTTTTTTTGCGATAACACAAATTCTAGCGACCTTGTTTGTGTCACAAAGTTTTACACTTTGGACGACCAGTTACACCGATTTTCAACGCTTGCAATCGCTGTTTATTTTGGGTTTTAATGTTTTATTCGCCAGCTTCATGTTGCAACGAATTATTGCGGTGTTGACGAAACAATCACCCGCGCCTGAATTAGCGAAACGTTTATATTATTGTTTGTTAGCGGTGATTATTTTTGCGCTATTTAAAACGGCAATTTTGGCGTGGAATGGACGTTACGTTGATTTCCCTACAACCGTTACCCAATTGATGGTGATGAGCTTATTTACGGTGGCGGTAATCAATCGGTTTATCGAAAAAATGTCGCTCGCAAACAGCCTGACATTGACGGCGTTATTAGGTTACGTTCCGAGCAAACCGACGTGTTTGAAACGGATGAGTTATTGGTTAATCGGTTTGAGTCTCGCGCTGCTTATCGGCGAAAGTTATTCATTTATGGTCGGACGCGACTTTATTATGGCGTACCCGTCATTCATTATACGTTTGGCAACTGCCATCATATTCACGTTGACTAACGGACAATTATTACTTTGGTTAGCGAGTTTAGGTGTATTGGCTACGCCATTTTTAATCAGCGGTAACGTGAATATGACTGAAAAGTCATTGACGTAATTTCACTCTGCCGCTTATAGTTTGAATGCTTTAATTTTTTATTTTTTAATCTGGAGAAAAATAGTGAGTGATGCCGTAGTTTATGTGAATGACAATGATTTTAGTACGTTAGTTTTAGAATCAGAATTGCCTGTATTGTTGGATTATTGGGCGGAATGGTGTGGACCTTGCAAAATGATTGCGCCACTTTTGGACACGATTGCTGATGAATTTGCGGGCAAATTGACCGTGGCTAAATTGAATATCGACGAAAGTCCAAATACGCCACAAAAATACGGCGTGCGTGGTATTCCGACGTTGATGTTGTTTAAAGGCGGCGAAATTGAAGGTACGAAAGTCGGCGCGTTAAACAAAGTGCAATTGGTAGAATTTATCAACGCGCATTTGTAATCGTCCGCGATTCTGATAACAACGCTAAACTTGGCGAACGCTGAGTTTGGCGTTTTTAGTTTTAAATGAGAGATGATATGCAACGTCCTTTTAATACGATTGGCATTATTGGCAAACCGAGTGATCCGAGTATTTCTGAAACGCTCACGCATATTTGCGCGTATTTGGTCGCCCAAAATTATCGCGTTTTGGTTGCCAAAAACAGTGCGCCTTTTATTCTCAATGTTGAAATTGAATCGTGTAATGTCGCAGAATTAGGCGAATATTGCGATGTAGTGATTGCGGTAGGCGGTGATGGCACGTTTTTGGCAGCTGCACGCGCGATTGTCGCGCATGACATTCCGCTGATTGGTGTAAATTTGGGACGCTTAGGTTTTTTAGTTGATATTTCACCGTCTGCACTGTCCGAAACGTTAACTGAAATGTTGGCAGGAAATTACACCGAAGAACAACGTTATCTATTACGGGCGAAAATTATTCGTGATGGGCAAGTCATTCATGAAGAAACCGCCGTAAATGAAGTGGCAATTCATCGTTGGATTACACCGAGCATGATTGAAATTATCACTAAAATCGACGGCGTATTTTTAAATTCGCAACGGTCTGATGGTTTTATTATCGCTACACCAACCGGTTCGACGGCGTATTCATTATCAGCGGGCGGTCCAATTTTATATCCGTCCTTACCTGCGCTGGTGTTAGTTCCGCTCAATCCACAAACATTGTCGAATCGCCCGATTGTGATTCATGATTTGGCAGAAATCGAAATCAGTTTTTGCCAAAATAAACAAATCAACGCGCTGGTGACGTGCGATCATATTGAAATCCCTGATGTGTTGATTAGCGACAAAATTCTAATTAAAAAAGAACCGATGCCGATTACGATTTTGCACCCCGTGGGACACGATTTTTTTGAAATTTTGCGAAACAAGTTGAATTGGAGCCATTAAATTCTCCATAACAAAAATAAGTGAATCCTGTAAAATCCAAACCTTCTCCCTCAAAAAATCTGGAATAAAACGCATGACAGTCGCCAAATACCGTTCAATTTTCTCACCTTCAACCGCCCAACAACGCAAAGAAAACTTCGATAATTACTGGGAATTCACCCAACAACACGGTGGCGAATTATTAGAAAATGACCGCGATTTAGTTATCAAACGCGCGAAACTCGAATACTTCAAAAACAATCCGGTGAAATTACGCAAACCGTTAGCGAATCCCGAAGCCTTTTATCGTAACTATGTTGAAATGCAGGACACGCCCGAATCGTTGGACAAAATGACCTTGATGTTGACGGGGATTTATAAATTTGCACGACACGAATGGGTCGGCATCAAAGGTGCGTGGGACGTAGCTCCGAGCATGGCGAATTGCACGAATCTCGAAGATAGAATCAGCCGTATTCATTTAGCCGAAGAATTTTGTCACGTTCGCTTGTTCGACGAAATGTTGAAAACGTGCGGTTTGGACAAAGTGGAATGGGTGCCGTTGTCGCCGTGGAAAGAAAAAATGTATGAACAATTTCCGAAATTTCCTGGCTTGTTAATCGACACGCCCGCGTTTGTCACCGAATTGATGGGCGTAACGTTTTACTTTCATTTGCACCGATTGTTCGATGACGTACTGGCGGACGAACCCGAAGTGCGCGACCGTTTAAAAGAATTACTCGACGAAATCACGATTGACGAAATCGCTCATGTTGGACAACGTCGCAATTTTATCGGTGATGTGGGAATTAAAGTAGCGAAATGGCTAGTGAAACCATTTTATACGATGTTCTTTAACGACATTCCAGAAGTTGCACAATTATTCGACGTGAAAAAAATGATTCAAGACGGCGAAGAATTTGATTTCAACGCCGTGCCTGACTACATGATTGCAAAAAGCTGGATTCCGTCTTATTGCAAAATGTAGATTTACATTTCTGCCAACGCTTTTCGAATCCACGCTTCGGCTTCCTCGTTAATATCAGTAGCTTTGCGCCCTTTAGTTTCAATGGGCGCACCGATTTTCACTTTGATTGTTCCAGGGTATTTAAAAAAACTGTATCGCGTCCAAAAATCACCCGCGTTATGTGCGACAGGAATCACAGGAAATCCCGATTTGTGTGCCAACATTGCGCCGCCAACGCTAAACGGCAATACTTCGCGTGCGCCAGCGCGAGTACCTTCGGGGAAAATTAACACCCATAAACCTTCGTTCAAATACTTCGTGCCGTCTTTCACCAAACTTTTCAACGCGCCCCGCGCATTCCGTTTATCAATTACGATAGATTTCAACAATAATAACGACCAACCCCACAATGGCAAATACAATAACTCACGTTTCATCACAGCGGATTGTGTTGGCAAAATATAGCGCAACGCCAACGTTTCCCACGCGGATTGATGATTACTGAAAATAATTGCCGCTTGTTCAGGATGCACATTTTCTAAACCTTCGACTTCGTATTTCAAACCTACGGTGATTTCCATTATCCAAAGCATCAACTGACACCATAATTTTCCGATTTTGTAACGTACGGAAAAAGGAGTCCAAAATAATGCGAATAAAATTGTCGCTTCAATCGTGGCGGTGAAAAAAATACTGAAAAAAAGTAAAGCCGAACCAATGTAATTTTTCGGACGATTATCGATCGATGAGGAATTTTGCTGCGTCATATAAATTTTCAAAAATAGAAAGTGAAGTTAAAAATTGTGGATTGTTTTGTAACGTTTTTACACCGTTACCTGTTTTGACTAGAATCGGTATTGCGCCTACAGCTTGCGCGGCTTGAATATCGCGCAACGAATCACCGATAAAAGTGATTTTCGACAAATCAACATCATAATCTGTCGCGAATTGTGTTAATAAACCAGCTTTTGGTTTGCGACACTTGCAATCATCGGCGGCTTGATGCGGACAAAAATAAATCGCTTCAATTTGTCCCCCAAATTCAGCAACTGCGCCACGCATTTTGTCGTGAATCGCGCTTAAAGTTTTTTCATCAAACAAACCTCGCGTTAAACCCGATTGATTGCTGATAATCACGACACGAAAACCGTGCTGATTCAACAGCGCAATCGCGTCTAAACTGCCGTCAATTGGCAACCATTCTTCGGGCGATTTTATAAATTCGTCCGAGTCGTGGTTAATTACGCCGTCGCGGTCGAGCAGAATGTAACGGTGCATTTTCCTACGATTGCAACTTAGAAATATCGGCACAAGTCAAAAACTGTTCCGATAATAAATTCAGCAACGCTAACCGATTCGCACGAAGTTCTAAATCCTCGCAATTCACCATTACCCCATCAAAAAACGCATCAACAGGTTGTTTCAATTCTGCCAAACGATTGAGAGTCGCTTGATAATCACGTTTTTCAAGTAACGGTTGAATATCAGCCGCTGATTTTTGAGCCAATTCAAGCAATTCAATTTCAACAGATTCAACCAATTTGCCAACGGTTTGCGCGGCGGGAGATTCGGATTTTTTCAAAATGTTCAAAATCCGTTTATTTGCCGCCGCTAAACTTTCTGCTTCGGGCAGTTGTCTAAATGCTTTCACGGCTTGTAAACGTTGCATGAAATCTAATGGTTCTGCTGGACTCACGGCTAAAACAGCTTCGAATTCATCGGTTGTAAAGCCTTTGTCTAAGCAATAACCTTTTAGACGTTCCATAATGAAACTTGTGACTGTATTTAACGCATTGTTTAAATTTTGTCCCGTTTTCACAAACAACTGATGTATTTGTTTGTCATTTTTTCCATAAGAAAACGCTACCAGTTCTGAAAGATTTATATTGATTTTATTCTCAATCAGTATTCGTAATACACCTAATGCCGCACGGCGCAACGCATAGGGGTCTTTATCACCAGTTGGAATTAAACCTACAGCAAAAATCCCTGTTATCGTGTCGATTTTATCTGCTAACGCTACGATACTACCAATGCCTCTTTCTGGAATCGCGCCACCTGCTTGTTTTGGCAAATAATGTTCTTCAATCGCTTGTGCAACGATTGGATTTTCGCCATCTGCCAGCGCGTAATAACGCCCCATGATGCCTTGCAAATTTCCAAATTCGCCGACCATTTCAGTCATCAAATCGTTTTTCGCTAAAAAAGCGGCGCGTTTTGCGAGTTCAACATCGGCGTTAATTTTCGGAGCAATGTATTCAGCGAGTTTCACAAGACGTTGCACTTTTTGCGCGACCGTTCCCAATTTTTCTTGGAATACGATGGTTTCTAAACGCGGTGCAAAATCGGCGAGTGAATAACGGCGGTCTTGTTTCCAGAAAAATTCTGCATCCGACAAACGCGGCGTAACAACTCGTTCGTTACCATCTTGAATTGAAGCGGGGCGCGTGCTTTCGATATTACTGAACGTGATGAAATACGGACGCAACGAACAATCGGCATTTTTGACAGGGAAATACTTTTGATTTTCCTGCATCGTGGTAATCAACACTTCGGCAGGCAACGCTAAAAAGCGTTCGTCGAAATGCCCTGTAATCGGCACGGGGAATTCATTTAACGCTGCAATTTCTTCGAGCAAATCTTCTTCAATATGCGCGATACCGTTCACAGCCGAAGCGGCTTTTTCAGCATCGGCACGAATCTGATTTTTACGTTGTTCAAAATCCGCAATGACTTTACCTTGTGAAAGTAAAATTTCGGCGTAATTTTCAGGTTTTGCAATCGTAATCGCTTGCGGCGCGTGGAAACGATGACCGCGTGTTTGATTGCTTGTTTGCAAACCTAAAATTTCAGTTTCAATAATTTCTTCACCATAAAGCAACACTGCCCAATGCACAGGTCGGACAAATTCAGTCGTAAAATTGCCCCAACGCATCCGTTTTGCAATCGGCAAGTTAGCAATGCTTTTGCGAATAATGTCAGGAATCAACTGTTGCGTGGATTGACCGGCAATCGTTTGTGTACAAGCCAACCATTCGCCTTTGTCGGTTTTTAAACGTTCGAGTTGGTCGAATTCCACGCCGCAACTTTGCGCGAAAGCTAACGCCGCTTTAGTTGGCGAGCCGTCTTCTTGAAAGGCAGCTTTAACCGCAACACCTCTTTTTTGAACAGTTTTATCCGCTTGTGCGCCTTGCAAATTTTCAATGAAAACGGCTAAACGTCTTGGTGTGGCGTAACTTTTCACGCTTGAAAAATCGAGTTCAGCTTCATTCAAACCTGCGATGATGCCGTCGGTTAAAGCGTTGCTGAGTTTTAAAAGTGTTTTTGGTGGCAATTCTTCTGAACCGAGTTCAAATAGTAAATGTTGGGTAGTCATTAGTTTGCTCCTTGCGTGTTTAACATCGGAAATCCTAAGGCTTCGCGGCGGGCGTAATAGGCTTCGGCAACCGCTCGTGAAAGCGTCCGAACGCGCAAAATATAACGTTGGCGTTCTGTGACCGAAATCGCATGACGCGCATCGAGCAAATTAAACGTATGTGAGGCTTTCAACACCATTTCATACGCAGGCAATGGCAAATCCGCCGCAATCAATTTTTGGCATTCTTCTTCGTAAGTTGTGAAACACTCAAACAGAAAATCCACTTTTGCGTGGTCAAAATTGAACGCTGACATTTCGACTTCGTTTTGATGAAAAACGTCGCCGTAAGTGACTACGCCATGCGGGGTTTCTGTCCAAATCAAATCATAAACACTGTTAACGCCTTGCAAATACATCGCCAAACGTTCCAAACCGTAAGTAATCTCACCCGTCACAGGACGACATTCCAACCCACCAATTTGTTGAAAATAAGTGAATTGCGTCACTTCCATGCCGTTGAGCCACACTTCCCAGCCTAAACCCCACGCGCCAAGCGTTGGCGATTCCCAGTTGTCTTCCACAAAACGAATATCGTGTTCGAGCAAATCAAAACCTAAGCGTTTCAGCGAACCTAAATACAAATCTTGAATATCCGCAGGCGACGGTTTGAGCATCACTTGAAATTGGTAGTAATGTTGTAAACGGTTTGGATTATCACCAAAACGTCCATCCGTTGGACGACGTGAAGGTTGAACATACGCTGCACTCCAAGGCTCAGGGCCAATAGCGCGTAAAAAAGTCGCAGGATGAAATGTTCCCGCGCCGACTTCTAAATCTAGCGGTTGTAGCAGCACACAGCCTTGTTCTGCCCAATAAGTTTGTAGAGCTAAAATTAGCCCTTGAAAGGTGGTTACTTTTTGATGAGTTATTGACACGATATTGACCAGTTGAAACGATAAAAGTACCAAATTATAGCCGAAAATTAGACCGCGAGTAACGAAATGCACCGCAGTTTGCGCCTTGTATGTTGCTAATAGTGCTGTAATAATGCGATTATCGAAAACGTGCACGAGTGGCTTAAAAATTATGTTTGATGTGGGATTTTCAGAATTAGTGATGGTGGGATTGGTCAGTTTATTAGTCATCGGCCCCGAACGTTTACCCAAAGTGGCGCGAGTCGTCGGTTTTTGGATAGGCAAAATACAACAAATGATTGCCAACGTAAAAGTGGAAATCAGTCAAGAATTACACGCGGAAGAAATTCGGCAATTGCTCAAAGAAAATGAAAGTATGGCTTATTTGAACGATGAAAAACCGCCGCCTGTAAATTCGCAGTTAGATTCGCTTTCGGCTGAAATTTTGAATTCAAAACCGCACCAACCTCATGAATAAAATCTATACCGCCGAGTTGCCATTTATCGCGCATTTAATTGAGTTGCGAAATCGTCTGTTACACATTGTGTTGTGCATCGCGTTTCTTGCGTTGCCGTTGTCAATGTACGCCAACGATATTTATGCACTTATGGCGCAACCACTCATGGCGCATTTGCCACAAAATAGTTCGATGATTGCCACGAATGTTACGTCGCCGTTTATGACTCCGTTTAAATTATCATTGGTAACGGCGGTGTTTTTATCCGTACCGTTTATTTTGTATCAAATTTGGGGATTTCTTGCCCCCGCGCTTTATAAAAATGAACGCAAAACGATTTTTCCGTTGTTAATTGCCAGTACGATTTTGTTTTATTGCGGCGTAGCGTTTGCGTATTTTGTCGTCGCACCGTTAGCGTTAGCTTTTTTCACCTCCGCTGCACCGACAGGTGTGACAGTGATGACCGACATTGAAGCCTATTTAGATTTTGTGTTGGCGTTATTTTTTGCCTTTGGTATCTGTTTCGAAGTACCTATTTTCACAATTGTCGCCGTGTGGTCGGGCTTTACGACGGTCGAAAGTCTGACCGAAAAACGCCCGTATGTGATCGTCGGTGCATTTGTGATTGGGATGTTTTTAACGCCGCCAGACGTGATTTCGCAAACGTTATTAGCGTTGCCGATGTGGTTATTATTTGAAATCGGATTGTTGTTTGCACGGTTGAAAATGCGCCCAAAAAAGACCAAAGAAATCACTCTACCGGCGAACATCAAAAAACGCCGTTTGAAACCTAAAAAATAAAAATTAAAGAGAAAGAAATGCCTATTGATATTTTACTTACCATCATTGCTGTGTCACTGGCTCAATCTATTTTTGGAGTCGGCACGTTATTATTCGGCACACCGATTTTGCTCTTACTGGGCTATGATTTCATAGATGCACTCGGCGTGTTATTACCTGTTTCTATTGCAATTAGTACGTTGCAGCTAATAAAACATCACCAAAAAGTGGATAATATTTTTTATAAAAACGTCTTAATTTACAGTATTCCGTTAGTCGTGATATTTCTGGCGATTATAAGTACGGTTAAAATTAGTATCGGTTTAATTATGGGTGGACTGTTGGTTTTAGTGGCATTGAAAAGTTTTTCCCCGTTAATTGAACGTACGTTGACTTCGATAATGAAACACGAACGGATTTATTTAATGGTGCTGGGATTAGTTCATGGAATCAGTAACTTAGGCGGCTCGATGTTGACGGCAATTGTTTATGCGAAAAATTATTCCAAAGATAAAACCCGCGTTACAGGTGCCGCAAGTTACGCGACATTGGCGTTATGTCAGTTGATAACATTGCTGGTGATGGATAGCACATTTAGTATTTCTTATACCGATAGAGCGAGTTTTGTGCAGGTTGCGATTGTTGTGTTCTTACTGACAGAAGAATTGCTTTATAACCAAATTGCCAGTGAAAAATATAACAAATTGTTTGCAATCTTTTTGTTTGTATCAGGCATCTTGTTGATATTTAAATCACTATAAAAAGGAGTTTATGATGAAAAAAACATACCTTCTTCTCATCACTTGTTTTTTACTTTCTGGTTGTGGAACTGATGAAAAAATAGAACCTCAAACAGAAAGAGTTACCGTTCATATTGAAAAACGAAGCGACGGCTTGGCGTATGAGCAGCATCAAGACAAACCGTTCACTGGTGTTTTTGAAGGATATTATCGTAATGGTTACAAAAAAGCGGAGATTCATTTCAAAGACGGCAAGCAACATGGCGCAGCAAAAATGTGGTACGAAAATGGACAGCAAAGTAACGAAGCTAATTTTTATGACGGCAAACTCGAAGGCATGGCGACGGAGTGGTTTAAAGATGGTAGAAAAGGTAAAGACCGCATTTTTCGCAATGGCAAATTAACCGGTTCGATGGATTGAATATGACAGATTTCATCGCTTTAAATATCGCCGTTCTCACGGTTTCCGATACGCGCAACGAAAACAATGACACATCGGGGGCAATTTTAGTTGAACGAATTATCGGTGCGGGACATTTCGTTGCTGATAAACAAATTGTGCCGGACAACATTTATCAAATTCGTGCCACAGTGTCGCAATGGATTATCGACGCAAAAATAGACGGGATTATCAGTACCGGTGGCACAGGTGTAACGGGTCGTGATGGTACGCCTGAAGCGATTACGCCGTTGCTCGATAAAGTGTTGGACGGTTTTGGCGAAACATTTCGCTGGTTATCTTTTGCCGATATTCAAACGTCTACGATTCAATCTCGCGCGATTGCTGGCGTGGCAAATGGAACGTATATTTTTTGCTTACCTGGTTCGGGCAGCGCGTGTCGCACCGCATGGGATTCGATTATTCACGCCCAGCTTGATTCACGCACGCGCCCCTGTAATTTAGTGCAATTGATGCCTCGACTTTTGGAGAAATGATTATGCCTTCTGTTTTTTTATTTCTGGGTGCCGCCAGCGCATTTATTGGCGTGGCGATGGGTGCATTCGGCGCACATGGTTTGAAAACCATGATTAGTCCTGAATTACTCACGGTGTATCAAACTGGCGTAACCTACCAAATGTGGCACGCTTTTGGACTGATTGCGATTGCCTTAATGCAGCAACACGACGCGCAATCGAAACTACTGAAATGGGCAGGTTTCCTGATGTTTTTAGGGATTATTTTGTTTTCGGGCAGCTTGTATTTGCTGGCGATTTTGGATTTACCCGCGTTGGGTGCAATTACGCCGTTAGGTGGCGTGAGTTTTTTAATCGCGTGGTCATTACTTATTATCTTCTCGGGTAAAAAATCTACCCATTATCGACGCTCTAAATCATCACGTTATTAACTTTTAGGATTATTCAAAATGGAACTTAACACACTGACGCATCAAGTCATTGCTTTAGCGGGAATCGCTCAAGCGGCGGCGTTGGTGCAGCAATTAGCAACGACGGGCAAAGCTGATGAATCCGCGCTAGAAACCACAATAAACAGTTTGCTTAAAACAGAATCTGACAGCGTACTAGATATTTACGGCAATGACTTGGCGAATTTGAAAATAGGATTGACGCATCTTGCCGCGCAATTGACTGGCTACGAAATCGCTTATCCTGACGAGGCACGTTATTCGGCTTCAATGGTATTTTTAGAAAAGGAATTGAGTGAACAAACCGCCATGCTCAAAACGATTTCGATTGGGCTTGAACGCGCCAAAGCACAAACCGATCATTTCAATTTGCTGCATGAAAATGTATTGGCAAATTTGGGCGATATTTATTTACAAAGTGTGAGCAAATTACAGCCGCGCATTATGGTGAATGGTGTGCCGGATTATTTATCGCGGGCTGAAACCGCTAATAAAATTCGGGCGTGTTTACTGGGTGGTATTCGCTCGGCGATGTTGTGGAAACAATGCGGCGGACGGCGGTGGAGGTTTTTGTTGTTTCGCAAAAAAATTCAAATTGAAGTACAACGTTTGCTGAAACTCATTGAATGACCACGATTCAAAATCACCTTGATTTTGCTGCTGATAATCTAGCCTCTGTTTCAGATTCACCGCGTTTAGATGCCGAGGTTTTATTGGCGTTTGTCTTGGCAAAAAATCGCAGTTATTTACGCGCGTGGAACGATAAAAAACTCGATGTACCAATCATTTCCCATTTTGAATCGCTTATTTCACAACGTTTAGATGGCGTACCAATTGCCTATTTAACTGGCACCCGCGAATTTTGGTCACGCGAATTTATCGTTTCTCCCGACGTGTTAATTCCTCGCCCCGACACCGAATTATTGATTGAACTTTGCCTCGCACAAATTCCCGAAGATTCACCGTTTAAAATTTTAGATTTAGGCACGGGTTCGGGTGCGATTGTCGTCACCTTAGCCGCTGAACGTCCAAATGCAAAAGTATTTGCCGTTGATGCCAGTTTTGCCGCACTCGAAATTGCTCAAAAAAACGCGCATTTTCACGAGTGTCAAAACGTCGAATTTATTCTGAGTGATTGGTTTTCTGCTGTGCCAGAAATAGAATTTGATTTAATCGTCAGCAATCCACCTTATATTTCCGCCGAGGACGAACATTTATCGCAAGGTGATGTTCGTTTTGAACCGAAAACCGCGTTAATCGCTGCCGAAAATGGTTTGCGAGACATAAAGGTAATCGCCACCGAAGCCAAAAATTATTTAAAACCACACGGGCAACTCTGGTTTGAACACGGCTACAATCAAGCTGAAGACGTGCAACATATTCTGACCGAATTAAATTATTTTGAAGTTCAAACATATCACGATTTGGCAGGTCAACCGCGTGTCACGACGGGTAAATTTACTCAACATTCCTTTGGCATTAAGAATGTTGACGTTGGAAGAGTTGCGGCTTAATGAGGCAGTAAAGATTGCAGCCGTTGTGCTGCTGTTTCGCAGCTCACAGCGGTTTGTTCCACCCGTTTTTGTAATGCAAAATCGGCACTTAATCCGTCCATTTCGCGCGAAGCGTATTCGTTCAATGGTTCGCAAGTCGTTTGCATTTTTTGTTCTGCGTCTAAAACCATCGCTGATGGTTCGGTTTCTAGCAACATCACCGCATTGGTCATGCTATTTTGGAATTTAAACACACTTTCAACACGCTGTGAAAAGGCTTCTAAGGTTTGATTTTGTTCGCCGTAACTGCCGAGCAGCATGGTATTACAACCCAATAACAATACGGCATTGACGACAATAAGTGATTTTTTAAACACGTTAAACGGCTAACGTTTCAATGCGATTCACTAACTCACCTGACGCAAGTTCTAAACCTTGTTTATAAAACTGACTCGCGGCATTTGCGTCGCCTTGTGTCATCGCCAAATCACCTAACAAACGGTAACTTTGCACATTCGGATCAAGTGAAATGCTTTGTTGTAAATAACGTTGAGCTTTCGCGTAATCGGCGCGTTGCCCACTCAATTTTCCCAGCACCATCAACAAAATCGCATCATTCGCGTGACCAATTAACCAACGTTCAGCGGTTTCAAGTTGCAATACGGGGTCGGTCGATTGAATGTTGCCGAATAAAATCAACAACGTTTCATTCCAATTTGCTGCCAAGTTTTTAACCAGTTCATCTTCGATACTCGCGCCTGCACCTACATCAATCATCGCGGCAAAATAAATCGCCGCCACACCACGGATGACTTTAATGGGCAACGGTATTTCTGCCCAAAGCGTTTGCAGCGCGTTACGATCTTGTTGTTCAGCCGCTTGTTTAAGCAAATTGCTAAACACTTCGGTTTCAATCAATTTTACTTCGGCTTCAACCAAGACTTTATGTGTGTTGAGTGCCGGAATCAATGAACGCAGTGACTGCCAGTCTTCCAATTTTTGATATGTCAAATGCAATAAGCGCAAAACATTCGCTTGTTTTGGATTGACAGAATGTAAGCGCGTTAAGGTTTCCAAGGCTTCTTCGTATTGTTCGCCCGACAAATTCAATTCCGCTTGCGTCAAACCCACGGCAATTTCCGCATCGTCACCGTGTTCAGCCGCAAATTGTAAATACTCGTCGCGTTTATCAAATGCACCGCGTGATTGCGCTGCGCGTGCCGCCGTCAAATAATGAATCAACGGTGCGCCACTGTGCGAAGCGTGCTTAATCAAAATGTTTTCGGCATCTTCCCAATTGCCTTCGGCAGAATCGACTAAGCCTTTAATTAACGCTTGTTGAGAAATGTTGAGTTTGTTTGTGGCGACTCGTTTTTTGATTTGTTTGGGTAAACGAAACGACCAGCCGAGTAGTCGAAAGCTAAAATATAACGCAAAAAATAAGGCAATCAATCCCGCTAAAAACACCACTAATGAGGTTTCCACTGACCATTGTTCGATACCGATTAACACATAACCGGCACTATTTAAGTGTGTCAAAAACTGGCTGCCGTAAAAACCGCTAGCTCCTAACACGCCCAAAATAACTAAAAGAAAAAGCATTTTTTTCATGATGAATTCTCTTATTGTTGCGCTGGCGTGGTTTCAACAGGTTCAGCTTTATTTACTGCTGAAGTATTTGATAAGGCTTTGTCGGTTTCAATCCGTAATTTCGTGATGTCGCGCAACATTTTCAACGACAAACTAATATCAGGAAATTGGCTACGAAGCCGCACGTCCGTGAGTTTATCGAGTGCGAGCGTAAAATGTTCAGCGGCTTTTTCTTTCACAAAATTACTCGTAATCCATTTTTGCGTATCTGCCAAACTTGCTTGATAAAGCACGTCGTTTTGTTGCACGAGCGCGATTTTGATAATTTCTAATTTCACCCGCAATTGTTCACGAATAAATTGCGCTTGTTCAGGCGTTAGAATTTCATTGACGTGTTGTTGAACGTGGCGAATCGTCACCATCGTTTCTAATTGCCCCATCAAATCCGTCGGTTTAACTTCAGGCACGACCGGTTTAATCGTTTCGTCTTTGCCCGCGTAAGGCAACAATAAAGTCAGTGAATCAATTTGAGATTCCAAATTTTGCAAAGTCGCGTAAATTCCCACAACATCCACTGCGTTCACTTTGCTAATCGCTGAAATATCTTTTGCCAATTGTTCACGAATTTTATACGCAGCCGCATCGCCACTTTCGCGCAAGCGTTGGTCAGCCGCTTCTAAAGCTTCCATCGTGGTATTCACGTCGCCCATTAAAAGCAAACGTTGATTTGCCACACTCAACAAATACTCCGCATCGGCAAGTAACCAATCGCCGCGAGTTTTGCCTAATTGGCGTTGTAATTTTTGGATTTCTTCGGATAAATCTTTGCGGGTTGCGTCTAATTTTTCGTTTTGTAATTTTGAAAATTCGGTGACGCTGTTGGTGAAATGCGCTTCTTTGTTACCCACGTCCGTTTGAACGGCGGCGAGTTGCGATTGAATTGCCGCGAGTTGTGCTTGGTAATCGCTGATTTGTTGCGACACCGCGCCTTTCACTTCGCCGCCTAGTCCTTCTTGTTTGTCGCGTAATTGCGAAAGAAAATAATAGCCTGCGCCCGCGACAACGGAAATCATCAACAAAATGATTAAGCCAAACCAAAATCCGCTACGAGAACGTCTGACTTCTGGCGGTGTCTCTTTGACAGTTTGTTGTTCAATCGCTTCAATCAATTCAGCCACTTTCTTCCCCGTTTATTATCGTCGTTATTGTATTAAAAATTGCGTCATCTGACGGCATTTGCGCGAGTGCGATGTGTTCAAAACCGAGATTTTTTGCGATGGTTTGAATGCGCTCACTAACTACTATTAAAGGTATTTTTTTTAACAAATCGTGCTGCATTTCGGGCAACATTTTTACTAGATTTTGTATCGCTTCGCCGCTGGTTATGGTGATGAAATCTAACCTTTGTTGCAAAATTTCCGAGCCATCGATTTCCGGAATTTCGCGCCGATAAACGTTTTGATAACTCACCTTTGCGCCACGTTGTTTCAGTGTTTCGGCTAAAGTTTCACGTCCATTTTCACCGCGAATTATCACGATATTTTTATGTAAAACATTTTGCAATGCCACTAACTCTAATAACGCTTCGCTATTATAACCATGCTCAGGCATTAAATCGACGTTCAAACCCACCGTTGTTAAGGCTTGCGCGGTAGTTTTGCCGATTGCTAAACACGATTTTGTTTTCAAGCGGCGCATTTTAGCATCATCCAACTGTGAACAATAACAATGCACGGCATTTGTGCTGGTGAAAATAAACAAATCAGTGTGTGTTAAAGGTGATTCGATTTCGTCAATGTTTAAACTTGTCGGCACAATTTCCAATGTTGGAAAACGAATTGGAATACCATTATTTTTACGAATCAAAGCACACAAATTTTCAGCTTGATGTGCCGGGCGTGTGACTAAAATTTGTGCTTGTTTTAAATCAGCCATCACGATTGAGTTATGAGAATGGTAGGGGATTTTGCGAAAAATAACGCGGCGACAACGAGTAAAATGATTCCACTCCGTCGCACACGTTACATAACAATTGAAAACTTCATCCAACGATGAAATTAGTCATGCCAATTTGAATATTTTTCACAGGTTTTGTTGGTTGACGCACCTTTTTCGGATTCAGAAAATTTCGCTAAACTGCCTTTGAAATCTTCAGGCGTTTCATTCCACATACATTCACAAAACGCATCTGCTTTTGTTTGACCGGCAATCGGACTTTTTTCTTCCCCGCCTTCCCATTTTGTTGCAGCATATAATTTGCATGCGAGAAACTGTGGATCTTCAGATGGAACATTATTGTAATCGCCTTTCGCCAATGCAACATTTGACGCAAATAACATCGCCAATGCAGGTAAAGCTATTTTAAAAAAAGAATTCATATACACCTCTTCATTTGTGAATCGCAACAATTTTACAAAAATCATTGCGGTGCGAGAAATTTCGCACCGAATTAAATCATGTAACGAACATTATTATCCAGAAAATTCTCCCTATTATTTTTTAAATTATTGGCAGAAAACAGTGCTTTGAGGTTAAACATCGCTTTCACGCACCAAGAATTGTTTGATTTAATACGTGTTTAAGAAATTCAAACCTTCGCAGATTTGATTGAAAAACATGGCAAAGACGTGGGTTGTGACGTGCGAAAACCGACCGCTTGCAACGTAACTCAGTTTGGATGGAAAACATGGAAGGCGTTTGGATAATTTGAAATCCGTTGTGATAGACGATAGATTAGCGTTTGGAGATAAATTAGTTTTTGGGAAGGCATACGCATGAGGATTAAAACCATTCAAACCACTTGTCCTTATTGCGGCGTAGGCTGCGGTATTAGCGCGAAAGTTGACGATGCAAATCGACATATTAAAATTAACGGTGATAGCTCTCACCCCGCAAACTTTGGACGGTTGTGTTCAAAAGGTTCTGAGCTCGGCGAAACCATTGAACTCAAAGGACGTTTGTTAGAACCGAAAATTTACGGTCGTGAAACCTCATGGACAGAAGCATTAGATTTGGTCGCCGATTCGCTCAAAAGTGTGATTGCAAAACACGGCGTAAATGCCGTGGCTTTTTATGGTTCAGGGCAATTATTGACTGAAGATTATTACGTCGCCAATAAACTAATGAAAGGGTTTATCGGTAGCGGCAACATGGATACAAATAGCCGATTGTGTATGTCGTCGTCAGTTGCTGGACACAAACGCGCATTTGGTGGCGACGTGGTGCCAAATTGTTATGAAGATTTTGAACACGCGGATTTGATTTTGCTGATTGGTTCAAATGCGGCGTGGTGTCACCCCGTGAGTTTTCAACGTATTCGTGCCGCTAAAGAAGCGAATCCGAATTTAAAAGTGGTCGTGATTGATCCGCGTAAAACAGCGAGCTGTGATATTGCTGATTTGCATTTGCCGTTAGCAAGTGGCGCGGATGCTATTTTGTTCAACGGGTTATTTCAGTTTTTGCACGCGCACAATAAATTGGATTTGAATTTTATTGAAAATCATACCGAAGGGTTTGAAGCGGTTTTAGATGGTTTGAAATTGGAAAATTACAGCATTGAAAATATCGCAAATCGTTGTAATTTAGAAAGTGAAGATGTTCAACAATTTTTCAACTGGTTTGCACAAAATGAAAAAACCTTGAGTTTATACAGCCAAGGTATCAATCAATCGACTTCTGGCACGGACAAAGTCAACGCGATTTTAAATTGTCATTTAGCCACAGCGCGAATTGGCAAAATCGGTTGTGGCGTGTTTTCGTTGACGGGGCAACCGAATGCGATGGGCGGACGCGAAGTGGGTGGTTTAGCGCATCAATTCGCCGCACATACCGATTTTTCAAATCCCGACGAAATTGACCTTGTTTCACGTTTTTGGAATGCACCGAATATCGCGCAAAAAGGTGGTTTTCCTGCGATTGAATTATTCGATGCAATTCACGACGGTAAAGTGAAAGCGGTTTGGATTATGGGAACGAATCCCGTGGTGAGTTTGCCGAACGCCGACAAAGTAAAAGAAGCTTTAAAACGTTGTGAGTTTGTGGTCGTTTCGGATTGCATCGCCCAAACTGACACCACGGCGTTGGCTCATGTTTTATTGCCCGCTCAAGGTTGGAGCGAAAAAGACGGCACGGTAACAAATTCCGAGCGGTGTATTTCACGTCAACGCGCTTTGCTTCCAGCGGCTGGCAGCGCAAAACCTGATTGGTGGATTTTAACGCAAGTGGCGCGACGTTTAGGGTTTGGGCAAGCGTTTCATTATCAAAGTCCCGTTGAAATTTTCCGTGAACACGCCGCGTTATCTGGTTTTGAAAATAAAGGTAAGCGTGCGTTTAACATTTCGGCGTTAGCTGAAATTAGCGCAAAAGATTACGATAATTTTCAACCAACGCAATGGGGAATTACCAAAGATTCGCCAAATGGAACGGCACGTTTCTTTGCAGATGGAAAGTTTTTTACGAAATCGGGCAAGGCGCAGTTAATCCCAATTACTCCGCGTTTGCCTGTGAATTTACCGGACGAAAATTATCCGTTGATTTTAAACACGGGACGAATTCGTGATCAATGGCACACCATGACCCGCACGGCGATTGCGGCGAAATTGAATCAACATAAACCTGAACCGTTTGTTGAAATTCATTCCGAAGACGCGAAACGTTTTGAACTTGAAACGAATCAATTAGCGAAAATCGAAAGTCGTTGGGGTTTGATGTTGGCGCGAGTTCAAATCACTAACGCTCAAACACCAGGCAACATTTTCGTGCCAATGCACTGGACAGCACAACAATCCAGTGCAGGAAGAATGGGCGCGTTGGTGAATCCTGTTTTTGACCCGATTTCAAAACAACCCGAAAGCAAACATACGCCCGTTAAAATTTCACCGTTTAAAACAGCATGGCAAGGTTTTGTGTTGTCGCGGCGAGAATTAGTAATTTCTGAACCTGAATACTGGGTTAAAAATAAAGGAGAGTATTTTTATCGTTATGAATTAGCGGGAAATCAATCGCCTGAAAATTTAGCAGATTGGGCGCGACAAATGTTGTGTGCCAATGAATGTATCGCGCCACAGTGGCAAGAATATAGCGACGTGGCACAAGGCAATTATCGGGCAGCGCGGTTTGCTGATGGACGTTTGGAAAGCGTGTTGTTTATGACGACGACAGGCGAATTGCCGTCGCGAAATTGGTTGATGAGTTTATTTACGCAAACCGAAATCACGAAAACTGAACAGCTCGCGTTATTAACGGGCGAACTATCGAAAGGTGTGGAAGATGTCGGAACGATTGTGTGTGCGTGTTTCAATGTTGGCGAAAAAACCATTCAGCAAGCCATTGAAAAACACAGTTTGAAAACCCACCAGGAAGTTGGGCAGTGTTTAAAAGCGGGTACGAATTGTGGTTCGTGTGTGCCGGAGATTAAGGCGTTGTTGTGAAAGTACGAGGTGAAAACGGGTATGTTTTCACCTTCGTGCTTATTAAAAATAACAATGTCCAGCCCCGTTCATCTGACCTTTGTTTGATTACCGTCTCATCTGTAATGGCACTGGGGTTTCAAATTCGACTGGTTTGAGTGGTTCAGTCGGTGTGCTGATGTTGTGCATTCCAACAATGGCGGTTGGAGGATAAGTGTATAACGCATTTGTACTTGCATCGACAAATAGACCCAAACCACAACTTGGAAAATCCATTAAGAAATAATAACTACTGAAACTCGGTTCAAGACGAGCGACACCATGTTGAAACTCATTTTCACAAGTGACTGTCATAGTATTTCCATCGCGATGGATAATTGTTGAGGTGTTGCCGCCAGTCGTTTGCCAATTCCCTTCTTCATTAGTGATGTTGCATAACGTTTTTTCTGGTTTTTTATCATTCATTGTAGAGACGGTAAGGTTTTGTGTTGAACCGTCAAATAGGGTGGCACAGCCTGAAAGTAGGGTGACACTTAGTGCAATTACAGTTTGTTTAAACATCTTATGAACCTCAATATAGTTGTTGTTTCGGAATTTAAAAACGGTTTTTTAACATTGCGTTACTGATAAATCGACACATATTTGGCACTTAAATCGTCACAACCGTCACTCGTGCAAATTTCCTTTTACCGACTTGATAAACGTGTTGCGAACCGGCGGTAATTTCGAGTTTCGGATTTTCCACTTTCTCACTATCAATTTTTACCGC
>CAINHO010000028.1 GCA_903848935.1 uncultured Pseudomonadota bacterium | reverse complement strand
TACCGCATCTAAGGTGGTATTCACACCCTCGACAATTTTGCGGAAATCGCCTTGATGTTTCGTGGCATCAGCGCGAGTCGCTAATCGTCCTTCCACTGCTGCGACTGCCAACAAATTGGCATCCGCAACCAGCGTGTTCACCGCATCAATACAGGTATTGAGGTTGTTTTTCAGAATGTTGAAATCACCATTGTAGGTATCGGTAATTTTGACCGGAATGGCACCTTTTGAAATGTTATCCACATAATTCGCCGCGACATTCAACGGGTTAATTACCGCATCTAAGGTGGTATTCACACCCTCGACAATTTTGCGGAAATCGCCTTGATGTTTCGTGGCATCGGCGCGAGTCGCGAGTCGTCCTTCAACCGCCGCAATGGATAACACATTAGCATCCGCAACGAGCGCGTTTACCGCATCAATACAGGTGTTGAGATTATTTTTCAAAATGTTGAAATCACCGTTATAGGTATCGGTAATTTTGACCGGAATGGCACCTTTTGAAATGTTATCCACATAATTCGCTGCCACATTCAACGGCGTAATCACTGCATCCAGCGTGGTGTTCACGCCTTCCACAATTTTACGGAAATCGCCTTGATGTTTCGTGGCATCGGCGCGAGTCGCGAGTCGTCCTTCAACCGCCGCAACTGATAACACATTAGCATCGGCAACCAGCGCATTGACTGCATCAATACAGGTGTTGAGGTTGTTTTTCAGAATGTTGAAATCACCGTTATAGGTATCGGTAATTTTGACCGGAATGGCACCTTTTGAAATGTTATCCACATAATTCGCCGCGACATTCAACGGGTTAATCACCGCATCTAAGGTGGTATTCACACCCTCGACAATTTTACGGAAATCGCCTTGATGTTTCGTAGCATCGGCGCGAGTCGCTAATCGTCCTTCCACCGCCGCAACGGATAACACATTAGCATCGGTGACTAACGCTTGAATGTTGTTTTTAAGTAAGACTAGAAATTCATGAATTTGATCGTGTTCTGAGGCTTTAGCCATTTCTGCTGTTAAATCACCGCTAGAAATTTTAGTTACATAGGCCACTAAATCAGATAACCAGCTATGCACACCATTGACTGATTGCTTCATTTTGTCGTGATCGCCTTTGCACACAATATCTACTTTTTGACGCAAATCCCCACCCTGAATCATTGATAAAATACGATTACCCTCACTGATGGGTAATAAAATTTCATCAAGCATTTCATTCACACCACGCACTACTGCTGCGTATTCGCCTTCGAATTCTTCCGTTTTACCACGTTCAGATAACAAACCGGCATTTGAAGCGACGGTTAAACGGTGCATTTCATTTTGCAATAACCGAAACGCATCAATCACATGAATCAAACTTTTGGCTTGCTCGTCATTTTCAGAACGCACATTGATTTTTACTGAAAAATCACCCGCTGCAATACCTTGAGCCGCAGCCGTTTGCTGATTGATAGCATCAATACAGGTGTTGAGGTTGTTTTTCAGAATGTTGAAATCACCATTGTAAATATCAGTAATCTTGGTTGGGATAGCACCTTTAGCGATACGATCGACGTAATCTGCAGCGACGTTAAGCGGTTGAACGATGGCATCCAGCATCTTATTTATCGAATTGCCAAACTGTTTAGCATCTTCATTAAATCCTATGATATTGACACGTTCATTGAGTTTCCCCGCGATAACGGCTTGCGTCACTCGTTCAATTTCACTGATTGCTGTTGTGTGATTAGAAAATAAATTCATTAGGTTCATGTTGCTCTCTGTATACAAGTTATTTTAAGTTTAAAAGTGGATTCACGAATTATCTTTAAATAACCGATTCAACCACGCTGCCATACAAATGTTCACTATTTTGAAACAACTACGCCTGAAATCTGTTCACATTCCTTCGTGTTTTATCAATCTGGATTGAATATGAAAACTAATGTTACGCAATCAAATTATAGAGACACAATTTAGCGCGTCTCTACAAAATACAACTTCAATTTCGTAACGTCAGATGATTACTTAAGTGTTAAAAATTTTGTGTCGTTTATACGACAGCATGATTCATACCAATTTCTTAAAACTTCACAAATTCGCTTTCATTAAATGAGGGATTATCTATCGCGGCTTTTTTCGCCGTTGGTTTGGAAGACGGATGTTTGCTCACAGGTGATTTATTACTACTTAAGGTAAAAAACTCCATCATTTCTTGTAATTGCATGGCTTGCCCGCTCATTTCTTCTGCGGTGGCGGCTAATTCTTCTGAAGCACTGGCATTCTGTTGGGTAATCTGGTTGAGCTGACTCATCGCGGTATTGATTTGCCCGACCCCCGTTGATTGCTCTTCAGAAGCCGCCGTGATTTCCTGCACTAAATCCGCCGTTTTCTTAATCGAGGGAACGATGGTATCGAAAAGTTTGCCCGCATTTTCCGCCATTTCAACACTGCTGCTGGCAAGTTCGCCAATTTCTTGCGCCGCGACTTGACTACGTTCGGCAAGGTTACGAACCTCGGCGGCAACGACAGCAAAGCCCTTTCCGTGTTCGCCTGCGCGTGCCGCTTCAATCGCGGCGTTCAACGCTAACAAATTGGTTTGATAGGCAATATCATCGATGATGCCGATTTTCCCAGCGATACTCTTCATCGCTCGTACCGTTGTTTTAACAGCGTCGCCCCCTTCTATCGCCTCGCAACTAGTTTGGGTCGCCATACCATCGGTAACTTTCGCATTTTCTGTGTTTTGATTGATAGAAGCTGACATTTGCTCAACCGCAGAACTGGTTTCTTCGACACTCGCCGCCTGTTCATTGGTTGCCTGACTCATACTTTGTGCTGTGGCAGAAATTTCTCCACTTGCCGAGGCGATATTAGCGGCCGCACTATTCACTTCGCCGATGATTTCAGCAATTTTGGCAATGGTGTTATTGACGGTATCTTTGAAATCTTCGAGTTGCCCTTTGTAATGACCGTGGACAATTTTAGTCAAGTCGCCTTTTTCTACTTCAGTGAGAACGGCTACCACTTCGTTCACGGGAAGAATAATACCGTCTAACGTGTTATTCAGACCTTCGATAATTTTGCGGTAGTCGCCTTGATGTTTCGTCGCATCGGCACGTTTTTGTAAATCACCTTCAACGGCGGCAATTGATAACAGATTAACATCGGTCGTCAAAGCCTGGATATTGCGTTTGAGCAAAATCAGCCATTCGTGAATTTGGTCATTGTTGGACGCTTTACCCATTTCTGCAGTCATATCACCATTGGCAATTTTGGTGACGTACACAATGAGTTCTGATAGCCAGGTGTACACGCCATTAACGGCTTGTTTCATTTTATCGTGATCACCCTTGCAAGGAATTTCTACTTTTTGACGTAAATCACCATCACTAATCAAACTCAAAATACGGTTGCCTTCGCTGATAGGGAGAAGGATTGCATCCAGCATTTCATTCACGCCGCCAACAACTTCCGCATACACACCTTTGAACTGTTCTGGTTTGCCACGTTCCGACAGCAATCCCTCTCTGGAGGCTTCGGTAAGGTGTTGCAATTGTTTCTGTAAACCTTGCAACGTCGTCGCCACATTATTGATAGCTTGCTTCATGCTTTCATGATCGCCCTTGTACGTTTGGGCTATCAACTCATCAATCTTGCCATTGGAAATCTGTATGAGGATGCGGTTGCCTTCGCCGATAGGTAACAAAATAGCATCCAGCATATTGTTAACGCCACCCACGATTTCAGCATACGCCCCTTTGAACTGTTCTGGCTTACCGCGTTCCGACAGCAATCCCTCTCTGGAGGCTTCGGTAAGGCGTTGTAATTGTTTCTGTAAACCTTGCAACGTCGTCGCCACATTATTGACAGCTTGCTTCATGCTTTCGTGATCGCCCTTGTATGTTTGGGCGATTAACTCATCAATCTTGCCGTTGGAAATTTGCGTAAGAATGCGGTTGCCTTCGGCGATAGGTAACAAAATGGCATCTAATATACTGTTAATGCCTTGCATCAACTTACCGAAATCACCTTGATGTTTGGACGCATCGGCACGGGCTTCGAGCTGCCCATCCGATGCGGCTTTAATCAGGCTATTTGTATCGACTATGACAGCCTTGAGATTACTGCGTACTTGTTCGATTGTGTTGTTAATGAAAATCTTTTTGCCAGGTAACTGTTCCATCGAAGCATCGAAATTACCTTCGCCAAAGGTTTTAAATACTGCCATGGCTTTTTTCGTGTCCCCAATATGACTTCCCACCATGTCATTAATGCCTTGTGCCATAATCTGAAAGTTACCTTGGAATTTTTTGCTGTCAATGACGACATCAATGTCGCCTTTGTTGTGTTCAGCACTCATACAATCTATTTCTGTTTGCAATGATTGAAGAACATTGACCACTTGAATCAAACTTTTAGATTGCTCATCATTTTCAGAACGTACATCCACTTTCACTGAAAAATCACCTATTACGATACCTTTAGTAATCGCGACTTGTTGATTGATTGCATCAATACAGATGTTGAGATTGTTTTTGATGGCGTTGAAGTCACCGTTGTAATTGTCGGTAATCTTGGTTGGGATACTGCCTTTGGCAATATGTTCGACATAATCTGCAGCAACGTTGAGCGGTTGAACGATGGCATCGAGCATTTTGTTAATCGAATTGCCGAACGGCTTAGTATCATCACCAAACCCTGTGACATTGACACGTTCATTAAGATGCCCTGCGATAATAGCTTGAGTAACCCGTTCAATTTCATTGACGGCTACTGTGTGATTGGAAAATAAATTCATTAGGTTCATATTGCTCTCCACATACAAGTTATTTTTAATTGAAGTTAAGAGTGGATTTACGAATTGTCTTTAAACAACCGATTTATAACCACGTCATACAAATGTTCTCTATTTTGAAACAACCGCGCCTGAAATCTGTTTATATTCTTTCGTGTTTTATTCTTTAACATCAGATGATTACTTGAGTGTTAAGGATTCTGTATCGTTTGACCTAAAACCTCACAAATTCGTTCTCGTTCACTTCATGATGCTGAGTTGCCACTTCTTTTTTCACTATTGGTTTGATAAGTGTATTTTTGTTCACGGGTGATTTATGACCACTCACGGTAAAAAACGCCATCAGCTCTTGTAGCTGTATGGCTTGTCCGCTCATTTCTTCTGAGGTGGCGGCTAATTCTTCTGAAGCACTGGCATTCTGTTGGGTAATCTGATTAAGCTGACTCATCGCGGTATTGATTTGCCCGACACCCGTTGATTGTTCTTCAGAAGCCGCTGCAATTTCCTGTACTAAGTCAGATGTTTTTTTAATTGATGGAACGATGGCATCTAAAAGTTTGCCCGCACTTTCAGCCATTTCAACACTACTTTCAGCAAGCTCACCAATTTCCTTTGCCGCGACTTGGCTACGTTCGGCAAGATTGCGAACTTCGGCAGCCACCACGGCAAAACCTTTACCATGTTCACCGGCACGAGCGGCTTCAATCGCCGCGTTCAATGCGAGTAAATTAGTTTGGTACGCAATATCATCAATGATGCCAATTTTTCCGGCGATACTCTTCATCGCTTGCACTGTTTTTTTAACGGCATCACCACCTTGCACCGCTTCACCGCTGGCTTGAGTCGCCATGCCATCGGTCACTTTAGCGTTTTCTGTGTTCTGGTTAATTGACGCCGACATTTCTTCGACGGAAGAACTAGTTTGCTCGACACTCGCGGCCTGTTCACTGGTTGCTTGACTCATATTTTGTGCCGTGGAAGAAACTTGCTCACTCGCTGACGCGATATTGGACGCGGCACTATTCACTTCGCCGATAATTTCAGCAATTTTAGCAATGGTATTGTTGACGGTATCTTTGAAATCTTCGAGTTGACCGTTGTAATGACCTTTAACCAATTGGGTAAGATCGCCTTTTTCCATTTCGGTTAGAACCGCTACAACTTCGTTGACCGGAAGAATGACCCCGTCTAAGGTTGCATTTACACCTTCGACAATTCTACGGAAATCACCTTGATGCTTCGTGGCATCGGCACGAGTTTGTAATCGTCCTTCCACCGCTGCGATTGACAACATATCAGCATCCAGAATGAGAGTAGTTACCGCATCGATACAGGTGTTGAGATTATTTTTCAAGATATTGAAATCACCGTTATAGGAATCAGTGATTTTAACGGGAATGGCTCCTTTCGAAATGTTATCGACGTAACTTGCCGCCACATTTAACGGGGTAATGACGGCATCCAGCGTGGTGTTCACGCCTTCGACAATTTTGCGGAAATCGCCTTGATGTTTCGTGGCATCGGCACGAGTCTCTAACCGTCCTTCCACGGCAGCAACGGCTAACACATCGGCATCGGAAACTAGCGCATTCACGGCATCGATACAGGTGTTGAGATTATTTTTTAGAATGTTGAAATCACCGTTATAGGTGTCGGTAATCTTGGTTGGAATCATGCCTTTGGCAATATGTTCGACATAATCTGCAGCAACGTTGAGCGGTTGAACGATGGCATCGAGCATCTTATTTATTGAACTACCAAACTGTTTAGCATCGTCACCAAACCCCGTGACGTTGACTCGTTCATTAAGATGCCCAGCAATAATCGCTTGAGTAACGCGCTCAATTTCACTAACCGCTGTTGTGTGATTGGAAAATAAATTCATTAGGTTCATAGTGTTCTCTGCGTTTAATTTAAGTTAAAAGTGGATTTACGAATTATCTTGAAACAACTCAACCACCACCTACAAATATCACTGCTTTGAAACAACTTCTACTGCAACTTTATTCACGTCCTTTCGTGTTCAATCAGCCCCATCAGTCCAGGGACATCTAAAATTAAGGCAACTTCACCGCTGCCTAAAATGGTAAATCCACCGATACCTTTTCCGCTTTCAAATAACTTGCCAGGTGATTTGATGACGGTTTGGAATTCGCCCATTAGTTTATCTACTACCAGCCCGGCTTTGTGTTCCCCATAACGTATAACCACGACATTTTCACGCGCCACCGTCTCGCCTTTTATGCCAAAGTGATCGCGTAACCGTCGATACGGCAATACTTCACCACGCAGATTGATATATTGCTCATCACCTTCGTTGCTCGCCCAAGCTTTTAATTCAATACACTCCACCACGATGTCTAATGGCATAACGTAAGTTGCATTACCAACACCCACCATGAAGCCATCAATAATAGCGAGTGTTAGCGGTAAACGAATGCGGACGGTGCTGCCTTGACCTTCGACGCTATCTAAATCAACGGTGCCGCGTAAGGCGGTAATGTTTCGGCGCACTACGTCCATCCCAACACCGCGACCCGAAAGGTTGCTAACGGTATCAGCGGTGGAGAATCCCGCTTCGAAAATGAGGTTGTATATTTCTTTATCGGTCAGATTTGCGCCCTCAGCGACTAGACCGCGTTCGATAGCTTTACTCAAAATTCTGGCTTTGTTCAAGCCGCCGCCATCGTCGCTCACTTCGATCACGATGCTGCCAGCATCATGATAAGCACTGAGTTGAAGCGTACCTTTAACAGGTTTTCCTCGGGCAAGCCGCACTTCGGCGGGTTCTATGCCGTGATCCATTGAGTTGCGGACGAGATGCGTGAGCGGATCGCCGATTTTTTCAACGACAGTTTTATCGAGTTCGGTCTCCGCACCCGTGATAACTAAATCGACATCTTTGCCCAGTTCTTTGCTGACATCACGCACCACGCGCTGAAAGCGATTGAACGTCCCACCGATTTGCACCATACGCAATGCCAGTGCGGAATCGCGTACCTCTTCCACTAGCCGTGATAAGGTGGCGGTTGATTGGAACAAATCCGCCATTTTTTCACGAGTGGCGATGAGGTTAATCCCTGCACCCGCAATAATGAGTTCTCCCACCAGATTGATTAGGTCATCGAGTTTGTCCGCATCAACGCGAATCAAATTGGCTTCAGCTTTTTTGGTTTCCTTAATGTGTTTTTGCTTTTCCAATGCGGCTTCAATCACTGGTGGACTGACCACCTTTTGTTGAAGTAACACATCACCAATGAGTAGCGGTGCGTCTTCCTCATCAGCTTGTTCGGCTTGAATACGGAGGATTCTTTCCAATTCCGTTGGTGTTAAGGAGCCACATTTAACAAGCATTTCGCCTAAACGCATTTCTTGTTCTGGTAATTCCAAAATCAAGCGTTCGTACTCAGAAATTTTACTGTGCGGAGGCAAGATACGAATGACGCAGTCATCGTGTACAAAATTGAAGATATTTTCGATGGTGATTTTATCGGCATCGCTGTTAAAACTGATTTCAAATCCCAAATAACACGATTCGGGATCCATTTCATCAGCAGGTGGAATGGCATCAATAATTGTCACCAGTTGCACAACCTGCCCGATAGAAGACAGATACCGCACGAAAGAAAAAGGATCCATGCCGTTTCGGAATACCTCTAATCCAAAACGTAAAGATATGTGCCAATAATCGGTTTTAACCACATCGCCTTGCACTGGATTCATTTTAGGCTTAACCACAATGGCTATATCACTGGAAGGAACAGCTTCATGTGTGATGGGCGTATCCAAATACTGTGTTAACTGTGCGATTAGACGTTTACTGCGTGCATCGACTTCCTCAGTAGGTAGCGTACCTTCTTCAACATGATTAACTAATGTACCCAAATGATCATGTACTTCAATAAATAATGCCGACAACGCAGAACTTATCATTACCTCACGGCTACGCACGCGATCTAAAACGCTTTCAGCGACATGTGTGAATTCCACCATGTAGTCAATACCAAACAAACCGGCAGTGCCTTTGATGGTATGTGCCGCTCGAAAGATAGCGTTGATAATTTCTGGATTTTCTGGATCCCGCTCTATGATTAACAGGGCATCTTCCATTTGTTCGAGTAATTCTCTGCACTCGATAACAAAAGTTTGTAGATATTCATCTGGAATGTCTGGACTCATAACGATTTACCTTCTAGTTTGGATTGATGAGCCATCAGTAACGGATCCCCGAAAAAACCCGATAAACCGGATAAATCTAACAGTTCCGCTACGACCGGACTATGACCGGTAATAAGTAGGGTTTTCTTTAAAGCTATCGCGCTTTGCTTTGACATCACCAGCAGCTGTAATCCAGCTCCATCGATTTCACTTACTTCGGATAGATCCAACTCCAATTCATCATTCGTCAATAGACCACCCAGAAATTTGTCTTTCAATTCCGTTACGGTGTAAATGGTCAATTCACCTTCTATAACAATACGATTATTTTGCTGTTCGTTCGCCATCAGTTGCTCCTGTGTTTATCGTGAGATTTTCTAAACACCGCGTCGTTCCATGCGTGTGAAAAGAATTTTATTTATGCCATCACAAGCTGCGCTACCGCTGCCATTAGTTGAGGTGGCTGAAAAGGTTTAACGATCCACGCCTTTACGCCCGCTGCTTTACCTTCAGCCATTTTCAATGCCTGCGTTTCAGTAGTCAGCATGATGATGGGCGTAAATTTATAAGCGGGGAGTTTTTTTGCTTCTTTCACAAATGTAATGCCATCCATATTTGGCATATTTACGTCACTGATAATGAGGTGTATTTTTTGACCGTTGAGTTTGGTCAATGCGTCTTGACCATCAACAGCCAAAACCACCTCATATCCTTCGCGTGCTAAGGCGGTTTTCATCACTTGCCGCACCGAGGCGGAATCTTCTACAAACAAAATTGTTTTTGCCATTGGGATCTCCTCAAAAAAATGTAATCATGGTTTGGTTGGTATCAATGCTAGCATCTGCGTCCTCATGAGCGGCAAGCTGTTCTTTCATGGTGTAAGTTTTAGTTAGTTCTTCCAACCATTGCTCGACATTCATCAAGCGTAACACCTCGCCCCGGCTTTCTTCGCTGTTAAGTTCGTTTAAATACTGTTCGAGTTTATTCAAATCAGCGCAGACTAACGTTAAAATTTGGCTGACACGATCTTGAAATTGTAAATCGACAAAAACATCGGATATTTCGTTGTTGATGGCGTTATTTTCATTACGCAATTGTTCAGCAGAATCAGTTAATCCGGCGGCGGCACGAGTAAAGTGCATCAATACCGAAGCAATAATATGTTCCGCATTAGCCAACGTCTTTTTGTCTTGTTGAGCAAATTGATGAGAAATGGTTAAGGTGTCGTCAATTGCTACGTTGACCGAATCAACCGTTTCAGTCATTTTTTTGCCGATGTCGCCTGATGAATGTGCCAATTTACGCACTTCATCAGCCACAACGCTAAAACCGTGACCGGCATCGCCAGCGCGTGCCGATTGAATGGCGGCATTTAGTGCCAACAGATTCGTTTGATTCGCGATATTACTGACTTCTGCTGCCATTTTGCTGAGTTGCTCGGTAAAAGCAGATAACGCCTCAATGGCGCGTAACATTTTTCCCTTTTCTGCCAATGAAGTGCTTAATGCCTCCGTGATGCTGCTTAATTCCAGCTGACTATTTTCTAACAGTTCAACAATCCCGCTGTGTGAATCGTGACTGCCCATTGTATTTTGAGAAGCGACAACAGCGGCATCGAGACGTTGTGATAAGCCATCGAAACGTTGTGCTAAATTAGCCACTGACTCTTCGGTATGTTCTTTCGCCATCTCGATTTGGGTTGACCAAATGGGTAATACTTTTTGGCATAACGAGTCCAGTCCCATGATGCCTGAATCTTGTGGTTCATTGCTTATGGCTTTGGAATCAACATGGCGAATCAACGCATCAACCTGTCGAACTAAATCCGCAACACGGGTTTCGATAGAAAGTGGCACCGTTTCGACGTATTCTTCATTTTGTACGCCGAAACGATTTGATAATTCATTGAACCGTCGCGCAAAATCGGCTAATAACGTTTCGATATGCTCGCGTTCTATTTCAATTTTATTGGTGCAATTCTGCACCATAGATTCATCATGTGTTTGCTGCAATGCCTTGATTTTTTGCTCATGTTCCTGTTGAAAATGGTTAGTCAAACTCTGCTCCATAGCTTGCAACGACATTTGATGGCGGTTTCGATTCCAGAAATGCAAGCCGATAGTCATGACAACAAAGCCTGCTGCCATTACCAACCCGCTCACCGTAAAACCGCTTAAAGTAGCAAGTCCTAACGCACCCAATCCACCTGATATAAACGAGGGAAATGCTATGCCATAATCGTTTCGATAAAATTTTACCAGTTCGTTCATCTACGAATTCCTTGTGTCATCATTTCTTATTTTGAGATGCGGATTGATTTGTTGAGAATATCGAGTCAAATTGAACTTATGTATAAATCAAAAAGTTAAAAAAGTCGAACATCTCACGTTGATAATGTTCATTTACAATTTAGAGTACGAAATTATCGACAAAAAATCATAAAACTAAAATCCTAGTTTTATCTTCAGTTTTCAATGCGGTTAATCCATAACAGAAAATTGGATGTTATAACCGCCGAACTTCCGCACATTTAAAACCCCTTTATCTAGCATCAAATACTGCCCTTTAATGCCCTGTAAAACACCTGAAATTTGTGGTGTTTTGTCAAAATTCAACGCCGTGACTTTCAACGGTGCAATTTCAATCGGGTAATTCAAATCGACCACTTCTGCGGCGACTAAAAATTCAATCGCCCCTTGATTTTCTTGTTCTAAAGCATTTAATTCACTCGCACAAATCGCCAATAATCTATCGCGTTCGGCGAGCAAATCTAACGGTTCAATTTGATGTTTTAACATCCGTTGCCATTGCGTTTTATCTGCGACGTGTTTTGCAATTAACGTTTCGATTAAGCCAGATAAACGCCGTGTTGCGACTTTGAAAATCGGCAATGCTTGAATTGCACCTTGATCTATCCAGCGCGTCGGAATTTGGGTGTGGCGCGTGATACCTACTTTTAAACCGCTGGTATTCGACAAATAAACAATGTGTGGCTGAAAACAAAACGATTCTGCCCACGCATTATCCCGACACGTTCCTACAGCGTAATGACAAGTTTCAGGTTTCATCATGCACATATCGCATTGTGCCAGCCGCGAAAAACACGGATAGCAATAACCTTGGCTAAAACTTTTTCGCATCGGCATATTGCAATGCAGACAATATAAATCCCCCGTGTGATGCAAAGTCACGGTTTGCCCAAGCAACTGATTCAGCGGCACGCGCTGGTGGTTTAAAACTAATTCATAACGGATAGTTGCATCGTGAAACGCCGCCATTTTTTCTAATCGACCTTGCATTTATTTCCTCGTTAAAAAGCACAACATAAGTCTGGTATAATGCCCGAATTCACGAACTTTAACCCTAAAAATAGGACAAAACTATGTCATTAAGACGTGTGCCATCAGGCAAAGATTTACCGCACGATATTAACGTTATCATTGAAATTCCGGCGTACAGCGACCCCGTCAAATATGAAGTGGATAAAGAAACAGGGATTTTGACCGTTGATCGTTTCATGGGAACGGCGATGCAATATCCAACTAATTACGGTTATGTGCCGCAAACCCTTTCGGATGATGGCGATCCCGTAGACGTTTTGGTAATTGCACCTGCACCGTTATTGAGTGGTTGCGTGGTGAGATGTCGCCCGATTGGCGTGTTGAAAATGACCGACGAATCAGGTGACGATGCGAAAATTTTAGCGGTGCCAGTAGATAAACTCACGCCGTTTTACAAGAAAGTTTTGAGCTATGATGACATTCCAGAAATTACACTCGTGAAAATCGCACATTTCTTTCAGCATTACAAAGATTTGGAAGATGGGAAATGGGTAAAAATCGAAGGTTGGTTTGGTATCGAGGAAGCGCAAAAAGAAATTATGGATAGCGTTGAACGTTATAACGCCGAGCAAAAATAGAAAGTAGCTAAAAAAAAGCGCACGCTGTAGAAATGCAGCGTGCGCTTTTTTATGAGTGATTAAAGTAATCAGCGCACAAACAACTCTTCACCAAACATATCCATCAAAAAATGCCGATATTTTTCAGCTTTGGCAATTTGCAAATGTTCCAACGGATTAAAATTATCGGTCAAAATTACGCCGTCTTTATTTTCAATCGGAAATAACCGATTCTGCAACCACGCTTGCTGTTCAACTTTTAAACGTTCGTTGTGAATATCTACCGGTTGTGTCGAAGCCAGAAAAATAAAGTCATTAAAATCTTTATTCGGTTCAGAAATAAACGTCGTTTGTTGTGGAAACACTTGCGCCAATGTTTTGCTTACCGTGTTCAACGCACTTTGTTTGCCGTCTGCAAATGCAACGAAATTCACCGCTAAAATCCCCTGCTCCGTCAACAAACCTTGCAATTGTTTCAATGTTTCAACCGTCAACAAATGCGCGGGTTCAGAACCACCTGTGAAACAATCGTGAATAATTAAATCGTATTGTCCCGTTAAATGCCGAATTTCATAACGCGCATCACCCACAATGGCTTTGCCCGTTGGCTTGAAACCAAAGTAATCAACAGCCGCTTGCGCGACAGCGGGATCAATTTCTAACGTATCAACAATAATTCCATAGCGGTCATTTAGCACTTTCGCCATGTGTCCCGCGCCTAAACCAACAATCAATGCTTTTTTCATTTCAGGTCGCAGAGCTGGAATTAAGCCGACAATATCCTGATAACTCAATTGGCTTTCGCCCGTTTTAATACTCGCCGCGCCAATGGCAGAACCGTCCGAAGTCAACAAACGCAAATCACGTCCCGCCACATCAATCACGCGCACCCAACCGTATAAACTTTCTTGTTCAAAAAGGACGTTGAATTTTTCATTAGGACGCACTTGCCCCGCTTTCACAACGCTCGGTAAAAAGGCTAATCCCAAAACGACTAAAGCGACACTTGGTAATAATGTCGCAACCGATTGTAATTGCTTACGTTCAACTAAACCAATGGCTAACGAAAGAATAAAAAGAACTAATCCCGTCGCAATTAAAATTTCCCGTGAACCGAATAATGGAAACAAAAATAAGCCTAAAATCAATGTGCCAAAAACGCTACCGAGCGTACTGACGGCGTAAATTGTGCCAGAAGAATTGCCGACGTTATTGAGTTGCGAAGTCGATAATTTAATCGCAAATGGACTGACCATGCCAAGCATCATCAAACTTGGTAAAAACAAAATTAACGCGCTAAGAAATGCCCCGCCGCGTAATCCAAATGAATCTGTCGCCAACAAAACGGGGCGAGTCAGCCACGGAATCATCAGCGTTAAAAATGCGGCTAAGGCGATAATTAACGATAAGCCCGTGCGTTTTGCCGAATCCGCCCAACGTCCGCCGATAAAATAACCGAGTGTTAATGCCACCATCGTTACCGAAATGAGAGACGACCAAACGTATAAACTGGTGCCATAAAATGGCGCGATTAAGCGGGTGCCTAAAAGCTCAATCACCATCACCGACGCACCACTAATAATGACCGTAATCAATAATCCTAAACGTCCGAGCGGTGAAATTGGTTGAGTAGTTGTGTCATTTATCATGAGCAATCTCTTGGTTAATGTGTTTTGAAACCCAGCGCGTTTCATTTGTCGCCAACGTTTCCAGTTTCCAAAATGGCGCATTTTCTTTTAATTCTTCCATCAAATAACGACACGCCTCAAACGCTTCGTCTCGATGCGCCGACCAAACTGCGACTAAAACAATTGGTTCATTCGGCAAAATTTTCCCCACCCGATGCACAATTAAACAATCCAAAATCTGCCATTTTATTTTTGCCGTGGCAATAATTTGCGTCAATTGCTTTTGCGTCATGCCGTCGTAATGCTCCAACGTCATGGCTTGTACATCGTCGCCATTGTTGAAATCGCGCATGGTGCCAATAAAAACACTGGTTGCGCCAAATTTACCTTCGAGCGTCAATTGATTTTGAAAATTTTGAATTTCAACAAACGGATCAAATGCGGTATCGCAAATTTTAACCGTCATATTTAACCGCCCGTTACAGGTGGAAAAAACGCCACTTCGTCACCGTTTTTAACAAGGTGCGATTGCGGCACATAATCCATATTCACTGCCGTCAACGTATTTTCAGGCAACGAAAAATCGGGATTTACTAACCGCCACACACTCAAAACAGTATGCAGTTCAAAAATCTCTAATTGTTCGGTTGAACGTCCGAGTGTTTCTCGTAAACTGGCAAAATACCGTAACGTAATCATGATTTTTTGAACAACGTGTAAAAATTTCTGGTTGAAATGTCAGCAACTGAATTCAACGAAATGCCGCGTAAATCGGCGACTGTTTGCGCGACGTGTGTGACATAGTGTGGATAATTTGGTCTGCCTCGATGCGGCACGGGCGACAAATACGGCGAATCGGTTTCAATTAACAACCGATCGGCGGGCAATTTTTTGGCAACTTCATGTATGTTTTTCGCGCTGTTAAAGGTCACGATGCCCGAAAACGAAATGTAAAAATTCAAATCCAACGCCGCTTTGGCGAATTCCCAATCTTCAGTAAAACAATGAATAATGCCACCGACTTCGCCTGCATTTTCTTCCCGCAAAATGTCTAACGCATCATGTTTTGCTTCGCGAGTATGAATAATCAGTGGTTTTTTTAACGCTTTTGCGGCGTGAATATGATTACGAAAACGGTCGTGTTGCCAGGTTAAATCCCCTTCACTGCGAAAATAATCCAAGCCCGTTTCGCCAATGCCAATCACTTTTTCGTCTTGTCCCAATGCAATTAACTCGTCAACCGTTGGGTCTTGCCCCTCGTTTTCATTCGGATGCACACCGACCGTGACGGAAATATCGTTATAATCCGCTACCAATTCGCGCATTGCCGGATAGGCTTCCAAATCAATCGCAATGCACAATAAATGTTCAATTTGTTGGGCGCGAATATGTTCCATTAAACAGGCGAAATCATTTTGATACGGTGTCAAATCGAGGCGGTCGAGGTGGCAATGTGAATCGATAAGCATAAAAAATCCTGTTACATCGTGTAAGTCGGGCGTTCAGATTCCAACGCGCCAGCTAAATAAGTTTCAATTTTGTTTTTCACGGCGACATCTTCCGCGCCAAACTGCACGCCAATTCCAGCCGCACGATAACCGTCTGAACCCGGTGGCGTTTTCCAAATAACTTTACCGTTAATCGGCAAACGTTCGGTTTCCGTCATTAAATTCAATAATAAAAAAACTTCTTGTCCCATTTCATATTCGCGCGTCGTCGGAATAAAAATTCCGCCATTTATCACAAACGGCATATACGACACATACAGTGCGTTTTTATCTTTGAGCGAAAACGACAACACGCTTTGTTTATCTGGCATAACCTAACTCCGATTGAGCATTGCCCAGGCAATTAAAATTTCTTCCCACAACACTTGTTTGTTGATTTGAGTTTCCAACCGCCGCCGACTTTGCAGTAATAAATCATAAAATTCGTACAGCTTAAGCGGGTTCACACGCGGCGCAAGTTCACTTAACTCACGATTAAAATCAGCATGATACAGATTCTTTGGCGTAGTTTGATGACGATAACGCATCAAATCAATCACCCACGAACTTAACCAAAATAACAGCGTCGCTTCGGGTAATTTCAGCCATTGTTCCGCGACAATCACAGGATGATTTTGTTGTTTTGCAATCGCTAACCACGCATTAAAACACTCACGCCGTTGCGTTAAATGTTCATCGGTGGCGTATTGTTGCGCGAGTAATGGCGAGCCTTGCGCTAGATTGAAAACCACTTCGGCATTCGATGTTTGTTGCAAAAGCCACGGCAATACTAAATTTTTCTCAGGCATCGCAACAGTAAATTTTTGGCAACGACTTTTAATAGTTGCCGGTAATTTATTCATGCGATGCGTGACCAAAATTAACACCGTACGTTCGGTCGGCTCTTCTAAGTATTTCAAAAACGCATTCGCCGCCGCATTATTTAACGCATCGGCGGGATGAATCAAAATCACACGATACCGTTCAAACTGTGGTTTCAAACTGAGCTTTTCGATGAGCGTGCGGATTTGCGCGATGGTGATATTTTTACCAACTTCTTCAGGTTTTACGTCCATAAAATCAGGATGCGTTTCGGCTTTTACCAATAAACAACTGCTGCATTTACCACAACTAAAACCGTCCGATGTTGGACGTTCACACAATAAAGCATGGGCGAATTGTTCAGCTAAATGTTGTTTGCCAATCCCTAATGCACCGTTGATGAGTAAGGCTTGCGGCACACGTTGTTGCGCGACGTAATTTTGCAATTGTTGCCAATCATTTTGTTGCCAAGGATAAATGTGATTAGTCATTGACGACTTCTTTTTCTTCAAATCGATCTAACAAAATCGCCACTAACATATCGCTCATCACATTCACCACGGAACGAACTCGCGCAATAATCCAATCAATCGTCGCAATTAACGGAATGATTGCCACAATCAATTGTTCGGATAATCCTATCGTGCTTAAAACCAATGGCAATGCGATTAAACCTGCTTCGGGAATGCCCGAAATCCCTACACCAACCATCACTGCCGCCGCCACAATCAATAATTGCTGCGAAATATCCAAATTAAAACCAATCGCTTGCGCTAAAAATAACGCCGTCATGGCTTCGTATAAAATGATGCCGTCGTTATTTAAATTCGTACCGATTAAAGCAGAAAGTCGAGCCGAACGTGTGGACACGCCCATTTTTTCAGTCAAACAACGCAATGTAACGGGAACAGTCACTAAGCTGCTATTTGTTGAAAAGGCCATCACAATCGCATCTGCGCCCTGCCCTAAATAACGTTTGACTGGCATTCTGCCAACCAAACTCGCCATCAAGGGATAATAAATAAAGCAATGAATTAACAAACCCGCCAACAACGTCACTAAGAAAATACTTAGCAAAACAAAAACGCTTAAACCTGATTTCCCGACAACTTGCGCCACCACACCTGAAATAGCAATCGGAATCGCTAAAATCACCCACGACAACATTTGTAGCAAAACGTGGTAACAAGCGGTAATCAATTTTTCCAACAAATGAATGCCCGTGTTATCACCAACGTAAGAATGTTGTTTAAGATAACGAATCGCGCCACCACTTAACAACGCTAACAAAATCACAGAAATAACGTTGTTTTTGATGAAAGGGTCAATCAAATTTTCTGGAATATAACCCGCAATGTTTTTTAGCGGATTCAAAGTCATACCTTCGGGCGTAGTTTTCAGGGATGTTTTGGCGACTTCAGAATGCAGTTGTGACGACAATTCTTCAATGTGATTACTCCACGATTCGCCGGGTGTAAAAACATTCATAATCGTCAAACCAATCACCATCGCCACAACCAAATTCACGCCACAAATCGCTAATAATCGCCGTCCGTGTCGAAATTTAATTTCGGTGTGAATCATCGCGTCTAAAATCGCCACGAAAATTAACGGAGTCGCCAACGTTTTTAACAAGCGAATAACGAGCATTCCCAATTGCCCTAAGGTTTCATTTTTTAGCCAACCCCACAAATAAGGCTCAGAGCCAAACAATACGCCCAATAATGTCCCGACGCAGACACCGATAATAACTTGTATAGACAACGGTAATTTAGTTTTGATTAACATGGTGCTTCTGAAAGAAAGATAGGAATGCTGCGAATTATCGCAACAATGGACTTAAAGCATAGATAATCGCTTGCTGAACATCGGCGAGCGGCTGATTTGCTTTAATGAGTTTAATACGTTGTGGATAAAGTTCAGCTTGCAACAAATAGGCACGGCGCACATCTTCAAAAAATTGCACGGTTTCCGATTCAAAACGGTCGAATGCACCGCGTTTTCCGGCGCGTTCCATGCCAATTTTTACCGGCGCGTCGAGCAATAAGGTCAAATCGGGGCGCAAATTTCCTTGCACTAAATTTTCTAAGCCTTCGATGGTACTAATTTTCATATTCCGTCCGCCACCTTGATACGCATAGGTTGCATCGGTAAATCGGTCACAAACTACCCAATCGCCACGCGCCAATGCGGGTTCGATGACGTGCTTAATGTGTTGCGCTCTGGCAGCGAACATTAACAATAATTCCGCTTCTTCGGCAATCGCTTCGCTTTTTTTGTTGAGCAATAAGGTGCGTAATTTTTCTGCTAACGGTGTTCCACCAGGCTCACGAGTGACGACGAGCGGGATATTTCGCGCTTGCAAATAGCTTTCAACAAAGGATACGTTGGTCGTTTTGCCAACGCCCTCGCCGCCTTCAAAAGTGATAAATTTGCCTCTGCTCATGTCGTATACCTCGTTTTAATCGTGTTCTTTGAGCGAGCAATATAATGTTTCGACTTCGGTTCGCGCCCACGGCGTTTTGCGTAAAAACGTTAGACTCGATTTGATACTGGGATCATTATAAAAACAGCGAATTTCGACTAATTCACTCAGTTCACGCCAGCCATAATAATCGACCAGTTCGTAGAGTATATTTTCCAAAGTTATGCCGTTTAAATGTTGACGAAGTTTTTTGTCAGTCATTGGGTTGTTCCATTTTTGTGACGTTGATAAGTTTCGACAGCGGCATTATGCGCCTCTAAATTTGCCGAAAAAACGTGTGTGCCATCGCCTTTCGCTACGAAAAATAACGTGTCACTCGTGTCGGGATGCAACGCCGCATGAATTGCTGCACGTCCCGACATTGCAATCGGCGTGGGCGGTAAGCCTTTGAAAGTGTAAGTGTTATAAGGCGTGGACAACATTAAATCCGCCGCTTTGATATTACCTTGATACGAATCGCCCATGCCGTAAATCACGGTCGGGTCAGTTTGTAACATCATATCTTGTTGCAAACGGCGACTAAACACGCCTGCAATTTGAGCGCGTTCAAACGGTGCAGCAGTTTCTTTTTCGATAATCGAAGCCAAAATCAATGCTTGATACGGCGTTGTGAGCGGTAAATTTTCAGCTTTGTGTTGCCATTCTTCAGCTAACACGACCTGCATTTTGCTGTAAGCACGTTTTAAAATTGCCACGTCCGATGTGTGTTTTTCAAAAAAATAAGTGTCAGGAAAAAATAGCCCTTCTGGGTGATGTTGCGAAATACCTAATTTTGTGGGAATCGTCTCGAATGGCAAAGCTTGCAACGTGTGTTCAATATACGGATTCGTGTTTAACGTTTGGCGAATTTGTTTGAAATTCCAACCTTCGGGAAAGGTAATAGCGTGCTGTTTAACTTTACCTTGTACAAATAACGCTAAAATTTCCTTTCCCGTTATGCCTTTGGTAAGTTCATATTCACCCGATTTTATTTTTTTATTTGCGCCATTTCGTTTCGCTAAAAATTTGAACCAAAACGGTTTGATTTTGACGTTTTGAGCGACCAATTTATCCGTGATTTGCTTTAAATTTTCGCCTTTCTCAATTTCAATTGTCACAGGTTTGTCGAAAACAGTCGGATTGCTGATGGCACTTTCATAATCCATCCAAATCCAACCGCCGACATAACTAAAGCCAATCAGCGTATAACCTGCGATTTTACTCAATTGCATAAAGCCACCTGTTTTTGTTTTTCGTTTTCGAGAGCAAGTTGTAACTGTTTAGTTATTTTTCCAACGGTATAACGATGTTTCTCTAGTTTGCGTATTCCCCAAATTCCAATCACAGAATTACAGACAAAAATTTCATCTGCACCAAACAAATCGTCAATAAAAAAATCTTGTTCGAAAATAGGAAATAATAAACGTATTTGAGATTCCATAATCCAGGAACGAATAATTCCTGCAATACCACAGTCTTTAAGTGGTGACGTATATAGTGCTTTTTTCTTTACATAAAAAACATTAGTCATTGTGCCTTCAATGACATGTCTGTTTATGTCAAGCATAATTCCTTCTTGAATCGTTGCCTCATTCCATTCAGCCCTTGCCATAACTTGTTCTACTCGATTTAAATGTTTAATTCCAGCAAGAATCGGATTTAAACCCAATCGAGTATCACAAATTCGTGCCACGATTCCATCAGAATAATAATTTTGTGGATAATCAGGAAATGGATACAAACTTAAAATGCGTGTCGGTTGAATATCATCGGGCTGACGATAACCACGTCCGCCAGAACCACGAGTAATGATGATTTTTAAAACGGCATTGCCCGAATTTTGACAAAGCTGTTTTATTTCTGAACGCAATAGCTCTAAATCGAGCATTGGAAGATGAATCCGCCGTGAATCGTTGCTTAAACGTTGTAGATGTTGTTCAAGAAAAATTGGCGTGTTTTGACGAACTTCGATTGTTTCAAATAGTCCGTCGCCGTATTGAAAACCACGATCCATGATGGCAATAGTGTCTTTGTATTCACCATTGACGAGCATTTTCACAAATCGTGGTTTGAGTAAAATTTTTTATTGGTAACGTTTGAAAATCAACGTTCCATTTGTGCCGCCGAATCCAAACGAATTCGACATAGCCACGTCTATTTTCATATCACGCGCCGTATTCGGCACATAATCTAAATCGCATTCGGGGTCTTGATTTTCTAAGTTTATGGTAGGTGGTGCAATTTTATTTTGAATACTCAATGCAGTTAAAACGGCTTCAATACCACCTGCCGCGCCTAACATGTGACCAAGCATTGATTTGGTTGAACTGATTGCGACTTTGTAAGCGTGTTCACCTAAAGCGGCTTTCATCGCTTGCGTTTCACCTAAATCACCCGCCGGTGTAGATGTACCGTGGGCGTTGATATAATCCACATCAGAAACATTCAAACCCGCATCACGCAAAGCATTTCGCATACAACGCGCTGCACCTTCACCACCTGCTGATGGTGTCGTAATGTGATAAGCGTCGCCACTCATGCCATAACCGACAAGTTCCGCGTAAATTTTCGCACCACGCGCTTTGGCGTGTTCGAGTTCTTCTAAAACCACCACGCCCGCACCGTCACTTAAAACAAAACCATCGCGGTCTTTATCCCACGGACGACTGGCTTGTTGTGGCGCGTCGTTGCGACGTGAAAGGGCTTTTGCCGAAGCAAAACCACCCATTGCAGTCGGCGAAGTTGTACAACGTTCTGCGCCACCCGCAATCATTACATCGGCATCGCCATATTTAATTAAACGCGCTGCATCGCCAATGTTATGCGTTCCCGTTGCACACGCGGTGACAATCGCAAAGTTTGGACCTTTCAAACCGTATTTAATCGACAAATTACCGGAAATCATGTTGATAATGTTGCCAGGCACGAAAAACGGTGAAATTCGACGCGGGCCACCTTTTTCATAGGTGGCATAACAATCTTCAATGCCGGTAATGCCGCCGATTCCTGAACCAATTGCCACGCCAATTCGTTCTGCATTTTCTTCGGTGACGACTAAACCCGAATCTTCAAATGCCTGACAACCCGCCGCGATGCCGTAATGGACAAAACCATCCATGCGTTTCGCGTCTTTTTCGGCGATATATTGGCTAATGTCAAAATTACGAATTACGCCACCGAATGTGGTCGCAAAAGGGGAAATATCAAAAGAATCAATTGCGCTAATGCCACTTTTGCCGCTGATAATACCAGCCCAAGTGTCTGCAACCGTGTTAGCTAAAGGCGTGACTGCGCCTAATCCTGTGATGACGACTCGACGTTTCAATGTTGTGTACCGTAGAAAAATAAAGAGGGAAAAGAATGGGGGATTTGATGCGTGCCGTGGATGAACGAGCGTCCATCCACACGCACTTTAAAATTAAGCGTGAGAAGTAACGTAATCAATCGCTTGTTGAACGGTGGTGATTTTTTCAGCTTCTTCGTCTGGAATTTCGCATTCAAATTCTTCTTCTAAAGCCATAACGAGTTCAACGGTGTCGAGTGAATCTGCGCCTAAATCATCAACAAATGATGCGTCATTAGCGATTTCGTCTTTAACACCTAATTGCTCAGAAACAATTTTTTTAACTCGTTCTTCAATGTTACTCATAATTTATTCCTCTAACAAAACAAGCGATTGAAATAACGCTTATCTTGGATATTGTTATTGTTTTTACTAAAAAATGCCGCCATCAATTGGCTGGCAACGGTGCGAATTATACGGCATTATGCCGCAAAGTCACATATTTAAGGCATGAACATTCCGCCATTCACATGAAGCGTTTCGCCCGTAATATACGCCGCGCCATTAGATGCCAAAAAGCTCACAGCGTGGGCGATTTCTTTCGAATCGCCTAAACGCGCCAATGGAATCGCGCTTAGTAAATGATTTTTGATGTCGTCGCTGAGTTCTTTGGTCATGTCGGTATCGATGAAACCAGGCGCGACGGAATTCACCGTGATATTGCGAGATCCAACTTCTTTTGCCATCGATTTGGTAAAACCAATCATGCCCGCTTTTGCCGCTGCGTAATTCGCTTGTCCCGCGTTTCCTGTTGAACCGACAACGGATGAAATGTTAATAATTCGCCCTGTTTTCGCTTTCATCATGCCGCGCAAAACCGCTTTGCTCATACGGAAAACGGACGTTAAATTGGTTGAAATAATATCATCCCATTCATCATCTTTCATACGCATCAATAAATTGTCGCGGGTAATTCCTGCGTTATTCACTAAAACGTGTGGCGTTCCGAATTCGTCTGTAATTGATTTCATCACGTTTTCAATCGATTCGGCATTTGAAACGTCGAGCATTAAACCTTTACCGTTTTCACCTAAATAAGTCGAAATTGCCGCCGCGCCACTTTCAGAAGTTGCTGTGCCTAAAACGAAAAAACCGTCTTCAGCTAAACGTTCTGCAATTGCACGTCCGATTCCACGGCTTGCGCCCGTTATTAAAGCAATTTGCTTAGTCATTGAGTTGCTCCATTACTTTGTTCATTGTTTCTGTATCGTAAAGCGCGAAATGCTCGGCATCTTTAGCAATACGTTTGTTTAAACCGATTAACACTTTTCCCGCGCCACATTCCACAAAGCGTGTCACGCCTTGGTCTGCCATAAATTTAATCGTATCGACCCAACGCACGGGTTTATAAAGTTGCTCTTTTAGTGCGTGACGAATCAATTCTGGCGAAGAATGCGATAGCACGTCAACGTTGTGAATTAGCGTTGCCTTTGGTGCGTGAATGGTGATGTTTTCAAGAGCTTCGGCTAATTTTTCAGCGGCTGGCAACATTAACGCGCAATGTGACGGCACGCTAACAGGCAACAAAATCGCACGTTTTGCACCAGCTTCTTTTGCACCAATCATTGCGCGTTCAACAGCGGCTTTGTGACCCGCAATTACGACTTGCCCTTGTGAATTAAAATTCACCGCCGAAACCACTTCGCCCTGCTCTGCTTCAGCGCAAATTTTGACAACTTCATGATCTTCTAAACCTAGAATTGCCGCCATTGCGCCGACACCTTCTGGCACGGCTTGCTGCATCAATTCACCACGCAAAGCGACGAGTTTAATTGCATCTTCAAAATTTAATGCTTCCGCACAAACTAACGCGCTGTATTCGCCCAAACTGTGTCCCGCTATCCAAGATGGACGAATTGCACTGTGTTTTGTCCACACATTCCAAACTGCAACGCCTGTCGCAAGCATCGCGGGTTGTGTGTTCTGAGTTTGATTTAATTCAGTTACCAACGCTTCGTCGGTAACTAATGCCCACAAATCTTTTTGCAACGCATCCGAAGCGCGTTCAAAAGTTTGTTTAATTTCGGGATAAGTCGCAGCTAAATCGTTGAGCATTCCTGTTGATTGCGAACCTTGTCCAGGAAATACGAAGGCTAAATTATAGGTTTGTTCTGTCATGTTTTATAAAAAGTAAAAGTTTAAAATTTAGTTATGTCATTTCAACGTCAATTAACGCGCATTTTCTACCATGAAACCGTCATTTTCTTTTTTTGCGAAACGCAATCACTCAAATACAAATTGATTAAACTTTGATAAGGCACACCTAATTCTGTTTCCATCTCTTTGAAATACGTCATTACCTCATCACTTAACCGAAGGTTCACTGCTTTTTTCAACTTTGAAGCATAAGGATTTTTACGTGATTTCATCGTTGATAAATCATATTCTGTTTTCATAATTAGCTCCTTGAATAATGTTTTGATTCTTCTTTTGTTGCCTTACGCGCTGAAATGATACGAATTGAATGACCCGCATCACGCTCACAATGGCAAATCAAAAGTAGTCGTGAGTGGTTGCTCATGCCGAGCATCAAAAAACGATCTTCGTCTTGAGAATGTGGATCATCGTAAAACTGAATGGCAAACTCGTCATAAAAAACAGATTTTGCCTCGTCAAAAGATACGCCATGTTTTTTAAAGTTTGATTGGGATTTTGGTATGTCCCAAGTGAATTTAATCATGCGTAAAACCTCCAAAAAATCAAAATTTCAAATCAATCAGCGTGTTTTATAGCTTTCTTTGCGATGTAAAACGCGACCAATCAAAATTTTATCGTCTTCGACATCAAACAAAATTCGATAATCACCAACACGCAAACGATAAGCAGGTTCAAATTGCGTCAGTTTTTTCACTTGCGTGACATTCGGAAAATTAACCAACTCGCCCATCGCGTTGTGAATGTGGGTTTTTGCGGCGTTCGGAATGGCTTTTAAATCTTTCACCGCCGACTTTTTTAATTCAATCTGCATTTTTCAAATAATCAGCAAATGAAATCGTCGGTTCGTCACGAGTTTCACGCAATAAACGTAAATCGTCCAAATCTTCTTGCTCGGTTTTTGCCTGATATTTCTGCAACAAAAACTGATAAAAATCCCATAATTCAACTTGAGCAAAATCGGGTAAGTTTTCTAATTCAATCGCGTAAGTATTCATTTTTAAACCTCCAGAAAATCAAAATTTCAAAGCTCACAAAAGCCAAATCAATCAAAACTACAATTTTTCAAGCAAAGATTTCTTTTTATTTTGAAATTCAATCTCTGTAATCAATCCACTTTTTTTGAGTTCATTAAGTTCATGCAACTTTTGAGTAATTGTATTATTTGCAGGTACAGATAATTCTGTGGATACATTTTCAGGAGTCACAATAACAGCATCAGAACTTCCTCCAACTAGGCATTTTTTTAAAGCTGAAATCCAGTCTTCTTTGTATGTAAAAATAGTGTAATAGTGGACGACGGAGCCAGTTTTGGAATTATCTATATCAGCTATGAAAGTAGCATTGTCTTTCATAGATACATAGCTTAACGAGGAACCTACTGATTGATTTACCCAAACAGAATAACCATTAGATTTTTCTCGCATTTCCACCTTCATCAATGAATTGTCAATTCTTTCCCATTCATCTTGAACACAAAGAGCTAAAACTTTGGCATTTTTAGAGCTACTGTATTCAGCTGGTGTAACATCATTTCTCAATTCGTTAGGTCTTTGTGAAAAAGTACACCCAGTAATAAAAACCATGTAAATCAGAGCAATTTTCTTCATTTTTCGCCTCTAAAGTTAATACTTCAACAACGCCGAACCCCAAGTAAAACCCGCCCCAAAGGCTTCAAGCAACACCGTTTGACCACGTTGAATTCGACCATCACGCACCGCTTCATTGAACGCCAACAAAACCGACGCTGACGACGTATTGCCTTGTGTTTCGAGCGTGACAACGACTTGTTCCATCGACATTTTTAACTTTTTCGCCGTCGCCGCGATAATCCGAATGTTCGCTTGATGCGGCACGAGCCAATCGATTTCAGATTTATCCATGTTGTGCGCTTCGAGCGTTTCATCAACAATGCGACCCAACGTATTCACCGCAACTTTAAACACTTCATTTCCACGCATCGCAATGTAGCCCAATGATTCGTCATCGCCCATCGCTTGTGGATTTGGACAATTTAATAAATCTTCATATTGACCATCGGAATGAATGTGTGTCGATAATACGCCGACTTCGGTGGAAGCTTGCAACAACATTGCCCCAGCGCCGTCGCCAAACAAAATGCAAGTGCCGCGATCTGTCCAATCAACAATTCGTGAACACACTTCTGAACCGACGATTAACACGGTTTTTGCCGCACCTGATTTGATGTATTGGTCGGCGATGCTTAACGCGAAAATCGAACCTGAACACGCAGCTTGAATATCAAACGCCACGCCACCTGTCACGCCTAAACGATGTTGCAACAAACACGCGGTACTCGGATAAACGTTATCGGGCGTTCCTGTGGCAACAATAATCAAATCAATGTCATTCGGCTGAATTTGCGCGGCTTCAATCGCTTGACGCGCGGCAATTTCTGCCATGCTCGCGGCGGTTTCGTGTGCCGCCACAATGCAACGACTACGAATTCCCGTGCGTTCAAAAATCCATTCATCAGACGTTTCGACACGTTCCGCGAGTTGCTGATTTGTGACGACGTTTTCAGGCAAATAGCCGCCTGTACCAATAATTTTTGTGTGACGGCTCATATTGCAACTCGCTGGGCTAAAGTCGCTTCGACTTGTTCGGTGATTTTTTGAATAACGTTTTGTTGCACTTCGACTTCCGCTAATTTAATCGCTGTTTTGAACGCTAACACGTCTGCGCCGCCGTGACTTTTAATCACTAATCCGCGCAAACCTAGAAAACTCGCGCCGTTGTATAAACGTGGGTCGATACGATTTTTAAAGCTTTTTAACACGGGATACGCAACGACTGCGGCGAGTTTAGTCAACCAATTTTTTGAAAATGCTTCTTTTAACGTGGTGGCAATCATTTTTGCCGCACCTTCGATGGATTTCAACGAAACATTCCCGACAAAACCGTCACACACAATCAAATCCACTTTGATATTTCCCGCGTTGATTGAATTCCCTTCGACGTAGCCGATGTAATTCAAATGCGAATTGTCTAATAATTTGGCAGCAGTTTTGACTTGTTCATTGCCTTTCATATCTTCTTCGCCGATGTTCAGCAAGCCGACACGCGGGCTTTCAATGCCTTCAATTGCTTTCACGAGTTCGTTACCCATGACTGCAAATTGAAATAAATGCTCGGCGGTGCAATCGACATTCGCTCCTAAATCCAAAACATGTGTGTGTCCGTGAATCGATGGCAACGTTGAAATAATGGCAGGGCGGTCGATGCCAACCAACATTTTCAACACAAATCGAGCGGTTGCCATTAACGCACCTGTATTTCCCGCACTGACGCAAGCATCGGCTCGCCCATCACGAACTAGGTTAATCGCTACACGCATCGAAGAATCTTTTTTATTTTTGAGGGCTTTGGCAGGTGATTCGTCCATGTCCACCGTTTGCGAGGCGTGTTGAATCTGTAATCGTTCGCCATAAATTGGCAAGGCTTGCGCTAACAACGGATTCAAAAGGGCTTCATCGCCCACTAGAATGAGGGTTAGGGCAGGATTTTCTTGTAATCGGGCTAATGACGCGGGAACAGTAACAGCTACCCCGAAATCGCCGCCCATCGCATCAATGGAAATAATTAAACTCACGCTGACTAATCGCTCCGCAGTGCATAAAAAGAAGCCGAATCAGAAAAACTCTGATTCGGCATTGTGTGTTCGTAAAAAACTAACGCTTAGTCAATTTCAACAGCTGAACCTACAATTTGACGACCTTTGAAATAACCGTCAGGTGTCATGTGGTGACGTAAGTGCATTTCACCAGTGATTGGATCTTGTGAAATTGTTTTTGCGGTTAATGCGTCGTGTGAACGACGTTGACCACGTCTTGAACGTGTAACTTTACTCTTTTGTACTGCCATTAGGATTCTCCAGTGGATTTTAAAGTGGCTAAAACGGAAAAAGGATTCGGTTTTTGGGTCGCTGCTTCATCGAAAGCAACGGTATGTTTTCGGATTACTTTGTTTGCAATGCAATCGTGCGAATGCTTGGGATAATCAGGCAAATGCAATAACAATTCGTCTTCGACGAGTGTACTTAAAAGAATCGTTTCTTCTTCGAGCAACAAAGGTTCAAGTTCTTCGGATAAACGTTCGACTTGTTCAAACGTGATGACTACACCTAACTTTACTTTGTGATCGATTTCAAATTCAACACCTTCCAAACAATTCTGACATTCAAGCTGCAAAGTGGCTTTTAAACTGCCGTCAATTTTTGGCGTGCGACCTGCGCGTCCAAAATAGAGGTCAACCGTCACAACGCCGTCATCATTGACTAATTTTTCACTCAAACGAGTTAAGTGCTTGATTGGAATTTGTCCATGTAATTCGCCGCGTTTATCGGCAAGATGTGTGGGATCAATGATTTCTGGGAGTCGATTTTGCATCCCTTAATGATATATTGAAACGGGTGTAAGCGTCAAATCAGACACTTACACATCTTTTTTATTATCAACCCCATTAACATTAAAAAATTACGCCACCGACACACGCAATTTTTAAAAACTATAATACAATGCACCGATTACAATTTTTACCGAGTGAGCAACCATGACAGAACTTATGAGCAGTGGCATAGAATTGATGTTTGCAGGCATGAGCATCGTGTTTTTATTTTTAACCATGCTAGTTATCGTGATTAACGTCATGTCTGGGTTAATACAACGTTATCTTCCTGACGAAGAACCGGTGTCGAGCATTAGCATTCCTGTTGCCCAAAATACTGCGACTGACACGAGTTATATCGCCGCAATTACCGCAGCGGTACACCAATATCGTAGTACGCACTAATAATTTAACCCCAACTTTTAACCTGCCAACCCAACGCTAACCAGTCGCCTACAAGAACTGCACAGCAAATAGGAGAGATATTAAAAATGGCTACCAATACCAAAAAATTAGGCATTACCGAAGTGGTTTTGCGTGATGCACACCAATCTATTTTAGCCACGCGCATTCGCACCGAAGATATGTTGCCGATTTGCGCCCAATTAGATGACATCGGCTATTGGTCAATTGAATCCTGGGGCGGCGCGACGTTTGATGCGTGCATTCGTTATTTGGGCGAAGATCCGTGGGAAAGATTGTGTGCCTTAAAAGCCGCGATGCCGAAAACGCCGCAACAGATGCTGTTGCGGGGTCAAAATTTGCTCGGTTATCGCCATTATGCCGATGATGTGGTCGATAAATTCATCGAACGTTGTGCGGTAAATGGCATCGACGTGTTTCGTATTTTCGATGCAATGAACGATATGCGTAACATTGAACATTCGATTAAAGCGGTTAAGCGGACTGAAAAACACGCGCAAGGCACCATTTCTTATACGACTAGCCCAGTTCACACGTTAAAAACGTGGATTGATTTAGGCAAAACCATTGAAGATATGGGGGCAGATTCAATTTGTATTAAAGACATGGCAGGATTATTAAAACCCTATGAAGCTTTTGAGTTAGTGTCTAAATTGAAAAAAAGCACCTCGATTCCAATTCATTTGCATTGCCATGCCACAACAGGTTTGAGCGTTGCAACATTGATTAAAGCCATTGAAGCCGGTGTTGATAACGTTGATACAGCGATTTCATCTTTGAGTATGACTTACGGTCACAGCCCCACAGAAACCATCGTTGCTAGTTTAGAAAGCGAAAAACGCGCCACAGGTTTGGACTTAGTCAAACTCGAAGACATTGCTGAATATTTCCGCGAAGTGCGTAAAAAATACGCGCAATACGAAGGCGGTTTGAAAGGCGTTGACGGTCGAATTTTGGTGTCGCAAGTGCCAGGTGGCATGTTGACGAATATGGAAAGTCAGCTTAAAGAACAAGGCGCAGCAGATAAATTCGACGAAGTAATGAAAGAAATTCCGCGTGTCCGCGAGGATTTGGGTTTCATTCCTCTGGTTACACCCACGTCGCAAATTGTCGGCACGCAAGCGGTGATGAACGTCATGAATGGCGAACGTTATAAATCAATTACTAAAGAAACCGCTGCCGTTTTAAAAGGCGAATACGGGGTGACTCCTGCGCCTGTGAATGCTGAATTGCAGGCGAAAGTCTTAAACGGCGCACAACCGATTACTTGTCGCCCAGCCGATTTAATTGACGCTGAAATGGACAAATTGATTGCTGACGTGCAAGAAAAAGCCAAGGCTGAAAACGTCACGCTCGGCAAAAATATTGAAGAAGATGCTTTAATTAACGGTTTGTTCGCCCAAATTGGTTGGAAATTTTTGGCAAATCGTAATAATCCTAGCGCGTTTGAACCCAAACCCGATGCAGAAGCCTTTGCGGCAGCAAATGCACCGAAAAAAGATGCTGGTGTTGAAACGTACACAGTCAATGTCGATGGTAAAAATTTCAATGTAGCGGTTGCCGCAGGTGGCACCGCCTTAAACATTCAACCCGCTATTTCAACCGCTTCACCTTTAGCGGCAGTGGCTGGAAGTGGCGCGACGATTGATGCACCAATGGCAGGCAACATTTTGAAAATCCTCGTTCATGCCGGTAGCGAAGTCAAAGAAGGCGACGTTGTTGTGTTGATGGAAGCGATGAAAATGGAAACCGAAGTGCGTTCTAAATTTGCCGGCGTAGTCAGCGCAATTCATGTCAAAGAAGGTAATGCCATTTCTGGCGGCACAGTGTTAGTTTCGCTCTAAGGGTTGTTATGGAAAATTTGACTTCATTATGGCACAGCACAGGCATTTATAACTTCACCGCTGGTCAAGCGTTTATGATGCTGGTGGGGTTTTTGCTGCTGTTTTTGGCGATAAAAAAAGGCTTTGAACCGTTGTTATTATTGCCGATTGGTTTTGGGGCGATTTTGAGCAACATTCCTGTTGCAGGTATTGCTGAGGAAGGTGGCATTCTGCATTTTCTGTATTACGGCATTAAGCTCGGCATTTTCCCATTGTTGATTTTCATGGGCGTGGGCGCGATGACAGATTTTGGGCCGATGTTAGCGAACCCTAAAACGTTGTTGCTCGGTGCAGCGGCGCAAGTTGGAATTTTCGCGTCATTGATTGGCGCGTTAGCATTAAACGTGATTCCTGGTTTGGAGTTTTCGCTTAAAGATGCGGCAGCAATTGGTATTATCGGGGGCGCAGATGGCCCAACGGCGATTTATGTGGCATCGAAACTTGCGCCTGATTTATTGGGTGCGATTGCCGTGGCAGCTTACTCGTACATGGCGTTAGTGCCGTTGATTCAACCGCCGATTATGCGAGCGTTGACCACCGAAGCCGAACGTAAAATCGAAATGAAGCAGCTACGTCACGTCAGCAAAGTTGAAAAAATTATTTTCCCGTTGACGTTATTGTTGTTGTCGATTTTGTTATTGCCGTCAGCCACGCCGTTAGTCGGAATGTTTGCATTTGGTAATTTGATGAATGCCTGCGGAGTGGTGGATCGTTTAAGTCAAACCGCGCAAAACGAACTGATTAACATCGTGACGATTTTCTTAGGGCTAGCGGTCGGTTCAAAGCTCAGTGCCGAAGCGTTTTTGCAAGTTAAGACGTTAGGGATTTTGGCATTAGGCGCGGTGGCGTTTGCAATTGGTACCGCGTCCGGCGTGATGATGGCGAAATTGATGAATCGCTTTAGCGATACGCCGATTAACCCGTTGATTGGTGCGGCGGGCGTTTCAGCCGTTCCGATGGCGGCACGAGTCGCAAACAAAATTGGTTTAGAAAGTAATCCGCATAATTTCTTGTTGATGCACGCGATGGGGCCAAATGTAGCGGGTGTGATTGGTTCAGCTGTGGCAGCAGGTGTGTTGTTAAGTTTGATCAAGTAATTTTTGCTCAAACAAAAAAGGCTCAATGTGAATTCACCTTGAGCCTTTTTTATTGTCCGAATTTCTTTAAGGCAACTGATTCAATTCCGAAACCTTGTCATAATCCACACCGATGCTAACGATAAAACTGCTCGCTTCTTCGATGTTCATTTGCGATTTAATCACTTTGCTTTTGTCCACAATCACCGTAAAACCTGACGTTGGATTCGGTGACGTAGGAATAAACAACACATATTTAGTCTCAAAACGGTTGGTCACATACGCCGGAACCCAAATACCCTCTTTGGGGTATTCGACATAAACCACTTCTTTCGCAAACTGCTGTTCGCTACTCGAAAACATACTGATTACTTTTTTCAACACACGGTAAATTGTGTTTAAAAATGGGATTTTTTCAATCGCTATATCGATCAACGTAATAAACCAAACCCGTCCTTCAACCGCTAATTTGTGTCCAATCGATACTAAAACTACAAAACTTAGCGTCAAAAATAAAATCGTGTAAAGCGTATTGTCCGCGTAGCCATAAACAAAGCGCACCATATCTGCCAGCAAATCTTTTGTGAAAAACAAAATTTTAATCACCAGCGCAATCGGAATAACCGCAAAAATTCCGATTAAAAAATTGTTTAAGAGTTTTTTTATTGTTTCTTTCATGGCGCAATCCTTCCTCAAAAATGACGTGAAATAAACATTATTCGCCTAACCGTTGAAGTGGAAAAGTACACTGAAAACAACTGCCTTTGCCCCATTCACTATGAATAATGAGGTGTGCATCATGCCGCATTAAAACGTGTTTCACAATCGCTAACCCTAAGCCCGTGCCATTTACTTTTCGATCACGCTTGGTTTCAACACGATAAAATCGTTCCGTTACCCGCGAAATATCGGCAGTTGAAATCCCTTCGCCTTGATCAATAACGTCTAGCAAAAGTGCATCCGGTGTTTGATACCAATGAATTTTCACCGGCGTATTTTCAGGCGAGTATTTCAACGCATTGCCAATTAAATTAGTAAAAGCACTGCGTAATTCATGTTCTTCGCCAACCAATTGAGCATCAGAATCTAATGTCAATTGAATGCGTCCGTCTTCGAGAATTGCTTCATGTTCATGGCAAATTTGCGTAAGTAATGCAGGGATATTGATAACTTCGTGCTTTTTACTTTGGGTTTCTAAATGCGCCAATAGTAATAAATCATCAACCAGATATTGCATACGATCCGCCTGCCCGAGCATATTTTTCAGCGAATTGGTCAACAACGGCGACATACCCGAATCGACATCTTGCAAGGTTTCCAAATAGCCTTTAATTACTGTCAAAGGCGTGCGTAATTCGTGTGATACATTCGCAACAAAATCTTTTCGCATCCGTTCCATTTGTTTTAACTGCGTGACATCTTGCGCCAATAATAATCGCAAACCCGCACCGTAATTGATAATACGCACCGCTAAAGTAATTTGGTTATTGATAGGTGAAGGTAAAATGACTGGTTCGTTATATTCTTTGGATTTCAAATACTGAATGAATTCGGGGAAACGAATCAGGTTCGGAATGCGCTGCCCTTTATCGGATTGCTTTAAACCTAAAACATCACGAGCGGCTTTATTTGCCCATTCAATTTCATCACCGGAATTTAGCACCACGGCGGCATCGGGCAAGGCTTCAGTCGATTGTCGAAACTGGTCAACCATTTTGCTGAGTTTCTTTTTACGGCGTTTGTTATTTTTTTTAATCCGATAAACGTGATAATAAATTTCTTCCCACACGCCGGTCGTTTTTGGGTAATCGCTTTGCCCACCGCTACGCAACCATTTTTCAAAACGATGGATTTGATACAAATGGCGACATAACGAAAATAGCGTCAAGGCTAAAAGCAATGGCAAAAATAATTTCGTAAATAACCCGATAATACAAATCGTAAAAAATAACAGTAAAAAAGTAATTATTTCACGTTGCCAGATTGCCATTCATCACTCCGTTATTGCGTGACTGAAAAACGATAGCCAAAGCCGCGTACGGTTTGGACTAATTCTTCGCGTCCATAAGTTTCTAAAATTTTGCGTAAACGACGAATATGAACATCTACCGTGCGCTCTTCAATATACACACTGCGTCCCCAAACTTGATCGAGTAATTGTGTGCGATTGAATACTTTATCAGGGTGCGTCATGAAAAACTGCATTAAGCGAAATTCAGTTGGACTGACTTCAACGGTTTTATCGCCAATAGTCAAACGATGTTGTTCAGTATCGAGCGTTAAATCGCCCGCCATAATTTGCGGCGACCATTGATGTTTACTGCTACGGCGAAGCACGGCGCGTAATCGTGCCACCAATTCACGCGGCGAAAAAGGTTTCGTCATGTAATCATCAATGCCACAACCAAAGCCACGAATTTTGTCTTCTTCTTCACCCCGCGCGGTGAGTAAAATAATCGGCAATTCTTGGTAAATCGGCTCTTTGCGTAACCGTCGCGCCCATTCCACACCGTTCAAATTCGGTAACATCCAATCTAATAAAATTAAATCGGGGAGTGTGTCATTTAAAAAACGCTGCGCTTCTTCGGCATTCGACACGGCTTGCACAGTGAAGCTCGCTTGTTCTAACACCACGACTAACATTTCTCTAATGGCATCTTCGTCTTCAACAACGAGAATAATAAAATTTGGCATATTTAAAGGTTAAAAATGAAATGAAAGAAAGAGTGTGTTTTCAAAAAATTTAATTAAAAAAGTATTTATCAACTTTCTTCTATTTTGAAATTTCGTATCACAACGGCTAAATTTTGCGCTTGTTCTTCGAGTGATTCAGCGGCTGCCGCAGATTGCTCAACTAAAGCTGCGTTTTGTTGTGTCGCATTATCCATTTTGCTAATAGCTTGATTGACTTGAATAATATCCGCATTCTGTTCTGCGGATGCACCACTAATTTCACCCATAATTTGCGTAACACCTTGAATAGAAATAATGATTTTATCCATCGTATGTCCCGCTTGCTCTACTAATTGACCACCGCTATTCACTTTAGTCACTGAATCAGCAATCAATTTTTTGATTTCATCAGCCGCGAGCGCGGAGCGTTGTGCTAAATTGCGAACTTCCACAGCCACTACCGCAAAACCTTTACCTTGCTCACCGGCTCGCGCCGCTTCTACTGCTGCATTCAACGCAAGAATGTTGGTTTGGAAAGCAATATCATCAATCACAGCGATTATATCTTCGATACGATGCGATGATTCATTGATACCGCTCATCATCTCAATTACATTCTCAACGACTTTTCCGCCTTCCATGGCGATATTTACGGAATTTATCACTAAGCCATTCGCTTGCTGGGCATTATGAACATTGTTCACTACCGCTTGCGTTAATTGCGCCATACTTGCGGCGGTTTCTTGCAAACTAGCCGCTTGTAATTCAGTGCGATGCGACAAATCATGATTACCCGCCGCAATTTCTTTTGAACCACTATGAATGCTATCCGTCGCGCTTATGATTTGCTCAATCATTACATTGAGTTTTTCAACCGTTGTATTGGCATCTTGTTTAAGCTGTCCGAAAGTCCCTTCATAATCGTGGGTAATCTTTTTTGTTAAATCGCCATTCGAAATTGCGGCTAATACTTGCGCGATGTCGTTCAAACCGGTTTCGCAAGTATTTAACAATTGATTTAAACCTTGGGTTAAATCAAGTAAAAAGTCTTCTTTGCCTTCCAAATTAAATCGGTGTGAAAAATCACCCCGACCGGCAGCATTAACAATTTCAGCCACTTCTTGTTCAACAATAACTTCCGCCGTGCAATCGTACCATTCAGCAACCGTCCCTAAACGTTCTCCGCGTTCATTCATTATTGGACTGGCAACAATGGTCATTGTGCGACTGCCCAGTTTCGCATACGAAAAAATACTTTCCGTCAGCGAATCGAGTAATTTCATTTGATGGGCAGAATTTTGGTGAAACATATCGATGTTCAAACCAATCAAATTTTCAACATCAAAATGCGCGGATTTATCTTCGATTTCAGATTCGTATTGTTGCAATATCTTCTTCGCCGCATCATTCAAATAAACAAGGTTTCGATTATTATCCGCCATCATAATGCCCTTGCTCGCATTATCTAACCCAATTTTAATGCGTAAAATTTCGGCGGCGGTTTGCCTTTCTTCGGTTCGACGAACCAACAATTTTTGCTGCATATTTTTGATCGAATGCAACAAACTGTCCTTGTCACCTTTGCGAAGTGTAATTTCACGCGATAAATTTCCGTCCGCGATTTCTTTGGCAATTCCCTTCGCGTGCGCGGGATCAACACCAATTTGATTGCCTAAATAACGACTTAACAACAACGCAATAGCAACGGCGATTGCGATAATTACAAACGCCATTATCAACAAAGTTTTTTGCATTTGATGTGTGTTATCAAAAATGTTTTGGATGCTGGCTTTTGCGCCGTTCGATTCACTGTTTCTTAATCGAATCATTTGTGAAGACAACTTGCTGGCGGCATGATCAAAATCGCCCATAATTTGATTACCAGTTTCTGAACCTTCGTTCAAATAGGCTTCTGTCATACGTTTACCATCGGTATAAAACGCATTAAAACCCAGTTCTAAGGTATCAATTGCTTTTAATTTGTTGGCATCATTCGCCGTATATTGTCGATATTGTTCAAGCCCACTTTTAAAATCTTCACGCGAACGCTCGGCATCGGTATAACCGGCATTATTGCGTGTTGCGGATACATTATTTAAAAACTGTTGAACTTGCACAATGTCACGCGCCATTTGTCCTGATAATAAGGCGTTTGGCAAAAAGACATCTTTAATTTTTTGCAAATCCTGTTCTGTGCGGGCATAGTTGACCAGCGTAGAAATAATCACAACTACCATTAAGCCAATAATGGCAAAAAATCCTAATGTAATTTTCGTCTTGAAGCTTACTATGTTAGTTTTCATATTTAACTATCATTCTTTTTAGTGACATAACTCACTCATCCAATAAACGTAAAATTAAAAGCTCCAATGCTTATAATTACTAGGAATCATTCTAACAACCGTTTTATGACTGTTTGATGACAGAATAACCGTCGTAACCCTTTTTACTTCGCAAAATAATACTTCACAAAAAATGCAAAAAAATTGTTTCGATGCTTTAAATACACCGCTCGTGAATGGTGTAAATCTGATTGAAGCCAGCGCAGGTACGGGCAAAACATACACATTAGCGATGCTAGTGTTGCGTTTTGTAATTGAACAGAATTTACCGATTGAAAAAATCCTCGTCGTCACGTTCACAAAAGCCGCCACCGAAGAACTCAAAGAGCGTGTGCGTTTAAGATTAGCCGATGCGAAACGGGCTTTAAGGTTAGGCGAAAATGAACTTTTCGATTGGCTCGATGCGTTACCGATTGAAAACAGTGAAATCGAACGTCGTTTGCAAATCGCCTTATTAACTATCGATCAAGCTAGTATTTTTACCATTCACAGTTTTTGCCAAAAAGTTTTGAGGGAACACGCGCTCGAAAGCGGGCAACTTTTCAATGCTGAACTTACTGACGATTTAGCGCAAATTGCCCAAGGTTGCGCCGATGATTTTTGGCGAAAACAACTTTATGAACGCAGTGCTGAAGAAGCCGCCATTTTAACGGCGGATTACAAAACGCCCGATGCGTTACTCGAAAGCGTTAGACGTATCGGGCATCATGTCACCATTTACCCAACAGAACTCGAAACTGTTGATAATTTATTAGCGAACACAAACCGTTTTTCGCAAGCCGCACTCGCTGAATTAAATCATTGTGCTGCGTCATTTCAACAAGCTTTTTCTGAAGGTAAATTTAAAAAAGACATTGATAAAAATTTCACTGCTGTTCACTCGTGGTTAAGCGGTAACAACGCACACATCAAAGCCAGTCAACTCGATTTTTTAACTAGCGACGGCATTTTCTGTGCAATAAATGGCACGAAAATTCGCAAACCAAAACAAGCTAATTTTGTCGAAGAATTAGGTCTCAACACTGTCATTTTCGATAATTTAAAAACCACCTTTGACCAATGCGGCGTAATGTTGCGCCGCGAATTAGTTGAAACTTTGCGCCGCGAAATCGACCAACGATTATTGCAACGCAACGCACTTACGTTCGACCATTTAATTATTCGCCTCGATGAAGCCTTGCGTGGTGAAAACAAATCCGAGCAATTAGTCGCAGAATTACGAGCGCGTTTTTCTGTCGCACTCATCGATGAATTCCAAGATACCGACGACAGCCAATGGTTTATTTTCAAAACGCTTTTCGCCGCTGAAAGTCAGTATTTGTATTTAATTGGCGACCCGAAACAAGCGATTTATAAATTTCGTGGCGCAGATATTTACTCATATTTAGACGCAAAACACAGCGCGTCCGCATCTTTTACACTCGCACAAAATTGGCGTTCACATCCAAATTTAGTTCAAGCCGTAAATCAATTATTCCAACGTGAGAATGCGTTTTTAATTGAAGAATTAGAATTTAATGACGTTTCCGCCGCGAATTCACACGAAAAAGGCGCGATTCATTTTGAAAACAATCCGTTACCGCCGTTAATGTTGTGGGATTTAGTACCGCCCGATGGCAAAGAATTTTGGTCAGTTCAACAACGTTCGATTGTCGAAGAACAACTGCGTTTTGCGGTCGTCGAAGAAATTTTAAAATTGTTGCAAACAAATTATTTTTTGATAAAAGGCGACGACAATACAAATTTAAAACCCAAAAACATTGCAATTTTAGTTCGTACCAATAAACAAGCTAAAGCCTTTCAAACAGCGTTGCGCGATGCTGGCGTGCCGTCAGTTTTAAACAGTACCGAATCCGTTTTTACGACCGCCGAAGCGAAGGATTTACACACCCTTTTAAACGCCGTTGCAAATCCGACTAACATTGAAGCCTTGAAACACGCATTGACGCTGAATTGGTTTGCCAGCATTCCACACGGTCAAGCATTTTACAAAATTATCAACGACGAAAACGCTTTAGATTCGTGGCTGGCGAAATTTTTAAATTATCACGAGCAATGGCAAAAAATGGGTTTAATGGCAATGATGCACTCGTTTTTAGCTGCTGAAAATGTGACTTCGCAACTGGCAAAAAGCTATCTCGCCGAACGTGAATTAACCAACATTCATCATCTTTTGGAATTGTTGCAAGAAGCTGCGCTGGCTGAACATTTATCGCCGCAAAAAACGCTGAATTGGTTGCGAATTTCAATCACCAACGCGCTGGACAAAAAAAATAACAGTTCTGAAAACCAACAATTACGCCTCGAAAGTGACGAAGATGCGGTGAGCATTGTCACGATGCACCGCTCGAAAGGCTTAGAATATGACATCGTTTTTTGTCCGTCGTTATGGTTGAATAATCGTTTACAACAAGATGACATTGCTGAATGTCACATCGTCGGCAAAATGAGTGTCGATTTGGGTTCGGTGGATTTTGAAAAACACCGTAATTTAGCCCTCGATGAACAATGCGCCGAAGATGTGCGAATGTTTTATGTGGCGGTGACGCGAGCAAAATATCGTTGTTATTTGGCGTGGGCAGACGTGCGAACTGAAAAGGTGTCGAACAATTCGGCAATGGCGCATTTGTTTCATTTCGCTGAAAAAGATGCCGCCGCACAGCAAAACACATTTGCCGATTTGAAACGCACGCTGCCTGATTGTTTTGATTATGAATGTTTGTTTGAGCGTGAAAAACCACAAGGACATTATTCGCCTAAAATCAAAAAAGAGATTTTTCACCCTCAAACCCGCCACCGTGATTTGCGTTTTAGTCCGTGGCAAATGAGCAGTTACACCGCGCTTTCGGCGTTGAGTCGGACTTTTACGCCCGATTTACCCGAAGATAAAGCGCAAGAATCATTAGACAATTCGCCACCGATTATGCTCGAATTACCACGCGGTTCGCACACTGGAAACGTGGTACATGATTTGTTGGAAGCGTTTAGTTTTGCGGATTTAGCGAATGGTGTTGATATTTCAATCACACGCGATAAAGCCTGTTCACGTTACGGTTTGAAAGTGGCGCGACCAGACGTTTTGAATGAACTTTTACAACGCACCGTGCAAACGCCGTTATCAAATGACGTGAATTTTTGCTTAATGAATTTGCCCGAAACAGATTGTTTAAAAGAAATGCCGTTTTATTTAGCGACGCAAAAAATTAACACCGATGCAATCAATCGAATTTTAGCGGACGAACCGAGTTATCAACCATTAGACAGCAAAACAATTAACGGCTATTTGACGGGCTTTATCGATTTGATTTGCGTGTACGAAAATCGCTATTACGTCATGGATTATAAGACGAATTATTTGCCAAATTATCAGCCAGAAACTTTATTAGACGCGATGCGTGAACACAATTACGGTTTGCAGTATTGGCTTTATAGCGTAGTGTTGCATCGATATTTAGAAAATCGTTTGAAGGATTATGACATCGAAAAACATTTTGGCGGTGTGCGTTATTTATTTGTACGCGGAATGCAGCCAGATTTACCGTTAAGCGGCGTTTTTGAAACGAAACCCTGCCCGCGAATTGTGATTTCATTAGCAAATTTATTTGAAGGGACAAAACCATGAATTACATCGCCATAAAAATGCTCATGGGCGATAAAGGCAAATACATCGGTATCGTGATGGGTTTGACGTTTGCGTCACTGATTATGACTCAGCAACCTGCAATTTTTACGGGTTTTATCGCTCGCTCTTACAGCTTTATTACCGATTTAGGTTTGCCCGATGTTTGGGTAATGGATACCAAAGTGCAGTTTATTGACGACGTGAAACCACTGCAAGACACGGAACTTTATCGAGTGCGCGGCATTTCGGGCGTTGAATGGGCGATGCCGTTATATAAGGGCGTGTTGAAAGCTCGAATGTCGGACGGCACGTTTCAAACTTGCAACGTGATTGGACTGGACGACACGACGTTAATAGGTGCGCCACCGATATTACTCGAAGGAAAATTGGAAGATTTGCGCCGTAATGATGGGGTGATTGTCGATATTGATGGTGCAACTGAAAAACTCGCAAAACCTGCTCTCGTCGCAGGTGGCAAAAAAATTCCGCTTAAAATCGGGGATAATTTAGAACTCAATGACCGACGCGCTATTGTGGTTGGGATTGCGAAAGTCACGCGCACGTTTCAATCACAACCAGTCATTTACACGACCTATTCTCGCGCCAAAAATTATGCACCGAGTGAGCGCAAACAGTTGTCGTTTGTGCTGGTGAAAGCAAAACCAGGGCAAGATTTACACGAATTAACACAGCGTATTCACGCTCAAACAGGTTTGGCTGCATATACGCGCCAAGAATTTATGGATTTAACATTTTGGTATCTCATGAAAAATACGGGTATTCCGATTAACTTTGGGGTGTCTGTTTTACTCGGCTTCATCGTCGGCGCGGCAATTGCGGGACAAACTTTTTACAATTTTACGCTCGATAACCTTCGCCAATTCGGCGTGTTAAAAGCAATGGGCGCGAGTAACGGCGTATTGTTACGAATGATTTTATTGCAAGCACTTGTCGCAGGTAGCATCGGTTACGGCATGGGTGTAGGGTTGACGGCATTGTTTGGTTTTGCCATGCGGCATTCGATTTTAGCATTCAAATTTCCCTGGCAATTGCTGTTGTTTAGCGGCACAGGCGTGAGTTTGATTTGTATGTTTGCTGCCCTTATCAGCATCATCAAAGTGATGCGTTTAGAACCTGCCATTGTATTTAAAAGTTGATTATGAATATCGCCGTCCGCTGTGAAAATTTAACCAAAACTTACGATACCGGTGAGCAAAAAGTTATCGCCTTAAATGCAGTCAATCTGACAATTGAGTTGGGTGAATTGATGATGTTAGTCGGGCCTTCGGGCTGTGGTAAAACGACGTTGATTTCGGTAATTGCGGGAATTTTGGATCAAGACGAAGGCTTGTGTGAATTGTTTGGCGAAAATTTATTGACCATGAAAAGCAAAGATAAATTACGATTTCGCGCCCAAAAAATTGGTTTTGTGTTTCAAGCGTTTAATTTGTTGCCGTCGTTGAATGCCGCTGAAAATGTGTCGATACCATTGATTATTAACGGCGTAAAACGTGACGTGGCAAAACGTAAAGCGATTGAAGTATTAGAGCAAGTGGGTTTAGGCGATCGGTGGAAATCATTTCCGTCGCAACTTTCAGGCGGACAACAACAGCGCGTGGCAATTGCACGGGCATTGGTGCATAGTCCGAGTTTAATTGTGTGCGACGAACCCACCAGCGCGTTGGATCACGCCAGCGGGCATAACGTGATGAATTTATTAAAAGAAATTGCAGTGCATAAAGACCGCGCTTTAGTTATTGTGTCGCATGATTCACGCATTTTTAGTTTTGCGGATCGGATTGCCGAAATGGACGACGGTCATATTCTGACCGTATCTTGAAATCGAATCGGCAACTTTTAACGCACCATAAACAAACTATAAGCCACTTCACCCGCGACTTTGCTTTTCAAAAGCTGCCAACTTTCGGGCAACTCGAGTTTTAAAGTCGTTTCGGTTTCGATATAAATTTTTGCATAAGGCGCGAGCCACAAATTTTTTTCAAGCAATTCACAGCTTTGTACCACCAAATCCAAACCAAAGGGTGGATCAATAAACACCACGTCAAACTGGTGGGGTGGCGGTTTCGCTAAATACGTCAGCGCGTCAGATTGCACCGTGTGAACGTGTGTTGCACCTAATTTTTCGGCATTTGCTTTCAACGCCCCACACGCCGCTACATTATTTTCGATTTGCACGACGTTTTTTGCACCGCGTGACGCGGCTTCAAAACTCAACGCGCCACTACCTGCAAATAAATCTAAGCAACGACTGTTGAAAACATCCGCTTGCAGCCAATTAAACAACGTTTCGCGCACACGATTCGGCGTAGGACGCAGCCCTTCGGCATCGATAACGTCGATTTGCCGACTGCGCCACTGTCCACCGATAATTTTTAACGCACCCCGTTTTGAAGATGAATTTTGATTCACTTTATTCAATTGAAAACTCCCGCATCATGCCCATGTCTTCATGTTCTAAATTGTGACAATGATACAAAAATAAACCTTTGAAATCTTGGAATGGCTTGATAATTTTTACCCGTTCCATCGGCATGACGAGAACCACGTCTTTTAAACCGCTGTCGATAAATCCTTCACGCACTGTGTCGTAAGCCGTGGAATCGCCGCTAAAACTACGACTTACCGTTTGAAACTGTTGACCGTGTAAATGAATCGGGTGCGCCATCGATAAATCCATCATGCCGCCGCCCATGCCATCACGTTTCATACCACCGCTTTCATATTGATTATGTTCGTTTGATTTTGCACTATCGTCCATTTTCATTCCCCCTGCACCATGCGCGTGGAAAATTTCAATCAATTGAATACTGCCAACTTTCACCCGTTCAAAAGGTAAGGGATTATTAAATTCATACGGACGACCATTGAGTAACATAGACATTGGAGCTTCAGAAATTCCAATCGGCAACGGATTATTTGGGTTTGCCGTGTCGCTGATTTCGTAATGTTTGAATTTCGATAATCGTGCGGGCAATTTTGGACTGTCGCTGACTTTTTTTGTGACGCGAATCGTGCAAATAGGATATTCGCTGCCCACAGGAATCGCGCCTTTGTGCATTCCCATGCCCATTTTTGGCAACACACCCGAAAATGCCAAACTTTTCAACGTTAATTCTGAACCTTCATTACGTCCGCTGAAATCCGCCCAAATGTCCAAACGTTCGCCTGGCGCAAGCATCACATAAGGTTTCACTTCGGGTTGTTCAAGTAAACCACCGTCTACGCCAATTACCGTGACGGGCATTCCATCATCCCACGCTAATTTGTAAATTCGCGACGTTGAACCATTCATTACACGCAAACGATAAGCACGACTCGATACATCGAAATGAGCATTAGGAAGACCATTTACCAAAACTTTGTCGCCAGTGAATCCTGTCATTTTGCTGTGCATCATCGACGCATAAATCAGCTGATTATCGCTGTCGAACTGTTTATCTTGAATCACAAGCGGGATTTCAAACTCACCCGAAGGTAAATCTAATTTCGCTTCTTCTTCGTCGTTGATAATTATCGCGCCAGCTAATCCGAAATATACCTGTTTACCCGTCATGCCGTGTTGATGTGGATGATAAATGTTCATGCCGGCGCGATTAACGACTTCAAATTCATAAACCAACGTTTCGCCTGGATCAATGGAATACATCGGATGACCGTCCATCACTTGTGGAACGTGCAATCCGTGCCAATGCGTGACGCTAGGTTGCGACAAACCATTGTGCAAGTTAATACGAACTTTTTGTCCTTTTTGGAAGCGAATAATGTCACCTAAATAAGAATTTGGCAGACTGGTCAACGTATCTTTCGGGCCTTTAATTAAACGCGAAGTGTATTGCAGCATATTCGTTTTGCTGCCGTCTAAAATCTGAATTGCATTGGACTTGCAAAATAAATCCAGTTCAACATCGGGATGAAAATTCGGTGAGGCTTTATTCGGCGTTATTTTTGGCATCATCATTTCGCCAGTATGCTGATTGTGCATTCCCATGCCTTCCATCGCACGAGCCAAATTCGGCACGGCAGTGAGTCCCAATAAACCTAAGCTTGATTGTCCTAAAAAACGGCGGCGCGATTCATTAAACGTAGTCATAAAATTTCCTCAGACGAAACAAAAAGTGCGACAAACTGTCGCGGCAAATTTTGAGTTTAGGTTAGAAGTTGAGCGTATTCAAGTTAAATTCACGCGGCATCAAAACAAATCGACGGGATCAACATCGAGTGACCAGCGCACTTTTGCCGCTAATTTTAACGTCAGAATTTGTGGCATGAGTTGACGCAATAAATGATGTAACGTCGTCCGATTCGTATGTTGAAAGAGTAATTGAAAACGATACTGCCCTGCCCTTCGCGCCATCGGTGCAGGAATTGCGCCTAAAACCTGCACATTTTGTTCGTTTAAACTTTGTGCCAATGCTGCTACCGCTTGTAAAAACGTTTGTGGCAATTCCTCGTTTTCATGGTGAGCGCGAAGTAACGCCTGATAACTAAATGGCGGTAAGCCTGCCATTTCGCGTTCTGCCAACGCTAATGCTGCAAATTTCGCATAACCATCACGCAATAATTCGGTCAAAAGTGGATGTTCAGGTTGGCGCGTTTGCAATAAGACTTTGCCTTGTTTTAGTTCGCGTCCGGCTCGTCCCGAAACCTGCACAATCAATTGCGCCAACTTTTCACCCGAATGAAAATCGGTGCTAAATAAACCACTATCCACGTCTAAAATCGCTACCAACGTAACATTGGGGAAATGATGCCCTTTCGCCAATAATTGCGTACCCAAAATAATGTGTGCCGCACCCGCGTGAATTTGCGCCAAAAAATCATCTAACGCGCCTTTTTTTTGGGTCGAATCACGATCTAAACGTAACACAACTTTGTCGGTAAACAAGCGCGTTAAAACGGATTCCAACCGTTCCGTTCCCAATCCTAACGAAATTAAATCAGGTGATTGGCAGGCGGGACACGTTGAAATCAAACGATGTTCGGTGCCGCAATGATGACAGCGTAGCAAGTTTTTGTTTCGGTGAATCACTAAATTGGCATCGCAATGTATGCAACGCGCCACCCAACCGCAATCATCACAAATTAAAGTCGGTGCAAAACCACGACGATTTAAAAATAATAAAACCTGCTCACCTTTCGCTAAAGTTGTCGTCATTTCTTCGAGTAATTTTGCCGACAAACCTTCTTTCAATTTTTGCTGCCGAATATCGAGAATTTGCACCAACGGCGGCAACGCATTTCCCGCCCTTTCAGGCAATGATAAATGCTGATAACGATGCTGTTTGACGTTATACAAACTTTCAAGTGATGGCGTGGCAGAACCCAAGATCACTGGCACATTCGCCAATTTGCCACGCATCACGGCAACGTCTCGGGCTGAAAAACGAAAACCTTCTTGTTGTTTAAAAGAACTGTCGTGTTCTTCGTCGAGAATAATTAAGCCGATTTTTGGCAACGGTGTGAATAATGCCGAACGTGTGCCGAGCAACAAGGAACACGCGCCACTTTGCATCAACAGCCACGTATTTTTGCGTTGTAAATCGGTGAGTTTGGAATGGGAAATCGCAATGGGCGTACTGAAACGTGCTTGAAAACGTTGTTGTAATTGTGGCGTAAGCGTGATTTCTGGCACGAGGACAAGGACTTGCTGATTGCGGTCTAAAACGGTTTGAATCAACTGCATATACACTTCAGTTTTACCGCTACCCGTCACGCCATCGAGGACAAAAATGTTGAATTCGCCCAACGTTGCACTGATTTTATAAATCGCATTTTGTTGTGCATCGTTGCAAATGAGTTGGGAAGTTTTCGTTTCGACTTCAATGAGTTTGGGCAATTTTTTAATCACTGCTTCTTTGCCTTGCCGTAATGCCACGGGAAATGCGGTACTCATCACTTCACCAATCGGATGATGATAATAACCCGCCACCCAATGCAGCAATTTCAAATCAATTTCTGCCAACAAAGGCACGTCGTCGATGATGCGTGTAATCAGTTTCAATTTTTCAATTGGATAATCGCTTTCAATGCTAGTAGCAATTAAAAATGCAATTTTTGAACGGTTGCCGAAAGGCACTTCGAGGCGAATCCCCGCCTGTAGATTTTGCGAATTTTCGGGAGCGAGGTATTCAAATAATTTGAAAAAAGGAACGGCGGGGATGGCGACTTTTAAAATGCGCGGTTTAGTCATGATTCCAAATTTGCACCAAACTCAACGTCGCCAACATCAAAAACGCCAGCAACGTCCATACTGGCATACTGAATCCCAACATCGTCCAATCGACTTTTGCACAATCACCCGTGCCAGAAAGCATCAATTTTAGCGTGTCCAGCAGCGGGAAGTTTTGCAGCATATATTCCAACGCGGGGCTACATTCTGGCACTTTATCCGGCGGCAAATTTTGAATCCAAATGTGACGAATTGAAATCGAAGCCCCGCCCAACGCCGTCAATGCGCCCAAAATCGCATAACGGTTAATGCCTTTTTGAATGGGATTATGCGCGACCGCAATCATAAACACTAAGCCTGTTACAAAAATCGCGATACGTTGTGAAATACACAACGGACACGGTTCTAAACCCTGATTAAATTGAAAATACGCACCCATACTCAACAAAAAAATACAGCCTAAGCTGCCCAATAAAAACCAAAATCTTGGTCTGATAATTTTCAACACGCTCATTATCCCCATTGATATTCCACCTCGTTTCTAAATAATCGACAACCGCGACTGGGTCCCATAACCACTAACACGTCGCCAGCATTGAGTTCATGATCCGTTTCACCGTTGGTAAAATGCAACTGATCATCCAATTCTCTGTCCACCACGCCAATCAAAATTAAATTGTATTTTTCATTTCGCAAATTCAACTGACTCACCATAACCCCTTCCAAATGCGATTCGATGGGGATTTCAATTTGCGCCATATTCAAATCGTGCCGCCCGAAAACCGTGTGATCCAAAATGTCACTAATATCGGGTTTTGTCAGCATTTCATGTACTTTACGACCGCAAATTTCATACGGATCAATGATTTTGTTCGCGCCAGCTGCCAGCAATTTTTCTTCCGATTCCGAATCATCTACGATGGCGATAATAGTTACACTTTTATCCAACGCGCGTGCTGAAATCGTCAGAAACACGTTATCCGAATCGTTCGGATAAAAACAAAAAATAATATCAACCGTTATACCAATGCCAATGGATATTAAATCTTCGTCGTTTTTAAAATCGATGATGCGCGTTTCAAATCCTTTTTCTGCCACAACCGCCGCTTCCACGTCATTGCTGGCGATAAATAAAATGCTGCAATCATCTTTCGGCAATCGACTCATCGCTTCTAACGACATAATGCTATAACCAAAAACTACGATGTTTTTCATGGTTTAACCCTAATTGAAAAACGGTTTAACTTTTGTCGTTGTCCCGCAACTCGTGCCAAAACAAGGTGTTGACGCAGCAGCTTGTGCCGCTGTCACGCGAGTAATCAAATACGGCGACGAATCTACCGTACACGTTGGATCACCTGTATTACACGCCGATTGAATCACCATATAAGAACGTGGCGAATTTTTAGAGATGGTAAATAAAAATGCACCGTTATCCCCCGTTTTTCCTATGCCACAATCGCTACCATTGATAATTTTAGGCGTACCAATTAAATTTTTAGTCGTATCGTAAATAGACAGCGTCCAGTCGTTAGTAAAGCGTGTAGAGTTTGGGCAACTAAATGTAAAGTTCACGTCTGCTTGAGAAGAACCGATGTCAACGTAATAAGTTTGTATGTCTGTCACCGATTTGAGTTGGTTGGTTTGTGATACACCGATATTTTTCGCTGTAGTTAATGCTGTGGTAATCGGATCTACAATTACAACAGGCGGAGGTACTACAACGACTGGCGTTGTATCAACAGGCGTTGGTGGTGTAACGACGGGGACATTTACTGGCGGCACACTATTCGTGTAACTGGTATCACCCGTATCGTTAATAGTTAGATAAAAAATATCTTCGCCGCTGCAATGAAAATCACCCATATCAACTTTAACAGGAATTGAAACCACATCAGGTGCGTTGTCAAAATTCAAATTTTCTAAATCCAAGCCCGTTCCCGTTAAAGTCACCTTCCCTTTTGCCGCCCCACAATCACCTAAAGCAACGGTTGCATTGTCTTTGGCAGGCAATGTGGAATCAAAAATTGTACTTGGATTAACGACTGTTCCCGTCAGCGAATTTGCAACAGTTGGTACAGCGGTTTGACAAGCCATGTCACCAATTTGGATGTTAATAGGGCTTAATTTTTTACTCAAATTAACATTTTCTGCTTTGACCGCAATAGTCGCGTTTGGACTTGAGCCGCAATTAGTGAGTTTAAAGTTTGCCGTTTTCGCGGTAATACTTTTGGTCGTTGCTAAAACACCCGTATAAATTTTAGTCACGTCGCGGGCAATGTTGTAGTTTGAGGTATCGACAACGCAAGTAGTGGTCGTACAAGTTGATTTAACCGACAAGTAATAACGTGTTGAATCTGCCGACAATAATTTGAATTTATAACCGCCTTTATCCGCTTTAAAACCTGAACCACAATCACTGCCGTTAATAACTTGCGAAGAAACTAATTCGTTTGAATCATCATAAATGCTCAACGTCCAATCGTTCGCTTTTCGTACCGCCATGGGTGTGCAAGAAAAAATCAATGGGATTTCTGGCGCACTGGTGCTTTCAATGACATAAACATCGTTATCAGTAATCGAATTGATTTGTCCTGTTTTATCAGTTCCAAGTGTAATAGCCGTTTTTAATAAACCTGTGTCTAATTTTGTTTGTTTGGCGGCAACATCACGCGAAATGGTGTATTCCGATGTATCTAATTGACAGGTTTTATCGTCGGCACTTGCACACGTTGAAGCAACCGACAAATAATAACGTGAAGAACCACTGGGAAGCGTGAGTTTATACACACCCGTATCACTGTCATCACGGCAACTGCTTCCGTTAATAATTTGCGATGACAGCAAAACTTTTGAATCATTGTAAATGCTCAATTTCCAATCATTGGTGAAAGGCTTTGCGCTTGGGCAGGAGAAAATTAACGGAATGTCATTTTTCGAATTCGTGCTATCAACGTAATACAAGTTTTGAGTAATTGCAGTATCAATTTTTTGAGGTGTATTTAACTCTTTCGTTGAAGTTTGAATTTGCTTTGCATTAGCTACAACCAGCGGCGGATTTATAGTATCTAACGTTAATGTGTAATTCGTTGTGTTTACGTCGCACGGAGTAATAGTTCCAGCATATCTGTCTTCGAGAATACTTGATGAATCCAATGGAGCTAACGCACACGCCGTTTGAACGCCAACATAGTAGGAATCTATTGAAGTCGTCGTTTCATTTTTTGGAATAGTTAATGAAATAGTGTTGGGCGCGGTGCAATCTGTTGGCACAATTTCATAACTCCATCCTTTTGTATCCGTGGGTAAATTATTGCTATGCGCCCAAAGGCTCACAAACCAGCCATATTTACTTCCACTTGTAGAATTCTGAGAACATGAAAATGTGAGCGGAATTTCAACGTTATCAACTGATGGCGCGACCTGAACAAAATTAACTTCATTAAATGAGCCAATTTGTGCGGTTCGTTGACTATGGTCTGTCGTTAATTGCAGCGGTACAGGTGTTTTCCCTGCAATGTTTTCATAAGGTTTGGAAATCTGAGTATCGGTTATGGTGTAAGTGGCGTTATTGCTAACTGTACAAGTATTATTCGTTCGAGTTCCTGCATCCGTTGCAGCATTTGCCGCTACAGTATCTGTATTCACAGTTGTATTTAAAATGGCAACCGCATTGGCTAATGCAGTATTTGCTTCGCCTAGTTTTGCTGTTGCATCGGAATCGTCGGTTGCGGCAGAGTTTTTTGTATCATCAGCATTCGTTTTAATCGTTTTTAATCGTGTGACCTCTGTATCGCTTGGAGCTGATTTCGCCAATTCGGCAGTAACATTTGCAGCCGCTGCTTTGACTGCGGTATCAGAATCATTAAAGATTTGATGCCGCTGAATAGAAACCAGCATCGCATTAGCCATAATTCCAACGGCTTTTGTGGTTGAACTCACCGCGTTAATTGATGTTGCAGCGGTTAAATTAGGTTTTGATTGATTGACAATATCTTGTGCCATTGAAATCGCATCGTTAGCTTTGGCAATACTGTCGTTTGATCCAATCATTGAAAAAGTTGCCGTATTTAAAGCTGTTATTGCTAATTTCAGAGCAGTTTGAGCTTTAGTAATTTCAACTTGTGCCGCATCAATATCTGTTTGTGTTGCGGGTGTAGATTGAACAAATCTATTTGCACTGATGACGGGGTTTAATGGATCGAGTGATGTGTTATAAATCGGCAAATGGCAATCTGCAACTACCGATACATAATACGTTGGCACATCGCGCAAACTTGGAAATTTAAAACTATAAGGCCCAGCAGATCCAGATGCTCCCGTCATGCAATCGGTGGGTTTTACGTCATAAGTGGCTTGTAAAATACCACGCGAATCGTGAATACCTAAATACCAACCACCCGTACCAACTGCAGCACGGCTATTACACGAAAACGCGAGTGAAATTTCAGAACGATATTTATCCTCGCCTTCTATGTTAGCGGGATCTGCTATTTGGTCGGCGGCGGTATATGAAGTACACATTCCCACTATATGCGTTGGGTCAGCTGTGTGGTCATCCGCTGTATATGTAATGCAGCTATTCGTAATCGAGAAAAAATCAACGTCACTGCCATTGCTCAATTGCCCAACGTTTTCTAATCCTAGTGGATTTGCAGTTTTAGAATCGTTATTTGGTTCAACTTCAATTCCTAAAGCAGACTTTGCCAAAAGTAACAAAATGGCGGAGGATAATACTTTTTTGTTGTTCATTGTTTAACTCGTCTACTTTAAGAATTTAAGAAATTAACCTGCTGGCCACAACATTTGTCGCCCCGCTAATAGATGTATATGCAAATGATAGACCGCTTGCCCACCCTGTGCATTGCAATTGATGACGGTGCGATAACCTGTTTCGGCAACCCCTAGCGTTTTAGCGAGTTGCGCGACAGTTTGCGTCAATTTACCCAATAAAAGCGCGTCATCTGCATCATTCAATGTCGTAATGTGTCGTTTCGGAATAATCAAAATATGAATCGGAGCTTGCGGTTGAATATCGTTGAACGCCAAAAATTCGTCATTTTCAAACACAATACTCGGCGTAATTTCACCCGCCACCATTTTACAAAATAGACAATCGCTCATCATTCGCTCCAATTAAAATGGCAAACTAAAACCTGCTGGCAATGGCATTCCCGCCGTAATCGCCGCCATTTTTTCTTTTTTCATTTTGTCGGCTTTATGCACCGCATCGTTAATGGCGGCGGCTACTAAATCTTCCAACATATCTTTATCGTCGCCCAGAAGTGAGGGATCAATGGTGACTTTTCGGGCTTCGCGTTTTCCCGTCATGACGATGCTAACCAAACCGCCGCCAGATTCACCGACGACTTGCATTAACGCCAATTCATCTTGAACAGCTTTTAAATCTTCCTGCATTTTTTGAGCTTGTTGCATCAAATTACCTAATGCGTTTTTCATTTTTTGAGTTTCCTATTTTAAAAGTTAATACGGTTGGATCGTTTCGGGTAAAACCTGCGCGTCAAAATGCGTTTTTGCATAAACCACATTTGGATCTTGATGAATCGCTTCAACGGCGGCTTGCTGACGATTTTCTTGTGCGTGAACCACTTGTTGTGCGGGAGTCGCCATTCCAAGTGTTTTGACTTCGATGGTTAATTTAATTGGTTTGCCAAACATTTCGCGCAATGCAGTTTCTATTTTTGTCGTCACATCCGCATCAAGCAAATTCGCTTTTTCGGGGTCTAAATTTAAACAACATTGTGTTTCGTCGAGAAATTCTAAAATGCAATGACGGGCAATTTCTTTAACCATTCGCCCGACTTTCAAATTCGTTAAAATTGTTGCCCAATTGTCGGTAATACGCGGGGATTCTGAAACTGGCGCAGCTTGTGGCGCGTGAACTTGCGGTGATTGAATTTGAACTGGTGGACGCGGTTGAGAAATCGGCGCGATAGATTGTGGAATCGGCTGATTACTTTCACTTTTCATGGGTCGAAATGTCAGCATCCGCAACATCACCATTTCAAAACCGCTGCGTGGATCGGGTGCAAGTTCCAAATCTTTTTGTCCAAGTAAACCGATTTGATAATAAAGCTGCACATCTTCGGGACTCATCGCTTTCGCCAAATGCGCCACGACTTCAACATCTAAATCGTGCGTAAGCGTGGTTGGAACGTGCTGCACCAGTGCGACACGATGCAAAAACTGCAAAAGCTGTTGCAACAAATCACTAAAATCGGGACTGAGCTGACTTAAATCATCGATTTGATTCAAAATCGCAGGTGCGTCGGCTTGCGCCAAAGCGTGCAAAATTGATTCAACGGGTTGTTGAGCAATTGAACCCAGCATTGCATGAACGTCATCGTTATTGACTTGACCATTACCATACACAATCGCTTGATCCAGCAAACTTAAACCGTCGCGCATACTGCCATCGGCGGCGCGTGAAATCAGTTTTAACGCTTCAGGTTCAAACGCAATCTTTTCTTGCCCTAAAATAAAACCCATTTGCGTGAAAATTTCGCTCGGCAATAAGCGTTTTAAATTGAGTTGTAAACAGCGAGACAAAACGGTGACGGGGATTTTATGTGGGTCAGTGGTGGCGAGCAGGAATTTAACGTGCGGCGGTGGTTCTTCGAGGGTTTTGAGCAAAGCATTAAAACTATGCCCCGATAACATGTGAACTTCGTCGATAAGATAAACTTTGTAACGCCCTTGATTCGGCGCATATTGCGCGTTATCGAGTAAATCACGGGTATCTTCGACTTTTGTCCGCGAGGCGGCATCGACTTCAATTAAGTCTAAAAATCGCCCTTCGTCTACAGCGCGGCAAATGTCGCATTGTCCGCAGGGGTTAAAATTTTGCAAATTTTCACAGTTCATCGCTTTCGCTAAAATTCGCGCCAACGTGGTTTTGCCTACGCCGCGTGTGCCTGTAAATAAATAGGCTTGATGCAGGCGTTGGTGTTTTAAAGCGTTGGTGAGTGAAGTAATAACGTGAGATTGTCCGACGACTTCTGTGAAATTATGCGGTCGCCACTTTCGAGCTAGAACCTGATAATTCATGACGGGATATTTGTGTTGGGGGAGTTTTGGGTGGCAATTGTACCAGCTACATCTCGGCACACGAATCTGCTGTTACCGTTGCTTACTTCCGTACCTGGCGGAGTTCACAGCGTATCGTTGCGAGAGAACCGATACAACTACCATAATGATGTCAGCCGATTGGCTGAAGACCCGCGTATTATAACCAATAACCACATGATGACAACCAAATTCATGATTTTTGTTACTTTTTACGCCAAATTCGATGCAAATCGTGTGCGTTTAGAGCATCAATACTTTCAATAAATCCGCTACAAAACCGATTTTCTGCGCCACATTTTCAAATTTTTGCACAAATCGCAATTTGTCTTGTCCATCGAGTTTATAAATATGCGGCTGGCTTTGAATTAGAGAAATTAACTGTCCCAAATCGATATTCGGTTCGGGCAAAAACAAAATACGTCCACCTTCCGAATGTACGTCAATTTTTTTAATGCCTAACAACGTCGCTTGTTGTTTGAGTTCGGCGATACTAAATAATGTTTTCGTTGGTTCGGGCAATAAACCAAATCGGTCAATCATTTCAATTTGTAAATCGCGCAAATCAATCGCCGTTTGAGCATTAACAATACGTTTATAAAGCACCAAACGTTCATGTACATCAAACAAATAATCTTCGGAAATTAACGCCGTTGCTTGTAATTCAACTTCTGCGCCCGTTGCTGACGTTTCGAATTCGGGCGTTTTACCCGCCTTCATCGCCAAAACAGCACGCTCCAATAATTCGGTGTACAGCGTAAAACCGATTTCTTGAATTTGCCCGCTTTGACCTTCACCCAACAATTCGCCTGCGCCACGAATTTCCATATCGTGCGTAGACAGCATAAAACCTGCGCCTAAATCACCAGCAGCTTCAATCGCATCTAAACGTTTAATCGCATCGGCGGTCATTAAGGCTTTGGGCGGCACAATAAAATACGCATATGCACGATGATGCGAACGTCCGACCCGACCGCGTAATTGATGCAACGCCGCCAATCCCAATTTATCCGCACGATTGATAATTATCGTATTTGCGCTGGGAATATCGATGCCGCTTTCAATAATCGTGGTACTGAGCAACACGTTAAAATGCTGGTGATAGAAATCCAACATGATACGTTCGAGTTCTTTACCGTGCATTTGCCCGTGAGCAATTTCAAGACGTGCTTCAGGAATCAATTTGCTCAACGTTTCCGCCATTTTTTCCATGCTTTTGATGTCATTATGTAAGAAAAAAATTTGTCCGCCCCGTTTGATTTCGCGTTGACAGGCTTCATGGATTTGTTCATCTTCCCATTCGTTGATAAACGTTTTAATTGGGTGACGATTCGGCGGTGGACTAGCGATAATTGAAATGTCCCGTAAACCGCTCATTGCCATGTTTAACGTGCGTGGAATCGGTGTGGCGGTCAGCGTCAGCAAATCAATTTCGGCGCGTAATTTTTTGAATTGTTCTTTTTGACGCACCCCAAAACGGTGTTCTTCGTCAATAATCACCAGCCCCAAATTTTTGTATTTCAAACCGTCACCGAGCAATTTGTGCGTACCAATCACAATATCAACCGTACCCTTTTCGAGTTCTTGTGCGATTTGTTTTTGTTCTTTGGGTGTGACAAAACGTGACAACAATTCTATTTTCATCGGCAAATCGGCAAATCTATCGCAAAACACACTGTGATGTTGTTGTGCAAGTAACGTGGTCGGCACTAAAACCGCCACTTGTTTGCCGCTTTGTACCGCTAAAAAGGCGGCTCGCATCGCCACTTCTGTTTTGCCAAAACCCACGTCACCACAAATAACTCTGTCCATTGGTTTTGATTGGTTGAAATCATCAATAATGTCTTGAATGGCACGAGCTTGATCAGGCGTTTCTTCGAACCGAAAACCTTGTGAAAAGCTGAGATATTCGTCTGCATCGATACGTTCAAATAATGGCACCGCCGAATGTTCATGTGCGGCACGTTTAGCGTGAATTTCAAGTAGTTCAGCAGCGACATCATGAATTCGGGCAATCGCTTTTTCTTTCGCTTTACGCCATTGTTCGTTGCCCAATTTGTGCAATGGCGCATTTTCCTCACTCATGCCTGTGTAACGTGAAATAACGTGCAACGACGCGACAGGCACATAAAGTTTGTCGTCTTTGGCGTAACTGAGAGCCAAAAATTCACCTTCTATTCCACCAATTGTGAGCGTTTGCAAACCCAAATAACGCCCCACACCGTGTTCTAAATGAACAACGGGTGCGCCAATCGTGAGTTCATTTAAATTCGCAACGAGCGTTTCGAGTTGTCGTGCAGATGTTTTACGTCGCCGACGTTGGGCGATTTTTTCACCCGATAATTGGCTTTCAGTGATTAACGCAATGGCGGAGTTTTCGAGAATCAAACCTGCGTCGAGCGACGCAACCGTAATGCAATGTGTATGTTCAGAATTTAAAAATGCCTGCCAATCGGTGACTATTTTTGGATAAATCGATTCGCGTTTTAAGGTTTGCAATAAGGCTTCGCGATGTCCAGCGGATTCGGCGACGAACAAGATTTTGCCTTCAAAATTCGCGACAAATTGTGTTAAAACGTGGGCGGGTTGTTTCGAATGCGCGTCGAATTTGATGTCAGGAAGTGGTGAACAAACGTCCAAAATAATTTGTTCACGTTTTTTAAATTCAGCCGCTAATTTTTGTGGCGATAAAAACAACTTTTCAGGCGAAAGTGCTTCTTTTTTTCGTAATTCAAAACGACTTTTCACCGTTGCATCGAAATCCGAAATCGCGATTTTCAAGTTTGGCAACGGCACTAAAATCGCTTCTTTTGGCAAATAATCAAACAGCGTTGCCTTTTCATCGGAATCTAACGGAAATTCACGCGCGGGCAAAATCGTCAATGATTCGATTTTTTCATCGGTTGAAAACGCGCGTTGGCTTTCCACATCAAAAGCGCGTAACGATTTTAAAAGTCCATTTTCAATTTCTAACCGCAATGGCACACGATTTCCCATCGCAAAAATATCTAAAATTCCACCGTGCAAAGCAAATTCACCGTGAGTGAAAACTTGCGAAACGCCTTCATAACCTCGTTGTTTCAACAGTTCGGCAATGTCCGAAAGCGAGTCACCGATTTTAAAGAGCAGTTTTTGTGTCGCTAAAAAATCAGGTGGCGTTAAACGGTGCATTAACGTATTTGCCGCCACAATTAACGCGCCACTTTTTACCGTGGGCAAAACTGTCAATGTTTGCAAACGCTCCGACACAATTTCGGGTAACGGCGAAAACACATCATACGGCAGCGTTTCCCAATCAGGAAAATGTAAAATCGGTTGTGAATGATTCAAAAAAAATGTCAATTCATGCTCTAAACGCAACGCACTGTGAGCATCTGGCGTGACAATGATAAACAAACATTGATGCGTTTGAATCGCGGTTGCCAATGCTAAAACATCGGCACAACCGCTAAAATTTGACCATTCTACGATTGGTTGTTTGGGCGTTGGAAAAGGGAGATTTGAGGTATTAGGCATGATTAGTCGTTGCAAAACGTGAACAGTGGTTATTTTAAACCGAATTTAGAGCTGCGTTATAATGACAGCACTTTTAACACCGATTTTCTATTGGAGAAATTTAATTATGACGCGCATTTTTAATTTTAGTGCGGGACCTTCGACTTTACCAGAAGCCGTTTTAGAACAAGCCAAAGATGAAATGCTTGATTGGCGTGGCAGCGGAATGTCAGTTATGGAAATGAGCCATCGCGGCAAACAATTTATGAGTATCGCCGCTGAATTAGAAACGGATTTACGCGCGTTAATGAACATTCCTGAAAATTACCGAGTGCTGTTTTTGCAAGGTGGCGCGTCGGCGCAATTTTCATTTATCCCGCAAAATCTTTTAGGCGACAAAATCAAAGCCTGCTACGTCAAAACGGGAACATGGTCAAAAAAAGCTATTAAAGATGCCAAACCATACTGCGAAGCCATTATTAGCGCGAGTTCTAAACACGGTCATTTCACCACGATTCCAAATATCTCCAGTTGGGAAATTGATTCCGAAGCCGCTTATTTGCATTACACCTCAAACGAAACGATTCACGGTGTGGAATTTAATACCACGCCTGACGCGAAAGGCTTGCCGCTAGTTTGTGATATGTCGTCGAACATTTTGTCTCGTCCGATTGATGTCAGTGAATTCGGTTTAATTTATGCGGGTAGCCAAAAAAATATGGGTGCAGCCGGTGTCACCGTGGTAATTGTGCGTGATGATTTATTGGGTAAATGTTCAAAACTTGTGCCGCCCGTTTTCAATTATTCGGAACAAGCCAAAAATCAATCAATGCTCAACACGCCGACGACGTATAGCTGGTATTTAATGGGATTGGTGTTGAAATGGGTGCAAGCACAAGGCGGTGTAACGGCAATGGAACAACGCAATATCGCTAAATCGGCGAAACTTTATCAAGCAATTGATGCGTCCACGTTATATCGTAATTCAGTTGAAATCGTGTCACGTTCACGGATGAACGTTCCTTTTATTTTGACAAATGAAGCGTTGGAAACAGAATTTTTGACGGCGGCGGAAGCGGCTGGTTTGAATGAATTAAAAGGTCATCGTTTAACTGGAGGAATGCGTGCAAGTATTTACAACGCCATGCCAGAAAAGGGTGTGGATGCGTTGATTAGTTTTATGCGGGAATTCGAACGCACGCATTAAAAATTCGCCGCTGCCATTTTAAGGATGACAGCGGTTTAAGTTTCACCGACTGACCCACATCGCGTCACCATAACTAAAAAATCGATATTCCTGCTCAATCGCGTGCTGATAAGCGTGCATCACAAATTCATAACGCGAAAATGCCGAAACCAACATCAACAACGTCGATTCAGGCAAATGGAAATTCGTCAACATCGCGTCAACGGATTTGAATTCATAACCTGGCGTAATAAATAAATCTGTATCGCCAAAACCCGCGTGCAAACTGCCAGAACGTGATGCAGATTCCAACGCCCGAACCGCTGTTGTGCCAATCGCAATCACCCGCCCTGCCCTTTTTTTCGTTTCATTAACAGCATCCACGGTTTCTTGCGGCACGGCGAAAAATTCTTTGTGCATAATGTGATCAGACAAATTTTCGACACGCACTGGCTGAAATGTACCACTGCCGACGTGCAAAGTGACAAACGCCATTTGCACGCCTTTCGCGCTAAGTTTTTCTAGCATCGCTTCGTCAAAATGCAATCCCGCTGTCGGCGCAGCAACCGCACCCAAATTTTTACCGAAAACAGTTTGGTAACGAGTGAAATCATTTTCATCGTCTGCACGTTCAATGTATGGTGGCAATGGAATGTGACCAATTTCAGCCAGAATTTCTAACAATGTTTTTTCGCCATGAAAACGTAATTGAAATAAATCATTATCACGCCCTTCGACCTCGCAAAAATAATCGTTATCCAATTCAATTCGCGCTTCTGTTTTAGGTGATTTACTCGAACGAATATGCGCCAGCGCGTGATGTTCATCTAAAATGCGTTCAATCAGAATTTCAATTTTGCCGCCCGTCGTTTTCGTACCAAATAATCGTGCTGGAATGACGCGCGTATCGTTGAACACCAGCAAATCTTCGGGTTCAATGAAATCAAGAAAATCACTAAATTGTCGGTCAACTAATGCGCCAGTGTCTCGATTCATGGCTAATAAACGACTGGCTGTGCGTTCAGATAACGGTTGTTGAGCGATTAACGCTTCGGGTAGGTGGTAATTAAAATCGCTTTTTTTCATGATTAAGAAATCAAACTCGCCAATTGGTACAACGGTGGCAAAATCAGCATTTCTGCAAGTTGTAGCCCCAGAATCGCCAAAATAACCGACAAATCTAATCCGCCTAAGTTCGGCAACATATTTCGACAAACTCTTAACATTGGTTCAGTCAAACTATAAAGCAACATCGAAATATCGTTGAAACTGCCTTGATTAAACCAACTTAACAACGCGCGACCAAATACCGCATAAAACAAAACATTGAATAACAATGCCAGAAGATGCGCGAATGAAATCAAAATTAAACCGCCAATACTTATCGGCACACCTTGCAATACGCCTAACGAACCATCCGCAAGTAATTGCAATGCCATCATTAACACCAACGAAGACGTGTCGATGTTACCGATAGCGGGAATAAAACGACGCATAATTTTCAGTGGCGGATGCGTGAGCATAATCAGGAATTTTGAAATCGGATTGCGAAAATCCGCCCGACACCATTGCAATAAAAAGCGCAGCATGACTGCGCCGATATACAACGAAAATACTGTGTTCAAAACCAATTCAATCGGATTGGTAAAATAATTCATGTCCATGGTTTAATTCTCTTGTTTTGAAAGTTCAATCGAACGATCATGCGCCGCGTGTAATGCTTTCGCCACTAATTCAACAAACCCGCCTGCTTGAAATGTTTCAATCGCTTTTTGTGTCGTACCATTTGGCGAAGTTACCCGCTGACGCAAATTTTCAGGAGATTCAGAAGATTCGAGTGCGATTTTCGCCGCACCCAATGCCGTTTGTTGGACGAGCAATTGCGCGACATTGGCACTTAAACCCATTTCTAGCGCCGCTTTTTCCATCGCTTCCATCAACAAGAAATAATACGCAGGGCCACTTCCTGACACCGCCGTGACGGCATCGAGTTCACTTTCGGTTTCCACCCAAAGCGCGATGCCGACGGAACGTAAAATGTTTTCAGCTAAATCGCTTTGTTCATCGGTAACATTTTGATTCGCGTGCAAACCTGTTGCGCCCGATAAAACCAACGCGGGCGTATTCGGCATGCAACGCACAATCGCAGTTTCGTCGCCGAGCCATGTACTTAAACTAGCTTGTGAAATACCCGCCGCAATTGAAACCACGAGTGATTTTTTCGCGGCAATCGATACGGCTAACGCTTGTGCAACGGTTTTTAACATTTGGGGTTTCACAGCTAAAACAATCACATCAACGGCATCTACAATCGCCAGATTATCCAGCGAGGTATTGACGTTTAACTGTGCAGCTAACTGCGAAAGCGTGTCGGCGTTGGTATCAGAAACCCAAAGTTGTTGCGCTGGATGACCACTGGCAATTAAGCCGTTGAGTAAACTCGCTGCCATGTTGCCGCCACCGATAAAGCCAATTTTTTGTGTATTCATGAATTTTTCTCTGTTTGAATCAATAAAATTTGTAAGTCTGCGACATTCGTCCCCGTCGCGCCTGTCATCAGTAAATCATTTGAACTTTTCAACGCGGCATAAGAGTCGTTATTTTCGAGTAATTCAACTGGATTCGTGCCAGCAGTTTTCATACGTTGCAACGTTTCATTATCAACAATTCCGCCTGCCGCAGAACTTACGCCGTCGATACCATCTGTGCCACCGCTTAAAAATACCCATTCGTCAGCTAAACCGTGTTTTTCAGCGGCGATGGCAAACGCCAATGCCATTTCTTGATTACGACCACCTTTACCGTTGCCGCGCAAAGTAACCGTTGTTTCGCCACCTGTTATGAAAGCAGTTTTTCCGTTTTCAGAGGATTTACTTTTCGCGGCTAAAACAAATTTTTCTGCAACATCACGCGCTTCACCACACAACGGATAATCGTAGCGAATCACTTCATAACCTAACGATTGAGCGGTTTTTACGGCAGCTTCAACGCTCATCGCATTCGAGCCAATCAGCGTATTTTCAACATTTTTAATCACTTTTGGTGTTTCAGAAATTGCTTGTTCTAAATAATTTCGCACAGATTGCGGCACGTCATTCCAAACGTTTTTAGTTTTCAAAATCACAACCGCTTCGGCAAACGTCGATTCATCAGCAACCGTCGTACCACTTGCAATTACGCTTAAATCATCACCCAAAACGTCTGACAAAATCAGTGCGTAACATTGCGCTGGTGCAATCAATTTCGCTAAATTGCCACCTTTCAATTCGGACAAATGTTTACGAACACAATTGATTTCGTGAATCGTCGCACCACATGACAGTAATAAATTTGTCGTGGCAATTTTTTCGTCGAGTGAAATTGAATCGACAGGATACGGAATCAAAGCCGAACCACCGCCACTGATTAACACCAAAACCAATTCGTTGGTTTTAGCATTTTTAGCGATTTGAGCAATTTTTTTTGCCGCTTCAAAACCCGCTAAATTAGGTAGCGGATGTGACGCGCCAATAACTTCGACGTTTTCAACCGCAACCACATTTTCATAATTTGTTACTGCAATTGCGTTGCCTAATAAATTCGTGGGAATCATTTTTTGCGCGGCATTTGCCATTGCACACGCCGCTTTGCCAAAAGCGATAATGTGAATTTTTGAAAAATTTTCATTCAAAATGAAATGTTTTTTAACTGCGTCATAAGGATTCGCAGCAGCAATTCCAGCATGAAAAATTTGAGTGGCGTTTTCATGTAGTGATTTCATTTTAAGCCGCCACAGCAAATTTTTGAGTGACATCGCCAATCCCCATTAACAAATAACCGACATGAATATCTTCGTCTAAATCATCCCAATGTAAACCGATTCCGCCGCCACTAATTTCATAACATTCACGTTGTTGCATCGTCGCATTCAATAAACGGGGAAAATAAACCAACGGTGTTCCCAACGTTCGACCGTCATTTAATTCGACCCACATCATGTTTTCATCAAATTTGATTTGTTTAGCCAATGGCTTAAAGCGCAAAGTAGTCATGCAATGTTCTCTCGATTAACGTTTGATTATTTTGAATGAGATTGTTTAGTGTGCGTAATTCGGATGATGATAATCCATAGGATTCTGCCAACATAATTCCATTCGCGGAAACCCAAAATTTTGCAAGAGCTTCGGCTTTTCTAACATGAATATGGCAAGGTTCAAGTGGATTTCCTTCATTTGAGAAAAAGAAAAATCGATAACCATCACAACGAAAAACGACAGGCATTTGCGTTATGCCATCGTTTTTGCCAAAGCAAAGATATTTTCAGCATCCAAAACGTGTTTATTGTCCTCAAACAATTGTGCGATACACGCCCGATGCAACGCCAATTTCAATGAACCAAAGCCAATCGCGCCCCAGACGATTTTACCGTGACAATTAACGCCTTTGTCCATCACGTCAATGCCGCCAATTCCCAGCGGCGGTGTTGCATTCGCGTCCGCAAGTATTTCCAAAGCGGCATTATTTTGCCAATGTTCTGGCTTCAATAATTCAACGCCCGTCGCGCCCGCTGCAATCACAATGTTTGCATCTTTAATCGCCTCGGCACGCGCGTCATAATCGGCGGCGGCGTGGGCGTTAATTTTTACGTTAAAACGCGCTTCCATGGCTTCGCAGGCTTTTTCAGCATTCCATAATTGCCGCGATGTAATGGTTACGTCTACACCTTCCAACGCCAACATCGCCGCTGCCCGCTGCCCGACGGGGCCTGTACCAGCCAATACTACCGCTTTTTTTCCTACAAACGTGCCGATCGTACCGAGTTTTGCGACACACGCAGCGGCGGTTGTGTTACTGCCATTGCTGTCGAGCATCACTGAAACTTGAAAACCTGGAAAAAAGTGTTTTTGTACCGCTTCAAATAACACCTGCCCTGCCGCCATATCACTACCGCCCACAAAAATAGCGGTATTTTTTTTGTCTTTGGGCGCACGAGTAAAAATCGCACCTTCAACCAATGCTGCGATATTTTCGGGCGTTAAACTGCCATGCCCAATCACATGATCCGCCCCACCGTCATATCCCACCACCGTATCAAAAACGGATGGATAAAAATCAGTGTCGAATTGGAATAATAATTTTTTCATGAAAGTCTCGTTTTAATTCGATTTAAAGAATGGAATGAGCAACATTATAACTGATAAAACCGCGTGTGCTGTCATGTAGCACCTGTTTTTACACGCTTATGAATGGTAGGATGACGGCGATAAAACCCGAGGTCATCCGACTTCGTTTCACATTTCACTATTTTCAGATAACACCCGCTGAGTTGTTTCAAAGGAAAGATAAAACATGAAAGCACCACTTCATATTGCTGTCACAGGGGCGGCAGGACAAATTAGTTATTCACTGCTATTTCGTTTGGCAGCTGGACATTCCTTTGGCAAAGATCAACCGATTGTGCTGCATTTATTGGAAATACCTCCCGCGTTATCAGCGTTAGAAGGCGTAGTGATGGAATTGCATGATTGCGCCAGCCCGATTGTAATGGGCATTGAAATGACCGCCGATCCGTTGGTTGCCTTTAAAAATGTGGATTATGCGTTTTTAATCGGCGCACGTCCGCGCACATTGGGTATGGCGCGAAAAGATTTACTCGAAGTAAATGCTGAAATTTTTGCGACCCAAGGCAAAGCGTTAAATGCGGTCGCAAATCGAAACGTTAAAGTATTAGTCACGGGGAATCCAGCCAATACCAATGCCTTAATCGCGTTGAAGAATGCCCCTGATTTATCGCCTGCAAATTTTTCTGCCATGAGCCGATTAGATCACAATCGCGCGATTAGTCAATTGGCTGAAAAGTGCGGTGTATTAACCACTGATATTAAAAATATGACGGTCTGGGGCAACCATTCCGGCACGCAATATCCCGATTTACATCACGCGAAAGTGCGTGGACAAGATGCGTTATCGTTGGTGGACGATGCGTGGTTTGTGAATGAATTTATCCCGACCGTTCAACAACGTGGCGAAGCAGTCATTAAAGCGCGAGGTCAATCCAGTGCGGGTTCGGCAGCAAATGCGGCGTTAGATCAAATGCGAGTTTGGGCGCAAGGGACACCCAATAACGATTGGGTGAGTATGGGCGTTTTATCTGACGGCAGTTATGGCATTGAAAAAGGCGTGATGTATTCCTTTCCGGTCACGGTAGAAGATGGCGAAATTAGCATCGTGCAGAATTTAGCCATTAACGAATTTAGTCGTAGCCGAATGCGTTTGACCGAGGAGGAATTAAAACAAGAACGTGATGCAGTGAAACATTTGTTTAAATGAATCCTGTTATAGGTTTCACAAGTTATGCCGACAATGGAAGAGGATGTTTTTTTGGAATCCACCATAATCCAAATTACAAATACTCAAGCATGGGATAGATAACTATGACCTATACAATCAATCGGTCTTCAACACCGTATCAAATTCTCACATTAGCAAATGTGAATACACAAACGACACAAACGGATAACGCAAGCAAGAATGTCACGCCTTCAACATCGAGTGCAAATAGTAACAACGACTCATTGATGCAAAGCGTGATTCAATCGTTGCAAAATTTGGGTGTAAACACTGCTGACGTGAATGCAGGGAATACATCGCCGAATACTCATGATGCGCTGCAAGTTTTTGTGCAAAACTTATCTAAAACGTTAACGCAAAGTAATCCACAAGCGTTAACCTCTGCGGCCAGTGTTGAAAATAGCACGCAAATTTCAGGGGGGACGAATTTTAAATACAACGTCGATTTAAGTCAGGCAAATTTGGGTAATAATCTTGCCAATGTAAGTGGCAGCATTAAAACAGCTTTGGATAATATCGGACAATACATTAGCTCAAAAGTTGTTTTCGACTTGAAAGTATTGACTGAATCTATAGATAGCGGCACTTTGGCTCAAGCGAATGCTTCCCTAATTACTACCACTACAGCAAATCCGACGGATCCAACTAATCCAACGAAAACAACAGATGCTTCATTTATTGCTGATTCAATTAAAGGGGTAGATTCTAGTCCGAACGCACCCGATTCAACGCTTTATATCAATTTGGCGAATATGGATAAAATGTCATTCAGTGGCACACCAGCACCTGATAAATATGATTTAACAACGATTCTGACACATGAAATTTTGCATGGTTTAGCCTTTACGGGAAATTTGGCACAGAGTGCGTCTTTAAAAACAGCCTATGACACATTAGTCACATTACCAAATGATCCAACTGTAGTGACACCATCTACGGATCCAACTGTAGTAACACCACCTGCGGATCCAACTGTAGTAACACCATCTACGGATCCAACTGTAGTGACACCACCCAGTAATTCGCCTGTATTTTTTGTAGGTCGTCACGCTGAAACAGTGAATGCAGGTAAGCCAGTACCATTAGCTCCTGCAAGTGCTGGAGTAGGGTCTGCTTATTATCATGTGCTAAATCCCACTGATTTAATGTCAGCATCCATCAACACTGGCGAAGTAAAATCAATTTCTACGTTAGATGTTGCGATGCTTGAAGATATGGGACTCAGCGTGACGGGTGTTTCAGTTCCGCCATCAAAAATACAAACGGCGTACAATAATCCCACGGCTAATTTGCAAAATTTAACGAATTCATTAAGCGGTTCTAATGGAAAAAACAGCGCGTTACAAACGGATTTTACTAACCTTGTTCAATCTTTAGGTGGCTCAACTTCGCCTGTAAATTTACAAGATTTCTTAACGCAATTGTCAGCAAATACCGCAAATGGTAATTCACTTCAACCTGGCTCAGGTTCACTTTTTTCTGCTGCAGCGTAGACGTTTTTTCGTTATTGGCGAAGGATTCCATACCTTCGCCGTCACACCGCCAAATCATTCACGCTCAAAATTGCCAACAAAATCGACACGATAATTCCAGCAATCATAATGCCGAGCGTAATAATCAACGCAGGTTCAAGTAACGCTAACATTCGGGCAATCGATACGCGCAATTGTTTATCGTAAATCGTGGCAACGCGCAAAAGCATTTCTTCTAAATGCCCTGTTTCTTCACCCATTTTTATCATTTGCATCGCCATTTTGGGGAAAATTGCTTTTTGTTCGAGTGCGTCAAATAGCGTTTTACCTTGTTTAATTTGTTCTTCTGTATCGTGCAACGCAGCGGCAACGACCAAATTATCAACGGTTTCTCGGACAATAATAAACGCCGATAAAATCGACACGCCATTTCCTAAAAGTGTTCCCAAAGTGCGCGTCACGTTAGCGACTTCTTTGTTCAAAATCATTTCGCCGACGAGCGGTAATTTTAACCACCGTCCGTCCCACACTTTTTTAGTTTCAGGATTGCCGAGTTGGAAATTGAAATACGTCATAATCGAAACCACGCCACCAATCACAATCCACCAATAATGTTGTAACCAGTCCGCTAAACCCACGACGATTTGTGTCGAAACTGGCAAGGCTTTACCTGCACTGGCAAACATTTCGCTAAATTGTGGCACCACGAATGTCAGCATAATAAACAGCGAAGCCAGCGACATCACCAACAAAATTGTCGGATAAATTAACGCGGTACTGACGGTTTCTTTCAGTTCTTGCGAGCTTTCTAAATACACCGCCATTCGGTTTAACACTTCGCCTAAATTTCCACCCGCTTCACCTGCACGAATCATGTTTAAATAAAATTTACTGAAAACGCCAGTTTGTTGTTCGAATGCGTCGGCGAGCGACACGCCGCTTTTCACTTTTTCTAAGACTCGCCCGATGAGTTTGCTCAAGTTTTCGTTATCGTTGGCTAAATCCATTAACACAAGCAAAGACCTGTCTAACGGTAGTCCAGATTCCAACAACATCGCTAGTTCGCCCGTCAATAACACTATGCTTTTGTTGGATAATTTTCCGCTTCGACCGCTTAAATTGAAGCCTAAAAATGCTTGGCGTTTTGCGGGTTTGACGCGAATTGGAATATAGCCGTCAGCTTGTAATTGCTGCACACAACTGGCTTCGTCGACAGCTTCGCGTTCGCCTTCTTCGGTTTCGCCAGCGGTGTTGACGGCTTGATAAAAAAATAAGGTCATTCTTTATTTCCACGTTGTCGTAAATAAGCAGCCCGAATATCATCAACAAGATTTCTAGCCGAAGATTCAAAAGCCGCAAATTCTGCGATATTAGATTCTTTCAAATGAATTTGACCTTCGCCAGTATTTCCACGATGTTGCCCTGTTGAATAGTATTTATTTTGTGCAACTTCGTCCGAGGAAAGTACCCAATAACGCACCACATCACGCCAAACGCCTACCCAAATTAGAACATCACAACAAGCGGGCTTCACTTGCTGAAAATTCATATCGAATTTAGCGATCGAATCCGAAGCCAATGCTTTAACGTACAAAGGTTCGTTACTGTCAAAATCAACAGCTCTCGAGGCTTTGACTTCAATTCTTATTTTGTTGTCTAAAAAGAAATCGTATTGCCCTGAATAATTCACATCTATTTTTTTAGTTGGTTTAACCAATTCGGGGCAAAGTGTTTTTAAATTGCCTTGCGCCCATGATTCGCCAAAACTGCGCGGTGCGCTAATTTCAAAAATATACAAAAACATATTTCGAGCAATGTAATCATCACGAAGTTCGTGATAATCATCGATTGAAATTTTGCCGTGACCCATTAAAGATGAAATTAAAAATTCATAATCATTGAATGGATAAACTGAAACCAAATCATCTAAACGTTGCATAACATCATCGTGTTTTTGTTTTTCGAGCGTTTCAACAAGCCCAATAAGTTTTGCTTTTAATTGTTCCATTACTTTTTTAATCCTTGGTGAATTGTCGTTATTTCAGAATTCGATAAATGAAACGTTGAAAAAATCAACGCATCTAACTGGTCATACTTACTTTTGCCTTTTAACACTTGCTCAATTATTTGCTCTATTTCGTTATGTTTCGAGTTGCTCAAGATAGGAAACGGTAATTTTTCAAGGTCGCCGCGCAATACTTTATGTGTTGAAAATTGTTTTTTGAATAAGTATTGAAACAGACTTGAATTTAAATAAGCTAAAGCCACTTTTAAACTGACATTTGGAATTTTAGGAATCAAAATGTTTGCACTATTCAGCGTTAATCGTTGTTTGTCGTCATAAGCAAAAGTGAGCGTTTTTGAAATGAATCGATAAATTAACTTTTCTGGCATTCTGAAAAATCGTTCTGGGGCAACTTGCTGAAAGTTTTTTGGTTCAAAATTCAAAAATAATTTTGGTTCATTTACAAAAAACGCTTGAATATCCGAGCCTCGGAAAACAGGCTCTAAATTTTGAAGATTCACATCAGAAAGATGTTTTTTGTTATCTCCCGTCACAATTCCTAATGCCCATTCTGCATTTTGAAATAGCGTATTGTGTGGAATGGCGTAAATTTTTTGTAAAAGTTTTGCTTCGTCAGCAGAAACATCAATGTCAAAAATATAATTTGAGTTAGTCAAAAAACGCTTTTGTTCGAGATGAAAAACATTTTTATCATTTTGAATTGTGACTAAATTGTCAGTATTTTTTAAAGTTTTTACAAAATCTAATCTAATAACAGGTGTAAAAACCCCCGTAAATTGCCGACCTAATTTTATTATTTTTAAAATTTTTCCTTGTGTTAAAAGCGTATGCCGAATGATGGAATGTGTTTTTACATTCAAAATTGATTCTGGCAAAACAAACGATAGTTGCCCACCATCCTTTAACAAATGAAGTGATTTTTGTAAAAACAACGAAAAAGTTTCAATCGAGTTATTTTTTGATGCGCCCCACGGCGGGTTGGTTGCAATCACATCAATTGAATTTAAAAACTCGTTGGTTTGGCAAGAAACGTTACCCGTTGCTAATTCATTGAGTGAATCCAAACAATAAACATTTGGTGAAAAATCTATTTTTGGATAAGCAAGTAACAAATTGATTCGGGCAATTTTCACAGCGAGTGAATCAATATCAAAACCAAGGATTTTTTCTGGTTGTAATTGTAAAATTTTCGCCGCAGAAATTAGATAGTTTCCCGTTCCGCAACAAGGATCTAAGAATGTATTATTTGAATTTTTTTTGATTTCACACAATGAATCTTCAATCAATTTCAAAGGCGTGTAATAACTGCCTTTAGCGGATTTGCTACCTTCATTACTCAATGATTGGTATAACAATCCTAAAAAATCGGCATTCGATAAAACAAGTAAATCGTAAAGTTTTGCATAATCATTTTGACTTTGTTTCGTATTGCTTAATTCTTGTAACCAGTTTTCAACCTCAACTTTTACAGATTTACGCTTCCAATTTTTAAAGGAATTTTCAGAAAATACGTTTTCGATGTTATGAAATGTAACCTCGTTTTTTTTTGCTAAAACTTTAATTGTCGCTACAAACAATACGCTATTTAAATTTAATTTTTTCTCATCAACAAAAGCCTTAATGGTTTCAACATTATCAAAAAAAATTGCATTTGAAGCACATTCAAATGGCAATATGTTTGATGTCGAATGAACCTTATTTGCTCTTGTTGTTAATTTTTGCAGTGAACCATTTTTAAGACTATTTTTTAATTTATTAATATCTTTGTTTGAAAATGAGAGCGGTCGTTGTTTCACTGGTGTTATATGACCTGCTTTTACCCAATTCCGCATTGTTGCTGTAGAAACACCAACCACTTCGGCGGCTTTATCTACGGATAGCTGATGAAGTTTGGCATTCACGTTCAATTCTCCGAAGTTACGCGCATCACTTCTTCCAACGTAGTCACGCCTTGCAACACTTTTTGTAAACCATTTTCGTATAACGTCGTCATGCCTTCTTCACGCGCCACGGTTTCAATCGCGCCAGCTGAAGCGTGTGCCATAATCAATTTACGAATCGGGTCGGTCATCGACAAAAATTCGATAATTGCTAATCGTCCACGATAACCTAAACCACCACACGCCGTGCAACCAATCGGTTTGAAAAGCGTAATTTCACCATCAGGTTGAAAACGCCGTAAACGCATTTCATCTACGATTTCATTCGGCGCAACGTAAGGCTGTTTGCAAGATTTACAAAGTTGTCGCACTAGCCGTTGTGCCAAAATGCCATTCACTGTTGAAGTCAGTAAATATTCTTCCAAACCCATATCGAGCAAACGGGTTACACCACCAGCGGCATCATTCGTGTGCAAAGTCGAAAGCACTAAATGCCCCGTGAGCGCAGATTGAACCGCAATTCGCGCCGTTTCTAAATCACGCATTTCACCAATCATAATCACGTCAGGGTCTTGGCGAACAATCGAACGTAATGCGACCGAAAACGTCAGTCCAATTTGAGGTTTGGCTTGAATTTGATTGATACCGTCCATTTGGTATTCGACAGGATCTTCAACCGTGATAATTTTTCGCGCGGTAGTATTTAATTGCTTCAACGCCGCATACATCGTAGTCGATTTGCCCGAACCTGTTGGTCCGGTGATTAAAATAATGCCATGTGGTTGCGCGAGAACATCGAGAAATTGTTGTAATTGTCGCCCTCCAAAACCCAACGCTTCAAAATCTAATACGGTATTTTCTTTATCGAGCAGACGAGTAACTACACTTTCGCCGTACATGGTTGGAATGGTGGAAACCCGTAAATCCAATTCTTTACCAAGCATTTGCACTTTAATCCGACCGTCTTGCGGCAAACGGCGTTCGGCAATGTTGAGTTTCGCCATGATTTTAATACGCGAAATCACGGCGGCTGTTGATTTCACCGGCGGAGCTTCAATGTCTTGCAACACGCCATCGACACGCAAACGCACTTTTAACGTTTGCTCAAACGGTTCGATGTGAATATCGGAGGCTTTCATTTCGATAGCACGTTGCATAATCGCGTTAACCATTTTAATCACGGGGGCTTCGCTGGCTAAATCTTTCAGATGCGCTAAATCTTCTTCGCCCAATTCGTCAAAACTCAAATCATCGAGCGATTCAGTTTTAGTCTGACCTTGTTCATATTGTGTCGTGATTGCTGCATCGATTTCAGATAATACGCCCACTTGCGGCACAATTGTTTTGCCTGTTGCCAAACGTAGCGCATCCAAAACAAATTCATCTTCAGGGTCGAGCATTGAAACAGTTATGTGTAGTTCGTCCGAACTTAAACCGATTAGATGATAATGCTTCAAAAAACGTAGCGAAATTTCGTCGGGCAACGTTTTTTCTAGCGGATATTGTTCAGGCGTAATTTTAGAAAAATTGCCACTTTCAACAAATGCCAATGCCACGTCGAGTTCTGAACACAGCCCAAGTTTAATCAGCAACGCAGGCAAACTTTCAGCGACAGCGGTTTTTTGCATTCGTTCCACTTTTTTTAAATCGGACTGGGAAAGTTTGCCTTTGTTTTGTAGAACGGTGAGGAAGTTTTCTTGCATAGGGTGTCTCGTGTTATTTTCAAAACCAAGTTAGGTGCAAGTCAAACTGACTTAGCCTTTGCATTTTGCATTGATGAGCTAATCAGGGTTGCTATCCTTTTTGCACCTAACTTATTTTCAATTTTAATTGTTCAAAAATCGCCGTCATTTTTTCAAACGAATCCCGCTTGTCTTTCTGCAATGATTCGATTTCGGATGGTGTCAGCATCCTTCTTTGAGTGGATGATATATCGTGCTTCGGATTCTGTGAGGCAATCAAATCCATATCCGAAATAACTAATCCACCAATGTTCAAGTTCATGATAATTTTCCTGTAAAGTATTTAAAGTCACGTCTGTAATGGCAAGCGTAGAGGAATAATTTTTGCCTGTTAATGTTGCTGCCGCAAGTGTTTGAATTCCAAATTTCCCAAGATAACCGCGCAAATTTGCTAGCGTTCCGCCTTGCGTTAAAGTGTCATCCAAAATAATTGCGTAATCTGCTTTTGCACTGGGTTCACCTGAAAATGGCGGCGGAAATGCCAATCTCGAAAAACCATCTGAACCTGTGCGGCTAACTTTCGCAGATTGCACAACATTTAACTCGACAGGTAAATCTAATTTTTTGCCTAAAATAATAGCGTAAGCTAACGGAATTCGATTGATACTTATTGCTTCCTCGGCGTGAACTGGAACGAGTAACGGCTTTTCATTCTGAATAATGGTCGCCAATTTTTCAATGGCTTCTTGATTGATTAAATCAATTGCCAAAATTAACGCCGCATTTAAATCACCACTTTTTGCGGCAAGATAATTTGAATGTTTAGACGCATCGCCTAACGCCGCATTTAATATGACTTTAGGGAAATCGTTTTGCCATTTTTGTCGATAGGGTGCAATTAAATTATTCATGTTCAATCATCC
>CAINHO010000027.1 GCA_903848935.1 uncultured Pseudomonadota bacterium | reverse complement strand
TCCCAAGAACTGCCCGCGCAGGCAATTGAACCGTGAACCAAATGGGCGACATCGGCAATCGGTAACAAGGCAATTTGCGCCCCGTCGAACGCACAACCGCCTGCGGTCGAACCTGGTTTGGGTTTCGCGCAACCTGATTTTTCTTTCTTGTTATGCTCGCAAGCGGGTTCGTCTAATAATTCTGCAATGTCTTTACTGGTTTTCATGGCATCACTCCATTTTTGTTAATGAAGCTACTGCAACCAGCGTGCCACGCACTAATCGATTGATTTTGTTTATTTTATTTAAAAATTGAATTGTAAGGAATGCGACAAACGTGAGTTTTTTGAGGGGGTTTTGTAAGATTTGTTTTTTGTGAAGTATTGATTTTGTTATCACTCAAAGATGATTGTTCATTGTTGAGAATTTTCCTAGCATTTATTATTACCTCATGCGATTGTTACCCACCAAACAAATGGAAATTAAATGCCAAACAAACTAATAACAATAATTTTGATTTTCGCCACAATATGTTTCTCTGTGATTGCGATAAATACAGCTCCTGAAAAAAACTATAGTTCGGTTGCAAACTCGTTGAGTATAGGATTTGTAGTAAGTGCAATGTTCTATTTCATGGTTGTCTATCTTCCTGAAAAACAAAAACGTAACCTAATTCGTAAGAGTCTTAAACGGCAATACAGGCAATTCAAATTATCTTGTATTGATATATTCTTAATTATGAGTAAATCTCAGCGGTACCCAAACAGAGAAATGCTACTTGATCAAAAAGAGTTTCGTCGCTATTTCAAAAATAATGTATCAACAAACCAAGAGAGATGGGACTCAGTTGCTAATGGATTGCAGAGTAACCAAGTTTACTTACAAGAAATAATTTATGAACTTCGAATGTTGAATGAAGAAATTCGTTTCGTTAAAAGCAGTATTGATATACATGATGAAGAAACTTTTGTTTTTTTCAATCGCCTATCCCAGATAATACTTAAGATTGAATCAACACAACCCGAATATGACGACGTTAAATCATTTTGTCGTTTTCTTTGGGAACTCTTTACGGGTTGGAATTTGGTAGATGGCTATAAAGACACAGATTTTATAAGTGACATGATAGAAAAATTAAATAAAACGTAACAAGAATACAACCGACCATTTAGAGGCGCAAGCCAAAATAGTGAGCATGGGGCGGTGATGGAGCTTACAAATTTGAACATCATCGAAGGTATGTTACCGAAAAAATGTCGGCAATTAGTACGCGAATGGACTGAAATTCACCAAGATGAACTTATTGAAATGTGGAATACACAAAACTTTCACCATATTGAACCGTTGGAATAAATTCATGAAACTCAAAAATTTCATTCAAAAAGAGGGTTATAAATTCCAATTAGTTTTTGAGAATGGTGAGATTAAAGAAACCGATTTAAAAAATTTGATTGGTCATCATGTCAGTTTAGATGGTGTCAAAACAGCTCGGATTGATTCTGAATGGGGATGTTTAGAGTTTAAAAACAGTTGCGTCGATATAGAGCCAAAGACACTGTATCGTTATGCAAGCCAATAATTAGCTGTTTCTATTCACAACAACACCCGCATCGGAATCATCGCCGAAAAACTAAACCCGTGTTTTCGATAAAATCGTTGTGCGGATTCATTCGCCAAATCGGTGAGTAACGTAATGCGATGACAATCATGCAACCGTGCGGTTTCAATGGTTTGTTTTAAAAGTTGCGAACCGATGCCATTGCCACGTTGCGTTGGCGCGATAACTAAATCTTCCAGCAACGCCACCCGCTGACCCAGCGCAGTGGAAACGGTAAAAAGTAAATTCACCATCCCCACAATTTGATTCTTTTGACGTGCAACCAAAATCAGCCCAACGTCAGGATTATCTAAAATCTGCGCCAAACCGCGACGTTGCGCTTCTTCATCAGGTTGAAAATCGGCTTCTTGTGAAAATAACAGCGAGAGCAATTCGCACAACGCTGGAATATCGGAAGCCGTTGCGAGCGTAATTTCCATCACACGTTATACGGACTGGCAATCCAATCACGCAAAATGGCTTCATCTTGCGGCGGCAAATACGAAAAATCGCCCGAAATATCCCGATAAACCGCTTCTGCGCTGTCTGTTGAAACCATTTTCCCTTTGAGCATATAAAAAAACCACGCAAACGCATAACCTGCTTGCCTATCAAAACGGGTAAGAATGTTGCTCAACGCCGTGCCTTTTTTGCCAGCGAAATCTTCTAAATGCGGCAGATTCGTGGTTTCGATATTGATAATTTCAGCATTCACAATCTGTTCACCAAACCGTCCTGTGTGACGATACGGACGAATAATCCAATTTTCAGAAAGATGTTTCGTTTGTCCCGCACTGCTTCGATTCCAATCATCCATAAAACGTTGCACAGGATGTTCAGACACATTACGTTCGTTAATCACTTCCATAAAAATTGCCACATCGGTTTTGCGGCGATAAACATAACGCGCTTGTCCAAACGCAAGCGGTTCAACGCATAATGGGTGCAATGGGTCGATAAATTCTTCTAAATCTTCAGGTGGATTCGCTTCATCCGCTAACAGTCGGTCGCTGACTTCGTGAATTTTATCAATTTCAATCAAGGTGAAATCTTCGGCTTTTTCACCTGTTTGCACGACAAAATACAGCGTGCGACCTGTCTTTTTTGTCGCAATTAACTTTTGTTCAAGTGTATGGTCAATGAGCGTTTGCAGATTTTGTCCGCATTCAATATAGGTGCGCTCTGCCCATTCGACTAAATCTTTCGCAAGTCGTGTGCCTTGCGCGTCAACCACGCCGCCCAATTGATACCACTCATCACCTGTCAACGCTAAACGCACAGGATATTCGGGAATTAACGCTTGCAACGCATTGAGCAAAACCGCGTTATTTTTATCAGGGACAAGTTGTTTGCACGATTGCGTAATCGTTTGCCCTGCGAGATTAAGTTTAGGTTCAATCATTGTTTTCTTCCGATTGAGTTGTGGGATTTAGACGTTGTTGCACGACTTCACGCACATCGGGTTCGGGGTCATTTGCCAATACGCCAAGTTCGCTGCAATCCACTTTTAACGCGACGGTATAACGCACCACCCAATCTTCATCGTCAATTAAAACGACCGCATCTTCGGGCGACATACGCTCTGCAATAATGCGCCGCACGGCAGGTGAGCTGTCGTTTGCCATCAGTCCCAAACTCACTTCGGGCAAACGTTCAGCGACTTTTTTGCGAACTTGCAAATCCTCATCTTTGATAACACGAAACAACCGCCCAATCGGCAACCGTTTCACAATGGTCAAACGCACAATGTAATCGGGGTCAGTGGCGAGTTTTTCGAGATGGCTAAACTCGATTCTATCTGCCACCGTCATGCGAACTTCGCGGTCTGGGTCGTTTAAAAAACAAGTGATTTGTTGTGGTGGCAAACGATAAGCGATGACGCGACGCACGACTTCGTCTTCGTCTTCGATTAAATCGTTTAGAAATTTTATCGGTGCGTAACGTGCGGCAATGGCGCGGCGTTCCCAAAAATGGTCTTTAAGATATTGAACGGAGTATTCAGGATTGAGGCGAAAAAAACGATCGATTTGCCGACCGCTTTCAACAAAAACGCAAATGTCAGCGGGAATGCAACGTCCCATTAACAACGTTTTACCGCGAAAAGGACATAAACGGCAATCAGCAACGGGGACATTTACAATCGATTCAGCCACAACGTCACCGTTCGTCGATAACTTCAGCAACGAGTACGCCCGTAGCGATTTCGTGATTATTGGTCATACTCAAACAATGTTCACGACCATCAACAAGATATAAATTAAAACGGGGATTTTCCAATTTTGGCAATACACCTGAAACGTCATCATCCATGCAATAAGTAAAATGAATGCCTGGGAATTGCGCTCGCAAAAACGTGACGATTGCATCATTCAACGGCTGACCTTCAAGACTGCTCGCGATTGCTTGTAATTGTTCTGATGTCATCATCACATTTTCTCCCGTGTCATTTTAAAACACCGTTCCCGCGTTCTGACACGGGGACGATTAACATCAAAGCGGCAAAATACAGTTATCAATCGGACACACTTTTACGCATTGTGGCACATCGAAATCACCGTTACATTCGGTACAGGTTTTTTTGCTGATTTCAAAAATGATTGCGCCTTCTTTGATTGAATCAGTTGGGCAAACGGGAACACAATCACCACAAGAAATGCACTCATCAGTAATATATAGAGCCATGACAGCCTCCTAAGTTATAAACGTTTTGCTTGTAGAGTTAGAGGAATTTTGGGCGGTGCGTCGAGAATTTCAAAAGCATACTTTGAACCATCACCCAACACCACTTCACCGCCCCATTTGTCTGGACTATCAAATTCTAATGATTCAATAGTTTCTTCCAAATCTTTTTTGGCAACATAAAAAATCAATTTACCATCTTCACGTTTTCTGAGCATGACGCTGGGCATGGAATTCTCCAAATGAGTAGGTCGGGTTAAAAATAAATCTAACCCGACACATTGAACAACTAACGAATTAAGTCGTAGTTATAATCGGTTGTACCCATGCCACGAGTATCATCATCCAATTTTTCAAGTACCGCATTGACCAACGTAGTCAAAATATACATCCCACCTTCATAACCCAAGGTCGTCATGCGGTGTAAATGATGACGATCGAAAATTGGGAAACCGATACGAATCAATGGTACTTCAAACTCTTTACCTTTGTGCAACGTATCGCGTTGAATGAATTTTGCGTACGAGTTACCAATCATGAAATCAGGTTTATTGGTGAACATCAATGAACGGAAATGCCATAAATCACAACCAATATGCACGGTGGCAGCTTGTCCATAAGGTGACGCTTTCAACACTTCTTCACACGCTTTTTTCCAACGTTTGTTCGCGTGGTTGACGAGAACATCTGTGACTTCGATACCCATTTCTAACAAGAATTTCGTCATCCCTAAAACAAAGTCGGCATCACCATAAAGCGCGAACTTTTTGCCGTGTAACCAAGCATGCGAATCAGTAATCATATCCACAAAACGACCACGTTCAGTTTCTAAAGATTTCGGAATTGGTTTGCCCGTCAGTTTAGAAATTTCCATCAAAAATTCATCTGTCCATTCCAACCCCATCGGAATGTTCAATTTAGGGGCTTTTTGATGCCAAGTGTCTTGAACCAATTTTTTGGTTTTTTCTAACTGCCAAGGTTGCAACAAAATCGTCGTGATTGCATTCGGTGCGTCTTTCACTTCGGCTTGTGTTGTACCACCCGAATACATACGGAATTCACCGTCTGCGGGCGTGTCTAACACTTCAGATGGATCACTCAATAATGAGAAATCAACATCCATTTCTTTCATCATGCGAGAAATAACGCGGAAGTTGCCTAAATACGTTTCAAAACCTGGTACGAAGTTAATTTTGCCGTTTGAGCCAACTTCTTTGCCTTCCATGTGATTCAACGTGAAATAGCGGGCAATCCCTTCAAACATATTGTCCCAGCCTGTCGTGTGACTACCGACAAAACTAGGCGTGTGAGCATACGGTGTGGGGAAATCTTGCTCAATAAAACCTTCTTTTTTCGAGTTATTGATGAACGCATTTAAATCGTCACCGATAACTTCTGCCATGCAAGTCGTTGAAACGGCAATCATGTCAGGTTTGTACAAGGCTTTAGCGTTTTCAAGCCCCGCCATCATATTTTTTTGTCCGCCAAATACCGCTGCATCTTCGGTCATTGAATCCGATACACACGAAATTGGCTCTTTGAAATGACGGTTGAAATACGACCGGAAATACGCCACGCAACCTTGTGAACCGTGAACATAAGGCAATGTTTTTTCAAAACCTAATGAACATAACACCGCACCGAGTGGTTGACAGGCTTTCGCTGGATTGACGGTTAAAGCTTCACGTTCAAAGTTCAACTTTTGATATTCTTCAGTTGTCGTCCATTGAAAGATTTCGTCAACTTTTTCTTTCGGATGACCTTCTTCATACGCTTCGCGTTTGTTAGCTAAGTTCTCTTTATATTCGTCACTGCGAAATAAAGGGTAGCTCATTTGAATGTTTTCGACATCTTGGCTCATGATCTTCTCCTAACGTGCCACTAATCTGTGGACTGACGTTTATTGGATTTGCTGGGTTGCGGCATTAGCGAAGCACGCAACCCAACCCTAAAAATTACGCTACCGCTTTGACGGCTTCATCGTTAGCTACTTGGTTTTTCCAAGGGGCTTTAATGTTTTTCCAGCAAGGATTGTTGATTGTCATGTCCATATCTCTGGCGAAAATGGCAAAACCATCGTAACCATGATAAGGGCCTGAATAATCCCATGAGTGCATTTGTCTAAATGGCACACCCATTTTTTGGAAGATGTATTTTTCTTTGATACCTGAACCGATTAAATCGGGTTGAACACGTTTCACAAACTCTTCAAATTCATAGCCTGTCACGTCGTCATAAAGTAATGTGGCGTTGCCCATTTCTTTAATCGTGCGATCGTAATCATCGTTATGACCGAATTCGTAGCCTGTACCAACTACTTCCATGCCCAAATCTTCGTAAGCACCAATAACGTGACGAGGACGCAAACCACCAATGTAAAGCATGACTCGTTTGCCTTCCAAACGCGGTTTGTATTTCGCAATAACGGCTTCATATTCAGCGGTGTAGCGAGCAATCACACGTTCTGCACCTGCTTTGATTGTATCGTCAAAAAGTGCTGCAATTTTGCGTAACGATTCAGCAATTTTCGTTGGGCCAAAGAAGTTGTATTCAATCCAAGGAATGCTGTACTTTTCTTCCATGTGACGCGCGATGTAGTTCATCGAACGGTAACAGTGAATTAAGTTCAATTTCACTTTGGGTGTTTTTTCCATTTCAGCCAATGTGCCATCACCTGACCATTGAGCCACCACACGCAAACCCATTTCTTCCAACAATGTCCGTGAAGCCCACGCATCACCGCCAATGTTGTAATCGCCAATTACCGCTACGTCATAAGGCGTAGTGGGGAACGAATCATCACCATCACGATTTTCTAAAACCCAATCACGAATTGCGTCATTGGCAATGTGATGACCTAATGATTGTGATACGCCACGGAAACCTTCGCAACGTACTGGCACAACAGGTTTTCCTGTTTCTTTTGTCGCTTTTTTAGCAACGGCTTCAATATCATCACCAATCAAACCGATTGGACATTCTGATTGAATACTGATGCCTTTATTGAGTGGAAATAACTGTTCAATTTCAAGCATGATTTTCGAGAGTTTTTTATCTCCACCGAAAACAATGTCATTTTCTTTGAAATCAGACGTGAAATTCATCGTACCGAAAGCATTAACGCCTGTTGTGCCGACATAGTAGTTACGACGACCCGCTCTCGAATACTGTCCACAACCTACAGGTCCATGAGAAATATGAATCATGTCTTTAATGGGTCCCCAAACCACGCCTTTTGAACCCGCGTACGCACAACCACGAACGGTCATCACGCCGGGTAAAGATTTACGGTTTGACGTAATACATTTGTTAGCTTTTTCGAGACTGGAATCGTTGACCGCTAAATGTTTTTCACGGTCTTTTCTCGCTTTTTCTGGGTAGACTTCAAGCACTTCTTGAATGAGGGCTTCGGTCTCTTCTCTTGTCATGGCAGCCATGATGTTATCCTCCTTGTGGTCGCTGGTAATCCCCAGACAAACCTTGTTGAGAAAACTTTCAATCAGGTTGGGTCGGAAGTTGCCAACCCAACCTACGTTTTATTTAAGCAACTGCTGCTGCAGTTTGTCCGACGATGCTTTCGTCCACTTCTTCCATCACACCGAATTCCATCAATAAATCTTCGAGTTCATCCATCGTGATTGGCGTTGGAATGATGAAGTTTTTATTGTTGATAATTTTTTGCGCTAAAGTGCGATATTCATCAGCTTGTTTCGCTTGGGGTTCGTATTCGATAACCGTCATGCGGCGAATTTCGGCGCGTTGAACCACGTTGTCACGCGGTACAAAGTGAATCATCGTTGTTCCCATTTGTTTTGCCAATTCCATAATGAGTTCGTCTTCACGAGCGCATTGACGAGAATTACAAATCAAACCAGCTAAACGAACACTGCCTGAGTTTGCATATTTCACAATCCCTTTTGCAATGTTGTTCGCCGCGTACATCGCCATCATTTCGCCTGAGCAAACGATGTAAATTTCTTGCGCTTTGTTTTCACGAATTGGCATAGCGAAACCGCCACATACCACGTCGCCTAATACGTCATAAAACACGAAATCTAAATCGTCGGTATACGCGCCTTCTTCTTCCAAGAAGTTAATCGCAGTAATAACACCACGACCTGCACAACCTACACCAGGCTCTGGGCCACCTGATTCAACGCATTTGATGTCTCTGTAACCGACTTTCAACACGTCTTCTAATTCTAAATCTTCCACACTGCCCGCATCTGATGCCATTTGCATGATGGAGTTTTGCGCTTTCGCGTGCAAAATCAAACGAGTTGAATCGGCTTTAGGATCGCAACCGACAATCATAATTTTTTTGCCAGCTTCTGCCATCGCAGCAACCAAGTTTTGCGTGGTAGTTGATTTACCAATACCGCCTTTACCATAAATAGCACATTGACGTAATGCCATGATCTTCTCCTTTCTCTTTTTTTGGGGGGGGTTGTTAATAACACTGAAACACTTGTAACGCTTGAGATATTGCAATGGCTGTGCCAACGATAAAATTACATTTAACTCATTGAAATTAAACGACAATAAAATTTATTTTATTGTGAATGTTGGTAGGATAACGTACATTTTGTGGGGAAATGTTAGGTAACGAACAGACAAACAAATTTTGTCATAAATGAAAGGATGTTGTACGAAATCAAACAATTTTTAAGCGGTTAATTAACGTTAAACGATTGATTTTTATAGCTTCGTTAAACTGGATTGATTATTGCACCCGCGAAGTTATTACCTATTTTAATAATCAACAAAGGAGTTACCTATGTTTAACGCGGTTTTTTCAGAGATTCTTACAGGGCTTCATAATAATGAAGTTGTGCCTTATTTTGGGTCGGGCGTGTTGTTCGATGCCAAAAGTAAATTGAATGACTTGCCAATGCCTGCCGACAGCGACAGTTTGATTCTTGCCATGAATGGCGGAAAGCCAATGGCTCAAAAGTTAATGTATGAATTTCCTCGCGCCGCCATGAATCAAGAATTAAAGAAAGGACGTAGTTTCGTGACAAAATTTCTTGATAAAACCTATGGCGAATCGAAATGGACACGCGCCGCGATGCACGATTGGTTGGCGAGTTTTCAACCGAATTACGTTATCGACATCAACCGCGATACCCAATTACAAGAAAGTTACGCGAACAAAAAACACACGTTAATCGTCGGTGTAGCTCGAATTACGGCGAGTGCGTATCGGTTTAAAATTTTTCAGTATGATGGTGAAAAGTATTCGGCTATTGAACAAACCGCCGTTGATAGCAGTTTGCCGATTTTGTTTAAACCAATGGGAACGCCTGTTCCAGAATCAAATTACATTGCGTCCGATGCCGATTACGTTGATTACATTACCGAATTGATGGGCGGATTTGCGATTCCTGATTTCTTGAAAGACTATCGCAAAGGCAAAAAATATCTGTTGATTGGATTGCCACTCTGTCGTGATTCTGAACGGATGGTGATGAGTGATATTGTGTATTCTGCCAATGAATCGAAGGGCTGGTTTTTGCGGAAAAATCCAACGCCGAAAGAAATTCGTTATTCTAAAAAAATGGGTTTTGAATTGATTGAAGCTGATTGTCAGGATTTTTTAAATTTTGTGAAATCTGAAAAGGCATAGTTCCAACTTACCGAATGATATAAATCCCCAGCCAGATTTTATCTGGTTGGGGATTTTTTTTGAGCGAATTTTTAAGTTTTGAAATGCGTCACTGTTATCGACAATTGTCGTGCTTGTTCTTCTAATAATTCTGCGTTGGCGGCGGCTTCTTCAACCAATGTAGCGTTTTGTTGCGTCACATTGTCCATTTTAACAATTGCCTGATTCACTTGTGTGATGCCGATATTTTGTTCAACCGAAGCGTCGGAAATTTGTGCCATGACTGCTGTTACGCCTTGAACGGCGGTAACAATTTCTTGCATAGTTTTGCCCGCTTGTGTGACTAATTTGCTTCCGTCATCAACTTTCGCGACCGAATCATCAATTAACATTTGAATTTCACCCGCTGCCGCAGCGGCACGTTGCGCTAAATGGCGAACTTCTGTTGCAACAACCGCAAAACCACGACCTTGTTCACCCGCGCGAGCGGCTTCAACAGCGGCATTCAAAGCTAGAATGTTGGTTTGAAATGCAATGTCATCAATAACTGAAATAATTTCGACCACCTTGCATGATGATTCGTTAATGCTGTTCATTGTCTTCACAACTTCATCTACAACGACGCGACCTTTTTCAGCAATCGTTTTTGTATTTTCGGTTAACTGATTGGCGTATTTAGCATTTTCGGCATTATGTTCAACAGTGTTCGTTAGTTTTCTCATACTTTCTGAGGTTTCTTCTAAACTGGTTGCTTGTTCTTCCGTGCGACGTGATAAATCGTTATTTCCCGCCGTAATTTCTTGTGTACTAGAATTGATGTTGTTGGAGGCGGTTTGAATTTGATAGACGATTTCAGTTATTTTATCGACGGTGCTGTTAACATTTTCTTTTAATTGTCCAAATGTCCCCATGTAATTGCTCGTAATTTTTTGGGTTAAATCACCTTGTGATAAAGCATCTAACACTTGAGAAATTTCGCCCAAACTGGTCTCATTGGTGTGCAGCAATTTGTTAATCGCATTTCCTAAATCATAAAACAGTCCTTCTTTTCCTTCTGTATCCAATCGTCCTGAAAAATCACCCGCACTTGCTGAAACGACAATATTTGTTACCGCCTCTTCTATTTCAATTTCAGCCGTTCTATCGTGCCACTCTGCAACAGTCCCCAATCGTTGTCCGTTTTCATCAATAACAGGATTGGCTAAAACAGTCATGTTGTGATCACCCAGCACTATGTTAGCTTGATACTTTTGAGTTAACGAACCTAACATTTGCCGCTGAATAGCGGGATTTTTATGAAAACTATCGATATTTACACCAATCAAATTATTACTATCAAAACCTGATAATTGATTACGAATTCCTTCTTCGTTTTGATTCAACGTGTTAATCGCTGATTTGTTCACATATACAATATTGAGATCATTATCAGCAATCATCACACCTGTATTAACGTTATCTAAAGCGATTTTCACTCGTAAAATTTCATTCCTTAAATTTGTTGATGCAACCCTTCGTTCTGAAATTTGTTGTGCCATCATTTTCATGTGTCCCATCAAACTATTAGGATTATCAATTTTAAGTAAAATAGAATCGTAATTCCCTTCGGCGATTTTCTTTGATAATTCAACCACTTCAAAAAGTTCCGCACCTAATTGACGAAGAATATTACGACTAATAATCAGTGTTAAAAAACTCGCTATTCCAACACTAAATATAAAAATGAAACTTAACCCTAAACGATATTGATGAATGATATTTTGCGCGTTCTCTTCGTCTATCACGCTCTGAGTGGTCGTCAAATTCACCACCTTATCAATAGCAACACGGTGTTTTTGATAACTCGCCCGCATTTTTGTCAGGCTGGCAGTGGCGACTTCCTTATCACCTTTTAAAATTGCTGGAATAAATTGCTGTTGTGCTTGCGAATAAAACGCTAATGCTGCTTGATAAGAGGTGTCCAAAAGCGAGGTTTTCAATTCAGTATTTAACGCTTGTTCGTGGGTTTTCCAATAATTGTGACGTGTATCGTAATCGACTTTCAATTTATTGAAATTTTGAATTAACGCACTAATTTCAGCCGAATCTTCCGATTGCATAAGTTGTAGAGAAACTAAATACGATTCAATGATGTATTCGGGTGGCGGTAAAACATCAGCGACTAAATCTTTGCCTTGTACCATGCGTTGATATATCTCACCGTTCACATTAAGTTTTTTCATGGCGGTGAATGTGGCTAATCCGAATAGCGTAAAGCCTGTAATCAATGTGACTAAAATAATCACAAAACGCATTTTAATTGTCATGCGCGGGGGCGAAGAGGTTACGTTCATATATTTAGCCAAATTTGAGAAATAATTGTTTGCGTATATCAGTCCACAAAGCTTAAATCTGTTTCATGGTGATATTCAAAATTTGAATTCGATACGCAATCTGACGAGGTGTCATATCCAGCAACCGTGCCGCTTTCGCCTGTACCCAACCGCTTTGTTCCAATGCCGCAATCACTCGTTCACGTTCATCTAAATTTTCATCGTGCAAATCGGCGTGTTTCGTGACTGTTATTGGACGATGCGTAACGCTAATTTCCATTTCCAAACCTGTACTCACAATTACGTCACGGTCGATAATTCCATCGGTACTCATAATTGCCGCACGTTCTAAACGGTTTTCCAATTCACGCACATTGCCAGGCCAACGATGTTTCATCAAAATTCGCAACGCACTTTCTTTGATTTCTAAAAAACGCCCGCCTTGACGTTTAGAAATTCGACTGATTAACGCAGTCGCTAATTCTGGAATATCTTCAATTCTGTCGCGCAACGGCGGAATATAAATCGGCATCACGTTCAAGCGATAATACAAATCTTCACGAAATACGCCGTCTGCAACATCTTGTTCTAAATTTCGATTCGTCGCCGCAATAATACGGATATTTACTTTTAACGTTCTATCGCCGCCCACTCGTTCAAATTCACCTTCTTGTAACACACGCAATAATTTCGCTTGAAATGAAGCTGAAATCTCACCGATTTCATCTAAAAATAACGTACCGTTATCGGCTAATTCAAAACGTCCTTTCCGTTGTCCAATCGCGCCACTGAATGCACCTTTTTCATGTCCAAACAATTCGGATTCCAACAATGTATCGGGTAATGCGGCACAATTGAGTTTCAAAAACGCGCCATTCGCACACGCCGAATTGAAATGAATCGCGCTGGCAACGACTTCTTTACCCGTTCCCGATTCACCGCGAATTAAAACGGTCGTGTGCCATTTCGCGACTTGGCGAATAATGTCGAACACTTTGAGCATCGGTTCAGAATGTCCGATGATATTTTCAAACTTGTAATTTTTGACCAGCGTTTGTTTTAAATAATCACGTTCATTGGTGAGTTCATGTTGTTTTCGCTCCATGATTTGCAACATATTGACGCTGTAGGCAATAAGATTTGCGACCATTTCCATAAAACGAGCGCGTTCACCTAGAAAATCAGCGGTACTGGGTTGTGCGGCGAGAACACCCACAATTTCGCCTTGTTCAGCCAATAATGGTGAGCCAATAAACGGTAAATCTGGGTTATAAACACCTAACCGACTTAAAAAACGGGGTTCGTCCGCAATGCGTTCAACGACAATCGTACTGCCTGCATCAAGAATTGCACCGACTAAGCCTTCGCCAATTTGGTAACGCACTGAACGATCAATATCTTCGCCATACACTTCACAAATACTCATGCCCTCGTCGTCACGCAAGGTAATCATGCCGAAATGTAAACTCGAACGTTTGTGCAGAATTTCTAAAATTCCTTTGAGTTTATCCCGAAGAGTATGTGTGCTATTCAACAATTGACTGACCAAATACAGTGTATCTAACTCGGATTCAACTAATAACAATCGTTCATTCATAGCGATTACCCCGTATTTTTTGAGCAAACTGGAAAACGTAAATTGAAACAACAGCCATTTGTGTAATCGGGGTCGATTTCAATCATGCCGTCATGTTGATTCACGATTTCTCGCGCCATGACCAACCCCATTCCTGCTTGAAAACTACCCGCCACTTGTGTAGTAAAAAACGGTTCAAAAACCTTACTGCGCTGATTGGCTGGAATGCCTAATCCAGTGTCTGCAATGGTCACGCAAACCCAATCATTTTCTACCGACGTGCCAATTTTAATCACACGCTCTTTGCTGCTGGCACGATTCATTGCGTCAACGGCATTATCAATCAATTGTTTAAAGAGCATTCGTAATTTGTTATCCGAACCTAAAATGGAAGGCAAAGTCGAATTTGGCAACCAATCCACAATAATTCCATTGGCTAAAAATTTATTGCTAAACAGACGAATCACTTGATGTAGTAATTGATTCAAATTTACAGGCATCACCGCTGATTCGGGAATTTCTGGCACGCAACGCTGTAACGTATTGAGCGCATCTTCACCCATTTGCTGTACTTGCGTGAGTAGCATTTTTAACGGCATATTTTGACTATCATTACGTTGCGTCATAATTTGTACCGCCGCATTAACTTGATTGAGCGGCAAACGGATTTGGTGCATCGCGCCGAGCAACGTTTCTCGAATACTTCGGATGTGTTCTTCTTCTGCCATCATGTTTTGCAAGGTTTGCAATTGCAATTTTTCTTGCTGTTGACGTTGCAAGGTCACGTCACAAATACTCAATAACAAATAATCTTTCGATTGTTTAAAAAAGAAATTGTCCGCTTCTGTATTTTCTTCGCTAAACCAATTCCCTGAACACGAAAACCAACGTGTGCCACGTTGCCCGACACCTTCAACGCGAATTTCATGATTACTAAAACCGCGTGTGTGCAAGGTTGAATCTGCCCACAAATCACCAAATTCTTGTTGCAGCGCATTGATAAAAAACAACGCAGGTTCATCGTGGCGAAGTTCAGAAATCAAGGTTTGATACATTTGATTGTCGAGAATAATGCGATAAGTGCTGTCTAAAACCACCATTGCTACAGGCGAAGCGTTAATTACCGATTCAATCAATTTTTTCTGATTATTTAATTGTTGCTCGGCTTGGTGCGTGTGGGTAACGTCGCGGTGCATCCCGATGAAATGGCTAATTTCGCCTTGTTTATCGAGCATCGGTGAAATAGTCACTTCGGCAAGATAACGCTCACCTTGCTTGGTTCGATTCACCAAATTCCCATGCCAAATTTTTTTACTTGAAATTGTCTGCCACAATTCGTGATAAATCTCTTTTGGAGTAGATTTGTAAGATAATTTTGCCTCGTTTTCACCTAAAATCTCAACTTCCGAATAGCCCGTTACGTTAGCAAACGCCTCGTTAACATAAAGGATATTTGCCTTTTTATCGGTAATTGAAATCGCAATCGGGGTTTGTTCAACTGCTTTTATAAATAAACAAAATGGCAATGAATTTGGAATTTTATGATGCACAAATTCGGGTGAAATAATTTCAATAACTTCGGCAGCAATTTCGTTTTCTAAGTATGCAGGACTGATTTTCGACATGATTTGATACTCGTGTTGCAGCTAGATTTATATTAAGTAATGCAAGTAAAACGCCAGCTTCCTCATTCCACGCATTACGTTTGATTTTACACACTCTCCGTAAAATTTTCTTTGTAGGGTTTCCTACAATTGTCTTGTCTCACACAGAAAAAACTGCACCGTTGTGAATCTTTTTTTGTTCGCAACGCACTAAATCAGCCGCTTTCGCGCTATCAATTTTCATTGGCACAGTTGGTGCAAAAGTAGAACTAAACAACAGCGGGTGAAAGTCATGAGCGAATACCTATTACTCATTTTAGGAACGGCATTAGTTAATAACGTCGTCTTAGTTAAGTTTCTTGGATTATGTCCCTTTATGGGCGTATCGAACAAACTCGACACTGCGCTAGGCATGGGCATGGCGACCACTTTCGTTTTGACCTTAGCGTCAGCGGCAAGTTGGGTGCTTGAACATCGACTGTTGATTCCGTTCGATATTGGTTTTTTGCGAGTGCTGGGTTTTATTTTGGTGATTGCGGCGGTAGTGCAATTTACTGAAATGGTGATTCACAAAACCAGCCCCGTGCTTTATCAAGTGTTAGGGATTTTCTTACCGTTGATTACCACAAATTGTGCGGTATTGGGTGTGGCATTGCTTAACATTCAAGAACAATACAATTTCATTCAAAGTTTATTATTTGGTTTTGGTGCAGCGTTAGGTTTTACATTGGTGATGGTACTCTTTGCGGGTCTGCGTGAACGCTTGGCGTTGATGGCAGTACCCGCTCTTTTTACGGGAACACCGATTGCCTTTATTACTGCTGGCATTCTGTCACTTGCCTTTATGGGTTTTGCAGGACTTCCAATCAAATGAACAGTTACGAATCCTAAGAGGCGCGGTCATGTACGTTTTTTCTGCGATTATCATCTTAACGTTATTAGGATTAGCCTTAGGCTTGAGCTTAGGCATTGCTGCGAAATATCTCAAAGTTGAATCCGACCCACTCGTTGAACGTGTCGAAGCCTTAATGCCAGGTTCACAATGTGGACAATGTGGTTTTCCTGGTTGCAGACCTGCCGCTGAAGCCGTCGTTTCTGGAACAGCCCCCGTCACACTTTGCCCACCAGGTGGCAGTGCGTTAGTCGAACAACTCGCCAAATTACTCGGCGTTGATGTTGATTTAAGTCAAACCAAAGACGCTGAACCGATGGTCGCGCGAGTAAGCGAAGACACTTGCACAGGTTGTACGCGCTGTTTCAAAGTTTGCCCAACCGATGCCATTGTCGGTGCGCCGAAACAAATTCATGCGGTCGTTGCTGATGCGTGCATTGGTTGTGAAAAATGCGTGGCAGTTTGTCCAACCGAATGTTTGCAAATGCACCCGATTGACGTGACCTTGCGTGATTGGCGTTGGCATAAACCTCAAATTGCGGCGGCTTAGGAGAAATGACAATGTTTGCCTTTCTTGAAAATCCAAAGTTTCGCGGCGGTATTCACGCCGAAGAACACAAAGCCGAAACCTGCGATAAACCGATTGCAACGAATTTGCCGTTGCCGAAAAAACTTTATATTCCCGTGCAACAACACGTTGGCAAACCTGCTGAACCGATTGTGAAAGTAGGCGAACACGTTTTAAAAGGGCAATTGCTCGCTTACAGTCAAGGCACAATTTCTGCGCCCGTTCACGCGCCGAGTTCGGGCGTGATTCTCGACGTACAAGATTTTCCTGCACCCCATCCATCCGCGCTACCGATTCGCACCATCGTGATTGAAACCGATGGGCAAGAAAAATGGTTTAAATACGCGATTCCTGAAAAACCGTTTGAACTCGACCCAGAAGAAATTTGTTTAAGAGTGGGCGGCGCGGGCGTTGTGGGTTTAGGTGGCGCAGTGTTTCCATCAGCGGTGAAATTAAATTTAGGGCGCAAAAATCAAATCCACACTTTGTTAATTAACGCGGGTGAATGCGAACCGTATTTAACCTGCGACGATTTGTTGATGCAAGAACGCGCGGTTGAAATTGTCAGCGGTATTCGTTTGATGTTACGCGGCATGAATGCACCGAAAGCCATTGTCGGCATTGAAGACAATAAACCAAACGCTTTTAAAGCGATGCAAGCCGCCAGCGTAGAATTTGAACAAATCAGCGTTGTGCAAGTTCCCACTCGTTATCCGATGGGTTGGGATAGACAAATGTTGCGTTATTTAACGGGCAACGAAATTCCCGCCGACGGACGCGCGACTGATATTGGCGTTGTGATTCATAACGTCGCCACGGCTTATGCGGTGTATCAAGCGGTTTGTTTATCGAAACCGTTAATTAGTCGTGTGGTTACAGTTTCAGGTGGCGCAGTTTCTAAACCCCAAAACGTTGAAGTTCCTATCGGCACGTTAATGTCAGAAGTATTGGCATTTTGCGGCGTTGAAAATGAAAAACTTGCCCGTTTAATTATGGGCGGGCCAATGATGGGCGAAGTGTTGCCGCACGCCGATGTTCCTGTAGTGAAAGCGAGTAGCGGCATTTTAGCGTTGTCACATGAAGACATTTTTGAACTCGAAGTTAAACCGTGCATTCGCTGTTCGAGTTGCGTCACGGCTTGTCCCGTTGGATTGTTACCGCTCGAAATGGCAAGTCGCATCAAAGCCAACAAACTCGATGCCGCTGTGGATTTAGGTTTGAAAGATTGCATTAGTTGCGGCAGTTGCTCATACGTTTGCCCGTCGAACATTCCTCTGGTGCATTATTTCAAATTTGCCTCAGGCGAATTATTCAGTCGTCAACAACGCGAACACAAAGCCGAACAAACCAAACGTCTCGCCGAAAATCGAACCCATCGAATGGAACGAATCAAAGCCGAAGCCGAAGAAGACGCGCGGAAAGTGATGGAAGCGCGTGCGGCACGTCAAGCTGCCGAAGCTAAAGCGCAGGAGGAAAACGCATGAACATAAAACCGATTAGTTCACCGCATGTGAGTTCATCACGGCGCGTTGATGACATTATGAAAAAAGTGATTCTCGCGCTATTGCCTGCGCTGGGATTTGGGATATTTCTTTTTGGCTGGTCAGCGTTATTTTTAACGATGGTCACGGTTTTATCGGCTTTATTTTTTGAAGCGGTTTGCTTAAAACTCAAAGGCGGCGCGATGGAATCCTATTTGCGCGATGGTTCGGCGATTGTGACAGGTTTATTAGTAGCGATGACGTTGCCACCTTATGCACCGTGGTGGATTGGTGTTGTCGGTTCAGGATTAGCAATTATTCTCGGCAAACACGTCTACGGCGGTTTAGGTCAAAATTTATTTAATCCTGCGATGCTCGCGCGAGTCGCGCTCTTGATTTCATTCCCAATTGAAATGACAACGTGGGTGAATGTGTCACCGTTTTTCACGGGATTGGATATTTTAGAAAGTTTCAAAATTACCTTTTCAGGTGCAGAAATCAGCGATGCCATCACAGGTGCGACCACGTTAGGGTTTGTGAAAACAGGTTTTTCGCAAGCGCAACTTTTACCCGATTTGCTCAGTGATTATTCAGGTTTTCTAGCATTTATCGGTTGGGAACGTGGCAGTTTAGGCGAAACATCAACATTGCTAATTTTGCTCGGCGGCATTTGGTTAATGCGTCAAGGCATTATTCAATGGTTTATTCCAGTTTCGTTGCTCGCATCAATTTCGTTCCTTTCGACACTTTTCAACCTCATCGACAGCACACATTATTTAAGTGCGTGGGTGCATTTGAATTCAGGCGCGTTAATGCTTGTCGCATTTTTTATCGCTACCGATTACGTCACCTCACCAAATACGCCGCTCGGACAACTGATTTTTGGAACAGGTTGTGGAGTGTTGATTTTCGTAATTCGTTCATGGGGCGGTTATCCCGAAGGTACGGGCTTTGCGGTGTTGCTGATGAATTCGGTCACACCACTGATTGACCATTACATTCGTCCACGCATTTACGGGCGAACTCGTGACGGCAAACCGATTGAAGGAGGTTAGTCATGAACTTGGAAACGATAAAAGCCCAATTCGACGCGGTGTTGGCAAAAATCAAAGAGTGGCTCGAATCTGAAAATTTAGAAAAATTGCGCCCACAATTGCATTATCAAACAGGCGTGTTAGCAGGTTTTGCATTGGTTGCCGCGCTGTTATTGGGTATGGCAGATTTAGTGACACGCGACGTGATTCAATTGCGCCTCGAAGAAGATTTAAAAGCCAAACTCGAAGAAGTTATCCCCACTGAAATGCACGACAACGATTTGTTATTCGATACCGTGACATTGCCATCAGCCGATGCAAATTTAGGCGCGGCAGAAACCATCGTTTATTTAGCGAAAAAACAAGGCGACGTGAATGCCGTTTGTTTCAAATTCGTTGCGCCAGACGGTTACGCAGGTGCGATTAGTTTGGTGATGGGCATTGATAAAAACGGCGAAATTTTAGGCGTGCGTGTGATTTCACATACCGAAACCCCAGGTTTAGGCGACAAAATCGAAATCAGCAAATCAAAATGGATTTTAAGTTTTAATGGTAAATCGCTCGACAATGTCAGCTTTGAACAATGGGCAGTTAAAAAAGACAACGGTATTTTTGACCAATTCAGCGGCGCGACGATTACACCTCGAAAAGTCGTTTTAGCAATTCGGCGCGGATTGGAATTCTACAAAGCAAATCAAGCCACGTTGCTCGCTACAGGAGAAAAATCATGAATCTGTCGATACTTTTTTCACCCGAATATAAAAGAATTGCCCGTGATGGACTTTGGGATAACAACGTCGTTTTGACCCAAAATTTAGCGTTATGTCCGTTGCTTGCCGTGACGGGAACAGCCACAAATGGTTTAGGAATGGGGCTTGCGACAATTGCCGTCATGGTTGCCTCGAATGGCATTGTGTCACTCAATCGCCATTTAATTCCGTCTGAAATTCGGATTCCGATTTTCGTATTGCTCATCGCTGCACTCGTGACGCTGGTTGATATTTGCCTCAATGCGTGGATGCACGAATTGCACAAAGTGTTAGGTTTATTCATTCCGTTGATTGTGACCAACTGCGCGATTTTAGGGCGCGTCGAATCGTTTGCCTCAAAACAAGAACCGCTGCCATCGCTTTGGGATGGTTTCATGATGGGCGGAGGTTTCACGCTGGTGATGGTAATTTTAGGCGCGATGCGCGAAATCAGTTCAACGGGAACATTGTTTGCCAATGCCTCCGTTTTGCTCGGCGAAAGTTTCCGTTTCATGGAATTGACCGTTATTTCTGATTACAAAGGTTTTTTATTAACGGCGTTGCCGCCAGGTGGTTTCATTATGCTGGGATTTTTAGTGGCGATGAAACGGTTGTTTGACCAAAAAGCGGAGAAAAAAGCATGAATATCGGCGTGTGCTATGCCGAAGCAGAACGGCAATTATGGGTTCGTTTAGAAGTGCCTGACGAAAGCACGATTCAAGAAGCCATCGAATTATCAGGGGTTTTAAAACAATACCCACAAATCGATTTAACCACCCAAAAGGTTGGTGTTTATGGAAAGTTAGCGAAGTTGGACGCGCCAATTCGAGAAGGCGACCGCATCGAAATTTACCGCAAAATTACCGCCGATCCACAACAAGTACAACGTCGCCGTGTCGATGTTTAATCACAAAGTTTTTTAATCAGGAGAATCAAAATGTTAATTAAAAATTATGACAAAGAAGGGCTTTTATTCATCACGTCTGTTATCGGTGAAACAAGCGACAAAAAATTCAGCGCGTGGCGCGGTGATTTAATTTTAATTCAAGGCGACTTGAATGACGGCGTTCACATGCCGCCAAAATTGTTGTTGAACCAAGCGGCGGTATTGGCAGACAGTGAAAAATTCTTGTTTGTGAATGGGATGTTCCACGAACTCGCGCAAGTACCAGAATTCATCAACAAGTACAGAACCGTGTTAACGCCTGAAACGGTTTTAGTAATTTACGTCGAAAACATTGCCGACAAAATGCAGATTGAATTGGAAGGATTGACGTTCAAATTCGTGCCATATCGTGACGGTATGGTTTGGAATGAAACGTTGGAATTGCTCTACATTGAAAAAGCCGATTTGAAAGGTCAATCAGCAGAAGACAAAGTGGTAACGATGTTTGAAGCGGCGAAAGATTTTAAAATAAAAACTGCGCCAATTGCGTTTGAAGATGCGTTGACCAAAACAATTTTTGTTAAAAGACAACTCAACGGCGGGCCAGTATAACGATGGCAACATTCAAAACCATTACGGTTCAAGATGCGAAAAAATTTATTGCTGAAAAAAAGCCTGTGATTTTGGATTGTCGTGATGTGAAAGATTATCGCGCGGGGCATCTTGAAAATGCCATGCACTTGCATGAAAAACTGCGCGATAGCTTGATTCAAAAAGGCGAAAAAGAACGGCCTTTTTTGATTTATTGCTATCACGGTCACGCCAGCGAACATGTGGCGGAAATGTTTAGCGATTTTGGTTTTAAAGAAGTCTACAGCCTCAATGAAGGTTATACGGGTTGGCAGGCACACCACAAACTTTAGAGGTGAAAAATGAGTCAATTACCACGAGAACTAGCTTTGCGAATTGCGTTAGCGGCTCGCGTTTTACCTGACGTTGACGTGCCAAGATTGATTGAAATTTTGCATGAAAAAGTGGGTTCGCCGCTTGACGATGAAAAACTCAAATCAATTACGGTGACAAATTTAAAAACAGGCATCGGCAGTTTAGATGGCGAAGAAGATGGCGAAGATATTGGCATTGGTTTGGAAAATATCAAACTCGCGGTGCGCTATTTGTGGGGCGAAGAAGCTGATGAAAATTTGCCCGAAGTCCAAGCGTATAAAGAAGGCGATATGCCAGAATCGATTCGTGTTGGCGTTGCCTCAAATAGCGGCGAATTGTTAAATGGGCATTTTGGTTCGTGCATTCGGTTTTTGGTTTATCAATTGTCACGCGATGAACACCGTTTAATTGATATTCGCTCGACAATTGGCGCAGATGATTCCGACGACCGCAATTTGTTTCGTGTGAATTTGGTCAAAGATTGTCATGTTTTATTTATGCAATCGGTTGGTGGCCCTGCGGCGGCAAAGATTATTCGCGCTGATATTTATCCAATTAAAGTGCCTGATGTGATTGATGCCGTTGAACAGTTAAAAACGTTTCAACAAGTGTTCGACGCGCCACCACCTTGGATGGCGAAGGTTTTGGGGCGGTCAGCAGAAGAAAGGAAACGGTTTTTAAGTCACGATTAAACCCTCCGGGTTGCAGAAATAAACTGCCCCGCCGAGCCGAAGCGGTAGATTGAATCACCATCAGCATTCAATCTACCTGCATTTTTAAAACGATGTACCGCTTTTAATTTTTCGCACCGTATTGACCAAATGATCCACTTCATCGTGCGTATTATAAAACGCTAAAGATGGACGCACCGTGGCTTCCAAACCAAATCGCCGCAAAATCGGTTGAGCACAATGATGTCCAGAACGCACCGCAATACCGACTTTATTTAACGCTTCGCCAATTTGTTGCGTTGTGTGACCATTCAACACGAAAGATAACACACTGGTTTTTTCTTTCGCTGTACCGATAAGCGTTAAGCCATCAATTCGGCGCAACGCCTCCATCGCATAAGCAAGCAAATCGTGTTCATAAACGGCAATGTTTTGAATGCCGATTTTTTGCACATATTCCAACGCCGCACCTAAACCCACCGCATCGGCAATGTTTCCTGTTCCCGCTTCAAATTTTGCAGGTGCAGGTTGATAACGGGTGTGTTCAAACGTGACATCTTCAATCATATTGCCGCCGCCTTGCCAAGGTTGCGTGGCTTCGAGTAAATCACCTTTGCCATAAACAACGCCGATTCCCGTTGGGCCAAATATTTTATGACCTGAAAAAACGAGCCAATCACAATTCAAACTTTGCACATCTGCGCTCAAATGCGAAACGGATTGTGCGGCATCGAGCAACACTTTCGCGCCAACTTGATGCGCCATTGCAATCATTTCTTGTGCTGGCGTAACCGTTCCAAGCGCATTTGAAACTTGCGTGAACGATACCAATTTTGTGTTGGCATTCAGCAGTTTTTGATATTCATCGAGCAAAACCTGACCGCTGTCATCGACGGGCGCAACACGAAGTTTTGCGCCTGTGACTTCGCACAATTGTTGCCACGGTACAATGTTCGCGTGATGTTCCAACCAAGTGATGACGATTTCGTCGCCTTTGCCGATATTTTGCAAACCCCAACTTTTCGCCACCAAGTTAATCGCTTCTGTCGTGCCACGCACAAAAATGATGTTGTCAGGCGACGGCGCATTTAAAAATTTCGCGACGGTTTGACGGGCTTTTTCATACGCATCGGTCGAACGTGCTGCCAATTCATGCGCGGCACGGTGAATGTTGGAATTTTCGTGTTCATAAAAATACGAAATCCGATCAATCACAATTTGCGGTTTTTGCGTCGTTGCCGCGTTATCAAACCAAACGAGTTGATGCCCATTCACCCGTTCATTCAAAATCGGAAAATCACGACGTACTGCATTCACATCAAACGCCGAATGCTGATGCTGTGGCTGATACGTTGTTTCAACTTGCGAAAATGTTTTCGTTGGATTCAAAAAATAAAACGGTGAATCCGTCGTCGCAGAATCCAATGGATTAAACATTTCACGCGGCACAACGAGTTTTTGTAAATCTGCATCGTTTGGCAAACCAAATTCTTTTGGTACAGCAATCGACTTTTGTGGCGCGAAACTACTCGTGTTCGGCGTAACAAATTGTTGCAGAGCAGCCGGTAATTCAGCCGCAAGGTTATTAACTAAACCCAAACGCGAACCGTCACACGGCAATTCAGCAAAAATTTCATTGGCAAGCCGTGTAAGTTGCTGCTCCATTGCCGCAATATCAGGTGAATGTCCAGGCGTGAAATTATTTATAGTCATAATAGTTGCCTACTTCGACGTTTTCTAACACGCCAAGCGCATCTTCAGTCAATACGGCGAGTGAGCAATAAAGCGAAACCAAATATGACGCGATAGCTCTGTGGTTGATGCCCATAAAACGTACCGACAAGCCCATGCTCAATTCGCCTGTTAAATTTGGCTGATACAAACCAACAACGCCTTGACGACTTTCGCCCGTGCGTAATAATAAAATGCTGGTTTTGCCATTGACAACTTTCACTTTGTCGCAAGGAATAAACGGAATGCCGCGCCAAGTAATGAATTGTGAACCAAATAAACTAACTGTTGGTGGCGGTGTACCGCGACGAGTTGCTTCACGACCAAATGCTGCAATCGCTTGTGGATGCGCTAAGAAAAAGGCCGGTTCTTTCCAAACACGCGCAATCAAATCATCTATATCATCTGGTGTTGGCGAACCTAGCGCATTACGCGGTTGGAGTTTAAACGCAGGTGCAACATTGTTTAACAAACCGTATTCGGCATTGTTAATCAATTCGCTTTCTTGACGTTCTTTAATCGTTTCGATGGTTAAACGTAATTGTTCATTCGTTTGATTATGTGGACTGCTGTACAAATCGGCGACGCGCGTATGAACATCAAGCACCGTATTTACCGCATTCAAACGGTATTCACGACCCCATTCTTCATAATCCACAAATGTTTGTGGCAATATTTTTTCGTCTAAACTGGAGCAATCTACTGCTAAATTTGCTTCATTTTTGACTTTGTTGACACGGTAAATACCCGCTTCAACTGGAACCCATTGCAACAAATGCGTCAACCAACGAGGTGTAATTGTGGACAACATTGGTACGGTTTTCGTTGCATTTGACAATGTACGCGCGGCAACATCGCCTAACGCTGTGTGAGCTTCATGTATATCAGACATTTTTATTTCCTGTTAAATAGTTGAATTTTGTTGAAATGTGAAATTGCAGAACGCTATTTTGCTAAGTCATAGTAGTCTCCCATTTATTCGCTACGAAGCAATGCTTGCGTAATACAACTATCGGGCGGAACGTCATGCGTTAGCCACACATTGCCACCAATAATTGAACCGCGACCAATCGTGATTCTGCCCAAAATCGTTGCGCCAGCATAAATCACTACGTCATCTTCCACAATCGGATGCCGCGCATTGCCTTTGACTAAACTGCCATCGTCGGCTTGTTCAAAACGTTTCGCACCAAGTGTGACCGCTTGATATAAACGAACTCGATTACCAATCACTGTGGTTTCACCGATGACAACGCCTGTGCCGTGATCGATAAAAAAACTTTCGCCAATTTCTGCACCGGGATGAATGTCGATGCCTGTGCTGGAATGTGCCAATTCAGTAATCATTCGAGCTGTTAATGGCACGCCCAATTGATACAAAACATGAGCGATACGTTGATGAATCATGGCCTGAATTCCTGGATAACAAACCAAAGCTTCATCAGGTGTTCTGGCGGCTGGGTCGCCTTGATAAGCCGCTTGAATATCGGTGTCGAGCAAGCGGCGAATGCGCGGTAATTGGGTGGCAAGTCTTTGAACAATCGTTTTTGCATCGTATTCTGAGAATTGTGCCACGTTTTTTTGTTCAGCTATGAAATGCAACTCACGATGAATCTGTTGATGCAAATCACGCAAAGCGTTGTCTAACGTATTGCCGACAAAATAATCGATGCCTTCGTCACGCAAATCGGGACGACCTAAACGATTTGGAAATAATGCACCGCTCAAACCGTCCAAAATAAGCGCGAGGGTTTTTCGGTCGGGTAATCGTGGCGGTTTGTCGAGACGGTCACGGGTTTCGAGTGAATGCACACGAATATCGCGCAGTTCTTTAACTAAACTTTTAATACCCCAATTCGCTTGTTTGTTCATGCTTTAAAATTCGTCTATTGCTTGTGTTGCAGAGAATTTTAAAGAAAACGAAATGGTGTGTGAAACGGTATTATTCGATAGTGGTATCTAAAAATTGGATACTAGATTTGTTGAGTGGCGACGATTAAGACAAATCTAACCACACGGAATCAGAACGTGCTGCATTGAGTCCTTGAGGAGACGGAATGTTGAGTTCGCCCAAGTAATCGTCGATGACTTCGAGGCATTGGTGAAATTTAATACCATATAAATTATTGGGCGCATCTTGTCGAATGATATGGGCTTCATGCTCAAAACGTTTACCATTCAAAGACAGTTCAATAGTCATATCTTTGCCCAATGATTTAAATAGCGAATGATGGGAAGTGTTAAATAACGCGCCAGTCTTACTTATGCTAATTAACTTAACGTTAATGCCACCGGTTTTAAACAGACCGATGCGTTCAATTGAAACAGAAATATGTTGTTGTTTTGAAACCGGAAGACGAACGCCTAATCGCTGCCGATTCCCCCTTAACGCATTGAACCTAAAACTGGTCACACTCTGCATCACGGTTACTCCCTAAATCATTCTAAAATGGGGTTGTAATAACGCCCTTCTACCAAATCAAAACCACTGTGACGCGCTAACAATTCAGACTGTTGGCGGTCAATGTGTCTTAAAATCCCCTGTCCTTGGGTCGATGTAATCACTCGTTTTAATGCGTGCAATTTTTTCAAGGCGTTGCCGCCACTCTCGGCTTCCATTTGTCGTGCAGATAAACTCACATAATCCGGCGTTAATTTATGGATTAAATCCGCCGCGTGCGCGTCTGAAATTAAATGTTCAAAACGTAACGCAATTTGATAGCCCCGCTTTCTGTAATTTGTCAGTCCGGTAATCAATGCTGCGCTGTAAGTTAAATAACTTCCGCCCGTAACCGGTAAAACCATGATTGTATTGTGTGTGGTCAGTCCACACTGTTCGATAATTGTCTCAAAATACGCGCCGTGATCTTTTTTGATGCCTAAAATATGGCGCGGATCGACCTCTAAAAACAATACTTTGTCCGATTGCGCCATGGGCAAATAATTTAACATGTGAATAGTGCGAGTCAGACGATCGAAGTTAATCACCGATTCAAAATGCGTGTTTGAGGGTTCTGTGTTTGCGACTAAATTTTCAATTTCATAACTATGTAAATGCCGCGCTCCGCAAGCCGCCACTTTGATTTTTACCGCGTGTCCCGTGATGATTGTTGGATTGGCAGTTTGTCTTAATGGCGAAAAAGAACTACTAATGCACAATGAGCCAAAAATTCCACTCACTAAATTGTTTTCAATAATCAGTGGGCGATAGTTGGCGTGATGTTCACGCTCAAAACGATCATTGAAATGTTCGACTAAGTCATTTAAAGCCATGCTGTATTCTCCGTAAATTGTCTAAAATCCTGGCTTTAGCTTAGTTGCATTTCACAGACAGCGAAAACGGTATTATTCGATGGCGGTATCTGCAAATTGGATAATTAAAAACGATGCGACCAACCTGCTTGAACTGAAACTTGGTACAAGTTCTACGGCAATGCCGATTATCACGAGATAACCTAAAAAATACGGGGTTTAAAACTAAAATTACTCAGATTTATGAGTGGTAATTTCTCTTTGCAAAAATTCCGTCAATGCGTCGTAACTCACTGGTTTACTGAAATAAAAACCTTGCACCGTATCGCAACCGCATTCTGTTAAATAATTCAGTTGTTCCAACGTTTCCACACCTTCCGCAATCACGTTCAAACGTAAACTTTTCGCCATATTCACAATCGCGCTAACAATCGTATTCGCATCGTTATGTTCAGCGAGATCGTGAATAAATGACTGATCAATTTTTAATTTGTCCAACAATGGTAATTTCGTCAAATAACTGAGCGAGGAATAGCCAGTGCCAAAATCATCAATCGAAAAATGAATGCCCAAATCCTTACATTGCGTCATAAAATTAAGTGTCACGGCATGATTTTCCATCATCACACTTTCGGTCAATTCGAGTTCCAAACGATTACCCGCAACGCCCGTTTGTTGCAAAATTGCGCTGATTTTTTCAAACAATTTCCCTGCTTGTAATTGGCGCAATGATAAATTTACCGCGACTTTGAAACCTGAAAATCCAGCAACTTCCCACGTTTTAATGTCTTCACAGGCTTGTTGTAAAACCCACTCACCTATCGGGTTAATCAAGCCGCAATCTTCGGCAATCGAAATAAAATCAAGCGGTGAAACCATGCCGCGCTGCGGGTGTTTCCAACGCAATAAGGCTTCCACACCCACAATTTTCTGACTGATTAAATCAATTTGTGGCTGGTAATAAAGTAAAAATTGTTTTTCGTTGATCGCTTGGCGCAAATCACGCTCCATCGCCAAACGGTGTTCCAGGTGTGTATTCATTTTGAAATTAAAAAAGCAGTATTGCCCACGCCCGGCATCTTTTGCTTGATACATTGCCATGTCGGCGTGGCGCGTGAGCATATTATTATCCCGGCCATTGTGCGGATAAATGCTAATGCCGATGCTGGTTTGAATCGCCAACACTTTCCCATCGATATTAAATGGCTCTTTGAGCGTGTTAATAATTTTTTGTGCGACGTTCGCCGCACCATCTTCATTGGTATTGCTCAAAATCACGACAAATTCGTCACCGCCTAAACGTCCTGCGGTATCCACTTCGCGCAAACTACTTTCCAAACGCCCCGCTACTTGGCGTAATAACGCATCACCGTAATGATGACCGAGCGAATCATTAACGACTTTAAAATCGTCTAAATCCAAAAATAGCAGCGCGAAGGTTTTATTTTCTCGATATGAAAAATGAATCGTTTGCTCAATGCGCTCGTTAATTAAAAGGCGATTGGGTAACTGTGTCAGTGAATCATAATGCGCCAGATGGTGAATTTTTTCTTGTGATTGAATCAACGCATTTTCAGCATGAATCAGCTCGGTCATATCTGTCCAACCGCCAATAATTTCGAGTGGAATGCCGGTTGTTTTATCGGTAATCAGTTTGGCGCGTTCGCGTAGCCATTTCCATTCGCCGTTTTTTGTTTTGAAACGAAATTTATGAATAATCGGCTCGCCTAATACAACGCGATGCACATCGCTAATCGCTTGTTCTCTGTCTTCGGGATGAACGTTGTCTAGCCACAACGTTGGTGATTCAAGAAAATCATCAGCGTCGTAGCCTAATAATTCTTTGACGCTATTCGAAACGAAGGTAATCGGGAACGGACTGAAAGGGCTGCGTGTGTAAATCGTCAACGGCGCAACAGAAAGTAAATGTTCCAACCGTGAAATTTTGCTTTCTAAATGATTAACGACGTGGAGTGGCGTGTAAGTATTGAGCATGACATTCTCCTTTTGTTGCTTACTTTACGATTATACTAAATAAAATTTTAACAGGAATAAAACGGTATTATTCGATGGCGTTATGCGTAAATTCGATAAGGAAATGCGGGGCAAAAAAAAGCCCAACCACTGCCTAAAAATAGACAATTGTTGAGCTGAGAGGCTTAGGAATGGCGCAATGAAAAAGGTTTAATTATTTACCCGCTGCAACAATTTGATCAAATATGCCATCGTCAGAAAAATGCTTTTTCTGCGTCGCATTCCAACCACCAAAATCTTTATCAATGGTTACTAATTCAATTTTCGGAAATTGCTTTGCGTATTTTGCAGCGATTTCAGAATCTATTGGACGATAGAAGTTTTTAGCGACAATTTCTTGCCCTTCTTTGCTGTACAAATGCGTTAAGTATTCGGTGGCAACTTCAGTTGTGCCGTGTTTTCGCGCCACATCTTCAACTACGGCGACGGGCGGCTCGGTTAAAATACTCAAAGATGGCGCAACAATTTGATATTTATCCGCGCCAAATTGTTTTAACACCAAAAACGCCTCGTTTTCCCAAGTAATCAACACATCACCAATTTCACGTTCTGCAAAAGTCGTTGTTGAACCGCGTGCGCCGGTGTCTAAAACGGCGGCATTTTTAAATAATTTCGTCACAAATGCTTTCGCAGCGGCTTCGTCATTGTTGTTATGTTTCAACGCATACGCCCACGCGCCTAAATAATTCCAACGTGCGCCGCCTGATGTTTTTGGATTCGGTGTAACAATACTCACATTCGGTTTGACCAAATCGTCCCAATCTTTAATGCCAAGTGGGTTGCCTTTTCGAACCAAAAATACAATCGTCGAAGTGTATGGCGAACTGTTATTTGGCAAAAGCGTTTGCCAATTTTCAGGAATCAATTTGCGTTTTTGATAAAGTTGATCGACATCGTAACCAACTGCAAGCGTCACAACGTCTGCTTCCAAACCTTCTAAAACCGCACGAGTTTGTTTGCCACCGCCGCCATGTGATTGATTAACTGTGACATTGTCACCCGTTTTAGCTTTCCAGTATTTGGCAAATGCCTCGTTATATTCTTTATACAATTCGCGTGTCGGGTCATAAGACACGTTGAGTAAATTCACATCTGCTGCGTTTGCATTCGATAAAGCTGCAATCGTTAATGCCGCTGTTAAAATTAGCTGTTTAAAATTTTTCATGATTCAAATTCCTTTCAGGTGAAACGATTAAAACGATAATTGAAAACGTGTTCCGAACACTTGTTCAGTTGCACGATTGCCACCTTTTGCACCACCCTCAAACGAAACTTGTTCAAAATCTGCGCGGATTAAAGCATTACTGTTGAGATACCAGTTTGCACCAATAGCCCAAGCGCGGGCTTGATTGGCAGATTTATTCGGGTCAACAAACAAGAAAGTATCGCTATCGACATCGAGTTGGCTATAACGTGCTGCTAATTGCCACGCGCCCCATTTTCCATCTAACGGACTGAACGGTGTAATCGGTTTAATCGAACCAAAACTATTATCTTCGCCTGTAACGACATACGACCCTAAAACTTGCCACGCAGTATTTGTTTGTTTGACATTTTTCACGCCTTTTGCTGTTCCGCCTGATAAATGCTGTGTTGAAACAACGTATTCTGCCATTGCACCAAAAGGTCCCGCGTACCAATAGGCTTGCGGATAAATACGAGTGCTTTCGCCATTCGCAACAGGTGCCGATGCGCCTGCGATAACACTTGAATAATTCAAATAAGTATTTCGTCCAATCGGTGTGGCTTGATTTTTAAGCACTTGAGTTCCGTTAGGCTGTGAATAACTTCCCGCCACACCTAATCCCAAACCTTCTAACCATGAATAGCCCGAATGTTGAAATGGATGCGAGAATACACGCCCCGCAAATTCTTTATTGTTATTCGTATCCGGTGCATCGTAAGCCAAACTACCATCATCACCCGAACCATTAAATACGCCGAATTGATAAGTTAATTGGTTTTTCGTATCGATAGGTCCTGCGACTTTTTCTGCACCGTGACCTGTAAAATTGAAACCGCCGTGTACTTGCACACCAACATCACGATTGCTCGCTAAATATGATGGAAATGCGCGTTCTAAAAATGTGCCATCAGAGTCACCTTGCAAGCGTTCCAAACTTAATGGTGTTTTAAATTTACCAACTAATAAACCAGCAGACGGGTGGTAAGCGTAATCAACGTAAGCGTCAGGTAAAATATTTCCGCTGGCAGCAAAATCAGGCATGATTTTGAAATACACATCATTGAAAACATAGCCTTCAAGCCAAACACGCGCTTGTTTCAGTGCAAAAGTATCAGTCAAACTACTTCCACCGCCCGCGAAAGTTCTATTATCGGCTTGCACTGCACCCCGAATTCTAACTTGATGTTTTTTGTCAGCGGATGAAATTTTAAAACCCCCGTCTCCCGCTTCGATAATAGGAGCTTTTTGAGCATTGCTAGTCGCGACTTCGTCTTGAACTTCAAGTTTGCGTTGCAACAAATGTACTTCGGTGGTTAATTTTTTAATTTCGGGTACCGATTGAGCGGTATTGCCAATAGGCTGTTGTAAATTAGTGACCGCATCGAGTTTTTCCAAACGGCTTTCTAATTCCCGAAGACGACGTTCTAAGGCTTCGGTTTTAGTTTCGCTGGTATTTTGTGCGACGGCGTGATGATTAGCCGCGTGAACATTTGGCGTGAGCAAAACCAAAAAAATCGCGCTAGGTAAAAGGGCGAGTTTAAAATTTTTCATGAGTACGAATCCTTAAATAACATTTTAAAAGTTGTAAAATCTGCAACAGATTTTTGTTTGTCTGCAACAATGTTAGAAAAAGTTGGCGGCTTTTGAAAACGGTATTTTTAGATATGAATATCGAAAAAAAAGATACACGAAAAGAATAATTTAGTTGGTTTTCAATTTTTTGCCTTTTACCTACCGACGACAAAGGAATTATCAGCTAGTTTGCTCGCCATTCTGTTGCGGCAAATTTGTTGATGTTAATGTGTGATGTTTGGCGTGCAATTCGTCCGTCGAATAAGTAAAATTTCCTTTTTACTATAATTTACTTACAAAATATAAGGTGTTGAATTGAATACAAGTTTCTTTTTAAAAAATAATGTCATCGTATTTCCGCGAATACTTACTCATAAATCGGGTTGGAATGGCACGATATGCACTGACGCAGTCACGCACGAATGTAATCCATCGAATCTTGATTTCCGAAAAAATTATTGCGCCAGAAACATTCCTTTTTGTAATCACATGCACCTTTTTGATGGTTTCGAACCCTATTTAAAAGTCAAAGCTAGTCAATTACCGAATGCCCACATTGATATACTGAATCAAATTTTTAATAATCAAATTCTTCTGTTTCATTCTTTCGCACCTGAAGATTACGAAACGCGCCACGCCGTTTTTCATAATCCGTCTACGATGGTGGGATTTTATCGCATCAAAAAAATTACCTTGGATCCCGTCAATAGCGATTTTTACAAAATTCACCCTTATCCAGAGGAATGGATACGCTTTCCAAAGCTAGTCAGTCTTCAATACTATTGGTCTGACACCGATGCCAGAATGGGAAATATCAAGTCTTTGCCGGCGAGTTCGTTAAAAGAAATCATGTCTTACATGATGAGTCCCGATGCTATTTACCACGACGGGCGTGATGAGAAAAATTTAAAAAATGCGTGGGACAAAATAGACGATTGGCTAAAAATAGCCAATGATGGTATCGATAATGCCAATGAATTACTCAGTGGTGAATTGAACAATTACCGTTCGAATTCGACGGATAGCCAAATTATTAACAATCCATTTAAAAATCATGAAGCGTTTAAAAATTTGACGGTTGTAGCGTTTAAAGAAAAAGGAACTGACCTTCCCGTTAAGCCAAAAGGAGTCGTGTCATCACAATGGCAAGACGCGATTAGGCATTTATCGGACACCTTGCAAGCACAGTTTCATTTAGCGTGGCATTCTAAACAATTGATTATTCTTTCGGGCGAACCGGGGTGTGGTAAATCGAAAATTGCGTGTAATTTAGTCAAAGCGGAACATCGTTGTATTGTGTCAGTCTCCTCTTCATTTACGTCGCAAGAAGACTTTTTTGGGTATTACAATCCGGTGAATGCTAAATTTCACGGATTTGCGTTAGTCTCTTTTCTTATTCAATGCGAAAAGGATTGGTTAAAAGGCGATAAATCCGAACGGGTAATTGTGTTGGAAGAGATGAATATCGCACAACCCGAACATTATATGAGTGATATTTTGACCAAAACACAATATCCAGAAGATGATATTGATGCCAGAACCATTCATTTTCCGGGCAGCGAGATAGAAGGTTATCCCGCAAAAACTAAAGTCATGTTATCACCCGCTATCAAGTTTGTAGCGACTGTGAACATTGATCACAGTGTTCGCAAATTAACACAACGGGTTTTAGATAGAGCCGCGATTGTCAAAATCGAAATTTCGCCCAGTACCATTCTGAGCCATCTTGATTTGAAAGATCTTCCGAGTACGCTCATTCAATGCCTGACAAACTTGAATACCGTTTTAGATGGTCGGTATCGTTTTTCTTATCGCACCGGTACGTCATTATCAACGGCGATTTCCATTATCAAAAACGCCTCTTCATCGAATGATATTGAACAGATTGCATTCAAAGCCTTAGATTTTGTTTTGGTTCAAGAAGTTTGGCCGAGAATTTCTTCAACCTTACGCTCTGATTTCCATCCCGAAAGAATTCTTGAAAATTTGGACAAATGGAAAAGCCAATACAGTGAATTGTTGCAACATAGCGCAGACATCATTGACGATTGGAACGAGCGATTTGAACAAGGAAGTAACATTGACACGATGGGAATCTAATGGATTTGTTACTCAATAACACGATTCAGTATTTACGCGAAAAAGCGGTTTATTTGCTTGAACCCGATAAACAGCCAGTCAAAACGTTTTACGCGCCGAGTAAACAAGGATTTTTTTTTATGCCAGGGTTTCGAGAAATCGAATCGCTGGTCGCGTTATTACCCCAAATGTTATTGGATCTTGAGTATCAAGCCTCGAACAATCAAATGACATACAACGTTTATTCGCCTGCAAAAGCGAGACCGTCTAAAAATCCGACGAATTATTGGTATTCAGAAGGACAGCTGATTCCCAAAATTTGGAAACGATCGGCAAATAAAGTCGATTCTAAACCTTATGAATGGTTGCTTGGCTTATTGACGCGCCGTCTTATTCCTTACATGGAGAAAACTTTTCAGCAAGTTGCCGCTTATGAAGACGAAATAAAATCTAATAGAAGCGGTATCAGTACCTTTGCGAAAGTCGATGACACCAATTTGCGACAGTATTTTGAACGAATTGAACGCACATTATTGGCGGCAAAAAGAACGGTTTTTTTCATTCGCAATAATATCACTGAGAATTTTATTATCAGTGATTCGCCGCCCTACCCTGCTCCAGCTTCGCCAAGTTGGCATTATGCGATTGAGTTAATAAGGCGTTGGTATAAGCCTGAGAATTATGTAAAAGATACGCTTAACGAAATCTCATCCATGCCTATCGATATGGCGAGCTTGCCATTTTTATATCAACGTTACGTCGGACTGAGATTGGTTGAATCGTTGCAATTTTCAGGCTGGCACAGAATAACACCTGATAAATTTGTGATGGTGGCGTGTTTTATTGGTGGGGTAATCGAATTTACAAAAGGTACCGCGCGGTTAAGTTTGTGGTGCGAACCTCGATTGAATAAAAATCATCCTTCTGGTTTTACCAGCGCACACACGGATGAAAAATTTGAGCAAACACCTGATTATTTGATTGTTATGCCCACTCACAACGGAAAATTGGACGGATACATTCTGGATGCCACTCTGCAATCATCACACAACGACTTAACGACAAAAGCAGCCAAATATATTACCGAACAACATGGACGTTACATTGGCATTCAGCAACAAAGAATGATTAAAATCGCGGGGTGCAATGCGATTAACAAACCGTTACGTTCATGGGTTATCAGTCCCAACGTGAACAAATACGATAATCAATTGTTAAGTCATGATGGCGTTTTCGGCATTATTCCTGTGGATCCACGAAATTATGATCCGGATGCTTTAAATCTTTTTATCAAAGACATTGGTGCGACTGTGTAGAGTGGAATTAAAAAAGCCCCACTTTGAAAAAAGTGGAGCTTTTTGATGTCTTCTTTTTGAAGGGATATTTTAAGCGGATTCTGAACGCAACATAGATGTTTTACCGACCATCACATCGAGCGTTTTTCTCAAACGGGTAAACACGGATTCTTGAATATACGGAATGTTATGTTTTTCGCACACAGCTTTTACACGCGGTTGGGCTTGTTGATATTGACTTGCCGTCATGTCTGGCCACAAATGATGTTCGATTTGATAATTCAACCAACCGTGTAAAAAATCTAAACGATTTGTTCCGGTAGGATAATTCACGGAACCCATAATCTGACGCAAATAAAACTCGCCTTTTCCTTTCGCTTTGGTATCAAACATCATCACATCTTCACCGGTATGATTCGGACCAATGACTAAAAACGAATGTAAATTGGTGAATACTTCCGCCATCAATACGTTAATAAAAACGTTTGTAGCTGCAATTGCGCCAAATGGTAAAAACAATAACGGAATAATTGCAAACTGCACGATGCCATAAGGCAACATACAACTCAACCACAAATCTTTACCTTCTGGTTTTAACGGATTCCACATATCTAATCGTGAAATCTGATTACGTTTACCGGCGGCTTCTTTCGCTTGAATGGCGCGATATTCTGTTAACGTTGATGAAGCGTAATAAATGATTTTCCAACTCGCCGCCATTATCGCTAACAAAGCGTAACGTCCCCAAAGCGGAATTTTAGAATTACGCAACGCCTCCATGTTGAACTCAACTTGATCCGGATCGATTTCTTCACCCAAATGATAATGGTGAATGTTATTGTGTTCGACATCCCATGCGGGAGGATACATCCAGTCCAACCAATCCAAATAACGTCGCCCGCCTTTTGCAAAGCCTTTACTGGTGTAATGTTCGGGAATACCTTCAATCTTGTCATAACCGCGATGCAAAATATGATGCGCGACGGTTGTCCAGCGGGTGAAATTGCCCTGACTGATTAAATAAGCCGAAATTGGATTCGGAATAATCCACGCGGTGGCATAACCTAAAACGGTGCAAATACGCCCCCAGCTTTCGATTTTTCTAAGATGCTCAAAATCGCTTATGTCGGTTCTACCCAAAATGTCGCGTTGAATTTCATCAATGTCTTTGGCGAGTTGCTCTCTATCAACCGCCTGGTATTGTTCTATGCTCAAAACTTTCCTCACTGTTTACTGCGCTTGCTTGAATTCTTAAATGATTCAAGTCCGTTAATTAAACGCTGATTTTAAACACTAAGTTCGAGTTTTGCGCGATTTTTTTAAGCGTAGAACTTCGCTTTAAACCAAAACGCCACGTTGACCAATAAAATGAGTGCCGGAACTTCAATTAACGGGCCAATCACACCAGCAAATGCTTGTCCGCTGTTAATGCCAAATACACCAATTGCTACCGCAATCGCTAGTTCAAAATTATTGCCTGACGCGGTAAAAGCGACCGAAACATTTTTGGCATAATCGTTTTCAAAATAACGCGCCAACCAAAAGCTACTCAAAAACATCACCGCAAAATAAATCGCTAACGGCGTGGCAATTTGCAGTACATCCCACGGAATCGTAACAATCAATTCGCCTTTCAAACTGAACATCAACACAATCGTGAACAACAGCGCAATCAGCGTAATCGGTGAAATTCGCGGCACATAAACGGTTTCGTACCAGATTTCGCCCTTCAATTTAACCAAACCCAAACGGCTCAAAAAGCCTGCGACAAACGGAATCCCCAAATAAATACCAACACTTTGCGCGATTTGGCTAATCGTAATGTTTACGTCAAAGCCTTTTAAACCCAACAACGGCGGCAACCACGTTATAAAAACGTAAGCATAAACGCTATAAAACAACATCTGTAAAATGCTATTTATCGCCACTAACCCAGCGGTATATTCACGATTTCCACCCGCGAGTTCACTCCACACAATCACCATCGCAATACACGGCGCAATGCCAATTAACATCAAGCCCATCATGTATTCGGGTTGATTTCGTAGAAACAAAATCGCCAACGAAAACATCACCAACGGCGCAACAATCCAAATCAAAAACAACGTCACGCCAATCAATTTTAAATTAGAAAACACCGTGTGAATTTTACTGTAATTTACTTTTGCTAACGGCGGATACATCATCAAAATCAAGCCAATCGCCAACGGAATGTTGGTGGTACCGCTCGAAAATGAATTAAAAAACGCGCTACTTTCGGGCAAAAAATAACCCAAACTCACGCCCATTGCCATCGCTAAAAAAATCCACAGCGTTAAAAAACGATCTAAAAATCCTAATTTTTTTCTTTCAGTCATTTTTAGTTAACCAAAGCAATTTCACGCACGCTTTTTTCTAAAGCCAACTGATTCAAACTTGACGGATTAAGCGACGCAAACAGTGAAATGCGTCGATGCAAAATCACAAACGCTTGAGCAAAAGCGATATTTTTTTGCTCTTCTTCAACAGCGGCCGGATCAAAAACGCCCCAATGCGCGGTAATTGGTTGACCAGCCCAAATTGGACACATTTCACCTGCTGCGTTATCGCAAACAGTAATGACAAAGTCGAGTTGTGGCGCCGCGTCAGGTTGAGCAAATTCTTCCCAGCTTTTGCTGCGTGGATTTTTTAACACGATATTTTCTTTTTCTAATTGTTTTAGCGCGTAAGGATTAACCACACCCGTCGGCATACTTCCTGCGCTAAACGCACGAAAACGCCCGTGACCGATATGATTCAAGATGCCCTCAGCGAGAATGCTACGCGCTGAATTACCGGTGCATAAAAAAAGTACGTTATAAATTTTGTTTTGCATGAAAACCTCTTAGATTAGTTTTTAGGAATACCCAGTATTTCGACACATTTTTCAGGATGACCTTCGCAACATTCTTCGGTGAGATAGGCGATTAAATCGAGCATCAACGGAATGTTGGCGCGATAACGTTGAAAACGTCCCTCCTGCTCAACGCTTAACAAATTGTTATGAGTGAGTGCTTTTAAATGAAAAGAAAGATTCGTCGGCGGCACATTCAGCGTCGTAGCGATTTCACCCGCGACCATGCCATTTAAGCCTTTTTTAACAAGCAAGCGAAAAATATCAAGCCGAACGCCTGACGAAAGTGATTCAAAAATAGAGGTTGCAATAGTATTTTCCATGTTTTAATTCTACAACTATTCAACTATTATTGAAACGATAAAACCGATTATTTTCGTCACTCTATTGTCACGCCTTTGAAATAAACTTAGATTATCGCTTTCAACTCTGTAAAAAATACGAAAATCAAAACTGTGAAAAAACCCACCATGACCGATATGCCCGAAGAAATTAACTTACAAAATTCAGAACTCTACATTAACCGTGAGCTTAGTTTATTAGAATTTAATAAGCGCGTTTTAGCGCAAGCCAAAGACGAAACTGTGCCGCTTCTCGAACGGTTAAATTATCTGTGTATTTCCTGCTCGAATTTAGACGAATTCTTTGAAGTGCGTGTGGCTAGTGTACTGGAAATGGTGGCGATAGATCCCGACACACGCGGCATTGACGGCTTAAAACCCAATGAACAACTCGATTTGATTTCAGGTCAAGCGAGGCAGTTGGTTGAAGATCAATATCACACCTTGAACGATATTTTGTTGCCCAAACTTAAAAAAGAAGGGATCAATTTTGTACGCCGTGTCGAATGGACAGAAGTGCAGCGCAAATGGTTAGAGGTGTATTTTAATGAAGAAGTTTTACCGGTTTTAACACCGGTCGGTTTGGATTCCGCACATCCGTTTCCGCGTATTTTGAACAAAAGTTTGAATTTTATTATTTCACTAACCGGCAAAGATGCGTTTGGTCGAAATAGTGGACGCGCCGTATTACAAGCTCCGCGTTCTTTGCCACGCATTATTAAATTACCAAGCGCAGAAACGAACAGTGGTACGAATGATTTTGTGTTTTTATCATCGATTATTCATGCGTTTATTGACCAACTCTTTCACGGCATGAACATCAAAGGTTGCTATCAATTTCGAGTAACCCGCAACAGTGATTTTTTTGTTGATGACGATGCAATTGACGATTTGTTGCTGGCGGTGGCGGGCGAGTTAGCGATGCGAAATTATGGCGACGAAGTGCGTTTAGAAATCGATGCTAATTGCCCAGATGAAACGGTGGCGTTTTTATTAGCGCGATTTGGCATGACGCGCGAACGCTTATTTTTGGTGAATGGCCCGGTGAATTTGAGTCGCGTCCAAGAAATTAACGCCTTAATTTTAGATCGGGCGGATTTAAAATTTGTGCCGTTTAAACCAATCGTTCCGGCGAATTTGACACGGCAAAAAGATATTTTTGCCGCGATTCGCCGTAACGATATTTTACTGCATCAACCGTTTGAATCGTTTTGTCCCGTGATTGATTTTGTCCGTCAAGCCTCAACAGATCCTGATGTGTTAGCAATTAAACAAACGCTGTATCGCACCGGTTCGGATTCGCCAATTGTGACGGCCTTGGTCAAAGCCGCTCGAAATGGCAAAGTCGTTACCGTCGTGATTGAGCTTCGCGCCCGTTTTGATGAGAAGGCAAATATCGATTTAGCGTCGAAACTTCAAGAGGCCGCAGTCCACGTTGTTTATGGTGTTGTGGGTTATAAAACGCACGCCAAAATGTGTTTAGTGTTGCGCCGTGAAGGTAAACAGCTTCGTAATTATGTGCATTTAGGCACTGGCAATTATCATCCGAAAACGGCGTTTTTCTATACCGATTACGGGCTATTTTCGTGCGACAAAGAATTGGGCGAAGATGTGCGTCGAGTATTTACGCAATTGACCAGTTTGGGCAAAGTGACGAAATTGAATAAATTGCTACAATCGCCGTTCACTTTGCACAGTGGTTTAATGGACAAAATTGAGCGTGAAATTCGTCACGCGAAAAACGGCAAACCAGCGAGAATTATTATTCAAGTCAACGCCGTGGTGGAACCGCAAGCCATTCAAGCGTTATATCGTGCATCGCAGGCAGGCGTTAAAATTCAAATGATTGTGCGTGGAATGTGTTGTTTGCGTCCGAATATCCCGGGCGTGTCTGAAAATATTGAAGTTCGAGCGATTATCGGGCGATTTTTAGAGCATTCGCGGATTTATGCGTTTGAAAATGATGGCACGCAAGAAGTGTATGCGTCGAGTGCGGATTTGATGAATCGCAATATGTTTAAGCGGGTTGAAATTTGTTTCCCAATTGAAAATAAAAAACTATCGCAACGTATTTGGCGAAATTTGGAAATTTATTTAAGTGATAATTCGCAAGCGTGGTTGTTACAAGCGGATGGAAATTATAACCGCGTGGTGCGTGCTGAAGACGAGCCGATGATTCAGGCACAGACGATGTTATTGCTCGAAGCGCAAACAGGGTAAGTTAGTGGGTGCATTGAATTCGACTAACCGAATTAAAATGGTAAACAATGGCAATGAAGCCGCCGAGACCTGCCCTTATCAGGCGAAAAATCTAGGGCGAAATCAGGTTTGTTTCCATGTCTAAAAGTTGGCGTACTGCCTTTGCGGTTTATATTGAACCAAAAGTTTTGAGTATGATTGCGTTAGGATTTTCAGCGGGGCTACCGTATTTGCTGATTTTTTCGACGTTATCAGCATGGTTGCGTGACGAAGGCGTTGAACGTTCTGTGATTGGCTTTTTCAGTTGGGTGAGCGCGACGTATTCCATCAAAATTCTATGGTCACCGATTGTGGATAAAGTGCATTTGCCGATTTTGACGCGCTTTTTAGGGCAACGTCGGAGTTGGATGTTGCTGGCGCAATTGGGAATTATCGCTGGATTGTGCGGCATGGCGAGTGTTGATACGCAAACAGAACTGACGACAATTGCGGCTTGCGCGATACTCGTAGCATTTTGTTCCGCGACGCAAGATGTCAGCATTGATGCGTTTCGGATTGAATCGACAGTTATTGAATATCAGGGCGCGATGGCAGCAATGTATGTGTTGGGTTATCGTTTAGCGTTATTAGTCGCAGGTGCGGGTTCGTTTTATATCGCTGAATTTTTTGATTGGCACACCGCGTATTTCGTGATGGCGGCGGCGATGAGTTTTGGCGTGGTGACGACGTTGTGTTTGAGTTCTCCCGTTGTTGAAAAGACACTTGAGACGCTATCAAAAACCACATTTTTAAACCAAGTTCGCGACGCAATTATTCATCCATTCACCGATTTTTTCGCTCGACAAGGACGATTGGGCTGGCTGATTTTGTTGCTGATTGCAATTTATAAAATGAGCGATGTCACGATGGGTGTGATGGCAAACCCGTTTTATTTGGATTTGGGTTTCAACAAAAAAGACATTGCCGAAATCAGCAAACTTTTTGGCTTTTTCATGACCATTGCGGGTGCGGCATTAGGCGGTGTTTTTGTGGTGCGATATGGCGTGATGCGTCCATTATTAGTCGGCGCAATTGCCACCGCTAGTACGAATTTACTCTTTGCTGCGTTGGCAAGTGTCAAACCTGATTTGGTTTTGCTCGCGGGTGTTATCAGCGCGGACAATTTGAGTGGCGGATTTGCGACGGCAGTGTTTATTGCGTACTTATCGGGGTTGGCGCGAAGTGGTTACACGGCAACACAATACGCGCTGTTTAGTTCGTTAATGACCTTTCCCGCGCAATTACTCGGTGGTTTTTCGGGCATCATTGTAGATCGTTTTGGCTATATCAATTTTTTCATTTATGCGTCAGTGATTGGACTGCCCGCGATATTTTTAGTGGCTTGGTTTTGGCGACATGAACGGACATATCAATAATGTTACCCGTGCTTTTATGCGTTATAATGCCGCCCAATTTCACCTTTAGCTAAAATACAAAACGAATGAGTTCATCTTCTCCATCCCCGATTGATTTTAACGCGATTAAACAATTAACCCTTCTTGAAGCCAAAGCTGTTGATCAGTTGATTATTGATGAGCTGCGTTCTGACGTAATTTTGATTAACGAAATCGGGCGATATATCGTTGGTAACGGAGGTAAACGTTTGCGTCCAATGTTGTTATTGCTTACCGCGAAAGCCTTAGGCGATGTGTCACAAAACCATTTGATTCTCGCCGCCGTGGTTGAATTTATTCACACCGCTACGTTGTTGCACGACGATGTGGTTGATGAATCCGATTTGAGGCGCGGCAAAGAATCTGCGAATGCCGTTTGGGGCAATGCCGCTAGCGTGTTAGTGGGCGATTATTTGTATTCCAGTGCGTTTGAAATGATGGTTCGTACCGACAATATGCGCGTCATGGGCTTGTTGTCGAAAACCACCACGGCGATTGCCGAAGGCGAAGTTTTACAGCTGCTCAACTGCAATAATCCCGAAACTACCGAAGCCAAATACTTAGAAGTCATTGCGCGTAAAACCGCAATTTTATTCAGTGCAGCAACGCAACTCGCCGCAATTATTTCGGGTTCGGCTGTTGAAATCGAAACTGCGTTGGCACAATACGGTCAACATTTAGGTATTGCGTTTCAGTTGATTGATGATGCGCTAGATTACAAAGCCAGCGCAGAAGAATTGGGCAAAAATTTGGGTGATGATTTAGCCGAGGGTAAACCCACGTTGCCGTTAATTTACGCGATTCAAAATGGCACGCCTGAAGAAGCGGCGATTATTGTTTCAGCGATTACAACGGGAAATCGAGACGTTTTCAACGATGTTTATGCCGTCGTCAAACGCACGCAGGCCATCACTTATACCGAACAACGTGCTGACGAAGAAGCACAAAAAGCCATTGACTCGCTCACGGCTTTGCCCGAATCGGATTATAAAAATGCGCTGATTTTATTGGCGAAATTCGCGGTACAACGAAATTATTAAACACGCTGTTTTCCAATGGTTTTATGAAATATCCTGCCCCGTTTCGCAATCTTGTCCTTCGCGTATTATGCTTATTTGCGTTATTACTGATCACAATTTTGGAAGTCGGGCCAGTGCCGATTTCGGGGTTAGCGTTGATGTGGGTGGTATTATTTCGACCGCGATGGTTTTACAATTTGGTGCAGAAAATTTATCACAAATAATGCGGCTTAGACGGTTGGCAACTTAATTATGAATAACAAAAATGGAGTAACTATGTCGTGGAATGAACCTGGTGGCGGTAAAAAAGACCCGTGGAGTGGAAAAAGTGCGAATGATGACGCGCCTGAATTAGACGAAGCCATTCGTTCGTTACAAAAAAAATTGGAGCAAATTTTTGGTGGTAACAACGGTGGTGAAAATGGCGATGGTTTTTCAGGAAATTCGCTCAAAGGCTTAGGTTTATTAGCGGTTGGCGTAGGAATTATTTGGGGGTTGAGCGGTTTTTACATTGTTGACGAAGGAAATCACGGTGTTGAAACCCGTTTCGGCAAATACATTGGCACCACGCAAGCGGGTTTGAATTGGCATTTACCTGCCCCGATTGAACAAGTTGCGTTAGTGAACGTCAAACAACAACGTTTTATCGAAGTCGGTTATCGCAGTAACGGTAGCGGCGATTTGGTGAACGGCGGCTCGGTTCCCAAAGAAGCGTTAATGCTGACTAAAGATGAAAATTATGTCGATGTACGTTTAGCGGTTCAATATCAAGTCAAAGACGCGAAAGCCTTTATTTTCAACGTCGCCAATCCTGCTGCAACTTTGAAACACGTTACCGAAAGCGCACAACGTGGCGTAGTGGGTAGCAGCACAATGGATTTTATTTTGACAGAAGGACGGGGCGAAATCGTCGCTGAAATCAAAAAAGAAATTCAAAATGTGATGGACAGTTACAATTCTGGCATTCAAGTGACTAGCGTGAATTTACAAGACGCACAACCACCCGAACAAGTTCAAAATGCGTTCGCTGATGCGATTAAAGCGCGTGAAGATGAACAGCGTTTAATCAATGAAGCGCAAGCCTATGCCAATGATGTGATTCCAAAAGCGCGTGGTGCAGCGGCTCGTAAAATGCAAGAAGCGGAAGGTTATAAAGAACAAGTTTTAGCGCAAGCGCAAGGTGAAACCAGTCGTTTTTCACAGCTTTTAACCGAATATACGAAAGCTCCCGACGTGACTCGCAAACGTTTGTACATTGAAACAATGGAATCCGTTTTGGGTAACACCAATAATGTGATTGTCGATGTGAAAAACGGCAGCAACGTGATGTATTTACCGCTCGATAAACTCATGCAAAATCCACAAAATGCCGCGACTGCACCCGTTATCAATGCACCGCACGTTTCGTCGGCAACCGTTGAAGAACCTGTCATTTCACCAAACGTGCCATTAACTGTGCCGAGCATTACAAACAATAATAGTCGTGGTCGCCAAAACGATATGAGAGGACGTTAAAATGAACCCAAATCAAATCGTATTAGGCATAGCGAGTGTTTTTTTAGTCGGAATGATGAGCGTTTTCACGGTTAGTGAAAGTGAAAGAGCCATTAAATTTCAACTTGGTGAAATCGTAAAAGACGATTACAAACCAGGGTTGCACGTTAAATTGCCGTTGATTAACAATATCAAACATTTCGATGCCCGAATTCAAACCATGGATTCCAAACCCGAACGTTTTTTAACCGCTGAAAAGAAAAACGTCATCGTGGATTCGTTTGTAAAATGGAAAATCGGCAATGTGAAAACGTTTTATACCGTGGTGGCAGGCGATACGGATCAAGCCAATTTGCGTTTAGATCAAATCGTGAAAGATTTATTTCGCGGTGAATTCGGCAAGCGTAATATCAAACAGTTGGTTTCGACAGATCGCAGCGAAATCCGCGATATTTTAATCAAGAATGTAACAGCACCTGCCGCTGCGTTAGGTTTAGAAATTGTCGATGTGCAAGTGATGCGAATCGATTTACCCGAAGAAGTCAGCACGTCGGTATTTCGTCGAATGGAAGCAGAACGTGAGCGTGTAGCGCGTGAGTTCCGTTCCGAAGGTGCTGAAGCTGCCGAACGTATTCGCGCCGATGCCGACAGACAGCGTGTTGTCACCTTAGCGAATGCGTATCGTGATGCTGAAAAATTACGCGGTGAAGGTGATGCGACAGCGGCAGATATTTACGCCAAAGCCTATAACCAAGATAGCGAATTTTTCACGTTCTACCGTAGTTTGAATGCTTATAAAAAGACTTTCACCAGTTCAAGTACATTGGTGTTAGAACCCACTTCCGATTTCTTCCAGTATTTTAAAAATCGGAAATAAATTTTTAGATTGAACACATTTTTAAAAATAAACGCTCCACACTCGGGGCGTTTTCTTTGAATGGAAAAAAGATGCAACAACAAGATGCTTGGCTGTTACCCGACGGCATAGATGAATTACTTCCCGATGAAGCGCAACGCTTAGAAATCCTCCGCGCAAAATTACTCAAGACGTTTGAGAACTGGGGGTATCAACTCGTTGTGCCACCGTTTGTCGATTTTTTAGATTCGCTATTGACGGGTTCGGGGCATGAATTGGATTTGCAGACGTTTAAATTGACTGACCAAATTAGTGGCAAAATGCTCGGTGTTCGAGCGGATATGACTCCGCAAGTGGCACGAATTGATGCTCATAATTTGAAACACGAACATCCAACTCGTCTGTGTTACGTCGGGACAATTTTGCACACACGCGGCGACGCGCTCGAAAAATCACGCTCTCCGATGCAAATTGGCGCAGAACTTTATGGTCACGCAGGTAAGGAAAGTGATTTAGAAGTGATTCGTTTGATGCTGGAAATGCTCGCGATGTCTGGTGTTTTGAATGTGCATTTAGATTTGGGACACGTTGGAATTTACCGTGCGTTGGCAGAAGAGGCAAATTTAACGCATATTCAAGAAAGTGAATTATTTGATGTGTTGCAACGCAAAGCCCGTCCTGAATTAAAAGATTTACTCGAAAGTTATAATTTGACGAATGATTTAAAAATCGCGTTGTTGAAATTGCCTGAATTAAACGGCGATAAAACCGTTTTAGCAAAAGCACGGAATTTGTTTAAATCTGAAAATGCTCAAAAAGCCTTAGACGATTTAGACGCAATTTCAACCGCTTTGGCGCGTTATTTTCCTTCTCTTTCAATCAGTTTTGATTTAGCAGAATTGCGTGGTTATCACTATCACACGGGCGTTGTGTTTGCCGCATTTGTACCGACAATCGGTAAAGAAATCGCACGCGGCGGACGTTATGACAACATCGGTGCAATTTTTGGACGTGAACGTCCTGCAACAGGTTTTAGTGCCGATTTAAAAACCTTGACTGCACTTAATAAACAAAATGGCATTGAACAGCCAGAACGTGACAAAATTTTTGCGCCGTATATTGAAGATGTGAATTTGTGTGAAACGATTCGGGATTTACGCGCTCAAGGTCGGGCGGTTATTCAACAATTACCAAATCAAATTGGTGGCGCGATTGAGTTAAATTGTACGGCGGTTTTGGTGAAAAATTCGGAAAGTGTTTGGGTTGTTGAAGCACTTTTGAAATAGTTGCAATGCCAAAACTTTATGATTATTTCGGCTTAATCATCATGTTTTACGCTAACGAACATGAACCTGTTCATGTTCACGGCAAAAGTCAAGGTCGTGAATCGAGAGCCGAATTTATCATTATTGAAGGTGAAGTTATTGAAATTAACTTCACCGATGTAACAGGACGGCAACCTTTACAGTCGAATGAAATGCGTTATTTCAAAGAAATTGTGACAGCTAAAACAAATGAAATTATTCAAAAGTGGATTGATTTTTTCGTGTTACACAAACACGTTACTGCTGAAAATATCACTCGGAGATTGAAATGATGCCTGACGTTATTAACATCAAAATCGCGAAACAAATTGGTGATTATCAAATTTTTCTTCGGTTTGATGATGAAAGTGAACAAGTGATTAACTTCAAACCATTTTTATCACGTTCGCGCCATCCTGATATTCGTGAATGGTTAGATTTAGAAAAGTTTGCAACTTTTCGGATTGAATACGGTGAATTGATTTGGGGGGATTACGATTTATGTTTTCCGATTACGGATTTGTATCACAACGAAATAGAGCATTTTCATGATTTAAAGTTATGCGCGTAAATATGAAATCAATTTAAAAGCAAAAGGAAACCATGATAGAAACATATAACGTATTGTGGATACCTAAACATTCTAATCAATCAACAACATTAACGGAGATAGCTATGTCAACCACAGCAGAAGAATTAAACGATACAAAAGCAAAATTAGAATTACTTTTCCAATATGAAAAACATTATTTGGAAATGATTAAAGGTTACAAAGAAGAAATCAAATTTGCCGCTTCTTTGCAGGAAGACTTGCGCCGTGAACGTTCGCAATTCTTTACCCAAACTTTGCGCGAAGTTGTGCAAACGTTGCAAACTCAAGAAATTGACAAAAAAGTGGCTTCACAATGGATTGAAGAATTGGTTGCAAGCTACACAAAAAGCATTGATTTAAGTAGCGATTTAGCAAAAACACACGTTGTTCAAGTGTTGAGTATTTTCAAAGAAGAAACTAAACAAGAAGTTTCAAAAGCGAAACTTGATAACCTTGGCGTGAATTCTTCAAAAGTTGATGCTGACTAAAAAAGAAACATTTGCCGCGTTGCAAGTGTTAAAACAAGGCAGAGCTGAAATAGTACAAGATTTTTTAGACCATAAACCTGATATTTACGCGCCGTCTTTCAAATATGAAGACAGTCCTGCTTTGTTAAGTTTGGCGCGTGAAAAATACTTTATGATGTGGTTAAGCCGTCATTGGCAATTGTTTAGTCATGAAGCAACTTTTTTCAATGATAAACAAAAAGAAGCCGAAGCTATTTTTGCGACGGTTTTTCTTAAATTGTTGGGTAAATGGTCAATTGTAAAAACAGACCATGCGGGACAATTAAATTTAGGAATTTCGTTAGTTAAAGATATGGAAACGGTTTTAAATCAGTTTATTAAAGCGGGTGAAAAATCTGAGTTGATGCGAAATACGTTGGAAATTACGTTAGACAAGAATCGCGTTATATTTGACAGAGAAATTAAGAAGTTAAGCGAACAGGAAGTATAAGTCATGGGATTTTTCAGCACGTTAGGAAATGTTTTATCATCAGTTGGTGGCGCGGTGAGCAGTTGGTTACAAGAGCCTTTGAAGCGTTCCGAGCATAGTCGATCTGAAAGTTCAAAGGACAGTGATGTTGGACGCGATATTCAACGCCAAGTCGGTGTAGAAAAGGAATTATCTAATCAACGAATGAAGGAACAAACGCATCAATCTGGTTTGAATATAAAAGAACAATCACATCAAACGGATTTGCAGATTAAACGTGAAACTGAAATTGTCCGAATCATCACAGAAATTGAACAACTCAAAAAAGATAAAGAATTTGAACGAATGAAAGCCGTTTCTGATTCGATGATGGCATATCAAATAGAATTAACGCGCATTAACGTTGAAGCAGTTGAAGCGATTGGTTCAATGCGAATTGAATTGCAACGAAAAGCCTACGATTTGATTCACGAAAAAACTGAACGGTATAACGAATTGCAAGATAGAGCGTTACAACAAGCACAAGACCAACTTGAACGGATTGAAGGAAATGCGAACATGAGTGAAGCAAGCCGAAATATCATGATTAACGCGGTTGATAAAAAACTCGCGGGGATTATTGATAACGCGACGCGCTTTATTGTGCAATTGAATGACGATATGCAACTCATCAGCAAAGATATAAATTTAATCACGACGAGCGGACAGAATTTTATTCAAAGACATCTTGAGCAATTTCAGTTAATTGGAATGTCGGGCGTTGAAATGAATGCGCTTGCAAGTGATTCAAGTGAAACGAAAAAACTAAATAACTTCTAAAAATACTTAACAAAACTTGGAATCATTATGGCAAAAAATGTAGTTGTTATCGGCACACAATGGGGTGACGAAGGCAAAGGTAAATTAGTCGATTTATTGAC
>CAINHO010000026.1 GCA_903848935.1 uncultured Pseudomonadota bacterium | reverse complement strand
GGTCGGGTTATTATCCCCCAAAAAATCACCCTCGAAAACGTCTTAAATTTGGGAAGTCCAAAAGTGGCTCTAACCATTATTAAATAAGGGATTCGTTAAAATTCTATGGGACTTTTGTGTCGTTTGTTTAAACTCACCCTTTGATGGCGGCGATGACACGTTTGGACAAATATCAAATTCTGGTATCTCTCTTCAAAATCACTGCAACAGAACCGGATAATTTTGTTTTCCCTATCCACAGTTTTAATACACTTGTCGATGGTTATTTTCAATAAAAAACGCCCCGCCTACATTTCAGGCGGAGCGTTTTTTATTTTGAAAAATTAAAAATGAATTACATTTGAGACTGTAAATAATTTTGAATGCCTATTTGTTTAAGTAATCCCAATTGCGTTTCTAGCCAATCGATATGCTCTTCTTCGCTTTCTAAAATATGTGAAAACACATCACGCGACACAAAATCTTTAACACTTTCACAATACACAATCGCTTCACGCAATAATGGCACGGCGATATTTTCCAATTTCAAATCGCACTGCAACATCTCTTCGGTGTGTTCACCAATTAAAATTTTGCCGATGTTTTGCAAATTCGGCAGCCCTTCCAAAAACAAAATCCGTTCAATCAACTGATCAGCGTGTTTCATTTCGTCGATGGATTCGTGATATTCCTTCTCGTTGAGTTTGGTCAAACCCCAATTTTTATACATTCGTGCGTGCAGAAAGTATTGGTTAATTGCAGTCAATTCGTTTTCTAATGCTCTATTGAGAAACTCAATAACTTTAGTATCGCCTTTCATTTTCTATCCTCAAAGTTAAGCGGCAAGCTGATAATTTTCGTTTTGTCCGCCGTATTGTTTTAACAAAGTTTTTACGTCTTTGTTACATTTACCACACTCTTTACCGATTCCTAAACAATGTGTTAATTCTCGACGAGTACAGACACCACTTTCAATAGCACTGACGAGTTGTTTATCGGTAACAGCTTTGCAAACGCATATATACATGGTTATTTCTCGGTTATCAAATTTTAAAATTAGGGTTTAGTATTAAAAATCAGGCGGTTATTTAGACAATATCGCTAATTTACTTGAACTGCCAATATGAATAGTTGCCATCATGCCACCGTCTTCATGCTCCAAAATATGGCAGTGATAAACAAAATCGCCAGCGATAGCAAAAGGGATTTCCACGTCAACAGGCAAAGTTCTACAAACGTTTGTTCGCCAAGCACTTACCGTCCCATCACAACCACTTTCACCCGTTAGCAAGGGTACGCTGTCTTGAAGAATGCCATTAACAGGCGGCTCGCCATTGAGTTCCGATGTTGTTAATACTCGAAATTTAGTTTGATGAATATGAAAGTTATGATCTTCAGTTGCCAAATTGATCAGCTCCCAATGCTCATTAACAGGCGTATTCCCTGTGGATAATGGCAAGCAAATAGATTTTTTTGCATCTGGGAACGCGGCTACATCCTGAAAAGAACCCGCCACAGGCTGTCCCTTTTCGTCTACCAGTTCAAAACCTAAACCAAAATCCGCATTAGAGGGAATACCGAAGAAAATACGTCGTTTCCAACCATTTGGTAAAGGTGTACAACTTGAGTCGGGACTAAACGCTGCATTAGCCACAGCAAGATCATGAGCGATGGCGTTAAAATTCAAGCCCACTGCATCATGTTTGCTGTCATCAACATTTAGAAGAGGCTGAGTATTACCGTTTTTTATACTCGAAAAAGTAACTTGCGCTAAATCTACAGCAGGCCATGTATCTCCCGATTCGCCAGTTGAATAGCCCGCTGTTTGAAGTGTGGCTTGATTGCCATTTCCACTGATTATTTTGCCATTAACATCACGATTGATGACCCAAACTTCTGCACGAGTACCTGGCATCATGTGTAATTTGCTCACGCAAATCGCTTGTGGGTCATTGAATTTCACGTTAGGACATTCAACTGATTCAAATTTAGCCCCACCAATTTGATTAAGATTACCTTGAGAAATTCCCTTAGTAGGTGTTGTACTAACGCCGTCAACTGATACCAATTGCATCATCATGTTTGCCGCATTACCGTCGGTCTTCTTATTCAATTGGAGATCGTAAGTCACACTTCCCGAAGCATTGGTAATACGCCAAAGTTCACCGCCTGAAGATTTAACATTGATACTTGGATTGAGTTGACCATTTATTGTGAAATACCACTTTCCACCGCTGACATGATTACACGCTCCCGTTGCCGTAGTAGACGTAGAATCATCACAAAAATTGGGATCTTCCTGATCGTGTAAACTGCCATCAGCATTCACTTGACCATCTTTGAGAATTAGATGACGCTCATTTACATTGCTTGGGAGAGTGGGAACATAATCGGTCACTTTTCCTACCGTGATAATTCCAGATAATCCAGCCGAAAGCTGATTCAAAGAAATGCCATGTGCGTGAGGATGAAACCAGTACAAGCCAGAGGGATGATGACGTGACAAGGTGATTTGATAGTCAGTTGCATCCATTTTCATATCGCCATGAGAATGGGTGGTGGAAGACATATCAGGAATTCCATTGCTCGAATTGAATGTTAAAACAAATACGTTATCACCGTAAGTTGGGTTTTTGTCTGTGGGATACCGTGGCGATACAAGCATTCCATGTGTATGAATGTTGGTTGGATTTTGCAATAAAAACCCTTCTGTCGGATCGTCTTTATGCTTTGATTCAGGGATTTGCGGTAATTTATTAACGAGGTGAATTTTCAGCGTATCGCCAGCATTGAGTTGTAACCGCGCTCCGCCGTAAGGGTTGGTATTCGTTTTGCCTGTTTGACAAGATACACCATCTTTATTTGCATATTGGCGTTTGCAAATTTCATACGCCCAACCTGTAACTCCAGGTAATGTATCAACAATCACTGGTTTTGCAATCATCAGTAAATCCAACACGTTGTTGCTACTAACAAAAACTGGAGGGTCAAGAAGCTCTTTGCCATTAGCAACAACAGAAAAACTAAAACTCAGTGTAATAACCGCAAATAAAAATGGTGTTTTCATGATAATCATCTCTTTTCATTCGAATAAGAATGATTATCGTTTGTGCGTTATATTGTGTCAATCAATAAAAATTACGACTCTTTTTCAGAGAAAAACCACATTTGGTAAATGCTCAATAAAATCTGCATTCCCATCGAAATCCCCATTAACGCGCCACTCGCAATCACAACATAAGCGAAGTCTGGAATCGATTTGGTAATGAACCACGAAACGACATCAAGCAACATCGCCGCAAAAGGCACCACCATCGCCACCCGTTTTACATAGACATTGATTTCACATAACAAGAAAATTTTGCCAATAAAAAACAAAATGAACGCAATCCCAAATAAATGAATATGCGACACACGAACCAACGTTGGAATGGTCGCACCACCTGGTTTAGCAACTTCTGAAACGCCTTCGTAATTAGTTAAATTCGGCAACGATGGATTGATGCTCGGCGTGTGACACATGACACAATCACGATTCAAAATCGGCGCAATGTCTTCGTTATAACCCGTTTCAGTCGCACCATTATGAATCCATCGTAAAATCACATCTTGGTCACTTTTGATTTTGAGGTTAGGTGCCATGATGCCTTTCACCGCCGTTCCCAAACGAGTTTGCGTGGTCGAACCATAATAACTAATCACGACATCTTCAACCGTCAATCCCGCTTTGCCGTCTAAACCTTGATGTGTGTAATACATATTCGCCAATGCGGCTAAATATCCTAAGCCAATCGTCAGCAAAAAAACCGTGTTCAAAATTCGTTCACTAATCGAAATATCTTTGAATCGGGTGTAAGTACTGTCAGCCATAAAAATAAACTCCTAAAAAAGAAAGGCGTTCAAAATCTGCTTTTGAACGCCTTCAAAAAATAAACGTCGGTCGAAATTAGAACGCCAACATTCCGTTAATCATAAATGTATTGTTATCTGAAACTTGTTGCGTCGAACCATTCACTTTTGCAAAACCGATGTATTGCAAACTCGTCCGCAAATTCAACCACGGCGCAAGAGTTGAACCACTTTTGCCAAAGGGAATATAAACCAATTCAGCGGTGTAATAATCGCTGTTTGGTTTACCATAACTGTAATAAGTCGTTCCATCGTCAGCGGTATTCAATGTTGACACATTTGAACCTTTCACATTGTTGTACGCGAAGGTCACGCCATAAGTTTGGTCAAAGGTGTAAGACGTGTTGAATTTAAAAGTATTCAAATACGATTTCGCATTTCGATTCAAACCGTTGTTGATATTCCATGCCGACAATTTTTGATCTTCATAAATGTAAGTCGATTTAACCTCAAAAATGTGTTTGGGATTTGCCATGTATTGATACGTCGCATCAAAGGCAATATCGGTAAAACGATCGCTCGCTCCGGTGCTGTGGTCACGACCTTGAAACACATTTGCCATCATGCCGTAATGTCCAACCGCGAAAAAGTGACCTTTCCAATCTTTTTGCAATGCTGCACGCCAGTAAGGTGCTGCGCCGTCAACTTCCATTCTTGCATCTGTTGGAATGCCAATGCCTTTTTGAATCCCGTTTGCTAAACTCGTGTAACCGCCCGCTTCCAAATACAGAATGTTGTTAATCATAGTGTAAGCCGTCGCGCCGCCTACTTGGGCTGCAAGCCCACCATCAACTAATGCACTTGTTCCTGCGCCAGGCTGTAACGCGCTACCGTTATACGGAAAACTCCATGCGGTGGTGTTCCATAAATCTTGAACAGTTGGTGTATTGTTGACTGAAATCCCGTAAGTAACCGGTGTGTCCATAATATCCATATTGTCGGCAAAACGAATATCGGTATTATCCATTTGAACCGTATTTGCCACACCGTCATAAGCGACTTGAGCAAACGCACCGACTTTGCCATAAATCTTTCCAGCATAAAACGCATCAACGCTGTCGAACGAGAAATTGTTGTTTGTGTTGTAACCACCTTTACCTGTTGTAGGGTCTTGGATGTTACCTTTAGTATTTGTGAATGAACCGGAAACGACTGCGCTGACCGCAGGAATGTTAGAGGCTTTACCGCCACCCATCGTGTAACCACCCAATTTAAAATCTCGACCAAACGGTGTTAAGTTTGGGCCGAAAGATTGCGTGTGACATTGTGTACACGCCGCACCGGTTTGGCGCGTAAAACTTGGTAACGCATTCGCTTCAAAACTGGTGAATAACGTCGCCGAAGTCACTGTGAAAAGTGAAACAGCAACAGAAATTTTTTTTATTTTTAGCATGACTGCTCCTTTATTTGTAAATTTGGGTATAAAAAATTGTTGAATGGACACCGAGGTTATCGGCATCCATCCCACTTTATTTATTTACCACTTTTTAACACACCGACGAGCCATTTAATTTCATCGGGTTCAAACGTTGATTTCCACGATGCCATCGCTGTTCCTTTTCGACCGTTGGTAATTGTTGTAATCAATAAATCATCGGCTTTGCCTGCTAATGCTTCGGGTTTAAGTGAAGGTCCCATTGCACCTTGTAATCCTGCACCATGACAGCCGCTGCAACTATTTTGCAATAAAGCGCGGATTTCGGTTTGACGTTCCGCAGCAGGTTCTGCGGCAAAACAACTGCTAGAAACAAGAAGTAACAACAATAATTTTTTCATCGTATTCACCCTTCGGTTAATGTTTAATTTAAATTTTTTACCATCGTCGCTAAAAAAACGATTTTGCGACGATATGACATAGTATCACACTACACCTGAATTTTTGATGACAACCATTTGATTTTAATAGGTTGTTTTCAACCAGTAGATGCTAGATGGTTGCTATTAACTAAAAATCTAACAATAAAAAACCCACAGAATCTTATGAATCGTGGGCTTTATATTTCTTACATTTGCGTTAATGTCGCCACAGTGGTGAAGCCTCGAATTAGGTGCGATATTCCGCGTTGATTTTCACATAATCGTATGAGAAATCGCAGGTCAACACGGTTTGTACCGCTTCGCCACGTCCGAGTTTTACGCCAATTATAATTTCCGCTTGATTCATGACGGCTTGACCGGCTTCCTCCGTGTAATCGTCCGCGCGTCCACCGTCACGAACAATGCAAACGTCGTCCAAATAAATACGAATTTTTTCCAATTCCATCGCTTCTACACCCGCGCGTCCAACTGCCGCCAAAATGCGTCCCCAATTCGGGTCGCTGGCGAAAAACGCAGTTTTCACCAACGGTGAATGGGCAATAGTTTTGGCAACTTGCACCGCTTCGGCATCATTCGCGGCTTCAGATACCACAATTTTCATCAACTTCGTCGCGCCTTCGCCATCACGCACAATCAATTCTGCCAACGTTTTGCTTACATCTAAAATTGCCGCCGCAAAAATTTGGTAATTTTCAGAATCTTCCACAATTTCTGGCGCAAGTGTGCAACCGCTCGCCACCAACACACACGCATCATTCGTAGACGTATCACCGTCCACGGTAATTCGATTGAAGGATAATTCCGTCGCCATCGTTAAACATTGTTGCAATAACGATTGGCTGATTTTGGCATCGGTAGCGATAAAACTAAGCATCGTCGCCATATTCGGCTGAATCATGCCCGCACCTTTGGAAATGCCGTTAATCGTGACGGTTTCGCCCGATAACGTAATCGTTTTCGACACGCCTTTGGGAAATGTGTCGGTCGTCATAATGGAGTGAGCGGCTTGTTCCCAATGATTTTCGGCTAAATTCGCTATCGCTTGGGGCAGGGCAGAAGTGATTTTCGCGACCGGCAATGGCTGACCAATGACACCGGTTGAAAACGGTAATACTTGTTGCATTTGTCCGCCGGTAATTTGCGCCAAATCCTGACACGTTTGTCGTGCATCGGTCATGCCTTGGTCGCCCGTGCCGGCATTTGCGTTACCAGAATTGATAAGTAACCAGCGTGGCGCATGACTTAAATGCGCTTTGGCGACATGAACAGGCGCGGCGCAAAACGCATTTTGCGTAAACACCGCCGCGCACGTCGCTGTTTCAACGAATTGAAAAACCAATAAATCATCACGCACCGTTTGTTTAATTCCGGCGTTAATTGTGCCTAATTGCACGCCAGCAATAGGCGGCATCAAAGGGAATGTATTTTGTCCGACTGCCATTTGTGTACCTCGAATTTTGGTGAATGTTTGGAAGGAAAATGTAAATTACTACTGCTGACAATGTGAACAAAAAACGGTGCTGCGATTGGCAAGTCGAATTTCTTGTAATGGTTGAGTACAGTCTGGGCATGGCAATTTACCACGTCCATAAACGTGTAATTGTTGTTGGAAATAACCAGCTTTACCATCGGCATTGACGAAATCGCGTAATGTCGTGCCGCCATTTTCAATCGCTCGTGCTAACACTTCTCGAATGCACGTCACTAATTTTTCGCAGTCGATTAACGATAAATCACCGGCATGGCGCGTCGGTAAAATTCCTGCCATAAATAACGCTTCATTCGCGTAAATGTTGCCGACACCAACCACAATTTTTCCGTTCATTAGAAATGTTTTCGTTGGCACACGTCGTCGCCGTGACAATTGAAATAACTGTTGCGAGGTGAAATCGTCCGATAACGGTTCAACACCTAAATCTCGCAATAACTGGTGTTTCATTACGTCGCCAGTTGCCAGAACTAACGCGCCAAAACGACGTTGATCATTGAAACGTAACACGGTATTTTCATCGAAAACAAAATCAACGTGATCATGTTTACCGACAGGCGCGGCATTATTCACAATGCGTAAATGCCCCGACATACCTAAATGTGCGATTAACGTGTGGGCTGTGGTTTTAATGAGCAGATATTTTGCCCGACGATGGACAGTTTCAATCGTCGCCCCCATCAAATCAGTTTCAAAATTTGCCGGAATTAACCAACGCAATTGTCGTTGTCTGACAATGACTTTTTGAATGGTTTTGCCAACGATATGCGGTGAAATTCCGCGTTTCGTGGTTTCGACTTCAGGTAATTCAGGCATGATTAGTGTTCAACAGGAGCGTGTTCACCGACAGCTTCTGCACCATGTTGGCTAATGTGTTCGCCTGCGCTAGCTTCATGGTGTGTGCCGGTTTCGTGTCCACCCTCACTGCCAAAAAAGAAATGCCCCAAACCAAATAAATCAATTATCAAAATAACGACCATCGCATTTTGCGTCATCGCGTTAATACGCTCTAACTGCGTTTTTTTACTTTCATATTTAGCAAATAATGCGGGCAAAAGGTGCTGCGTGAATTCGTATTGAAAAAATCGCTTTGGTAGAGACGTAACCATAATCGTAAATGGAATGAAGAAAATGGTGGTGACTAATAAATAAGGTTCTGAGAATTCAATGATTTCAAACAAAATCTCAAATATCTCTTTAAGGAAATGTGACATGGTGCGGTCTCGATAGCCAAAGAATCAACATAAAATCAACATAAAAATCTGCGTTGATCTTGAAGTTTAACGATTTATGAAAAACAAGCGGTTGTTATTCAATAATATCCATCACATCGTTTTTATCGTTTTGACCGTCATTCACTAAATAGTCGCGCTGTTGAAAATAGGAATTTTTAAGAAATTCATAATGATCTACGGCGGCTTCGCGCACCACTTTTTCGGCACCTAAATGATCCGCACGGGTGTCCAGTATTTTGAGTGCAAAAGTACCACTGCTTACGGCAGTTGCCGTTGCGCCAGAACTTAAACCCAATACACCAGCACCGACATAATTCACGGGATTCATCGCTGCATCGCCCATACGTCCGACAATTCCGCGTGGTGAACTTGAACCAAAAAAGGGCAAGACGATATAGGGTTCTGACGGAATGCCCCAAACGCCCAATGTTTGATCAAAATCTTCTTTGTGTTTGGGTAATCCAACCATGTCCGCGACATCCACTAAACCGCCCACTCCGGCGACGCTGTTAATGATGAACCGCGAACCATCTAAACCGGTTTGTGCCAATTTGAATTGCAATAAATCGTTAATCACAACACCGATGTCATTCACGTTACCAAATAAGTTCGTTACTCCTTGATCAGCAAACGATGGCATCACCCAACGATAACCTTTCGCCGCTGGTTTTAATGCGTATTCATCAACGTTATCATTAAACGTCTGAACGCCCCGATTCCAATTTTCTAAAGGGTCGCGCTCATCTTTCACTACACTTGAACAGGCTGCTAATGAAGTTAATAAAGTTGCGCCTATTAAGCGTGTGAATAATTTTTGTTGTTGCGTCATAAAATCTCCGTCTTTACTATAATTTTTTGTTCTAAAGGTTTTTCGCGTAACATAGCATAGATAGTGGCTTGCATCGAGTAGCAGGCTTTTTTTATTTCATGACACCGAGATTTTTAATCGATGGAAACGTCCATAATTCCTTTAGAAAAACGCTTTCGCGGTTATCTTCCCGTCGTGATTGATGTCGAAACCGCCGGCTTTAATCCGAAAAAAAATGCTTTGTTAGAAATTGCCGCCGTAATTGTCGAATTAAATTCCGAAGGCAATTTAGTTGCCACCGAACGTTATTCCGCTCACGTTATTCCGTTCAAAAATTCAGAACTTGATCCGTCGGCTTTGAAATTTACAGGCATTGATCCGTTTCATCCGTTTCGCATGGCAATTGAAGAAAAAGCCGCGTTAGAACTGATTTTCAAACCGATTAAAGAAGCAATCAAACGAAATAAATGTACCAAAGCGATTTTGGTGGGACACAATCCTGCGTTCGATATTGCGTTTGTAAATGCCGCCGCGCATCGTTCACAACTCAAAAAAAATCCATTCCATCCTTTTAGTACCTTTGATACGGCCACATTAGGCGGTTTGGCGTATCAACAAACTGTGCTGGCAAAAGCCGCGAAAGCGGCTGGATTGCATTGGGAAAGCGATAAAGCACATTCGGCGTTATATGATGCCGAGAAAACTGCAGAATTATTTTGTATGATTATCAATCGTTGGAAACACTTGGAATCCTTAGACACAACCCAATCCAAAACAAATACGGAGGAATTATGACCATTAAAAAAGTCGCATTAAATCAAAACAAACTTAATCAAATCGTCATCGACGCTCGCAAAAATCAAACGGAGCGTGAACAATCGTATCGTGGGCAAGCGTTAAAAATGTATCCGTGGATTTGTGGGCGGTGTACGCGAGAATTTACCAATGCAAATTTAACTGAACTCACCGTACATCATCGTAATCATAATCATGATGATAATCCGGCTGATGGCAGTAATTGGGAATTATTGTGTGTGTATTGTCACGATAATGAGCATCAACGTTTTGAAGAAACTCGTTTTGGTTCGAGTGCAAGCAGTTCAACTAATGCGTCATTAGGCGCACATAATCCGTTTGCGAATTTGAAAGATTTGATGTCAAAGAAATAACAAAAAATCGCAGAACGTTCATGGTGGAACGTTCTGCGAAAAACAGTTTTACAAATTATCTAAAATCGCTTTTTTCACCGCGTCTAAACTCGCATCAATCGTAACGGGTTTTTCATTCGCACATTGCATCATTGCCGTGTCAGGGTCTTTAATACCGTTGCCCGTTAACGTGCAGACAATAGTGCTGCCGTCTGGAATTTTGCCAGTGCTAATGTCATGCAATGCTCCTGCAAGTGAAGTTGCCGAAGCAGGTTCACAGAAAATTCCTTCAAATTGCGACAACATTTTTTGTGCGGCTAAAATTTTCTCGTCGCTGAAAGAATCAAACCAACCGTTCGATTCTTTTTGAACATTCCACGCTAAATCCCATGATTGTGGATGTCCGATACGAATTGCCGTGGCAATTGTTTCAGGATTATCCACCATTTCACCGACGACAAACGGAGCTGCGCCAGCGGCTTGATAACCACACATCACAGGCGTATTAGCACAAACTTTATCCGTGAAATATTCTTTATAGCCTTTCCAATATGCTGTGATATTTCCTGCGTTGCCAACGGGTAAGCAGTGATAATCAGGCGCGAAACCCAATTCATCGACGATTTCAAACGCGGCGGTTTTTTGTCCTTCAATGCGGAACGGATTGATTGAATTTACAATCGTAACGGGTGCGTGGTCAGCGACTTCTTTCACTAACGCCATGCCACGGTCAAAATTGCCGTTGATTTGGATAATTTTTGCGCCATACATCAACGTTTGAGCCAATTTTCCAAGTGCAATTTTGCCTTCGGGAATTAACACAAACGCTTGAATGCCTGCACGAACTGCATAAGCTGCTGCCGCCGCTGACGTATTTCCTGTTGAGGCGCAAATAATGGCTTGACTGCCTGCTTCAACGGCTTTGGTGACAGCCATTGTCATTCCTCGGTCTTTGAATGAACCCGTCGGATTTAAGCCTTCAAATTTGACGTAAATTTTCACGTCTTTGCCAATCATTCGCGGAATATTTTGAAGTTCAATTAACGGCGTGTTGCCTTCGCCCAAACTGATAATTCGGGTTGTATCACTGACTGGCAAACGTGAACGGTAATTTTCGATTAAGCCTGTGTAGCGTTTCATTTTTTTTCCTATGAAAATTTTAAATTTATTTTGGTGGGATATTATCGCAATTCTTTACTCGAAATGGGTAACAAGATGTTTACGTTCTAAGTTCTGATAATAATTCAGGATGGTGGTCTAACACTTTGAATAATTTCACCAATGCGACAGGTGGTTTTGATTTTCCCGTTTCGTAGCGTGAAAAGGTGCTTGCACTACTGCCAAAAATTTCAGCCGCTTCGCGTTGTTCTAAACCCAATTTTTTGCGAACGCCCATGATAAAAGTTGATAGAGCAATTGTTGAATTTACTTGTTGGTTAAATTTCAACATTGCACCACTTACACGCTGTGATTCATTTTTATCAAATATCACCTCGCCACAAATTGGACAAAAATCCCCCGATACAGCGGGAATAATTGTTGATTTTCCTTTATAGGAATGCGTAATGTCACGATTATCGTGAACTAATTCTGCATTCGAGCAGGATACACATTGCATAAGTCATAGCTCCTTAAAAGACACGATTAAAACATCTTCGACAACAGTTAATTTCAAATAAACCGAACCTGCTTTTGTCATCGGACGATAAACATCTTGCCAGATTTGATGATTCGCATGAGTGGTCATACTTTTATAAAAATCTGTGGTGGTTAGATTATGAATCACACCTAACATTTCCAAGAAATCTAATCCTAATGCCGCCGCACCAGCTAATGCACTCTGAGTTGAATGCACTTTTTCAGCTTCAATCAGAGCTTTAATTTTAGATAATTTGCAATGTGGCGAACGTTTTTCCAATTTTCAAAACTCCTCGCTAATCTTCCAACGATGACAAAACAACAGAAACTTTGTCGTCATTTCAAAGTTAATTCATTGTTGGTTTTTTGGACTGCACAGCATCTTCATACAACCATTCGGGGGAAAACTCCAATCCATTTGCCCAACATAATGCGCCAGCATCAAGAAAAAACCGCTCAAAATAATCTGCATCTCTCAACGGTTCGAGTAACGTACCTTTTCGTTCTGCTAACAATTTTTCTGCACTCCAAATACCTTGCGTGTCGTCAGAAAACTCCAGCAAGATTTGATACGGCGCAATGGGTTTCGCTTCTAAAATTTTAATCATAATCTGCACCTCTAATTCTATCGACTGGTTCAAAGTTTATTGCTTTGTCCCAGTTTGCTAAAAGTTCTTCACGGTGAGTTTCGCACCATTCTTTAACGATTGCGGCGACTTTTCGAGGTAATTTACCGACTAAAATATCGCCTGTTTTGATTTCAACCGAAGCCGCAAAGCCTTGGTATTCAACGTGAATATGTGGCGGCGGATGTTCGTTGTTTCGCATCTTGATAACAATGCCGAAAAATAGGCTGATTGTTGGCATAATTTTCAAAACTCCTCGCTAATCTTCCAACGACGACAAAAGAACAGAAACTTTATTCATGAATTGATGACAACTTTCTGAACATGAAAATGAGCTAATTCTTTCAATGAAAACGTTTTGTTATCTTTCAAAACCAATTCAAGGTCAGCATATTTTTTAAACCAATCTTCTGACATTGGATAAAACGTTTGCACATATTCAGTTCTAGGTTTTATAACAACCACAATTTCACGATTACCAAAATCTGTTAGTTTCGCAAGATAATGACTGCCTTCTCGGTCGTCTTTAACTTTTTTAATTTTTTGCAATTTAATTGTATCGGCAGGAACAAAGCTAATTACGTCGCGGTCAGGATTCCTCATTTTTACCCCACCTTTCCCGTGATACCAGTATTCCTTAACTTCTTTTTTAAGATTTGCGATTCCATACCGAATAGCTAAGGTTGCGTTTGGATGACCTTTGCATTGATATTCACAAGGGAAAGTTTGACTATCAGCGTCTCTATTTTCAATGCGTTTAATTTCTAAAATACGATCTTGTTCTTCTTTTTCAATACGTTCCTTTTCTGCCAAATCCGAACCCTTTGACCAGAAGTATGCAATAACTACAAAAAAAACGAGACCACCAATTCCAACACCTTTTGAAACTAACCATACAAAAATTGCACTCAAAATGATAAATCTCATCTAATTTTCCTCAAATATGTAATTTGCAAAAAGCACAAAATCCCTCTTGTGCCTTTTCGATAAAAACTATCCCAACGTTTCCAACCGAATCCGATTCACCTTACCGCTAACCGTTTCCAATTGTTCAATTTTGGCAATCGCTGCATTGAGCTTGTGTTCTTGGGTCACTTGCGTCAATAAAATAATCGGCACAATCGTTTCATTTTTCGCTGGTGGTTTTTGTAAAATCGCTTCGATACTGATGTCACAATCCGCCAAAATGCGCGTCACATCCGCCAAAACGCCCGATTTATCTTCAGCGTGCAAACGCAAGTAATACGCAGTTTGGAAGTCACCCGAATCTAAAACAGGAATATCCGCCAGCGCATTCGCTTGGAACGCCAAATGCGGCACACGATTTTCAGGGTCGCTGGTCAACGCACGCACCACATCAATCACATCCGCAACCACCGCTGAACCTGTTGGTTCTGCACCTGCACCTGCACCGTAATACAACGTCGCGCCCACTGCATCACCTTTGACCAACACCGCATTCATCACGCCATTCACATTCGCAATCAACCGACGTTCAGGAATCAAAGTCGGATGCACACGCAATTCAATGCCTTTTTTGGTTTTACGCGCCACGCCCAAACTTTTAATCCGATAACCCAACTGCTCGGCATATTCGACATCGGTGCGCGTAATTTGCGTAATGCCTTCGGTATAAACTTTGTCAAATTGCAACGGAATACCAAACGCAATCGACGCTAAAATCGTCAATTTATGTCCCGCGTCGATGCCTTCCACGTCAAACGTTGGGTCAGCTTCGGCATAACCTAACGCCTGCGCTTCGGCTAACACGTCGGCAAAATCACGCCCTTTGTCGCGCATTTCGGTCAAAATGAAATTGCTCGTGCCGTTGATAATTCCTGCGAGCCATTCAATTTGATTGCCGCTCAACCCTTCACGAATTGCTTTGATAATCGGAATCCCGCCAGCAACCGCCGCTTCAAACGCCACGATGACACCTTTTTCGCTGGCTTTGGCAAAAATTTCGTTGCCGTGCAAAGCAATCAACGATTTGTTTGCGGTCACGACGTGTTTACCGTTTTCAATCGCTTGCAACACCATGTCTTTAACGATTCCTGCGCCACCGATGGTTTCAACAATAATGTCGATTTCGGGGTCATTGATAATGTCAAAACCGTTTGTTGTCATGTCGATTTTTGACGTATCGCACAAACGCGATTTGCTCAAATCACTCGCTGACGCACGAGTGATAATAATTTCACGACCTGCACGACGCGCAATTTCTGCCGCGTTGCGTTGTAAAACCTTTGCCGCGCCACCGCCAACGGTGCCTAATCCTAAAATACCTATTTTTACTGGTTTCATCATTCTTCCTTAAATTACGCCGTCTTTTTTAAACATCGCCTTGATGCCGCGAATGGCTTGGCGTGTGCGATTTTCATTTTCGATTAAACCAAAACGCACATGATCGTCACCGTATTGCCCGAAACCAATACCTGGCGCAACCGCGACTTTCGCTTCTAATAATAATTTTTTACAGAATTCGAGCGACCCCATTCCTGCGTAAGCTTCAGGGATTTTTGCCCAAACGAACATGGTCGCTTTTGGTTTTTCGACTGCCCAACCAAACGCATTTAAACCTTCGCACAATACGTCACGACGTTTTTGATACATTTCAGCAATTTCAGCAACACATTCTTGCGGGCCTTCTAATGCCGCAATTGCCGCAATTTGAATTGGCGCAAATGTACCGTAATCCAAATAGGATTTGATGCGTGATAATGCTGCAACAAGTTCTTTGTTACCGCACATAAAACCTACGCGCCAACCTGGCATATTGTAACTTTTTGACAAAGAGAAAAATTCAACGGCAATATCTTTCGCACCTTCAACTTGCAAAATCGACGGTGCTTTATAGCCATCAAACACAATATCGGCGTAAGCGATGTCTTGAACAACCCAAATTTTATGTTCTTTCGCAACAGCAATAATTTTTTCGAAGAAATCTAATTCCACGCATTCGCTGGTTGGATTACCAGGGAAATTTAGAATCAACATTTTGGGTTTTGGAAGACAGTTAATAATCGCGTTGTTTAATTCTTCAAAGAAATTACCACCTGCTACAAGTGGCACATGACGCACATCTGCGCCAGCAATCACCACGCCGTAAGGATGAATCGGATATGCAGGATTTGGCACAAGTACCACATCACCAGGGCCTAAAGTTGCGAGTGCTAAATGTGCTAACCCTTCTTTTGAACCAATGGTCACTATTGCTTCTGTATCGAAATCTAAATCCACATCGAAACGGGTTTTATACCAGTTACAAATGGCTTTTCGTAAACGTGGCACACCGCGAGAAACCGAATAACGGTGCGTGTCGGGACGTTGCACAGCTTCGATTAACTTATCGACAATATGTTGTGGTGTGGGTTGGTCTGGGTTTCCCATTCCAAAATCAATAATATCTTCGCCAGCAGCGCGTGCTTTGGCTTTTAAGTCATTGACAATGTTGAAAACGTAAGGCGGTAAGCGGCTAATTCTAGAAAATTCGTTCATCAAAAACTCTTGAGTAATTAGGTGATTAAAAGGGTTTAACTTACTGTTATGAATAAAAATCGTCAACAAATAAAACTAAAAATCTGCATCTAACACAATACGGTAACGGGCTTTACCCGACAGTAAATGCGCTAACGCATCATTAACCCGACTCATCGGAAAATGTTCAACTTGTGGTGCAATGTTGTGACGCGCCGCAAATTCCAGCATTGTCGCCATCGCTGCAGGTGAACCTGTTGGCGAGCCTGAAACACTTTTTTGCCCGAAAATTAAATCCACTGCTGAAATCGGCATCGGCTCAAGTACCGCACCGACAACGTGCATTCTGCCTTTTGGTTTTAACGTTTTTAGCAATGTTGCCCAATCTAACGGTTGATTGACTGTAACCAGTAACAAATCTAGCGAATTTGCGGCTTTTAAAACTGAATCGGTATCGTAACTGGTAATGACGTTGTGTGCGCCGAAACGTTTTGCTTCGTCGATTTTCGATTCTGACGTGGTGAAAGCCGTTACTTCACATCCCCATGCGTTGGCAAATTTCAAAGCTAAATGTCCTAAACCACCAATCCCAACCACACCAACATGATGCGTTGGTTTAATATCGAAATTCAAAAAAGGTGCAAAAACGGTAATTCCACCGCAAAGCAACGGCCCTGCCGAACTTGCGTCCAGATTTTCAGGAAGCGGTAAAACCCAAACCCAATGCGCTCGCATTTTGTTTGCAAAACCACCGAAATGTCCGCCGGCAATTGTTGGCAGAGCTTGTGAACAAAGATTATGTTGTCCTGACACACATTCGGTGCAGTGCATACAACTTCCTGAATTCCAACCCACGCCAACACGTTGACCAATTTTTAAACCTTTCACATCTTTGCCGATTGCGCTAATACGTCCAATCGCTTCATGACCGGGAATAATTGGATACGTTGTAAATCCCCAATCATTGTTAATCATCGATAAATCAGAATGACAAATGCCGCAATGTTCGATGTCGATTTCAACGTCTTCTGCGCCTAATTCACCCGCTTCAACTGAAATAAGTTTAAGTTCTTCTTTTGGACTATGCGCTGCCCAGCCTTGAATTTGAGACATGATTTTTCCTTTTTTAAATGTTTAACAATAAATGCGCGGGGGATTCCAAACATTCTTTAATGGTGACTAAAAACTGCACAGCATCGCGTCCATCCACCAAGCGATGGTCATACGATAATGCTAAATACATAATCGGGCGAATGACAATCTGACCATTTTCAACAACGGGACGTTCTTTAATCGCGTGCATTCCCAAAATTGCCGATTGCGGTGGATTCAAAATGGGCGTTGATAACATTGAACCAAATACACCGCCATTGGTAATCGTAAATGTGCCGCCTTTTAAATCGTCGTAACTTAAACGACCTGAACGTGTTTTTTCGCCAAATTCGACAATACTTTGTTCGATGCCCGCAAAATCGAGTTGGTCTGCATCGCGTAATACAGGAACAATCAGCCCTTTTTCGGTGCTGACCGCAATGCCAATATCGTAATAACCGTGGTAAATAATATCGTTGTCATCAATCGACGCATTGATAACTGGAAAACGTTTTAATGCTTCAATCGAGGCTTTCACGAAGAACGACATAAAACCCAATTTCACCGAATGTTTTTGCTCAAAACGAGTTTTGTATTGGTTGCGTAAATCCATCACGTTTTGCATATTCACTTCGTTGAACGTCGTGAGCATCGCCGCATTTTGTTGAGCTTGTAATAATCGCTCCGCCACTTTGGCGCGTAATCGTGTCATCGGCACACGTTGTTCAGCGCGTAAATTCACGGCTGGCGTGGTGAGTTCTAATTCTTTGAGTGGTTCGGAAACGATTGATTCGACAACAGGCACAATCACTTCGGCTTCTTGTAATGCCAGTTTGTTTACAACATCTAACACATCGGTTTTGGTCAAACGTCCATCTTTACCTGTGCCAACAATTTTGCTCGCATCTAAATCGTGTTCACGCAATAAACGCCGAATGGAAGGTGTTAACGGATTGTCAAAATCATCGTTGTCATCTGAAATTTTGGGTGTTTCGGGTTGAATGTTTTTGATTTCAAACGTCGCTAATACTTCGTCACTCGTAACAATTGCGCCGTCGCTTTTGAGGATTTCACGCAAAATTCCTGATTCTGGTGCGACAACTTCTAACGTGACTTTGTCGGTTTCTAAATCGACAAGGCTGTCGTTTTTCATGACGTTATCGCCAACTTTTTTATGCCACGCAATGAGCGTCGCGTCGCTGACAGATTCGGGAAGATGCGGCACTACAATTTTTAAAGTCATAACGTTCCTAATGTTGGTTCTGGCGATTGCGAAAGCAGCGATTCTAGCATTTTTTGGTAGGTCTTTTGTAAAACCGGATGAATGGAATTCGGTGCAATATCAGCGAGCGGTTGCAACACAAAAGCATATTTTTCAATGTCTGCACGCGGTAATTTCAGAATGCCGTCATCAATAACTTCCTCGCCAAACAACAATAAATCTAAATCCAAACGACGTGGTGAAAACTTTTGACTATTTGGCAAACGTCCGTGTGTAAATTCCAAATCGCGTAAAATTTGAAAAATTGCGTGCGCTGATAAATCGCTTTTAAAACCAACGACCAAATTGTAAAAATTATCACCCTCAAAACCGACTGCCGCCGTTTCATAAATCGGCGAAACGGTTAACGCACCAAAAGTTTCACGCAAAGAATTCAAACCTGCTTCGATATTTTTAGTTTTGTCGATATTACTACCGACACTGACGTAACATTGCGCCATTAGCGAATCCCACGTTCCATAATTACGCCAACGTTAATATCTGCACCGACTGCCCCTTTTTTGTTCACGGTTAATTTTACCCACGACACACCAAATTCTGTTTGAATCAAACGAATCATTTCAGCGGCGAGTTTTTCAATCAAAAAGAATTCACTTTGTTCGACAAACTCGGTCACTCGATCAAAAACGGCTTTGTAATTTAGTGCATCTGAAATGTCGTCAGACTCACCAGCAGGTTGGCAATCAAACGCCATCTCTATATCAAAAATAAGTGTTTGTTTGGCTTCGCGTTCCCAATCGAAAATGCCGATTAAGGTATCGATTTTTAGGTCGCGTAAAAAAATGATGTCTGTCATGTTTGCTGATTTTCCGATTATGATATTGGGTTTAAAAATAATGTAAGTATTGCTGCAAAGTCAGTAACTCACAAGTTTTCACGAATTTTAACAGGTGCAAAATGATTTTAAGTTTTCTTATTTTATTCGCATATTTATTGGGTTCAGTATCTAGTGCGATTATTGTTTGTCGGTTAATGGGATTGCCTGATCCCCGCGAACAAGGTTCGGGAAATCCTGGTGCGACGAATGTTATGCGAATTGGTGGTAAAAAAGCCGCCGCCATTACATTTTTTGGTGATTTTTTGAAAGGGCTTATACCGGTCTTAATGGCTAAATTTATTAGCGCACCGTCCATTTTATGGGCAATTGTCGGATTAGCGGCGTTTTTGGGGCATTTATATCCCGTATTTTTTGGTTTCAAAGGTGGCAAAGGCGTTGCGACTTCAGCGGGTGTTTTAATTGGTTTTGATTTCTTTGTCGGCGGGGCGTTTGGATTAACATGGTTTGCCATTTACAAACTTAGTAAAATCTCATCACTTGCCGCGTTAACCGCTTCAATCCTCGCACCCATTTATGCGTGGTTTTTGACCGACGACCCCATTTTGACTGGCGCAGTGTTAATTATGACGGGATTTTTATTGTGGCGGCATGAAAGCAATATCCGCCGTTTGCTCAATAAAGAAGAACGTTAAACTGTCGCCAATTGTTTCAACATCGCCAACTGGATTTCGTCCAATTTTTGCGAATCTGTAATCGGTTGCTGTTCCGCGTTGGTGATGTAAAACATATCTTCAACACGACTGCCAATCGTGCTAATTTTCGCGCTATGCAAATGAATATCTTGTTGCACAAACGCCTGTCCAATTTTTGACAACAATCCCGCGTGATCCGTGGTAATCAATTCGATGAGCGTGTAACGATTTAACGAATCGGTGTGAAATTCGATGTGTGTGGGAATCGGGAAATGTTTCGCTTGGCGCGATTGGCGATGAATGTTTTTGGTTTTCTTGACTTTGTTTTGCAATAGATTTTGTCGTAACACGGTGCAAATATGTACTTCTTGAAATAAATCCTCAATCGGTTCGCCCGACTGTTCCAACACCAAAAAACTGTTCAAAACGTAATGATCCAACGTGGTAATAATTCGTGCATCTAAAATTGTCAGCCCCAATTGGTCAAGCGTCTCGGTGCTGAGTGAAAAAATCGCACCTTCATTTTTGGTGTAAACAAACACTTCTGCACTGCCACGTTGCGTTTGTGGACGCAATAAAACTAACGGTAAATCTTGTTCGCTCGACGCGGCAATTGCTATCGTATGCCACGCAATTTCATCCGCTGAATAACGCAAAAAATAATCATCACTGACGTGTTGCCACGCACCTTCAATCGCCGTTTCAATCATGCCTAATTTGAGCAATTCAGCTTTCGCCTCTTGTTTATTTTCCAATAATCTATCAGTTAATGCCGCAGGATTTTGCAAGCCTGTGCGAATCACGGTGTAGGTTTCGGAATAAAGCTCTTTGAGCAACGCATCTTTCCACGAATTCCAAAGCTCGGGATTGGTGGCGCGAATATCCGCGACGGTTAGCAAATACAAATAATTCAAATATTCGGTGCTGCCGACGATTTGGGCAAATTTGAGAATTACGTCAGGGTCGCTAATATCCTTACGTTGCGCGGTCACAGACATAACCAAATGATTTCGCACTAACCACGCGACGAGATTACTGTCATGTTTCGACAGGTCGTGCTGCAAACAAAATTCTCGCGCAATGCTTTCGCCTAAAACCGAATGATCACCGTGCTGACCTTTGGCAATATCATGAAATAATGCCGCTAAATACAATACTTCGGGCTTTGCAATCAGCTGAAAAATAGCATTACAAAACGGAAATTCTTGGTTGTGTTTTTCGATGGTAAAACGGCGCAAATTACGCACCACAAACAGCGTATGTTCATCGACGGTGTAAATGTGGAATAAATCGTATTGCATCCGCGCCACGATATTCGCAAAACACGGAATATACGCCGCCAAAACGCCGTAACGATTCATTCGCCGTAGTTGATTGGTAATGCCGTGCGGTTGGCGCAAGGCTTCGATAAACAAACGATTTGCGGCTTTATTCGTCCGAAAATCCGCGTCAATTAAATGCAAACTTTTTCGAATTAACCGTATCGTTGTGGCGCGAACGCCTTTGATTTCTTCATGTTGTTCGAGAATCAAAAATAATTCTAATAACGCCAAAGGATGCCGCTCAAAAACCTGCGCGTCTATCGTTTCCAAATAACCGTTAATCACTTCAAAATGTACATTTAATCGCCGCACTTCGTTATGTTCACGCGGCACAAAACGTTCGTTAAAAAGTTGCAACAACATTTCATTCAATCGTTCTAAACCCAAAACGGTTTTGAAATAAAACTGCATAAATTGCTCAACATCTTGATTGTATTCTTGCGCGTCGTTGCTAAAACCGAATTGCGCCGCAAGGTCACGTTGATAATCAAATACTAAGCGGTCTTCGGCGCGATTGGTGAGCAAATGTAGCGCGTAACGAATGCGCCAAAGTACGCTTAATAATGCAACTAATTCGGCGTATTCTTCTTCGGGCAAAAAGCCGTATTTAATCAATTCTTTCAACGTCGCGACGTTGTAATGACGTTTAAAAACCCACGCAATCACTTGTCTGTCGCGCAATCCGCCAGGGCCTTCTTTGACATTGGGTTCTAAGTTGTAAGCGGTGTCATGAAATTTTGTGTAACGTGCTTGTTGCTCTGCCATTTTGGCGGCAAAAAATTGATTCGATGACCAAATTTTGTCGGGCGCAGTTTCTAGTTTTAACGTTTTAAGTAATCGCGCACTACCGCTAATCAACCGAATTTCTAGCAAACTGGTCATAATCGTTTGGTCATTCGTCGCAACTTCAATACATTGCGGAATACTTCGCACGCTATAACCGAGTTTCAAACCGATGTCCCACAGAAAAGTAAAAAATGCGCCCAAACTTTCTTGATAATCGGTAATGTCGTCAACTGGCAAAATAACCAAAATATCAATATCCGAATAAGGAAACATTTCCTGCCGCCCATAACCACCGACCGCACATAACGCTATATCTTTCGCTTGATTGCCAAAAAAATGTTGCCAACAAACGCTCAAAACAGCATCAATAAAATCTGATTTTTCGCGCAGCAATTTTGAAACCGATAGTTTCGGATTAAATTTTTCGCGTAATTCGATTTCTTTGGTTTTTAGCAGGCTTTTAAATGTCGCTAAAACGTTGGCGGATTCAAATAATGTGGCATCAAATGGCGTAGTCATTGCGTTTAATTTGCCTGTGCGAGTTTCATCAATTCAATAATTTCTTTGAGATAAGCAATTTCCACATTTTTTGCTTCAATAATCAACTGGGCTTTTTCGAGTTCAGTTTTTAATTCAGATGGGACATTTTTTAAGTTATGCGAAACGTTGCTGACAATGTTTTGATTTTCGTTACCCGAAAAACAAATAACGTTACGACGATCACCTAAATCAAAAAATTCCATTTCGAATGTTTCAGAAATTTGTTTAAGTCTTTTTGACATAATTTTGTCCGTTTTACCACGTTCGATGTTTGCATAGCTATCAACAGATAAACCTAATTTTTCTGCCATCTCTTCCTGTGAAAATGATTTTAAGTGCCGCATAATTCGAAACTTCTCGCAAATTTTCATAAATTCCTCTGTCCTTGCCTATTTCAGTAAGCACGTTCTTCAGCGCGGAGCGTGAGAATTTCGTAACTGGTTTCGGTGACTAAAATTGTGTGTTCATATTGTGCCGATAAACTGTGATCTTTGGTGACTTCTGTCCAGCCATCACCAAGCGATTTTGTCTGATATTTGCCTTGGTTAATCATCGGTTCGACGGTGAGAATCATGCCTGCTTCAAGCACTAAACCTTCACCCGCTTTGCCGTAATGTAGCACTTGTGGTTCTTCGTGAAAATTGCGTCCAATGCCATGCCCGCAAAAATCACGCACGACGGAATAACGATTACCTTCAGCGTGTTTTTGAATCGCATGACCAATGTCGCCGAGCGTTGCGCCCGCTTTAATTTGATCAATGCCTAAAAATAACGCTTCGTGGGTGATTTTGCACAAACGTTGTGCGTGCGGCGAGACGTTGCCCACTAAAAACATCATGCTAGTGTCGCCGTGAAAACCGTCTTTTAAAACGGTAATATCGATGTTGACGATGTCGCCTGATTTGAGTTTTTTCTCGCTCGGAATCCCGTGACACACTTGGTGATTCACCGAGGTGCAAATTGATTTTGGAAAGCCGCGATAATCCAGCGGAGAAGGAATCGCTTGCTGAACATCGACGATATAGTTATGACAAATGTCATTCAGTTGATTCGTGGTGACACCGACGACAACGTGCGGCGCAATCATATCTAAAACATCGGCAGCAAGACGACCGACAATTCGCATTTTTTCGATTTCAACTTCGGTTTTAATGATAATACTCATGATTTCCAAATAAGGGATTAGGGAGCTAGATTCACAACAAAGAATGATTCTAACAGAGCCACCTTGTTGTAAAAAGCGAATCATGTTATAAATTCGCGTTCATTTTAGTAACAATCCTCACGTTTATCGTCACGCTTAAAAGGGTGCTTTGTGTAAATTCACAGGTTTTTTAAACGGGATAAACGGTGGCGTAACCCAATGGGACAGCCAGTTCCAAAATTCTTAGGAGAAAAAAATGGCAGCAGTAACCATGCGTGAAATGCTTGAAGCGGGTGTACATTTTGGACATCAAACCCGTTATTGGAATCCAAAAATGGCGAACTATTTGTTCGGCGCGCGAAGCAAAATCCATATTATCAATTTGGATAAAACGCTTCCCTTGTTCAATGACGCAATGAACTATTTAGGTCAAATGTCAGCAAACAAAGGTACCGTTTTATTTGTTGGTACCAAAAAAGCGGCGCGTAAAGTGGTCGCAGAACAAGCAGCATTATGCGGTATGCCTTACGTTAATCACCGTTGGTTAGGCGGTATGTTGACGAACTTCAAAACCATTAAAAAATCTATTTCACGTTTGAAAGAACTTGAAGCGATGAAAGCTGATGGTTCAATGCACCAACGTTTCGGCAAAAAAGAAGCGTTAGGTATGGAACGCGAATTAGAAAAATTAGAACGCAGCTTAGGCGGCATTAAAGACATGAAAGGCGTGCCAGATGTCATTTTTGTCTTGGACGTTGGCTACGAAAAAAATGCGATTGCGGAAGCGATTAAATTAGGCATTCCTGTTGTGGGCATTGTCGATTCAAACAATTCACCTGACAATATTGATTACATCATTCCTGGTAATGACGATTCAATTCGTGCCATTAAATTGTATTGTGAAAGTGCTGCTGCGGCAGTGACGGAAGCAAAAACAGCGGTTTTAGGTTTTTCAGCTAAATCTGATGACGAATTTGTCGAAGAAGCAGCCACCGCAGTATAAAGTTATTTCGACCAATCCTCGTGTAGGATGAGTGATTTAAGTTATAGCAAGAACGCCTCCTTTTGGGGGCGTTTTTACAGTAAATATCAGCAATAGAGAGAAGAAAATGAGTGTAGAAATTAACGCATCAATGGTAAAAGAATTACGCGAACGCACTGGTTCGGGCATGATGGAATGCAAACGCGCTTTAGTCGATTCACAAGGCGATATGGAATTAGCCATCGAAAATATGCGTAAAGCTGGTTTAGCGAAAGCGGATAAAAAATCGAATACGATTGCGGCTGAAGGCATCATCGGCGTAAAAGTAAGTGATTGCGGCAAAAACGTAGCGATTGTTGACGTGAATTGCCAAACCGATTTCGTGGCAAAAGCAGAAGATTTTGTTGGTTTTGTAAACAACGTTGCACATGCTTTATTGAATAATGACGGCATTGAAACTGAAGAACAATTGCTTGCAATGCCTTTAGAAGACGGCATTACGGTTGATGAAATTCGTCGTGGTTTGATTTCAAAATTGGGCGAAAACATCGTTATTCGTCGTTTTGAAAAATACAAAACTGACGGCGGCACAGCGTGTTACTTACACGGCACAAAAATCGGCGTAATCGTTGAATTAGCTGTGAATGATGCTGAATTAGGTAAAGACGTTGCAATGCACATCGCAGCTTCTAAACCAACCTGTGTTTCTGAAGATCAAGTTTCGCCAGAACTTATCCAAAAAGAAAAAGAAATTTTCTCTGCACAAGCGGCGGAAAGCGGTAAACCTGCTGAAATTATTGCGAAAATGGTTGAAGGTCGTATCGGAAAATTCTTAGCTGAAGTGACTTTAAACGGTCAACCTTTTATCAAAGACGACAAAATTACTGTTGGTAAATTAGCGGTTTCTAAAGGCAATACCATCATTCGTTTTAGTCGTTTTGAAGTGGGTGAAGGTATTGAGAAAAAAGAAGAGGATTTTGCGGCTGAAGTCATGGCGCAAGTTAACGCAATGAAATAAAAAATTAGGTTCAAGGTGAAAACCTATTTTTTACCTTGAACCTTTTCTTATTAAACCCTTCCACCAGAGAAAACATGACTAATCTAATTTGCAAAAGAATTTTATTAAAGTTGAGCGGTGAAGCGTTAATGAGTTCATCGGACAGTATCGACGCAGATATTTTGAAACGTCTCGCCACTGAAGTTAAAGAATTATGCGATGTGGGTGTTGAAGTCGGTTTAGTGATTGGCGGCGGCAACATTTTACGGGGCGCAGAAAAAGCTAGCGAAGGTTTAGACCGCGTCACCAGCGACCAAATGGGAATGCTTGCCACAGTCATTAACGCCCTAGCGATGCAAGATGCACTCGAACATTTAGGGCAACCTGTTCGTGTGATGTCAGCGTTAAAAATTAACCAAGTTTGTGAAGATTACATTTGCCGCCGCGCCGTGCGTCATTTGGAAAAAGGACGAGTGGTGATTTTTGCCGCTGGAACAGGTAATCCCTTTTTCACAACTGATTCGGCAGCCAGCCTCCGCGCCATTGAAATCAACGCACAGTTGATGATTAAAGCGACCAAAGTCCAAGGCGTTTATTCCGCCGATCCCAACAAAGATTCCAACGCAAAATTCTACGCCCGTCTCACCTACGACGAAGCCTTAGATCAACGCTTAAATGTGATGGACACTACTGCGTTAGTGCTATGTCGCGACAACAATATGCCGATGCGCGTCATGAACATTTTTGAACAAGGCGCAGTGATGAAACTCATGACTGGGCAAAATATCGGCTCACTTATTGAACGAGAATAACCATGATGATTAGTGATATTCAACAAGATGCGGCGACCCGAATGGGCAAAAGCATCGATTCTTTAAAACAAGAATTTTCCAAAATTCGCACTGGTCGCGCTCACCCGAGTTTACTCGACCAAATTGTAGTGTCGTATTACGGCACAGATTCTGCGCTTTCTCAGGTTGCAAACGTCGTGGTGGAAGATGCGCGAATGTTAAGCGTAACACCTTGGGAAAAAGGCATGGTTCAAGCGATTGAAAAAGCCATTATGAAATCGGATTTAGGTTTGAATCCGATGACAAACGGTATGACCATTCGGATTCCATTGCCCGCATTGACCGAAGAACGTCGTCGCGGTTTAGTGAAAATTGTTAAAACGGCAGCTGAAGACGGACGGGTGGCGATTCGTAATATTCGCCGCGATGCGAATACGACCGTTAAAAATTTATTGAAAGACAAAGCTTGCTCCGAAGATGACGCAAAAGGTGCGGAAGAGAAAATTCAAAAATTAACCGATCAATACATTAAAGACGTAGAAAAGCTTTTAGAAGTCAAAGAAGCTGATTTATTGTCAATGTAGATTTTATGCCTGCCGAACGTGTGAATTTAGCTGCACCTCGCCACATTGCTATCATTATGGATGGCAATGGACGTTGGGCGCAGCAACGTTTTTTGCCGCGAGCAGTCGGACATCATGCTGGTGTAAAAGCCGTGCGTAAAATTGTCGAATTCTGCGCTGCCGATCCGACGTGCGAAGTGCTGAGTTTATTTGCGTTTAGCAGCGAAAATTGGAATCGTCCCGCCGCCGAAGTGTCGATATTGATGACGTTATTTTTGACGACCTTGCAAAGTGAAATCGACAAGCTACACAAAAATAATATCCGCTTACGATTCATTGGCGACCGCACGGCGTTTGATGCGAAGTTGCAACAAAAAATGACCGAAGGCGAACAAAAAACCAAAGATAATACCGCCTTAACGCTAGTTATTGCAGCGAATTACGGCGGGCGTTGGGATATGACGCAAGCGTGTCAAACCATTTCAGCGCGTGTCGCGGCAGGCGAATTATCGTCACACGATATTAACGAAGCCGTTATTAACGAACATCTCTGCCTCGCTGATTTACCAGAACCTGATTTGTTTATTCGTACAGGCGGCGAACAGCGCGTCAGTAATTTTATGCTTTGGCAGCTTGCTTATACTGAATTTTATTTCACACCAATACTTTGGCCAGATTTTAATCAAGCCGCTTTGCAAGAAGCCATTACCAGTTTTAAAAGCCGACAACGGCGTTTTGGGCATACGGGCGATCAAATTGCCGCACTTGCCACTCCTTAATCTTTTTTCAAAAAAATCCTATGTTAAAACAACGCATTATCACCGCAACATTGCTCGCCACGTTGGTGGTTTTAGCGGTGTTTGAACTCCCCTCGATGTACTTTTCACTTTTAATCGCCGTCATTGTGCTACTCGGTGCAAACGAATGGTTAAACCTCACCAAAGTCACTGACATCAAAAAACGCGGTCTCTTTTTCGCATCACTGATTGGCGCAATGTTGTTCATTCATTTGTGGACATATTTGTTAGAAGCGTTGGCTCCATTGATGGATTATTTAGCCGAAACATTCAAATTCGTCATAGAAGATATTCGCAATCAATCGGGTATTTTAGAATGGCTCGCTGCGCCTGCGGTTTTATTTTGGGTATTGACGATGATGGTGATTCGCAATTCACCTGAAGGCGTGTTGAAACTCGAATTGTCACCGTTCAAACAAGCATTGATTGGCTGGTTTGTATTGCTTATGAGTTGGATGTTTTTGTCACGATTACGCACTTTCTTTGGCTCAGAAATGACGCTTTATTTTTTCATTTTGATTTGGGTAGCTGACATTGCGGCATTTTTCGTAGGCAAAAAATGGGGCAAAACAAAGTTATCACCCGAAATTAGCCCAGGGAAAACTGTCGAAGGAATGTACGGAGCGTTAGGAAGTTCTGTGGTTTGTGCAGGAATTTTAGTTTTAGTTATGCAATTTCAAGAACCAATGATTATTGCGGATTTCATTTTACTTTCAATTTTGACGGTATTGATTTCTGTTTATGGCGATTTATTTTTTAGCGTCGTAAAACGTCGTGCCGATGCAAAAGACAGCGGTTCATTATTACCTGGACACGGCGGCATTTTGGATCGCATTGACAGTTTGTGTGCTGCGATTCCGCTATTTTATGCAGGAATTTATTTAGAATCTGTCGGACTATTTTCATGAAAGGTATTTGTATTCTCGGTGCGACGGGTTCGATTGGTGTTAGCACATTAGACGTTGTGGCGCGGCATCCTGATTTATATAAAGTCATTGCTTTGACTGCGAACAAAAATATCGATGTGCTTTACGAACAATGTTTAGCACATTCGCCCGAAGTTGTAGTTGTAGTTGATGAACAAAAAGCAGCGGAATTTAACACGAAAATTGAAAATTCACCGCTTGCGGATTTGCGGGTTTTCGCTGGCTCGGAAGCACTGATTAAAGTCGCAACGTTGCAAAATGTCGATGCTGTGATGGCGGCAATTGTGGGTGCGGCGGGATTATTGCCAACCTTGGCAGCGGCTGAAGCAGGCAAAACCGTTTTGCTTGCCAACAAAGAAGCTCTTGTGATGTCGGGTGATATTTTCATGAATGCGGTCGAAAAATCGGGCGCACAATTGTTACCGATTGACAGCGAACACAACGCGATTTTTCAATGTATGCCAGCAGCTTATCAAACAGGTGCGACGGCAAAAGGGGTACGACGCATTTTATTAACGGCATCCGGCGGGCCTTTTCGCACGATGCCGTTGGAACAATTAGCGCAAGTCACACCCGCGCAAGCCGTCGCGCATCCAAATTGGGACATGGGCAAAAAGATTTCTGTCGATTCAGCGACCATGATGAACAAAGGTTTGGAAATGATAGAAGCCTGTTTATTGTTCAATATGAAGCCAGAGCAAATCCAAATTGTGATTCATCCGCAAAGTGTGATTCATTCGATGGTCGATTACGTTGATGGCACTGTATTAGCGCAAATGGGTTGCCCTGATATGCGGATTCCGATTGCTCATGCGCTCGCGTATCCCGAACGCTTTGAATCGGGTGCAATGCCGCTCGATATTTTTGCTGTTAAACACATGGATTTTGAACCTGCGGATTTGCAACGTTTTCCCTGTTTACGCTTGGCTTACGAGGCGATTCAAACGGGTGGCACAATGCCAACTATTTTGAATGCCGCGAATGAAATTGCTGTTGAAGCGTTTTTGAATGAACAAATCCGTTTTACCGATATTCCTGTCGTGATTGAAAAAACGATGCACGCGATTCCGATGCAAATAGCTGACAGTTTAGAAACGATTTTAGCGACAGACAAACAAGCTCGCGTAGTTGCAAATCAAGCCATTCAAGATTTGGAAAACTAATGAGTTTTTTACACACGTTATTTTATTTCGTCGTCGCAATCGGTGTTTTAGTTGCGGTGCATGAATTCGGACATTTTTGGGTGGCGCGACGAGTAGGCGTGAAAGTGCTACGTTTTTCGATTGGTTTCGGCAAAGTTTTGTGGCGATACCAACAAAATCCAAACGCAACCGAATACGTTTTATCGTTAATTCCATTAGGCGGCTACGTCAAAATGGTCGATGAACGTGAAGACGAAGTTAAAGCGGAAGATTTGGCTTTTTCTTTTAATCGCAAATCACTTTTGGCACGAACCGCCGTTGTCGCCGCAGGTCCTATTTTTAATTTAGTGTTAGCAGTGGCGTTATTTTGGAGTGTTTTGATTATCGGTGAAACAGGCATTAGACCAATTTTAGGACAACCGTCCGCCGAATCCTTTGCGGAAATCGCCGGTTTTTCGGAAGGTGATGAAATTATTTCTGTGAACGATGAACCAACGCCGACGTGGATGCACGCGATGTCCACGATTATTTCGACGGCATTAGAAGGCGATTCAGATATTGCCGTTAAAGTAAAAAATCGTGATGACACGCAAACCGTTAAAACTTTGCACGTTGACACCACTGAAACGCAAAATCCTGACGCACTTTACGCAAAATTGGGTTTCAAATTATTTTCGCCAACGTTGCAACCTTTGATTGGAAACGTTTTAGATAATGGCGCGGCAAAAACGGCAGGGTTAAAACAAGGCGATTTAGTTCTTCGCGCCAATGAAACTGCCGTGAAAGAATGGCAACAATGGGTTGATATTGTTAAAGAAAATTCAAATCAAGCGGTGCAAATTTTAATTGAACGCGACGGTGTACAAATTACTTTGATGCTTACGCCAAATGCTGACGGTAAAATTGGCGCGTCGGTACAAATTCCTGAAAATCTGTTGAAATCGTTTCAAGTGCATTATTCGCTTTCACCGTTAGCCGCTATTCCGCAAGCCTTTAGCACAACGTACAACTATTCAACGTCTACGTTAAAAATGATGGGGCAAATGTTTATCGGTAAAGCATCGCTCGAAAATTTAAGTGGCCCGATTAGCATCGCGCAATATGCGGGACAATCTGCCGACATGGGGCTGGTGCATTTTCTGAAATTCATGGGGCTGATTAGCGTAAGTTTGGGCGTGTTGAATTTATTGCCGATTCCTGTTTTGGATGGCGGACATTTATTTTTCTTCGCGCTTGAAGGGCTGAAAGGCTCGCCCGTTTCAGAAAAAATCCAGCTCTTTTTTCAAAAAATTGGTATCGTGCTTCTAGGTTTACTGATGTCGATAGCAATGTTTATGGATGTTGGGCGACTGTTTCAATAACAAACGAGATATTTTAAAAATGAAAAAATTACTTTTAAGCGCGACCTTTGCGTTACTCGCCGTAAATGTTCAAGCTGACGAAAAAACTATCCGCGAACAACTCACAACATCGATGCCGACGATGCAAATCGACACCGTCAAACCGTCGCCGATAAAAGGCGTTTTTGAAGTGGCAATTGGTGGCAGCATGGTTTACGTTTCAGACGATGGAAAATACTTGTTACAAGGGCGATTGATTGATGTTCAAACCAAAACCGATTTGACGGAAGAAAAATTAGGCGGAGCGCGTAAGTTAGCGTTAGAAAAATTAGGGACAGATAAAATGATTATCTTCAAACCTAAAATTCACACTTACACCGTGTCGATTTTTACCGATATTGATTGTGGCTATTGTCGCAAATTACATTCAGAATTAGATTCGTATTTAGCCGAAGGAATCCAAATTCAATATTTATTTTATCCACGTGCAGGCAAAGGTTCAGAATCTTACAACAAAGCTGTTTCCGTTTGGTGTGCAAAAGATAGAAATGCTGCGCTAACTGCGGCGAAAAAAGACCAAAAAATTGAATCTAAAACTTGCGAAAATCCAGTTGATGAACACATGGCACTTGCTGCTGATTTCGATGTCAAAGGTACACCAATGATTGTCACTGAAAAAGGTACGATTTACCCCGGTTATTTGCCTGCGAAACAATTGCTTGAAGTGTTAAAAAGCGAAAAAGATAAAAAGTAATCCGTTGTCACTTGTTTGAAAACTCAAGCCATTAAAATGCCGTTTTATTTATAAATTCAAAGAGGGCGTGTCATGTACGAACATTTAGAAACTGCCAAAAATATCGAAAATTTGAAACGTGTGGTGATTGATCCCGTGTCGCGGGTGGAAGGTCACGGCAAAGTCACATTATTACTCGACGAAAACAATAAAGTTCAACAAGCACGTTTGCACATTGTTGAATTTCGAGGTTTTGAGAAATTCATTCAAGGTCGTCCGTATTGGGAATTGCCGGTTTTAGTGCAACGGTTATGTGGGATTTGTCCTGTAAGTCATCATCTCGCGGCAGCAAAAGCAATTGATCAATTGGTCGGCGTTGACCCTGACAAGTTACCCATTTCAGCAACGAAATTAAGACGTTTATTGCATTTTGGACAAACATTACAATCACACGCGCTGCATTTTTTCCATTTATCCAGTCCTGATTTATTGTTTGGTTTTGAAAGTGACATTAGCAAACGAAATGTAGTTGGCGTATTAAGCGATTTTCCTGACATTGGTTTACAAGGCGTGAAATTGCGTAAGTACGGGCAAGAAGTGATTCGCATGGTTTCGGGCAAACGTGTACACGGTACAAGTGCGATTGCAGGTGGTGTTAATAAATCACTAAGTAAAGAAGAACGCGATTATTTGCTAACCGATATTGACCAAATTATTGAATGGGCAACGGCTTCAGTTACGCTGGTTAAAAAAGTGCATTGCTCAAATTTACCGTATTACGACGATTTCGGTACGATTCGCAGTAATTATTTGAGCATGGTACAACCTGATGGCGCGTTAGAACTTTATCACGGTGGTTTGCGTGTCAAAAATGCCGAAGGTAAAACGTTGTTTGACCACATCGATTATTGCAAATACAACGATTACATTCATGAAGAAGTGCGTTCATGGTCGTACATGAAATTTCCATATTTAACCGCGATTGGAAAAGAAGACGGCTGGTATCGCGTAGGGCCGTTGGCGCGTGTGAATAATTGCGATTACATCAACACGCCGATTGCTGAAAAAGAACGAGTGGAATTCAAGGCACATGGTGGCGCAGAACAAATGGTTCACAGCATGTTGGCTTTCCATTGGGCGCGATTGATTGAGTTATTGCATTGTGCGGAAAGTATCAAAGAATTATTAAATGATCCTGACGTTTTGAAACACGAAGAACCTGCAAAAGGTGAAAGACGTTTTGAAGGTATCGGCGTAATTGAAGCACCGCGCGGGACGTTATTCCATCATTATCAAGTCGATGAAAATGATATTGTCACCAAAGCGAATCTAATCGTTTCGACGACCAGTAATAACATGGGAATGAATGAATCGGTGCGCCAAGTTGCAGCGGAATATCTATCTGGTCAAGAACTTACCGAACCACTGCTTAACAATTTAGAAGTGGCGATTCGTGCTTACGACCCTTGTTTATCTTGTGCAACGCACGCTGTCGGTAAAATGCCATTGCACCTTGAATTAGTAAATGCAAAAGGCGAGTTGATTGATAAATTAGTCAAACATGATACGGGCAAAATTGAGCGTATCAATGACTAAACCGATTTTGGTTTTTGGTTATGGCAATCTGAGTCGTGGCGATGACGCGCTTGGTGTGTTAATTTTGGAACACATCGAAGCGCGTTTTTCGCTCGAAACTATCGATTTGCTAACCGACTTTCAGCTTCAAATTGAACACGCCCTCGATTTAGAAAATCGTGAACTTGTCGTTTTTGTCGATGCCTCTGTGAAAGGTGAATCGGCATTTGAATTTACGCAATTACAACCGATTCGAGATTTAAGTCATACCACGCACGCCATGAGTCCAGCTGCGATTTTAGACACTTATCAAACCATGAAAAAAGAAATGCCACCGCCGTGTTTTTTGTTGGCGATTGGTGCAGACAGTTTTGAATTGGGCGAAGGTTTAGGCGATAAAGCAAAGCAAAATCTAGCCGAAGCGTGTGAATTTATGGACACGCTTTTAAATAATCCAACCTTTGAATTTTGGCAAAGCCAAATCAAAAACTAATTTTTTAACCACCACAAAGAGGAAATCTTATGATTCATTTAGTAGAAGGCGATATTTTATTAAGCAATGCACACGCAATCGCACAAGGCGTAGGCATCAACGACCCGATGGATAAAGGTTTAGCATTGCAGTTGCACAATTCATATCCGTCGATGCACAAAGATTTTCACCACTGGTGTCATCAACATAGCCCCGAAGCAGGCGAAGCGTGGGCGTGGGTGAATGCCGAAGGTAAATTCGTGGTGAATTTAATCACCCAAGAAGGCGCAGACAGTCATGATCACCGTCACGGCAAAGCGACTTTAGTTCATGTTCAACATGCGTTGAAAGCCTTGGCGAAAATCGCTGTTGCAGAAAAATTTACGTCGCTTGCATTACCACGTTTGGCAACGGGTGTGGGCGGTTTGGATTGGGCGGACGTGTTGCCGTTGATTGAGAAAAAACTGGGCGATTTAAACATTCCTGTTTACGTCTACGAAACTTATCACGCCGACAAAGCGGCTGTTGAAGCCTAATTTTTACTGGAGAAAAAAATGTCTAAACTTATCGTCATTGAACACAACCCAAGCGAAGAACGCCTTAAAGAATTAGGCGTTTCAAGCTGGGAAATTTGGGAAAAAGAAGTATCGAAATTTAACATCGATTTCGACGAAACCGAAAAAGCCTACCTTTTGGAAGGTGAAATTTTAGTCACGCCAAAAGGCGGAGAACCTGTGCGAATTGTAGCGGGTGATTTAGTGTTTTTCCTCGAAGGTTTAGAAAGCGACTGGGAAGTTGTTAAGCCATTGAAAAAACATTACAGCTACGATTAAAAACAACAAAACGCCCCGATTTGCAGGTGATGCAAATCGGGACTTTTTTTGCCTTATAACTACAAAATCAAATTATCAACAATTAGACTTTTCACACCACTCAATAAAATCGAGAACTCTGGGATATTATCAGCATCTGTGCTGGCGTAAAGAATGTGACTTACGCTGTCAAAACGCAATTGCCCTGTTGCATCAGTATTGCTGAATGCTTTGTTACCAATAAACGTAAAGGCTTGGTCGTCTTTGAGTTTTAAATTTGCATCAATGGCTGACAAGTCGATTTTATCGCCTTCTGCACTATTAAAATCCGTGATAGTGTCGCGAGTTTTTGAGGTAATACCAGAATCATCGACTGAATTATATTTAAAAATATCTGCTTCACTGCCGCCAGATAATTTATCTACTCCAAGACCACCAATTAGTGTGTCATTTCCAGCCAATGCTGAAATGGTATCATTACCATCCGTGCCAACAAGATAATCATTTTTAGGTGTAGACCGTTCTACTTACGGCGACAGTTCCTGACGATTTCACAATCGCAGTATTTGCGCTAGTAATAATTTCAGTCGTTCCTTCACCATCAATGTAATTGGTTTTCACGTTAATTTTATTTCCAACATCCGTAGTCGCTAATTTATAAATTGTGTCTGTTGCGCCAACAATTTCTTTTCCGTTGCTAAACCACTGATAAGTCATATCACCTAAACCATCGTCATCAGTGATATTAGTTGTGACTTTTAGTGTTTGACCAACAGTTGTATTGCCATTGATAATCACATTCCCAGTTGGAAGATGATTGATGTATGATTCTTGGTCATTCGTTTGTACTTGGTCATTTGTTTGTATTGGAGTTGTATCCGCTACAATTGGTGTTGTTGGTGCGGTCGGCGGAATTGTTGCTCCTTCTGGCAGTAACAGTTTTGATTCTAATCCTTTTATCGGTGACCATGTGCCTAGATAAGTCGTGCCGTTAACTGTGGTATATCCTATACTTCCAGTCGTTTTTGATTGATCCGCTTCTGTTGCACCACCGTAAATGTACGGATATACCAAACCAGATTTTAATGCTTCTTCACGTGATCCTGCCATGTTTTACTCCGAAAATGCTTATAATCGAAAGGCGACTAGACTAAACAAGATTTAGACAATTAACCACCAGTAAAAACCGATAAATAATCGGTAGGAGCGTAGAAAATGTCGGTACATGAAAAAATAAAATTGGTTAGACAAACAAAAGGTTTTACCCAAGAAGATATTGCGGAACAATTAGGAATGTCGCCTAATGCTTATGGTGATATTGAACGCGGTGACACCGATGTGAAATTATCGCGTTTATTACAACTTGCCAAGCTATTTGAAATGAAACCTGCTGAATTATTTGAACCTAGCGATAAAACGAACATCAACGTAAAAGTTAGACAAAATCGTGGTGGTTTTTCTATCAATTCTTCAAATGAAATTGAAACGCACAAGTTTATTATTGAGCAAAAAGATAAAGAAATTGCGTTGTTAAAACGGATTATTGAATTGATGGAAGCAAAAAATACCGAAATGTGAAAAGATATGTGGCATGAAAACCTATTTTTTGCCTAACAAAAACGAATCCAAATGAACATTCACGAATATCAAGCTAAACAATTGTTTCAAAACTACGCCATTCCGATTCCCGAAGGGCGCGTGGTGACGACGGCGATTGAAGCCAGAAAAATTACCCAAGAATTAACGCCCGAATCGTGGGTGGTGAAAGCCCAAATTCACGCGGGCGGACGTGGCAAAGTCGGCGGTGTAAAAGTCGCCAAAACGCCTGATGAAGTTTTTACGTTCACACACGAATTATTAGGTACCCGCTTAGTCACCAAACAAACGGATTGCATTGGCTTGCCGATTGATTCGGTGTTGATTGAAAAAACGTATCCGATTAAACGCGAACTGTATTTGAGTTTGTTGGTTGAACGTAGCGCAGAACGGTTAGTTTTTGTGGCATCGGTGGCGGGTGGAATGGAAATTGAAACTGTCGCCCACGAAATGCCCGAACAAATTATCACCGTGACAATGCACCCCGCGACAGGTTTGCAAGCTAGTCATTGCCGCCGAATTTCTTATGCACTAAAACTCGAACGCACTCAACATTCGCAACTTGAAATAATTATGCGGGGAATGGTCGATTTGTTTTGGGAAAAAGATGCCAGTCAAATTGAAATCAATCCGTTAATCGAAACCGAATCGGGCGAGTTAATCGCGTTAGATGCCAAAATCAACTTTGATGATAACGCGCTGGCGTTGCATCCCGATATTTTCGCGTTGCGCGACGTTCGCCAAGAAGAAGCTAAAGAAAATGAAGCGCAACAATTTGGGCTAAATTACATCGCGCTCGACGGCAATATCGGCTGCATGGTGAATGGCGCGGGGCTGGCAATGGCGACGATGGATTTAGTGAAATTAAAAGGTGGTTATCCTGCGAATTTCCTCGATGTCGGCGGCGGTACGAATATCGAAAAAGTCTGCGAGGCGTTCAAATTGATTTTATCGGATGGCACAGTGAAAGCCGTTTTGGTGAACATTTTTGGCGGCATTGTGAAATGCGACGTGATTGCTAAAGGAATTTTAGCAGCGATGGCGCAAATCGAAGTCAATGTTCCAGTTGTGGTGCGTTTAGAAGGTACGAACGCCGAGCAGGGCAGGGCGTTATTAACGAATACGGGCTTAAAACTTTACGCTGCGAACGATTTAAATCACGCCGCCGAGCAAGTTGTGGCATTCGCGGAGGCAGCAGAATGAGCATTTTAATCGATAAAAATACGCGCGTGATTTGTCAAGGTTTCACGGGCAAACAAGGCACTTTTCATTCACAACAAGCTCTCGATTACGGTACAAAGTTAGTCGGTGGCGTAACGCCAGAACGCGGTGGTTCAACGCATTTGGGGTTGCCAGTTTTCAATACCGTTGATGAAGCCGTTAAAATAACTGACGCGACGGCAACCGTAATTTATGTTCCGCCTTTTTTTGCTGCCGATGCGATTTTAGAAGCTGTCGATGCGGGCATTGAATTGATTGTGTGTATTACCGAAGGCATTCCGACGTTGCAAATGTTGCGAGTGAAAGCCGCGATGCAAGGCACGAAATCATTGCTCATTGGCGCAAATTGTCCTGGCATTATCACGCCTGACGAATGCAAAATTGGCATCATGCCAGCTTCGATCCACAAAGCGGGCGTAATTGGAATTGTGTCGCGCTCTGGCACGCTAACTTACGAATCCGTGCATCAAACCACGCAACAAGGTTTAGGACAAAGCACTTGCATTGGCATTGGAGGCGACCCGATTCACGGCATGAATTTCATTGACGTATTAAGTCGTTTTGAAGCTGACCCGAAAACAAAAGGTATTGTAATGGTTGGTGAAATTGGTGGCAGTGACGAAGAAGCAGCGGCAGATTATATCAAAGCTTATGTCACCAAACCTGTTGTCGCGTACATTGCAGGACAAACTGCGCCTGCTGGAAAACGAATGGGACATGCTGGCGCAATTGTGACTGGTGGTAAAGGTACGGCTGAAAGTAAAATGAACGCGCTTAAAGCGGCTGGTGTTGAAGTGGTTCACGCATTGACTGATATTGGTGTTGCCATGCAACGTTGTTTGTAATTTAACGTAGGAAAATTTATGAAACATTTACATTTATTATTTATCGCTTTGTCACTTGTGAGTTTTTTAGGGCGTGTGGCTTTAACAAAATTTCGTCCTGAAATGATGCAAATTAAATGGGTTAACATCGCGCCACACGCGATTAACGGTGTGGTGATTTTGACGGGGATTAGCCTTGTTTTTCAAGGTCATTGGTTAGATGGGCAATTCGGTTGGATTGTAGCAAAAATCATCGCATTATTAGGTTACGTTGGTTTCGGAATTATGGCGTTGAAATTGACCGATGAAAAACGTTGGTATGCCTTTGGTGGCGCGTTATTGTTGTTTGCGTATATTGCGAAAGTTGCTGTAACGAAAAGTATTTTTTAATGATGGAGCAGGGGATCAATTGTTAATCCCCTGCAAAGTCATTTTACCCGTTCAACACACCGCTTTGACGCTCTACTTCTTGAATGTAACGCAATATAGTCGATTCGGTGGATTGTTTTATTTTAATAAATTTAGTGCCAACCAATTCAGCAAACTCACCCACTTTGTGAGTATCAAGTTTGCGTTTCATCATAATTTCAAATGAGACGCTCACTTCAGCATGATCCGGCATAATGAGCATACAATTCTCGTAAATCGTCCCGCGTGTCAAAAAACACGAAAATTCTTCACGGTAATTGGTTACTGAGAAACCGGATAAACTAATATCATGCAAATCTAAGCGAATTAAATTCATCATCCGCTCGTCAGGGACAACAGGATTGGCTTCGCGTTCTGTTTCAATTTTTTGTCGTTCGAGTTTTGCCTTAATTTTGCTTTCTACCGACATTTTGCTATATGCCTTAATGAAGGCTTGCTGTTCAACGACTAATTCTTCTCGAATTTTAACGAATAGTTGCTCTTTAATCATCGCAAGTGCAATCTCATAGGCATCGATATATTCTTTATTCGAATTTTCATTAGGTGCGATGAGTGCTATTTCACACGAACTTGGATTCATAATCGGCGTGTTAACGCGGTAGTATTCGCGACGATTATACCAATACAACGAACTGGGAATCGGCATTGAAAACGCTGGCTCACCTTCGTATTTTATCAAGGTGATTTTGTCACCGGTGAATGCCACTTGAATGCCATTGAAACCGGTGGAGAATTTAACCTGTGGCGTAGACACTAATTTTTTATTCAAATAATCTGACGAACTATAATCCAAAATCAGCGTGCCAGCTTTATGATTTATAGCGACAATTGCCGTCAATAAAGATTCTTTTCCGCCTAGCGCAGCACTAATCATACATTTGTGTTTTACGAGCATTGATAAATTATTTATTATCATCGCTTTGTTATGAAGCATTGCGGAATCTTCGTTATCCATCGTATTACCAAGTTTAAAAGTTTTAATTGCCGTTATTGTAAAAGATTTAGGCTTTCTTACAAAAGAGGATTTATGGGTTGGTTGTTATTAGTCACTGCGGGTTGTGTAGAAATAATTTTCGCCTTGAGTTTGAAATATAACCAAGGGTTTACACAACTCTATCCGAGCATCGTGACAGCATTATCAGGAGCAGGCAGTTTTTATTTACTGATGCTCGCCTTGAAAACATTGCCACTCGGTACGGCTTATGCTGTGTGGACTGGCATGGGCGCGGTCGGTGTAGCAATTTTAGGTATTTTTTTATTTAAAGAATCTGTCGATATTTACCGCTTGATTTCGATTTCATTCGTGATTATCGGTATCGCAGGGTTGAAACTATCGGATGCGTATTGATGCTACACCTCGTTTTTGAATTATCGTCACCGACTTTGGCGCGGCTACAAAATCAAGTTACTGTTATTTTTTTAAACAATGCCGTGTTAGGTTTAGTTAAAAATTCGATGTGGCAAAATGAACTGGTAAATATCACGCCGTGCTACGTTTTAGCCGACGACTTAACGTTGCACGGTATTGGAGCAGATTTGTTAATCGATGGTGTTACGTTGATTGATTACGCTCAATTTGTACAACTTACCGTCGAAAACACGCCAATTCAAACATGGACTTAACTTTAACTGAACAAGGTTTTTTGGTTAATTCGGACGATTGGAATGAAATTGTTGCCATGAAATTAGCGGCACAGAACAACATTACTTTAACGCCCGCGCATTGGGAAATTGTATTGTTTATGCGTGAGTATTACGTCCGATTCAATTATCTACCGAATACGCGCATTTTCGTCAAAGCCGTTGCCAATAAGTTCGGTATAGAAAAAGGCAATAGTCGTTATTTGCAAAAGTTATTTCCCGAGTCGCCACTGAAATATGCGTGTTTAATCGCCGGTTTACCCAAACCGCCAACGTGTTTGTGATCAATCGGCGCGTTTGAATTGGTGAATTAAATCCCGATTTTTCTTATTGGGTTTATGTTCTGGTTTTTGAAAACCTAAAAATTTTCGTTCCTCACGCTTTATTTCAACTTGCTTGTGCCGTTTTTCTAAACTTTCGCTACTTTCTTCAAAAAGCAACGCGGCTTCTTTTGCCGAAACCCGCTGTTTTGCGATGCCTTTTACCGTGATGAGCCATTCAAAACCTTCTTTGTGAATCGAAAGTTCGGTGCCAATTTTGATGTCTTTGCTGGCTTTGACGCGCTGTTTATTGACGTGAACTTTGCCGCCCGAAACCGCTTCTGTAGCTAATGAGCGCGTCTTAAAAAAACGCGCCGTCCACAACCATTTGTCGATGCGGATTGCGTCTAATGGTTCGAGCATGATTTATTTTTCAATTCACGCGGCAACGAAAAGACGACTTTTTCTTCAATGCCTTGAATTTCAGTGGTGACATCGCCGCCCCATAATTTGAGCTGGGCAATCACTTCTTGCACCAAAATTTCAGGAGCAGATGCGCCTGCTGTAACCCCGACGGCTTTTGTCGTCGCAAACCATTCTTGCTGCATATCTTTCGCGGTATCGATTAAATACGCAGTTTTACCCAATTGTTCCGCAATTTCGCGCAATCGATTCGAGTTTGAACTATTTGGCGAACCAACGACTAAAATGATGTCGGCGATTTTCGCTAAATCATGCACGGCATCTTGACGATTTTGGGTCGCGTAACAAATGTCGTCTTTTTTCTGTTCTTGAATCGACGAAAAACGCTTGCGAAGCGCATCCACCATGATTTTTGTGTCAGTCATCGATAACGTAGTTTGTGTCACATACGCCAAATCTTCAGGATGATTCACGACCAATTTTTCAACATCCGAAGGCGTTTCGACTAAATAAATGCCGCCATTTTCCGATTGTTTTTCATATTGCCCCATCGTCCCTTCGACTTCGGGATGTCCCGCGTGACCAATTAAAATCACTTCCCGATTCGCTTTGGCGTGTTTGGAAACTTGAATATGAACTTTTGTGACGAGCGGGCAGGTGGCATCAAACACGGTTAATTTACGCTCTTTGGCTTCTTGTTGAACTTGTTTGGAAACGCCGTGTGCGCTGAAAATTAACGTTGACCCCATTGGTACGTCAGTTAATTCTTCGATAAAAATTGCACCTTTTTCTTTGAGCGCATCAACGACGGTGCGATTGTGAACGACTTCGTGACGCACATAAATCGGTGCGCCAAAAGCTTCTATTGCACGCTCGACAATTTCAATGGCACGATCGACACCGGCACAAAAACCGCGTGGATTGGCTAAAACAATTTGCATTTGGATTCTCTTTTTAACGTAGGACGGAATTTGAACGGGCGATTCTGTTAGATTCAATCCCGTTCGTCAATTTTATTCCGAGTAATTTGGTAGGTTATAAACTGTGGTAGCCCGTTTCTTCATGCAACGCGATGTCTAAACCTTGCACTTCGTCGTCGCTCGTGACACGCAAACCAATCCACGCATCCAAGCATTTCAATATCGCGTAACTAAATGCCGCACTCCAAACTGCGGTCACCAAAACTGCCAACGCTTGTACGCCGACTTGGTGCGAAATCGTTACGCCTTCAGACAAACCTAAACCGCCAAATTGCGTCGCAGCAAAAACGCCTGTCATTAACGAACCAATGATCCCACCGACCCCGTGAACAGGGAAAACGTCGAGTGAATCGTCAATTTTAAACTTACGTTTCACAATTTGCGTCGCGTGAAAACAGACAAAACCTGCGGTGATGCCAATTACCAACGCGCCGAATGTTCCAACATAACCCGAAGCGGGCGTAATTGTGCCTAAACCCGCGACCATTCCTGTCACAATCCCCAGCACACTTGGTCTGCCATATTTTCGCCATTCAATCGTCATCCAAGTCAATGAACCTGCCGCCGCCGCAATATGCGTCACCAAAATCGCCATGCCCGCGCGACCATCGGAAGCTAATGCGCTGCCTCCATTGAATCCAAACCAACCGACCCACAACATTCCTGCGCCGGTGACAACCATCGTCATGTTGTGCGGCGGCATGGCAACGTTTGGAAACCCTTTACGTTTACCTAATACAATAGCCGAAACTAATGCTGCCACGCCCGCGTTGACATGAATCACAATGCCGCCGGCAAAATCCATCGCGCCCATTTTTGCCAGCCAACCGCCGCCCCAAATCCAATGGCAAATCGGCATATAAACCAAAATCAACCACAACGCGCTAAACCAAAGCATTGCTGAAAATTTCATTCGCTCTGCAAAACCACCGACGATTAACGCAGGTGTGATAATCGCAAACGTCATTTGAAACATGAAATACACGGTTTCGGGAATATCGCCGATCAAGACCGTAGTATTGATGTCAGGTAAAAACGCTTTCGCAAAACCGCCAATCCACGCTTGCGATTCGCCGCCATCTGCAAAAATCAAACTATAAACGCCAGCGAGCCATAACAGCGACACAAGGCAAGTAATCGCAAAACATTGCATCAACACCGATAACACGTTTTTACTACGAACCAAACCGCCATAAAACAACGAAAGCCCTGGAATTGTCATAAACAAAACCAAGGCTGTTGAAGTCAGTACCCATGCGGTATTCGCTTGATTCAACTCTGCGGCAAAAACGCTTTGTGGCAGAATAAAAAAAGACGCGGCAAGAAGCCACGTCTGAAAATTAACTTTCTTTTGCATAATTCTTTAAATTGCTTCTTCGCCTGTTTCACCAGTACGAATACGGATAACTTGTTCTAAATTCGACACGAAAATTTTACCGTCACCGATTTTACCTGTGTTTGCTGCTTTGACAATGGTTTCAACCGCTTTGTCCACTACATCATCTGCAACGGCAATTTCGAGTTTCACTTTTGGTAAAAAATCGACCACATATTCTGCGCCGCGATAAAGTTCAGTGTGTCCTTTTTGACGACCAAACCCTTTTACTTCGGTTGCCGTTACGCCTGCAACACCGATTTCTGATAAGGCTTCACGCACGTCGTCCATTTTGAACGGTTTAATAATGGCTGTAATAAGTTTCATAACTATCTCGATTAGGTTTTAAATAAAAACTGAGGTTAAAGACTGCGACCACAATCATAGTTTAAAGAAGGTATAAGGTTCAAGGTGAAAGCGAAACTGTAACATTCTACCTTGAGCCTCAAATGCTGATTTACAAGTGATAAGCGGTTTCGCCATGTTCTGAAACGTCCAAACCTTGACGTTCGTCTTCTTCGCTAACACGCAGACCGACAACCATATCTACAATTTTATAAGCCAGATAAGCTACGATTGCCGACCAAACCACTGTCACAGCCACGCCCCAAAATTGGCTAATAAACTGTGCGCTAAAATTGTATTCTGCCGCTGCATTCGCGACATAATCCCAAACGCCCGTGCCGCCTAAAGCTGGATTTGCCACAACGGCTGTGCCTAATGCACCCAAAATACCACCAATCCCATGAACACCAAAAGCATCTAACGAATCGTCATATTTCAATTTGGTTTTTAACATGGTCACTGCCCAGAAACAGACTGCGCCTGCGGTTAATCCTAAGAAGATTGCGCCCATTGGGCCTGACCATCCGCACGCTGGTGTAATTACAACTAAACCGGCTATTGCACCTGATGCTGCACCCAACATACTGGGTTTGCCACGCATCAACCATTCTGCTGCCATCCACGATAACGTTGCTGCTGCTGCTGCGAGTAAGGTATTGATAAACACCAATGCTGCCAAACCATTGGCTTCTAAATTTGAACCCACGTTAAATCCAAACCAACCCACCCACAATAATGATGCACCAATCATTGTCATCGTGACGCTGTGTGGCGCGAGAGATTCACGTCCATAACCAATACGTTTACCGATTAAGAAACTACCCACCAAACCAGCAACCCCTGCGTTAATGTGAACCACTGAACCGCCAGCGAAATCTAATGCACCTTTTTGGAATAAGAAACCCGCTGTCGCGGTTGCTGCTTCTGCTGCACTTGCGTCGGTGTAAGCATCAGGCCCTGTCCAATACCAAACCATGTGTGCGAGTGGCAAATAGGAGAAGGTGAACCAAATCGCAGTGAATAATAAAACTGCTGAGAATTTAATCCGTTCTGCAAACGCACCGATGATGATGGCAGGTGTAATTGCTGCAAATGTCAATTGAAATGCAACATAGGCATATTCAGGAATATAAACACCTTTGCTGAACGTTGCAGCTAGCGAATCGGGCGTGATACCTTTTAAAAATGCTTTGCTCAAACTGCCAAAAAACGCAGTGCCTTCGGTGAACGCGACGCTGTAACCGTAAATCGCCCACAAAATCGCAATCATTGAAAAGATGACAAACACTTGCATCAAAATCGACAACATATTTTTGGCGCGAACCATGCCGCCATAAAATAACGCTAACCCTGGGATAATCATCAGAATAACTAAAAGTGTTGAAATCATTACCCATGCAGTATCGCCATGATTTGCAACGGATGTAACGGCAACCACGGCTTCGTCAGCATAACTCGCCGCACTTAAACCCAGTACCGATAAGCCTGTAACACTACGAAAAAATGCGTTCATATTTTTTTCCCTTCAACGAATTAGAAAGTAACTGAAAAGTCGGTTGAAAATAAAAATTGGTCTTGTTTATTGTTGCCAAATGGACGTGCGCCATCCGCAAAATCATAACGTATGTTTGGACGCAAATTTAACCAAGGTGTTGGTTTCCAATTTAGACCACCTGTGACAGCGTAATAGGTGGCAGCTGTACAGCTTGCTGCAAAATTTGCAGCGTAACTTGCGCCTGTGTTATCGGTGGCAGCTGAAACACGTCCCGGTGAACAAACACGGAAACCATTTTGATCTCTAAACCATTCAGTACGAATCCCAGCAGTTAAATTGTCTTTGATGTCGTAAGTTAAGTGCATATTTAAACCGTACCATTGGGCATCTCTAATTCCAGCCGCAGTCAGTACACCATCCGCGAAACCATGGTCATGTTGTAAAACCAAATGTGTTTTGTCGGTGATATTGTGTTTCAAAACGATGCTGTATAACCCCCATCCTTTGTTACTGTGTTCAGACGTTGCGCTATAAGTGCCGCTGATATTTGCAGATGTGCCTTTATCAGTGCTTGTCCACGTTGCCCCAGCTAAACCACCCCAATTGCCGAGTTGTTTGTCAAAACCACCATCCCAACCACCCGTCGCACTACCTGTTGTCGCGCCACCCATCACCGACCAATTTGCATCAACAGCATAATTTCCCATTACACCAGTATGCGTGAACGGTTCGCCGTATTGCATGGTGTAAGCGTGTGTATAGAAAAAGTTGTCGGGGGCGGGAACGGTTTCATAACCGATTGGCGTGTAAAAATGCCCCGCTTTTACGTTCAAACCATTGCCAATAGGAACGTAGGCTTCGCCATAAGCTTGCGGCAAGGCTAAATCATAAAAACGGCTGTTACTATTAAGCATATTCAAATCCCAATGGCTACGATTCATTGGCGAACCATTGTTCACGTCAAATGCAGGTACACCATAGGCTTGAGTGAAAATAGAATCTGTTCCGAACATGACATCAAAACGCCCACCAAAATCCCACCCCGTTCCTTCGGTTGCGACAGCCCGTTGAATGAAAAGGTTTAATTGATTCAATTGAACTTCGCTGGCACGGTCGCCAAAAGTAACAGGGCCATTGAAACCATTTGCCGGATTCGTTGCGTTGTAAGTGATACCCGCATTCGCCCAACCACCCACGACGATACCGTTGTTTTTAAACAACGACGTTTCGTTTGCATCATATCCAGTTAAATCGGCAATCGCTCCTGCATGACTATTTGCAATTAAACCCATCAATAACAAACTGCCTGTCGCCGCTTGCATTATGCTGGTTTTATGGTGTTTTTTTCTTGTTTTCATCAGTGAAATTCCTCTTTTGATTTTAATTATAGTTTTGAATAAAGCAGGTATTATGCCAGTAACAAAAAAACAACAGAAACAATTAGTTAAAATTTTCACAGTTTAATTTACACTGCAAATCGCACCATAATCGGGCAATGTCAGCCTTTCATGTTTTATTTCAGTGCAATGTAAATTTACCTTATTTCACTATCACGCAATTACGCCCGTTGTGTTTTGCTCGATAAAGCAAGTAATCAGCCGCCGCAATCATATCGTCTAAATCGGGACATAAATCTGTTGTAACACCAATACTCAGCGTAATTTTAATGGTTGCGTCATTAGAAATTTGAATTTCTGTATTTGCCACAGAAGCTCGAAAATTATCAAAAAGTTCAAACGCTTGTGCGATATTTAACGATGGCGCGAGAATGCAAAACTCTTCACCACCGTAACGCGCCACAATATCCATTCGACGAAAACGTTCATTCATCATTTCACCTACTTTTTTCAACACAATATCGCCTGCGTCGTGACCGTAGTCGTCATTTACCCGTTTGAAAAAATCAATATCAATCATCGCCACAGCTAAACAATTACTTCGATTGGCTAACGCCAAAAGTGGCATACCTAAACGCAATAATTGCCGACGATTATTCAATCCCGTTAAAAAATCGGTCACTGCCGCTTTTTCAAACGTCACCATTTTTTGATAATGAATGGCGTTTGCCAAAGCAATGGAAATTTTCGACGTAAAAACTTCGAGCAAATTTCGATCATGTTCATCAATTCTATTTTCGCTACACACCAATGCAATCGTAGCTTTATTGTCATTTGTATCTAAATAAAACGCAGTGTATTTGTCATCAAATTGATTTTTACGCTCCACAATCGAACGGTGCATCAATGCTGCCAGTGCTTTATGTCCACACGATTCGTCTAAATTGCATTTCATACAACATTCAAACTCTTCGGTTGCCGCGATGATTTTCATATTATTTGGCAAGCCAGAAAGCGGTTGGATTTCAACTTCGGTACTTTCTTCGATGCAAATAATGCCTTGCGGTTTGCAATCCAAAAACAAACTCAATTGCGTCAAAATTCCCGATGCAAATTCATTCATCGATTGAATTTTGAACAGTGAATCCGAGCTATGTAGAATTTTTTCTAAGCCGTGGCGCGTTTTATTGAGCGACATAATCGTTTCATAAGCGCGTAGCGAAGCGATTACAGAGGTAAAAAGTTTTTGTGACGTGAGTTCGTTTTTTGCCTTGTAATCGTTAATGTCGTAATCCACAATCACCCGTTCTTCGGGAGCTTGCCCAGGTTGACCCGTTCGCAAAATGATTCGCACATCATTATTTTTTAATTCTTCCCGAATAATTTTCACCAATCGCAAACCCGCATCTTCGGTTTCCATGACTACGTCGAGCAAAATGACAGCGATATTTTTTTCCCGTGCCAAAATTTCACGCGCTTCGGCGGCAGAATATGCGCTCAGTAATTCAATCGGGCGATTTTTAAAAACAATTTTGGTCAAAATCAATCGCGTCATCGCATGAACATCTGCATCATCATCGACCACCAAAATACGCCAAGGTGTATGGGAATGTGCCGCAGATTGTAGTGCGACAGTTAAGTTACTTTTTAAATTGAGCGGTTTTTTTTCAGTCATGGTTTTTAATTTAATTGCCGTGCAAAATTGAGAATGAATGTTGTGCCTTTACCTTCGACACTGTGAACTTGCAACGTACCTTTTAGTGTTTGATGTACGATGTTATAAACTAAATTCAACCCTAACCCACTGCCACCATTACCGCGTTGCGTGGTGAAGAAAGGATCGAAAATCTTACTTTGAATCTCCGCTGGAATACCTTTTCCATCATCACTGTAACGCAATTCGATTTGATTATTGGGTAAGGTCTGAATCATTAAAGTGATTGTTCCTGGTTGTTCGGGTTCATAAGCGTGCAACAACGAATTCATGATGAAATTCGTCACAATTTGCGAAATCGCACCCGGAAAACTGAGCAATGATAAATCTGGCGGACAATTTAATTCGACGTGAATTTGTGTTTTTTTCAGGGCAGGGCGTAAGCTCAATAAAATTTCGTCGAGATACAATTTCAAATTGAATTCGCGTTGATTATCACTGGTTTGATCGACGGCAACTTGCTTAAAACTTTGAATCAAATCCGCCGCACGATGGCAATTTATAGTCATGAGTTGTGTCGATTGTTGTGCCGTATCAAAATAGCTTTCTAATTCGTCACCACTCAATTCACCTTGTTGATAAAGCGTCACTATTTTTTTCGTTTCGTCATTTAAAAATGAAGCGGTCGTCAGCGTAATGCCAATCGGGGTGTTAATTTCGTGTGCAATTCCCGCCACTAAACTACCTAACGCCGCCATTTTCTCCGCTTGCACCAAACTTTCTTGGGTCTTTTGTAACAACGTCAACGATTTTTCAGCTTCATTTTTCGCAATCAATAATTGCGCGGTACGTTTTTCGACTTGATGCTCAAGTTGTGTTCGATGTGCGTTTAATTCGTCAAAGGCTAACTTCAACCGTTCGGTCATTAAATTAAACGCATTCGCCAACGCGGCAATTTCGCTATCACCTGCAACAACGGCTGAAACATTGTAATCACCGTTAATAATTTGATGCGTCACCGCGCATAGTTTATCAATCGGTTTGACGATATTTCGTCCGACGATAATCGCAATGAATAATGCAAAAATAATCAAACCGAGCGTAATCCATATTACCCGCCATCGCAAAATATCCAACGTGGCAAAGGCTTCGGCTTGATCTAAATGCGCCATAATGCAGCCGCCGCCCACTTCTGGAACAAAACGAAAACTGTGAATAATCTCCACATTACGCCTATCGACATCGAGCATTTCCGCATTACCCATCATTAAACAATGTTGCATCGCGTGATCATTTTTGACTTCGCCAGTGCTATTGGTATTAAGTAAACGCGGATGGGTAATAAAAAAACCTTGCGAGTCCATGATAAATACGTCGCCGGACGCACCTAAACTCGGATCACTGATAAAAATTTGTTGAATGGTATCCATTGAAAACGTGATGACTAAACGATCACTGTTATCATTTTTAGCCAGAATAAAATACTGGCGTTGCCCGTCTTTATTGGGTTCACTAAAGCCAACCCATTGATTATCTTTAAATGGCGGGATTTCCGTCGGTAATGTTTCTCCCACATGAATATCACCGTATTTCGATTGATAAAGTGTTGCGCCGAGAGCTTGTTCGTTGTTGATAAAAATTTGTAGAGCTTGTTTCAGGCAGATGTTGATTTTAGATTTCTCTCGAATTTCACATTGCGTCGAAAGATGATTCAGAAAATGTGCGGCGCGGGCGTTAGTATTTTTCAACATGATATTGAGTTGTTCATGTCGAGCGTCAGCAATGTGTCCAACCGCACGAATGTTGCTGGTTTTAATGGTGTCGTACAAATAATCGTAACCCAACGAACCTAATATACCTGTTGGCAAAAGCAAAAATAACAACGTCAAAACGATAAGACGAGCTTTAAGAGAATGAGGGAAATAGGCAGTAAGTTTTTTCATAGTCCATATTTGAAAACTTTGGTCAAAAAAAATGCAGCATTGAAATTCATAATGCTGCATAAAAAGAGAAGGATATAAGACTCTCTACCGCCTAGAGGAGCTTTAAAGAGTGGACGTATTCTAACGATAAAATACGCCCACGAGAATGTGACAAATTGTCGCGTGACAATTTGTCACATGTTTTAAGGTTAGGGCATTAGTGCATAAATGGTGCCTTCTAATCCAATTGGTTGATTCAACAACAGCGTAAATTTCATGCCACCCGCACGTTATTTTTTTTAGTGGCTACATTTAAAAAAAATGGTATCGTTATCGCGGTTGTGACTAAACGCACCGATTTTTAATAAAAATTACTCAGGAGATGCACTAAATGTCTGTAGCAAACGTACTTAAATTGATCAAAGACAACGAAGTAAAATTCGTTGATTTCCGTTTTTGTGATACTCGCGGAAAAGAACAACACGTTACTTTCCCTGCTCATTCAATCAGCGAAGACACTTTTGAAGACGGCAATATGTTCGACGGTTCGTCAATCGCGGGTTGGAAACACATTAACGAATCTGACATGGTGTTAATGCCTGATCCAAGTACCGCAGTAATGGATCCTTTCTTTGATGACAACACGTTAATCATTCGTTGCGACATCGTCGAACCTAAAGATATGCAAGGTTACGAACGCGACCCACGCTCTTTGGCAAAACGCGCTGAAGCCTATTTGAAATCTACCGGCATTGCAGACACCGCGTTTTTCGGCCCAGAAAATGAATTTTTCATTTTCGACGACGTGCGTTGGGGTGCAGATATGAGCGGCACTTTCTACAAAATCGATTCTGAAGAAGCGGGTTGGAACGCGGACAAAGTTTATCCAGATGGCAACACTGGTCATCGTCCAGGCGTAAAAGGTGGTTATTTCCCTGTGCCTCCAGTCGATTCATTCCAAGATATGCGTTCGGCAATGTGCCAAACCTTAGAATCAATGGGTCAAGTGACCGAAGTTCATCATCACGAAGTTGCCACAGCGGGTCAATGTGAAATTGGCGTGCGTTTCAATACGTTAGTCAAAAAAGCGGACGAAGTTTTAGAATTAAAATACGTTATCGCCAACATTGCTCACGCTTATGGCAAAACAGCGACTTTCATGCCGAAACCAATGGTGGGCGACAACGGTAGCGGTATGCACGTTCACCAATCGTTAGCGAAAGATGGCAAAAATTTATTCACTGGCGATTTGTATGGTGGTTTGTCTGAAACTGCGTTGTTCTATATCGGCGGTATCATCAAACACGCAAAAGCGTTAAACGCATTCACCAACGCTTCAACTAACAGCTACAAACGTTTAGTTCCAGGTTTTGAAGCTCCTGTGATGTTGGCGTATTCAGCGCGTAACCGTTCAGCATCAATTCGTATTCCTTTCGTGCGTAATCCAAAAGGTCGTCGTATCGAAGTGCGTTTCCCTGATTCAACCGCAAACCCTTATTTGGCATTTTCTGCGATGTTGATGGCGGGCTTAGATGGGATTCAAAACAAAATTCATCCAGGTGAAGCGATGGATAAAGATTTGTACGATTTGCCACCAGAAGAAGAAAAAGCAATTCCACAAGTTTGTCATTCTTTTGACCAAGCCTTAGATTCTTTGGATGCAGATCGTGAATTTTTGACCAAAGGCGGCGTATTTACTAACGACGTGATTGATGCTTACATTAAATTAAAAATGGAAGAAGTCACTCGTTTGCGTATGAGTACACATCCTGTTGAATACGATATGTATTACAGTTTGTAAAAACTTTAGCTTTTAAAAGTTTTAGCAAAAAAGAATGCCCCAGCAATGGGGCATTCTTGTATGATCCTAAAATGATTTTAGGCGTTAATTTATTTTGGAGAGAACAACATGGCGACAATTTTAATTACTGGTGCAAATCGTGGGTTGGGTTTGGAATTTTGCAAGCAATACGCCGCAGATTGCTGGCAAGTTTTAGCGTGTTGCCGCGAACCTGAAACCGCGACCGCTTTAACACAGCTCGCAAACGAGTTTCCAAATATTTCCGTTTTGTCTTTAGACGTGGCGGATTTAGCGAAAATCGACCAACTCGCCAAACAATTAGACGGCACGGCGATTGATATTTTATTGAATAACGCGGGGATTTATGGCGATGCAGCGGGACGTGATTTTGGCAATCTTGATTATGAACAATGGTCAAGAAATATGACGATAAACGTATTTGCGCCGGTGAAAATGACAGAGGCATTTTTGCCGCATTTACAATGCGGTACACAAAAAATTGTGGTAGCAATGAGTAGTTTAATGGGGAGTTTGGCGGATAATAGCAGTGGCGGTAGTATTTTATATCGTTCGAGCAAAGCCGCATTAAATGCCGCCATGAAAAGCGTCGCCATTGATAATCGCGCCCACGAAATCGCTGTGTTAATTCTACATCCAGGCTGGGTAAAAACCGACATGGGCGGTTCGAATGCGCCCATGGAAATTCCCGAAAGTGTGCAAAAGATGCGCGATACGATTGCAAATTTTACGCTGGCACAAAGTGGTGAGTTTTTACGTTATGACGGACAAGCGTTGCCATGGTGAGGATGGGCAGAATGTACGTCAATGTCAAGTTGTCACAATCGCTTCGATAAGCTGAATAATCTGCTCAAATTGATAGCCTTTTGCCAATGCTTCTAAACTATCAGCAATGTCGGGTTCGAGGGCGTGAATTTGAGCAATCACCGTGTCGATTTCTTCTGTATCGAGTTTCAACGTAGCATCACGCAAGTGTTGACGTAGGTCTAAAGGTAAAGTTGCCAACATTTCAGCAGTGATTTTCGACGTAGGCGATGATGCTGTGATAGGCGAATCTTGGTAAATAAATTTAACGCCCAAATGTTTACTCAATGCCGCAAAAATTTCAGGAATATGAAACGGTTTGTGTAACACTGCATCACAGCCCGCATTGATAATATCGCAGTGTTGCTCAATGAATGCACTGGCGGTTAGCGCAATAATTTTTACTTGGTTGCCACCTACGAGTTGTCGAATTTTTTTGGTGGCTTCATAACCATCCATCATCGGCATTCGCATATCCATCCAAATCAAATGCGGATGCCACTGTTCAAATAACGTAATTGCCTCTTGACCATTTTCTGCATCTCGGACTTCTAAACCAATGCCAGTCAGCATAGCGACGAGTAATAATCGATTATCCACACTATCATCGACAACCAATAATCGCCACGCAGGTTGATTAGGTGCAAGGCTTTTTACTGCGCGATAATTTTCCTCAACGGCAATATCGACAAGACTTGCTAAAGCGACAGGTAATTCAATTTTAAATGTCGAACCCTCGCCCAATACACTGCTTACACTGATATGTCCGCCAATCAATTCGACCAATGATTTAGAAATTGCCAGCCCTAAGCCAGTGCCTTTTACATCTGAATTTTCTTGAACTAATTGCACAAACGGCTTGAAAAGTTCCTCTTGTTTATCTGCGGGAATGCCTACACCGCTATCAATTATCTCAATCACCAGCATGAGCGTATCAGCAGAACCAAATGGCTCAGTATGCGCGTGTAAGATGATTTCGCCATGAGTAGTGAACTTAATGGCATTGCCCAATAAATTGATTAGCACTTGTCGTAATTTACCGCTGTCCGATTTAATAAATCGCTGTATATCTGCCGCAAGGTTCAAACTAAAAGATAACTGTTTACTTATTGCTCGAACGTTAATCATTTCGCCAATCTCGTTCAATAATTTGATTAAATCGAAAGCCTGAATATTCACTTCAAGACGACCCGCCTCAATTTTAGAAATGTCTAACACATCGTTAATCATACTGAGTAAATGTGCGCCGCTACGATTGATGATACCGAGCGTTTCTTTTTGCGCTTCCGTGGTAGATTTATCCAAACTCATCAGTTCTGAAAACCCTAAAATCGCATTTAACGGTGTGCGTAATTCATGACTCATGGTCGCAATAAAAGTGCTTTTGGCGACATTGGATTTTTCAGCAGCTTCTTTGGCAATCGAGAGTTCTTGAATTGAATTTTCAAGATGCTGACGATATTTATCTAGCTCTTTAGCAGATTCTTGTAATTGGAAATTTTTAGTTTCTAAACATTGTAGAGCGGTAGATAAACGTAAATGGTTAGCAACACGAATCAACGTTTCCTGTGCATTTAGCGGTTTAGTCACATAATCAACAGCCCCCAATTCAAAGCCTGTTATTTTCTCTTTGGTGTCATTTAACGCGGTAACGAAAATAATGGGGATGGCTCGTGTAGTTTCATCGGCTTTTAAACGACGACACACTTCAAAGCCATCCATTTCAGGCATACGAACATCTAACAAAATGAGAGCAGGCAATTTTGCTTGCACAGAACGCAATGCTAACTCGCCATCGTTTGCCGCGCGTACTTGATAACCCGCTTGAGTAAGTAAATCCCTCAAAAACCTTAAATTTTCGGGCGAATCATCAACAATCATAATATCGCCAGCATGTGCCAAATCTTCATGTTGGAGGATCATAAAGATTGCGCTCCAATTAAATTATCGAGTCTCACTAACAGCTCTTTATACTGAAAAGTTTCCACCTGATGTCGAATTTCTACACCTAAAGAGTAGTCAATATCACTGATGAGACCAGCAATTTCGATACAACGCTCTTGATCTAAAAGTTCTACCGCTTGGCGCAATTCGCTCAATAAGGTTTGAGGAAGTTTGCTTAGAGTTAGATTCATGTCGATAGATGGTTGTCCATTCGTTTCATGTGATTGTTCCTCATAGAGAAAATGTACGTCCAAATACTTGGCTAAAGCATCAAAAATTTCACTTTCTCGGTAAGGTTTGCGTACAAAATCATCACAGCCAGCCGCGAGTATTTCGAGGCGTTCTTCTTCAAGTGCGTGGGCAGTTAATGCAATAATCCGAACGTTTGAACCTGTCTCGGTAGCACGGATAAGATGAGTTGCCTCTAAACCATTCATAACGGGCATACGAATATCCATCCAAATCAAATCTGGCTGCCAAAGGTCAAATTGATTAACCGCCTCTTGACCGTTGAAAGCATCGCGCATCTCAAATCCTAGCGGCATTAACAGTTTATGCAACAACAGCCGATTTTCGGGTTGATCTTCAGCGACTAGCAAACGATAACAAGGTTGCCCTGGCACTAATCCTATTACCTTTCCATGTTTTTGGTCGCCTGAAATCACGTTATCTGGCGCATCAGACAGTATCACTGGAATTTTGAAATGAAATGTCGAACCTTTGCCAACTACCGAACTAACTTTCAATGCGCCTTGCATCAATTCGACAAATTGACGACTAATCGCCAGTCCAAGTCCAGTTCCTGCTTCTACTACAACGGTTTGTTGTCCCATCACTTGCACGAAAGGCGTAAATATATGTTGGCAGTTTTCTTCGCTAATGCCCGATCCTGTGTCTTCTACCTTGAAGCGTATCCACACACCTGATTCAGATTTTCGATCGGCAAGTTCAGCACAAAGCGTCACACCGCCTTGCTTGGTGAATTTGATGGCATTGCCAACTAAATTTATCAACACTTGGCGCAATTTACCTGTATCGACAAGGACATAACGAGGAAGATTTGGTGGTAATACAATACTAAAATTTAGTCCTTTTTCTACTGCCCGTACATTTAACAGCGATTGAATTTCATGTAATAAATGATGTAAATCACTGTTGGATATTTGTAGTTCGATTCGTCCCGCCTCAATCTTAGAAATATCCAGCACATTATTGATAAGTTCCAACAAATGTTCGCCACTTTGGACGATGATGTCCAAATCTTCTGCTTGATCCTGAGACACCGTGGCATCGGCACGCATGAGTCGAGAAAATCCGAGAATAGCATTAAGTGGCGTTCTTAATTCGTGACTCATGTTAGCGAGAAATACACTCTTCGTTTTATTGGCAGATTCCGCCACATTTTTAGCTTGTTCTAATTCTGCAGTGCGTTCGTCAACTAGCTGTTCTAAATGGTTGTGATAAGCGGTCAATTCTTCTGCGATTTTGATGCGCTCTGTAATTTCATTACAGAGTTGTTCGTTAGTCTTTTCAAGGGAAAAATATGGCATATTCACTTCCATAGTGAACAAGCCTTTATAAATTAGGAAAAAAGCGACGATTTTGTAGATATGTCCAAGCGCATTGTAAGTATCAAAGTTACTTTTATAAATAGCAAAGGCTCCCTCGCTAAAAATACAAACAACAAATGCACTCAAAAAATAAACAAACTTCTGATTTTCGGTTTTGATGATTCGCCGCCAATACACCACAATGCACATACACAACAACGCGATAATTAGATATTCGCTATTTTTTTTAAATGATGTCAGTCCCACACCTTCGATAAATGTTACAGGTACATCATTAGGAAAAAACGTAATACCTGTAAAAACCAAAATTGGAACAGCTATATTGACCACAATTAACACTGTTTTTGATAAACATAGATTGTTACTTTTTGGATAAATATAAGCACTTGCAAGAAAAGTGATTGCCATAAACATTCGCGCGGCTACCCAATATTGACTGCCCTTCGTCAGTGCGTTAGGGGTAACGAATGCAGGCATACCTCCGTATCCTAATGCGTGGCAAAAATCCATTAAACCAATAGCGAAAAAAATGGTACTAAGAAACAATGCGTGTCTGTTTTGAGATTGGTCATAGGTGTACCAACCTACGCCAAAGATGGAAAATGAAACGATTACGCTAAAAAATTCAGCAAAGTTATGGAAAACCAAATAGCTTGTTATGTCCATCACCCCATAAAGTTGCTCATGAAATAGTGCTACCAATAAAAATGGCAGTAATGATGTAACAAAAACAAGCCCCATCCTAGTTGTAAGAGAAGATGATTTGAACATAAATTAACCTAGATATATGGGTGTTTCTGGTTTAAAAATTGTAACGAGCAGAAAATTGAACTCGTTGTAAATCGCCGTCTCGTCCATCTACAGATTCTCGGTTTGCGTAAATGTATTCCATACCGAAAATAATTGGGCTAATCGGACTCCACAGCAAATTAGCATGGATTGACTGAACTTGCGAAGTGACGTTGTTCCCTGCAAAAGCAGGTTGGTTTGCGTGGACGAAACCATAGGTCACATTGGATTGCCAATCTTTTGACCAAAAATGCTGGTAAGAAAGCATACCGCTATAAATGTTAATCAGCTGTAAATTGCCATTACTCAACGCGGCATCTTCGAATGTGTTTAATGAAGCTACATAGCGTCCCATTGCATTGCCGTAATTGAGCATGAGACGGATGCTATCTAAATCAACGGTGTCGATTTTTCCCGCTAAGCTTACTGCACCACCCCATTCAGACTGACTATGTCCAAAAGAATCCGTGTTGCGAACTTGTCGTCCCAATGTGGCTAAAGAAAACTTGCCCCAATCAGGATTGAAATTGATGCGAGCAACTAAATCAGGATAACGATCAGCATTAGGCGTACTAAACACGTCGGCATCTGCGGTTGGCACATCGCGTATGCGACTACGCGGCGATTCCAATGCGATTTGAACATCCATTGGCAGATTGTCTACTGTAAATGGTTGTGTCCAGCGCACTAAAGGTTGTCTTACACCATACACAGCTCCTGCAGAACCACCTGAATCAAGAAGATTTGGTAGCACATTCGTATTTAAAAACGTTGTCCAAGTTTGTCCTACCAAGAAATTACCGATTGACCCATAAGCATGACGTAAACGCGGTGTGTAGGTGAAGGTTGCGGGGTCACCGTAAAAATCCATTTCCAGATGTGTGTTAATGTCTCCCCAACTGCTAGGTGTGAATGACCGAAACCAAATGCGGCTTTCTTTTGCATTGAAAGTAGTTTGACTATGTTCTCCTGGACTTTTACCCAATGGAATTTGCGAATAGAGCGTAAATTGGTCGCCAAATTTATCACGACCTGCACTAACGCTATTGAACAACACATCTGTTTTGACATAGCCACCTAAACCTAAAGAGGTATTCGTACCAGGGATTTTAAATGTCCCTTTAACATCCCCCACTGTCACAGCCGGTTTATTTACGACTTCATCAACTTTAGCAGTGGTCGCAACAGGCGTGATTGCTGGTGTAGTTTGAACCGGTTGCTGCGTCGCATGGGCTTGAGAAAGTTCTTTTTCCAGTTCGTTAATGCGTGTATTAGATTGTTGAACTTGCGTTTGTAATGTTTTGACTTGTGATTTGAGTTCGTTGAACATCTCGCGCATATCTTCTTCTGCCAGAACTGGCAACGGCGATAAGCTCAAAGCTAACAAAGGAATACTCATTAGAGGTTTCATTTTTTATCCTCCACTCATTGTTTTCTAAATAAGGCGTGGCAAGACGTACAAGTCGCATCGATTTGTTCTAACGTATGCGAAATGACACCAAGATGATTTTGTTTTGTTTGTGCTTGTAAAACTTGTGTTTGTTCACGCAATTGAGTGACTAATGCGATAAAAGTTGTTTGTTCGGCGGCACTAAGTTTTAACGAGGGCAACGTTGCAGAAATTACGTCGATAGTTTGTGACAAATTTTGCGCTGTATTAAAAATTTGTTTGGCATATTTACGGTGTTCTGCATCGAGTTCTGGTTCAGTAAGAAAACGTTCTTGCATAAGTCCATTCATGCGCCCCATGAGTTCCCGTAATCGGTTATTGTGGACGGCGTGGAGCGCAGGTTGTCCAACTTCGCTACTATCAGAATTGACCACGATGTGCGGTGTTGGATTTGTGCAGGAAATTAAAGTAAGTGAAGACAAGATAAGTAAAGTTTGACGATTCATAAGTAATGTTTCCTATAAAAATAGAGGGATGTGGGGGCTTTCGATTTATCATTTTCCTTCTAAATCGTCAACAAGCCGAATAATCTGCTCAAATTGATAGCCTTTTGCCAATGCTTCTAAACTATCGGCAATGTCGGGTTCGAGGGCGTGAATTTGAGCAATCACCGTGTCGATTTCTTCTGTATCGAGTTTCAACGTAGCATCACGTAAGTGTTGACGTAGATCTAAAGGTAAAGTTGCCAACATTTCAGCAGTGATTTTCGACGTAGGTGACGAAGCTGTTATGGGCGAATCTTGGTAAATAAATTTAACGCCCAAATGTTTACTCAATGCCGCAAAAATTTCGGGAATGTGAAATGGTTTGTGTAACACGGCATCACAGCCCGCATTGATAATATCGCAGTGTTGCTCAATGAATGCACTGGCGGTTAGCGCAATAATTTTTACTTGGTTGCCACCTGCGAGTTGTCGAATTTTTTGGGTGGCTTCATAACCATCCATTATCGGCATTCGCATATCCATCCAAATCAAGTGCGGTCGCCATTCTTCAAACACGCGAATCGCCTCTTGACCATTTTCGGCTTCACGAATTTTAAATCCCATGTTGGTTAGCATAGCGATTAACAATAATCGGTTATCAACGTTATCATCAACAACCAATAATCGCCACGCTGTTTGATCGGGAGCAATACTTTTCACCGCGCGATAATTTTCTTCGATGGCAATGTCGGCAAGACTGGCTACCGCGACGGGTAATTCAATTTTAAAGGTCGAACCCTCGCCTAACACACTACTTACGTTAATATGTCCCCCCAACAATTCAATCAATGATTTAGAAATTGCCAGACCTAAGCCCGTGCCTTTTACGTCTGAATTTTCTTGTACCAATTGTACGAAGGGTTTGAAAAGTTCCTCTTGCTTGTCGGCGGGAATGCCTGCGCCGCTATCGATGACTTCAATCACCAACATGAGCGTATCAATAGAAGCAAATGGCTCAGTATGCGCGTGTAATATGACTTCACCTTGTTTGGTGAATTTAATCGCATTACCCAAGAGATTGATTAGCACTTGCCGTAATTTGCCGCTGTCCGACTTAATAAACCGCTGCATATCTGCCGCGAGATTTACACTAAATTCCAATTGCTTACTTGCTGCTCGAACGTTAATCATCTCGCCAATATCGTTCAATAATTTGATTAAATCGAATGCCTGAAGATCGACTTCAAGGCGACCTGCTTCGATTTTAGAAATATCCAACACGTCGTTAATCATACTCAGCAAATGTGCGCCACTCCGATTGATGATACTGAGCGTTTCTTTTTGCGCTTCCGTGGTAGATTTATCCAAACTCATCAGTTCTGAAAACCCCAAAATCGCATTTAACGGTGTTCGTAATTCATGACTCATGGTCGCAATAAAAGTGCTTTTGGCGACATTGGCTTTTTCGGCGGATTCTTTAGCAATTGAAAGGGCGAGTGTGCGAGTTTCAACTAATTGTTCGAGGTTAGCTTGGTATTGTTTGAGTTCGACTTCTCTCTGCTTGCGTTCGGTGATGTCGCGTCCGATACCTAGAATACCGATTAACCGTCCCGTTGCGTCGTGCATGGGGGTTTTAACCGTTTCAAGTAACGCGCAATTTCCATTGTCCGCAAAAGTTATCCATTCCTCGTTGGTAGTCGATATTCCATTTTTCATGGTGTTGCAATCATTGGCGCGGAAAAAATCAGCCCGTTCTCGGTCAATAAAATCGTAATCAGTTTTACCCACAATCTCAGTTTCTTTTGCACCGAAAAAACGTTCGAACATTGGATTACAAGCGAGATAAATCCCCTCTGGATTCTTGAGCCAAATGAGGTCGTGCAACGTCTCAAATATAGTTCGCAACTTTGCTGTATTTTCGAACTTCGATTTTTTCCCTTCTTCGATAGCATCGAGCATTCGATACAGATGCGTGGCGAGTAAACCAATTTCATCGCACCGCCCAATATCTTCAGGCTCAAATGCGCGTCCATGTTCGGCATCGTTAGCTACTTTGATTAAATGGTCTAAACCATTGGTTAATTGTCGCGCTAATTTTGTAGCAATAAGGGTAATAATTAGCACAAAAGAAACGGCTACACCTAAACCGGCCACTACAATTTTCCGCAAATTCGCATTCGCCGTCGCTCGTGTGGATTCCACCCGTACCCAGCCGATGAATGAATCATGTACTTTGATGGGAACAGCAACGTCGATTAGATTCGATTCATCCAACAAAATTTGTGGTTCGTGTTCCGCATTCGATAAGCGTTGACTAATCGTATCTTTAAAAAATTGCCCAATATATTCAGGTTTCGTGGAAGCCAGTATTTCGCCGCGTGCTGAAATGACAACTGCAAATTTGAGGTCGGTAGTTTCTGTTACGCCTTGTAAAACTTCTTGTAGCCCGACTACATCATCGGCTAACACCCAAGACGCACTACTAAACGCTAAGGTTCGCGCCAAATCGAATGCACTTTTAGCACTTTGAGCATAAAGAAATTTTTGCTGAAAAGAAAACAGCGCATAACCCGTTCCGATCATAACGATAAGTGAAACAAGCGAAAATGCCCACGCTAATTGGCGACGAATGGAGCGACTCCAAACACGACTAAATTGAACAAATAAACGGCGAATTAGATTCATTTTAATTTTTTGATTAGTAATCAATTTGACGAACAGTTTTGGAAAACGTTTCTAAAAACTCGCGTACAGGACGATAGGTTTCATCGTTGGCGGCTTCAAAACGAGAAATCGGCAGTTGCGCTAACATCGTTTTGCCCGGTTCACCGTCTTGTAACCCAAAAAGCAGTTGCGCGAATTTATCTGCTATTAGCACGGGAATATCTTGGCGTACCACCCAGGCATTATTTAACAACGGTTCGGTTTGCCATTTTACTTCCAGTTGATTTGCCATATCGGGATATTCGGCTTCAAAACCTTTCCACGGCACTGGCCATGTTGCTCCCGCCGCCACATAACCGCGAAATACATTCATAATCGACGATTCTTGTGAACCCACATAAAGATTTTCAATGTCACGATTCACATCAATGCCGTGCGTATGCAAATAGTATTGCGGCATCATGGTGGCGGCGAGGGCGGTCGGCGCAGGATACGAAACGACTTTGCCTTTCAGGTCGGACACATTGCGAATCCTACTATCTTTACGCACCAGAATAATGCCGCGAAAGTCGTTGTCATCACCCATTTTCCCAAAAATACGATACCCGTGTTTGAGTGATTGAATAGTTTGATACGGATTAGGCATCGCAAAATCGAAACGTCCTGCGTACAACTTATTTTCAAATTCTGCATAATCGCGCGAGGCTTCTAATGTGAAGTGTGCTTCAGGGATATTTGCATTCATGTACTCCACAATCGGATTATAAAGTTCCATGAGTCGTTGCGGATTGTGTAGCGGATGAATGCCGACAATATATTCGGTGAGTTGTGGCGTATTTTTGGGCGCATAAACGGGCTGATAAGCACTTTCTTCTGTTTTATCGCACGCACTTATAACTAACGTGATAATGAGTACGAGCCAAAATTTGATACTGTTGTTGACGAGGCTAGACATAAAATTTCTCTGATTGTTAATTTTGCATTTCAAGTACACTACTCGCCGGCTTCGACCAGCGCAATAATCTGCTCAAATTGAAAACTTTTTACCAACTCATCTAAACTCTCTGCGACTTCTGGCGCGATAATGTAAATTTGAGCAATCACGATTTCGATTTCTTCCACGTCGAGTTGTAACGCCGCCTCATGTAATTGGAGACGCATTTCTACCGGCAACATGGCGACCATTTCAGCCGTAATTTTTATGACGGATGATGGCGTAACAACAGGTTCTTGATAAATAAATTTAACGCCAAGATATTTAGTTAATACGGCAACGATTTCGGAAACGTGAAACGGTTTGTGTAATACCGCCACACAACCCGCTTTAATGATATTTTCATGTTGTTCCGTAAATACATTGGCGGTTAATGCAATGATTTTCACCGTGTCACCGCCACTGAGTTGACGGATTTTCGCGGTAGCGGCATAGCCGTTCATCACCGGCATTCGCATATCCATCCAAATTAAATGCGGTTGCCAGTCTTCAAATATCTGAATCGCCTCTTGTCCGTTTTCAGCCTCACGGACGTGGAAGCCCATGTCAGTTAACAAGGTAGTCAGCAATAATCGATTTTCAAAGTTATCGTCCACAATCAGTAATCGCCATGTGGGTTGGTTCGGGGCGAGATGTTTAACTACTTTAGCATTTTCACTGATTGCCACATCGGTTACGTTTGCCAATTCGACCGGCAAGTCAATCCTAAAGATTGAACCTTCACCAACAACGCTACTGACGCTAATCTGTCCGCCCATCAATTCAATTAAAGATTTAGAAATTGCCAAGCCTAATCCTGTGCCTTCGGTATCAGATTTTTTTTGCACCAATTGTATGAATGGTTGAAATAATTCAGCCTGTTTATCAGCGGGAATTCCAATGCCGCTATCAATCACTTCAATCGTTAATACGGTCGTTACCATTGACGCTAACGATTGTGTTTTAGCGCGTAAAACCACTGTGCCTTGCGGTGTAAATTTAATCGCATTGCCCAACAAATTGATAATGACTTGCCGTAATTTCCCGCTATCTGTTTTAATGAATTGCGTTATATCGGGTGCAATGTCTAACAAAAATGCTAACTGTTTAGTTGCCGCCCGCACGTTAATCATCACGCTGATGTCGTTCAATAATCCGATGAGATCAATGGCTTGAATATCTAATACCAAACGACCCGCTTCGATTTTGGAAATATCTAATACGTCGTTAATCATACTCAGCAAATGTGCGCCACTGCGGTTGATAATAGTGAGCGTTTCTTTTTGTTTCGCTGTCGCTGTTTCATCCAAACTCATCAATTCCGAAAATCCCAAAATAGCATTTAACGGCGTGCGTAATTCATGACTCATCGTGGAAATAAAGGTGCTTTTGGCGATATTCGCCGTTTCTGCGGCTTCTTTTGCAATGGACAATTCACGGATAGATTTTTCGAGAGACTGACGGTGTTGATTCAGTTCAATCGCGGTTTTAGCCAATTCATCTGTCACTTTTTGGCGTTCTTTTATTTCGGCTTGTAATTGCGCGAGACTGGGTAATTTTAAGGCACGAGGAATGACCCACCAAATCGCAAATACGGTAGCTGTAGCAACCAAAGCCGCCACCGCGTTGGCGTACGCTTCCAGCCAGTACAGCGGAATCCAGATAGTCACGACCGAGAGAAAATGTGTGCTGGCGCAGGTTAAAATGAAAGTAATAAAAAAACCGAGATATAACCAGCGGTAATTAAGATCTTTACGTTTCCAGACGAAATAAGCGATGCCTATTGGGTAAGTAGAATAAGAAATTGTCATGATGGCATCCGACACGGCTGTCAACCAAAGTAAAGGCGAATCCCAACCTAAGCAGTAACCGTGCGGCATAAAACCGTTCGCTCCAAAAAAATCAATGAGTGTTTGCATGATAGTGTGTCAATTTCTAATAGTTAAATTAAACAGCACCAGATTGAAGACGGGCTGTCATTTTGCGGTTTTTATTAACTCGTGTCGCTAACCGCTAACAACTAAAGATTGTAAAATAATATAGTCACTTTTTTTACAGTTAGTATTTTCATGAAAAAACACTCTCTCCGCTATCAAATAAACGCTCAGATTTTATTTTTAGCCTGCTGCATTTTTATCATCGGCGGTTCAATTACACTTTGGCAAGCAAAACGCGCCGTGCAAGACGAAATGCAATCGTCGATTCATTTAGCGGTGCAACTGATTAGTTTTAATCTTTCGCAATCCAACCTTCGGACGGAATGGCTGACGCAATTGAATGCGTTAAAGGAAACGCGCCATTTACGCATTCAACTCAAAGATTCGGCGGGCAATGTGTTGAATATACCATCGATACCGACTGCCCAAATTTTAGAAACGCCGCCGCTCTGGTTTGTAAATTTGGTTGCTAGTTCGCCAATTCAGATTGAACGCGCTTTTTTAACGAACGACGGACAACAACTGATTGTTTCAATTGAAGCGAATCCACTCAACGAAATCATTGAAGTGTGGGAAGAAAGTTTGGCATTTTTTGGATTGTTTTTTCTGTTAATTACGCTGATTTTTTTGGTGATTCATGTTGTTTTTAATCGTGTTTTAAAAGCGATTGCGGTGATTGTGCAAGGGTTAGAACGGGTTGAATTGGGCGATTATCAAAATCGGTTGCCGTCCTTTTCGAGCGATGAAATGAATCAGATTGCTCGCGCTACCAATCAATTGATTAAAAAATTAAACGCCAGCCAACACGAAAATCGAGCATTGACGCAGCACAATTTGGCAATTCAGGAAGACGAACGGCAACATCTCGCGCAAGAATTACACGACGAATTAGGACAATCGTTAACGGCGATTAAAGTCATGACTGTTACGATTGCTCGTGTGGAAAATTCTCAAAATACCATCATCAAACAAAGTACCGACGCAATTGTTCAAGTTTGCGACCATTTAATGAACGTCGTGCGTTCGATGATGCAACAATTGCATCCGTTAATTTTGACCGAATTGGGTTTAAAAGCGGCACTCGACGATTTGATTTCGCATTGGCAATCGCGCCATTCACACACACGCATTACTTTTCATTGCGATAACGGCCTCGAACCATTGCCCGAAACTATCAGTATTCACGTTTTTAGAATTGTGCAGGAATGTTTAACCAATATCATTCGGCACGCACACGCAAATCACGTTGTGATAAATTTAACGCGAGAACAAAACGAAAAATTATCGCTGATAATTAGCGACGATGGGCAAGGTTGCGACAGTCAAACCATCAAAAATGGTTTTGGTTTATTGAGTATGCGTGAGCGCGTGCGTAGTTTGAACGGTGATTTTTTTATTGAAACCCAACCTAAAAATGGTATGAAAATTTGCGTGGAAATTCCTTTATAAACATGAAAAAAATCACGGTTATTCTCGTCGATGATCACGCGATAGTTCGCGCGGGTTTTCGTTTATTATTGGCAACAGAAGCACACATTGAAGTCATTGCCGAAGCAGAACGCGGTGAACAAGCGTTACAACTTTATGCCGATTTAAAACCCGACATCATCATTATGGATTTATCAATGGCAGGAATCGGCGGGTTAGAAACTACGCGCCGTTTAGTTTTACGCGATTCAACTGCAAAAATTATTGTGTTCAGCGTGCATCATGAAAAAGTGTATGTTAACCGCGCCATGAATGCTGGGGCGAAAGGTTACATTTGCAAACACGCGCATCCCGACGTGTTAATCACCGCGATTAAAAAAGTCGCTAACGGTGAAACTTATATTGAACTGAATTTGATTGATGAACTAAGTTCCAATTTTCAAACAATTGTGAATGATTTCTCGCCACGAGAATTTGATGTTTTTTTGCTTTTGGCGAAAGGTTTAACGGCGCATGATGTCGCGCAGCAGTTGTGTTTAAGCTATAAAACAGCAGCAAATTACGGCACAAACATTCGCACTAAGTTAAATGTGAATTCGAGTGCCGAACTCGCGCATATTGCGTTGTCGCTGAATTTGATGGCTCAAGTTTAGGAAAAAGTCCTATAGGATTTCGCGCCAATCAACTCTAAAATTCAAACCACTTCTTGATTCTCCATTTTCACCGCGCTGTTGAAAAATAGCGTGGTTTTTTTTATGGTAAAAAAATATGAAAAAAATTATTTACACCGTTTTAACGCTTGCCGTTTCACAATCTGCATTTGCCGAAGACAAGCCACAAGATTTAGGCATTATGAATGTGGTAGGTGTTTCGCCACTTGGTGGCAGTATTGATGCCGATAAATTGCCAACCCCTGTGCAAATGGTTTCAAGTGAGCAACTCGACAAAGCGCAAACCATTTCACTTGCAGAATATATCAATCGTTATTTAGGCAGCGCACACGTTAATGAAGCGCAAAATAATCCGTTGCAACCTGATATTTATTACCGTGGTTTTGTCGCATCGCCAATGATGGGATTACCACAAGGACTTTCGACTTACGTTAATGGCGTGCGTTTCAACGAACCGTTTGGCGATACGGTGAATTGGGATTTAATTCCACAAGGCGCGATTGATTCGATGGCAATGTATTCCTCAAATCCAGTTTATGGTTTGAATTCGCTCGGTGGCGCGATTGCCATTAAAACGAAAACAGGTTTTTCCTCACCTAAACATCAACTCGAAACTTACGGCGGTTCATTTGGCAGGCATTCGGAAGAATTAACCAGTGGTTGGAATAATGGCACTTGGGGTTATTTCGTTGACATCAATCATTTTCAAGAAGACGGCTGGCGAGATTTTTCACCGACCAAAGCCGATAGAGCTTTTGGAACATTAAGTTGGCGCGGCGATAAAGGTTCGCTCGATTTAACGTTGGGCGCGAATGACAACAGTATGTATGGTAATGGCGCAACGCCGATTCAATTACTGGCGCAAGATCGAAAAGCTATTTTTACGCATTCTGACCGAACGATTACACGGATGTTTTTTTCAGAACTTTCGGGAAGTTATGACGTGACTGATAAAATTGAAGTCAGTGGAAATACTTATTTTCGTCAAAATAAAATGAAAACGTTTAATGGTGATAACAGTGATTATGCGGCTTGTGGTGATGGTTCAGGGTTTCTGTGTGGCGACGAAACGCCTGTGATTGATACGAATGGTAACGCCGTTGCATTTAGTGATTCGGTTTCTAATGCCACCCAGAATTCCAGTGCAACCCAAATGCGTGGTAAAGGTGGCACGTTGCAAACCGCTTTCACAGGTGATTTATTCAAACACGGAAATAATTTAACAATCGGTGCGAGTTACGATAATGCTGAAACGCATTTTGCTTCGGACACGGAATTAGCCTCATTAACTGCAAGTCGTGGAACCGTTGGAAGTGGAATTTATATTGATGAATCGAAAGTCCGTTTGAATGCGACCACAGAATCGGTAGGTGTATTTTTAACGGATACCTTTTCGATTACCGAAAAACTCGCCGCCACTGTTGCAGGTCGTTACAACCACATCAGCGTCGATATGAAAGACCAATATATTAACGATTCCGAAAATAATTTAAATGGTCAGCACAGTTTTGAACGGTTGAATCCGTCGGCGGGTTTGACGTATCAGCTTTTGAAAAATGTAAATGTTTATGGCAATTATGCCGAATCCGCGCGTGCGCCAACACCAATGGAACTGAGTTGTGCCGATCCACAAGCACCGTGTAAATTACCAAATTCATTTGTATCTGACCCCGTGTTGCAACAAGTCGTCGCGAAAACGTGGGAAGGTGGTTTTCGAGGGAATTTAAACGAAATTGTTAATGGCAAATGGGATTGGAATTTGGGTTATTTTCATGCCATCAATAATAACGACATTATTTTTCATCGTGCAGGAAATATCGCCAGCCAAGGTTATTTCAGTAACGTCGGACAAACACAGCGTTACGGCATCGAAGCGGGAACGTCCATTAACAAAGAAAATGTATTTAGTGCGATAGATGACTGGCATTTTTCAACAAACTACACTTATCTGAACGCGCAATATCTGAATGGTTTTAACATTCAAAACCCGTTGAATGTAGACGAAATTATTGCTGTTCACAAAGGCGATAAAATTCCGAACATTCCTGCACACATTTTCAAAGCCGCTTTGAGTGTGGATTTGTGGAAAAAAGCGTCATTGGGTGTGAATGGAATGTATAGCGGTCAACAATTTTTTCGAGGCGATGAAGCTAACACCGCCGCGCCATTGGCGGGTTATTGGGTTTTTAATGGCACAGCTGAATATAAATTTACCAAAAATTTCGTGCTGTTTGGCAAAGTGAATAACATTTTCGATACGAACTACAGCACGTTTGGCGTTTATGGTCAGGCAAGTGATGTTTTAGGAGCAGATTATAATGATGGGCGATTTGTTTCACCTTCTGCACCGAGAGCGGGTTGGATTGGTGTGCGATTGAGTATTTAAGTTTGATACACTATGCGCTGATTTCACCTTTCAAATTTAACTTATTAGGAACATGAGTATGTTTAAAAAATCGATGACAATTGCAGATTTCGACAGTGAATTGCACCAAGCCATTCAAGATGAACACCAACGCCAAGAAAATCACATTGAATTGATTGCGTCTGAAAACTACGCCAGCCCGCGTGTTTTGGAAGCTCAAGGCTCACAACTCACCAATAAATATGCCGAAGGTTATCCAGGCAAACGTTATTATGGTGGCTGTGAATTTGTCGATAAAGTTGAGCAATTAGCCATTGACCGTGCCAAAGCCTTATTCGGTGCAGATTATGCGAATGTGCAACCGCATTCGGGTTCGCAAGCGAATATGGCGGTTTTCATGGCGTTATTACAACCGCACGACACCATTTTGGGTTTGAGTTTGGCGGACGGTGGACATTTAACGCACGGCGCAAAACCCAATTTTTCTGGCAAAATTTATAACGCCATTCAATACGGTTTAAATGCAACGACGGGCGAAATTGATTATGACCAAGTCGAAGCGTTAGCGTTAGAACACAAACCAAAAATGATTATTGCGGGTTTTTCGGCGTATTCGCGCATTTGGGATTGGCAACGTTTCCGCGATATTGCGGACAAAGTCGGCGCGTATTTATTTGTAGATATGGCGCATGTTGCGGGTTTAGTGGCGGCAGGTTTATATCCGAATCCTATACCGATTGCTGACGTTGTGACAAGTACGACACATAAATCTTTGCGCGGCCCGCGTGGTGGCTTGATTTTATGCAAAAGTAATCCCGAATTAGAAAAAAAATTCGATTCCAACATTTTCCCAGGTATTCAAGGTGGTCCGCTAATGCACGTTATCGCAGCAAAAGCGGTGGCATTCAAAGAAGCGATGGAACCTGAATTTAAAATTTATCAACAACAAGTTATCGACAATGCACGGGCAATGGCGAAAGTTTTTATGGCGCGTGGATTTGATGTGGTTTCAGGTGGCACGGATGATCATTTAATGCTCGTTTCGCTAATTGCAAAAGGTATCACGGGCAAAGCGGCGGATGCGGCATTAGGTAAAGCGCATATCACGGTAAATAAAAACGCTGTGCCGAATGATCCACAATCGCCGTTTGTCACCAGCGGCATTCGTGTTGGCACACCAGCACCGACAACGCGCGGTTTCAAAGAAGTTGAAATGATTGAAATTGCAGAAATGATGTGTGACGTGATGGAAAATATGGATGATGAAAGTGTGATTGCGGCGGTGCGTGAAAAAGTGTCGATTTTGTGTGTAAAGTTTCCTGTTTACAGTTAATCGCACGATTATGCAAAAAATAAAAAACCCGCTAAGTTATCTAACTTAGCGGGTTTTTTATTTTTTGCATCTTACTTGATGCCCTATTTGGTGCCGACGACTGGACTCGAACCAGCATAACCTAAGTCACCACCCCCTCAAGATGGCGTGTCTACCAATTTCACCACGTCGGCTTAAATTTTATTTTGCACTTTCAACCGGAACAGGCACTTCAGTAGAAACTGATTTTGCTGGTGCTACAGCTGGCACGTCTTGTTGAGAATTAACGATTAAGTCTTTTGTCACCGACTGCTGACTATTCATTACCGCCAAACCCAAACTGGTTGTAAAAAACAACGATGCTAAAATTGCTGTTGAACGTGATAAAAACGAAGCATTACCTTGTGCGCCAAACACTGATCCCGATGAACCACCACCGAATCCTGCGCCAGCATCTGCGCCTTTGCCTTGTTGCATTAACACCAGCCCCACAACGCCTAAACCTAATAACACATGAATAACAATAATGACCTGATACATGAAGACCAACTAAATCGAAAAATGCACCGCAAATGCGGTTAAGTGGCGCGTATCATAACGTCTAAAGGCGTTTTGTTCAAGCAACGATTGCCTGTTTCACATCATCGGCTAACTGTTTTGCATAGCTTTCCACTAGCGATGGATTACTTCCTTCCACCATGACGCGAATCAGTGGTTCTGTCCCAGATGCCCGCAATAACACCCGCCCGTCTTTTCCTAACGCCTGTTCCACAGTGCGAACAGCATTTTGAATTCCTTCATGTGTGCTTAAATTCACTTTTTTGGCGGTGCGTACATTGATTAACACTTGCGGATATTTTTGCATACCTGATTTCAAATCATGCAGTGACAACCCCGTATTTTGCATTTCAGCAATGACCTGTAATGCCGCAATAATGCCGTCGCCCGTTGTAGTTTTGTCTAAACAAATAATATGCCCCGAATTTTCGCCACCCAACATACCTTTATGTTTTGCCAACATTTCAATCACATAACGATCGCCGACATTTGCTCGCAACAACGGCACGCTTAACGCTTGCAGTGCGTGTTCCATGCCTAAGTTCGACATCAATGTGCCAACAACAATGGATCCCGTGAGCAAACCCGCTTTCAAACGTGCTTTTGCAATGATGTAAATCAATTCATCACCATCAACTAATTCGCCTTTATGATCCACCATAATCACGCGATCGCCATCGCCATCTAATGCCACACCAAAATCAGCTTGTTGCTCTAAGACAGTTTTCACCAAATTTTCAGGGCTGGTTGCACCGTAACCTTCGTTGATATTTAAACCATTAGGCTCTGCACCAATGGTGATAACGTGTGCACCTAGTTCTTTAAAGACATCTGGTGCAATATGGTAGGTCGCGCCATTCGCGCAATCGACCACGATTTTCATACCGTCAAACGTCATTCCAGTCGGTACACTCGCTTTGCAAAATTCAATATAACGCCCCGCCGCATCCACGACCCGTTTAGCTTTGCCTAATTTCGATGAATCCACTGTGGTAATGGGCAAATCTAAATACTCTTCAATTTTTCGCTCAATATCGTCGGGTAATTTTGTTCCTTGGGCAGAAAAAAATTTGATGCCATTGTCATAATACGGATTGTGCGACGCGCTAATTACGATGCCCGCTTTCGCGTGCAAGGTGCGAGTCAAATATGCCACCGCTGGCGTAGGCATCGGGCCAAGCAAACGAGTATCCACACCGGCTGCCGACAAACCCGCTTCTAATGCCGATTCAAACATGTAACCCGAAATGCGCGTATCTTTGCCGACCAATACGAAATTATGTCCTTCTCGCGCAAATACTTGTCCTGCCGCCCAGCCAAGTTTTAACAAAAAATCTGGTGTAATTGGTGGTGTTCCCACTTTTCCGCGTATGCCGTCTGTGCCAAAATATTTTCGTGTCATGTCATATTTTCTCAAAATTTAGTGATAAAAAAAGGAGAAGCACGTCGCACTTCTCCTTAATTATTTTGGTTTCAATCGAGTCTAATGTTGCTCAACTGTTTTATCCAATGATGGTGGTACGTCGGTATCGGTTTTGGTATCGCCAACTACGATATGTAAACCACCGCGTGGCAACGCATCATTCCAACCTTCAGGATCACGCACTGGTTTACGCGCCATCAAGTCTTCAATTTGACTTTTATCAATGGTTTCGTATTTCATCAATGCCGCCGCCATGCTGTGCAGAATATCCATATTGGCTTTCAGGATAGTTTCAGTGCGTTGATAGTTACGATCAATAAACGTCCGAATTTCTTCGTCAATACTGTGCGATGTTTCTTCGGAGACCGTTTTGTGGCGCGTAACTGAACGCCCCAAAAACACTTCGCCTTCTTCTTCACTGTAAGAAAGTGGGCCGAGGCGTTGTGAAAATCCCCATTTCGTGACCATGTTTCGCGCCAATTCGGTGGCACGTTCAATGTCGTTCGATGCGCCAGTACTGACCTGTTCCACACCAAAAATAATCTCTTCGGCAATACGTCCGCCGTATAAACTCGAAATCATACTGTCTAATTTCTGTTTGCTGGCACTGTATTGATCACGTTCGGGTAAAAACATCGTCACACCTAATGCCCGACCGCGCGGCATGATACTGACTTTATAAACGGGATCGTGTTCGGGAACCAGCTTTCCAACAATCGCATGACCGGCTTCGTGATACGCCGTCATTTCTTTTTCTTTTTCATTCATCACCATCGAATAACGTTCTACGCCCATGATGATTTTATCTTTCGCTTTTTCCAAATCCGCCATGCTCACAACACGTTTGTTCATCCGTGCGGCAAATAAAGCGGCTTCGTTAATCAAATTTGCCAAATCAGCACCCGAAAAACCTGGCGTACCTTGCGCAATATATTTCACTTCAACATCATCTGAAGTCGGAACTTTCTTGATATGCACCCCCAAAATTTGTTCACGACCACGCACATCAGGTAAACCAACAGTGACTTGTCTATCAAAACGCCCAGGACGCAATAAGGCTTTGTCTAAAACATCGGGACGGTTTGTTGCCGCGATAACAATGATACCTTCGTTGCCTTCAAATCCATCCATTTCAACCAATAATTGGTTTAAGGTTTGTTCGCGTTCATCATTGCCGCCGCCTAAACCTGCACCGCGTTGACGACCGACCGCGTCGATTTCGTCGATGAAAATAATGCACGGGGCATGTTTTTTAGCAGTTTCAAACATATCGCGTACTCGTGATGCGCCAACCCCAACAAACATTTCCACAAAATCCGAACCCGAAATGGTGAAAAATGGCACTTTCGCTTCACCCGCAATGGCTCGCGCCAATAAAGTTTTACCTGTTCCAGGTGGCCCAATCATTAACGCACCGCGTGGAATTTTCCCGCCCAATTTTTGGTATTTCGCAGGGTCGCGTAAAAAATCGACCATTTCATCCACTTCTTCTTTCGCTTCGTCACAACCCGCAACATCTGCAAAAGTAATTTTGATTTGATCTTCTTCCAACATTCGAGCTTTGCTTTTGCCAAAACTCATTGGATTTTTACCGCCAGGCATTCCACCGTTCATTTGCCGCATGAAGAAAACCCACACACCAATCAACAAAAGCATCGGTCCAAACGATACCAACAGTTGCATCAGCATCGTAGGTTGTTCGGGTGCCGAAACTTTAATTTCAACGTTATTCGCCAACAAATCATCAATCAAATGCCCATCATTTGGCGCATACGTTTTGAAAATCTGCCCATTTTGCAACTTACCTTTAATCGTGTTGTCGTCAATAACAACCTGTTGCACTTGTCCCGCTTTCACCGAATCAATGAACTGCGAATACGACAATGCCGCATCAATATGTTCGTTTTGTTGCGGACTACTGCCAAAATTATTAAACAGTGACATCAGCAACATTGCGATGACACTCCACACCAGTATATTTTTTATCATATTATTTTTTTGAGGCTCTCAATTTCAAAATCTTGAGTGATTATATCGGGAATTTATTTTCACCCGACGGTTTTTTACAATTTTATGACTTAAAACCCTTCGCCAAAATATAAACTTCATTGCTGCGAGGACGTGAAGCCTTTGGTTTGCGGATGATTACGGTCGTGAACGCTTGTTGAACTTCTTTGAAATACGCTTCAAAACCTTCACCTTGAAATAATTTGACGAGAAAAACGCCATTTTTTGTGAGTACCGTTTTCGCGGTATCTAACGCCAATTCACCCAAAAAAATTGAGCGGGCTTGATCGGTACTTTTATTACCACTCATATTCGGAGCCATATCGGACAACACTAAATGGATTGGTGCATTATTCAAAACAGCATAAAGTTCATTTAAAACAGACTCTTCTCGAAAATCGCCAATAATCATATCTACATCATCAATCGGTTCCATCGGCAAAATATCTAAAGCAACTAAACGTCCATTTTTTCCGAGTAATTGCCGTGCAAATTGTGACCAACCGCCAGGTGCCGCACCTAAATCGACGATATTCATACCCGCTTTAATCAATTTATCTTTTTCGTGGATTTCTTTGAGTTTGAAAACGGCGCGTGAACGATAACCTTGTGCTTTCGCCATCTTGACGTATTCGTCATCAAAATGTTCTTGCATCCATTGTGTACTGCTTTTAGTTCGTGCCATAACGCGCCATTTTTAGTGTAGAATTGAGCTTTATCAAGCCTTTTGAGAGTAGGAAAAATCTGTGGATGCTGTAAAAAAGAAAAAGTTTAAATCGGAAGCGCATCATTTAAATCCCGTTGTTATGATTGGTAATGCGGGTTTAACAGCGGCGGTTTTAGCAGAAATTGAATCGGCACTCGATATTCATGAATTGATTAAAGTGAAAATTCGCACTGAACGCGATGCGCGTAAAACGATGTGTGACGAGATTTGCGTTTCAACAAAAGCCGAATTGGTTCAATCGATTGGGCAAATTATTGTGATTTATCGTTTGAATCCGAATAAGAAATAAAACGTTAAAGGTTCAAATATTTTCAAATTTGAACCTTTCATTTTTAGATGTATTGAATTGAAATAATTTCATAATCGACATCGCCGGCGGGGGCTTTTACCGTCACCACATCTTCAGCTTCTTTGCCAATCAACGCCCGTGCAATGGGTGAACCGACTGAAATACGTCCTTCTTTAATACTCGCCTCATCTTCACCGACAATTTGATATGTTACGCGCGTTTCATTTTCTAAATTTTCAAGTTCAACTGTCGCGCCAAAAATCACTTTGCCATTTGCATCGACTTTCGTGACATCGATAATTTGTGCATTGGCTAATTTTCCTTCGATTTCACCAATTCGTCCTTCAGCAAAACTTTGTTGCTCTTTTGCGGCGTGGTATTCGGCATTTTCTTTTAAATCACCGTGGGCGCGGGCTTCAGAGATTGCGTTGATAATGCGGGGACGCACGACCGATTTTAATTCGTTTAATTCGGCGTTTAATTTTTCTGCACCTTTGACAGTGAGGGGAACTTTGCTCATTTTAAATTTCCAAGTAGTTGTTTGAGAGCGCGACTACACGCTCTCAATGTTTTTTATTTAGTCAGGCTTTTGTGCAAATCTTGCAAGCAATTCACATCACCTGCATCAAGTTCACCAAGCGCGAAACATGCCGCTCTCGCACCCGCCATCGTGGTGTAATAAGTAACGCGATGTTGTAAGGCTTCGCGGCGCATTGTGAATGAATCAGAAATCGCTTTTTTGCCTTCAGTGGTATTGATGATGAGTTGAATCTGCTCATTTTTAATCATATCCACCGTATTTGGGCGACCTTCGTTCACTTTATAAACGAGTTCACACGGAAAACCAGCTTCTTTTAAGAAACGGGCAGTGCCGCCGGTTGCCACAATTTCATATTCTTTTTCAACCAACATTCGCGCAATTTCAGGCAATTTCGCTTTGTCTTTGTCACGAATACTAATTAGCACTTTTCCTGTATGGCTTAAATCAACACCAGCCGCGCGTTGTGATTTTGCAAAGGCTTCACCAAAGGTTTTACCTACGCCCATGACTTCGCCCGTTGATTTCATTTCAGGACCTAAAAGCGGGTCAACGCCTGGGAATTTTACGAACGGGAAAACAGCTTCTTTCACGGAGAAATAATCAGGAATGCGTTCTTCGGTAATGCCTTGTTGTTTTAAGGTTTGTCCAACCATTACACGCGCGGCAATTTTTGCAAGCGGATAACCCGTTGCTTTTGAGACAAATGGTGCAGTTCGTGAAGCTCTAGGATTAACTTCCAAAACGTAAATATCTTCGCCTTGAATTGCAAATTGCGTATTCATCAAACCGCGCACCCCTAAAGCTTCTGCCATTTTGGCGACTTGTTCGCGCAATTTGTCTTGTAACGCTGGAGCTAAATCATACGGCGGCAATGAACAAGCGGAATCGCCTGAATGCACGCCTGCTTGTTCAATGTGTTCCATCAAACCGCCAATCAAAACACGTTCGCCGTCATAAATCGCATCAACATCCATTTCCACTGCGTCATCTAAAAAGCGGTCTAACAAAACAGGCGAATCGTTTGAAACGCTTACGGCTTCTTTCATGTAGCGTTGCAAACCTTCTTCGTTGAACACGATTTCCATTGCGCGACCACCTAAAACATAAGAGGGACGCACAACCAACGGATAACCTAATTCTTTTGCGGCGTTAATGGCTTGTTCAGTTGAACGTGCGGTTGCATTGGGTGGTTGTTTCAAACCGATACGCTCCAACAATTTTTGGAAACGTTCACGGTCTTCCGCTAAATCAATCGAATCGGGCGACGTGCCAATAATCGGAACACCTGCCGCTTCTAACGCGCGTGCTAATTTCAATGGCGTTTGACCGCCGTATTGAACGATTACGCCTTTTGGTTTTTCGATGTGAACGATTTCTAACACATCTTCGAGTGTCAACGATTCAAAATATAAACGATCAGACGTATCAAAATCGGTCGAAACGGTTTCAGGATTACAGTTGACCATGATGGTTTCATAGCCATCTTCGCGCAACGCCAACGCAGCATGAACACAGCAATAATCGAACTCAATACCTTGACCAATTCGATTTGGGCCGCCGCCTAAGATGATGATTTTTTCTTTATCAGAAACTCGCGCTTCGCATTCTTCTTCATAAGTGGAATACAAATAAGCCGTATCGGATGAAAATTCTGCCGCACACGAATCAATGCGTTTATAAACGGGACGAATGTTTTGCTTGTGGCGAATGTTACGAACTTCGGTTTCGGAGGCATCGAGCAATTTTGCCAAACGTAAATCTGAAAAACCTTTGCGTTTCAGTTTGTACAATTCGCCCGCTTTCAATGTCGAAAGCGTTTTGGTTGAAAGCGATTTTTCAGTCAAAACTAAGTCTTCGATTTGTGCTAAAAACCACGGGTCAATTTTGCTGGAATCATGCACTTCGGCAATCGTCATGCCGCTACGGAACGCATCAGCAACATACAACAATCTATCAGGGCCAGGGTGACGCATTTCACGGCGCATTTTATCGCCTGCATCGTCAGCCGTTAAGTCGGTAATTTCATCTAAACCGCTGATGCCAATTTCTAAACCGCGCAACGCTTTTTGTAACGATTCTTGAAATGTGCGCCCAATTGCCATCACTTCACCAACGGATTTCATTTGTGTCGTGAGACGGTCGTCCGCTTGTGGGAATTTTTCAAACGTGAAACGCGGCACTTTTACAACGACGTAATCAATCGATGGTTCAAAAGACGCAGGCGTTTTGCCACCTGTGATTTCATTTTGTAATTCGTCGAGCGTGTAACCCACTGCTAATTTCGCGGCGACTTTTGCAATAGGGAAACCTGTGGCTTTCGATGCTAACGCTGAAGAACGTGATACACGCGGATTCATTTCGATGATAATCATGCGACCATCAACAGGATTGATAGCAACTTGTACGTTTGAACCGCCTGTATCTACGCCGATTTCGCGCAACACTGCGAGCGATACATTCCGCAAAATTTGATATTCCTTATCAGTCAACGTTTGCGCGGGGGCAACGGTAATCGAATCGCCCGTGTGAACGCCCATCGGATCGAAATTTTCAATTGAACAAACGATGATGCAATTGTCTTTGGTATCGCGGACAACTTCCATTTCGTACTCTTTCCAACCGAGTACCGATTCTTCAATCAATAATTCGTTGGTCGGTGATAAATACAACCCGCGTTCGCAAATTTCGAGAAATTCTTCTTTATTGTACGCAATACCGCCGCCACTTCCGCCCATTGTGAAAGAAGGACGAATAACCGTTGGATAACCCACTTCTTTTTGAGCGGCTAAGGCTTCTTCCATCGTGTGCGCGGTTTTAGATTTAGCGACTTCTAAACCAATTCGCGCCATTGCGTCGTTGAAAAGTTGACGGTCTTCGGCTTTGTTAATCGCTTCCTTACTTGCGCCAATCATTTCAACATTGTATTTCGCCAGCACACCGTGTTTGTCCAAATCTAACGCACAATTCAACGCGGTTTGTCCGCCCATGGTTGGCAAAATTGCGTCAGGACGTTCTTTGGCAATAATTTTTTCAACGGTTTGCCAATCAATCGGTTCGATATAAACCGCGTCCGCCATTTCGGGGTCGGTCATAATCGTGGCGGGATTGGAATTAACCAAAATCACGCGATAACCTTCTTCGCGCAAGGCTTTGCAGGCTTGTGTGCCTGAGTAGTCAAATTCACACGCTTGACCAATAACAATCGGTCCTGCGCCTAATAATAAAATGGATTTTATGTCGGTTCTTTTTGGCATATTTTTCTATGAGGCTCGTATTTTTAATGCTGAACGAAATGGGAAATAAAATTAACGGGCGTTCATCAGTTCGATAAATTCATCAAACAACGCTTCAACATCGTGCGGACCTGGGCTGGCTTCGGGATGACCTTGAAAACTAAACGCGGGGCAATCTGTTCGTTTAATTCCTTGCAAACTGCCGTCGAATAATGAGCGATAAGTGGCAATTACATTTGCTGGCAAACTCGCTTCATTGACAGCGAAACCATGATTTTGACTACTAATCATCACACGACCTGTCGCAATTTCTTGGACTGGGTGATTTGCACCATGATGACCGAATTTCATTTTCTCCGTTTTCGCACCACTCGCTAAGGCTAATAATTGATGCCCTAAACAAATCCCAAAAACAGGCGTTTTCGTTTCTAAAATAGTTTTGATTGCTTCGATCGCGTAATCACATGGTTCTGGATCGCCAGGCCCATTGGATAAAAATACGCCATCAGGTTTCAACGCCAAAACTTCCGCAGCGGGGGTTTTGGCTGGCACAACCGTCACGCGGCAACCGCGATTCGCTAACAAACGTAAAATGTTACGTTTCACGCCAAAATCATAAGCGACAACGTGTTTGGTTAAATTTTCAGCTTGAACATGACCGTTTTTCAAATTCCAAACGTTTTCTGTCCAGTCGTAGGTTTCAGCAGTCGTCACTTCTTTCGCTAAATCCAATCCTTTTAAACCCGAAAATCCAGTGATGGCAGCATTCGCGTGTTCAATCGTTACATTTTCACCGGCGATAATGCAACCGCGTTGTGCGCCTTTATCGCGTAAAATACGGGTTAATTTTCGGGTGTCAATTTCAGCAATCGCTACAACATTGTTGTCGATTAAGTATTGTTGCAACGTTTTTTCACTGCGCCAATTACTTGTCAATAAGGGCAAATCTCGAATCACCAAACCACTGACAAAAACACCGTGTGATTCTTGATCTTCGTCAGTCGTTCCGACGTTGCCAATGTGCGGGTAAGTTAAAGTCACGATTTGTTGTGCGTAAGACGGATCGCTCAAAATTTCTTGATAGCCCGTCATCGCGGTATTAAAAACAACTTCGCCAACGCTACAACCCGCCGCGCCTATAGATTCACCGTAAAATACTGTGCCGTCTTCTAATACTAATTGTGCGGAACTCATCGAAATCATTACCTCAAATGTGCAAAACGGGATTCGCCTAAAACGCATCCCGTTGTTAAAAATCTGTGGCAACTATACAAAATTATGCCGTTTTGGTCATTAACAATTTTTAGAAAAATACTCAGTAACCGATTTACGAAAGCCAAGTTGTCTATTTAGTTGAAACGGTATAGCTAACCGACAACAAAATGATTGTGAAATAATATACGCGAGGGTTAAAAAACAAATTACAACAGGGATTTTGAAAATGAAAATTTGGGTAGATGCGGACGGGTGTCCGAACGCAATTAAAGAGATTTTGTTTCGTGCGGCAAATCGCACGATGATAACCACGACGCTGGTGGCGAATCAAACGCTGCAAATTCCGCCGTCGCGGTATATCAAAATGTTGCGCGTCAATTCAGGTTACGACGTTGCCGATAACGAAATCGTCAAACAATTAAGTGCCGGTGATTTAGTGATTACCGGCGATATTCCATTGGCGAACGATGTGATTGAAAAAGGCGGTCACGCCATCAATCCACGCGGCGAACTTTATACGCGCGAAAACATTAAAGAGCGTTTAAATATGCGTGATTTCATGGACACATTACGCGGCAGTGGTATTCACACTGGTGGAGCTGCACCACAAAATGCACACGATATACAAGCCTTCGCTAACCAGCTAGACAGATTTTTGGCACACGTTAAAAATTACACAGGCGCATCGACGTAAAAAAACCTGTAAAATTCCGTTTTTTTATTTCACACGTTGGAGAACACTGTGTTTAGAGGCACAACCATACTCTCGGTACGCCGAGGCGATAAAGTTGTCATTGGTGGCGACGGACAAGTGACATTAGGCAACACCGTCATGAAAGGTAACGCTCGCAAAGTGCGTCGTTTGTATCATGACAAAGTCATTGCGGGTTTCGCAGGTGCAACTTCAGATGCGTTCACGTTGTTTGAACATTTTGAAGGTAAACTCGAAAAACATCGCGGCAATTTAACTCGTGCTGCCGTCGAAATGGCAAAAGATTGGCGCACCGACAGAGCGTTACGCAAATTAGAAGCTCTTTTAACGATTGCAGATTCCAAAACCTCGTTAATTATTTCAGGCACAGGCGATGTCATTGAACCCGAATCAAGATTTGATTTAATGGCAATTGGCTCGGGTGGTTCATTTGCTCAAGCGGCAGCACAGGCGTTGCTTGAAAATACCGATTTAAGTGCGCGAGAAATTGTTGAACGTGCTTTAAATATCGCCGCCGACATTTGCATTTATACCAATCACAATTTGCGTATCGAAGAACTCGATATTGAACCTAAAGAGTAAAAACATGACTGAAATGACCCCCAAAGAAATCGTCAGTGAATTAGACAAACACATTATTGGTCAAGGTAGCGCGAAACGTTCCGTGGCGATTGCGTTGCGAAATCGGTGGCGAAGACAACAAATTACTGGCACGTTGCATGACGAAATTACCCCGAAAAATATCTTAATGATTGGGCCTACCGGCGTGGGTAAAACAGAAATTGCCCGACGATTGGCGAAACTCGCCCACGCGCCGTTTATCAAAATTGAAGCCACGAAATTTACCGAAGTCGGTTACGTTGGGCGTGACGTGGAATCGATAATCCGTGATTTAGTCGATACCGCCGTCAATATGACTCGCCAAGTTGAAATGGAAAAAATGCGGACACAAGCTGCCGCCGCCGCTGAAGAACGGGTATTGGACATTTTAATTCCGCGTGCAGAAGGTTGGTCGCCAGAAGATTCGCCAAATGGTGATGCGACGCGCGAAAAAATGCGTCAAAAATTGCGTGATGGCGATTTAAACGACAAAGAAATTGACGTTGAAGTTCAAATCGGCGCGATTGGTGTAGAAATTATGGCTCCGCCCGGCATGGAAGAAATGACCAGCCAATTGCAAGGTATGTTTCAAAGTATGGGATCGGACAAAACCCGAACCCGCAAAATGAAAATAGACAAAGCGTTGCAAGTTTTACAAGAAGAAGAAGCCGAAAAATTAGTGAACGAAGACGATATTCGTTTGCGAGCGATTGAAGCAGTGGAACAAAATGGCATCGTGTTTTTAGACGAAATCGACAAAATTTGTAAACGTTCTGAACACGGAGGTGGCGGTGGCGAAGTGTCACGCGAAGGTGTGCAGCGAGATTTATTGCCGTTAGTCGAAGGCAGCACCGTCAGTACAAAATATGGTGCGATCAAAACGGATCACATTTTGTTTATCGCTTCGGGTGCGTTTCACGTTGCCAAACCATCGGATTTGATTCCTGAATTGCAAGGACGTTTCCCAATTCGAGTGGAATTGAGTGCGTTGACGGCAGACGATTTTGTACGAATTTTAACTGAACCGAATGCGTCGTTGACTGAACAATATACGGCGTTGTTGGCAACGGAAGGTGTTGATTTAACCTTTGCGGAAGATGGGATTAAACGCATTGCGGAAATGGGTTGGCAAGTTAATGAAACCACCGAAAACATTGGCGCACGTCGTTTACATACGATGCTGGAAAAATTGTTAGAAGAAATTTCGTTTGAAGCGTCGGATTTAGTCGATAAAAAAGTCGTTATCGATGCCGCTTATGTGAACAAATATCTGGGTGAATTGGTCAAAGACGAAGATTTAAGTCGGTATATTTTGTAATTTAGGCAAGATTTTCATACAAAAACGTCCCTATTCTGGGGGCGTTATTACTACACTACCTACTGATTTTTGCTGTATCGAAATTCGCGATGCGGTGTTCGAAGATCGTTGGCGACGAGACAGCCCAAGATATTCCATTCCAAACCGTATCCCGATGAATTGCGTCTAAAAATTAACTTCATTTTAAAAAATCCTGCTCCGTAAACTTCCCAGTCGTTTTTATAAATAACGACAATTGGATAGCCTTCGACATTCCAAAAATCAACATCATAATTTGCCAATTGACGATTTTCTAATGATTATTAAGTGGTGGGCGAATAACCTACTAATGCGCTAAACTATAGCTACTTTTACACGAATACGAATAAGCAAAAATGACCGAAAATGTACACGCACACGAAATTCTCAAATTTGGCTCAATGGCAGAACGCTGGTGGGATAAACAAGGCGAATTTAAAACCCTACACGCCGTGAATTCACTACGTTTACAGTTCATTCAAGAATACACTTTACTCGCAGGGAAACGGGTTATCGACGTGGGTTGTGGCGGGGGGATTTTGACCGAAGCTTTAGCACAAGCGGGCGCAGATGCACTCGGAATTGATTTAAGCGGCGATTTAATTGATGTCGCGGAATTACACGCTTTAGAAACCGAAACGACCACCGTTAATTATCAAAAAATTGCAGTTGAAAAACTCGCTGAAGAACAACCCGAAAGTTTTGATTTTGTGACTTGCATGGAAATGTTGGAACACGTTCCCGACGCTGGTTCGATTGTTTCTGCTTGTGCGAAATTAGTAAAACCAGACGGCATGGTATTTTTCTCGACATTGAATCGAAAACCGAAAGCCTTTTTATTGGCGATTGTTGCCGCAGAATACGTTTTGCAAATGTTACCTAAAGGCACGCATGAATATAAAACCTTCATTAAACCGTCGGAACTTTGTCAAACCGCTCGCGCTGCAGGTTTAGAACTTCAAGGTATGATTGGCATCGAATACAACCCATTCACCCAACGTTTTTCGCTCGGCAAAGATGTTGATGTTAATTACATCGCCGCATTTAAAAAATCTGTCTAATGAAATTATCCTGCATTTTGTTCGATTTAGACGGCACGCTGGTTGATACCGCGCCAGATTTAATTGCCTGTTTGAATTTCGCTTTAGAGCGGCACGATTTTTCACCCGTCGTCGCTGAACACGTCAAACCGCACGTTTCATTTGGTGCGATTGCGTTGATTAACGCAAGTATTGAAAAATCCATTGACGACGAAAAACGCGCGGCCATTTTGACCACGATGTTGGAAGAATACGAAGCCAACATTGCACGATACAGTCATTTTTTTGATGGTATTTTGGATGTATTGGATTTTATCGAAACGAAAAATCTGTTGTGGGGCATTGTGACCAACAAACGTGAACGTTTTGCACTGCCGTTAATTCACGCTTTGGAACTCAAAAACCGCGCCGCGTGTGTGATTTGTGGCGATACCACGCCGAATCCAAAACCACATCCCGCACCACTTTTAGAAGCCTGCAAACGTGCCAATGTTTCAGCGGTGGAATGTGTTTATATTGGTGATGCGGCGCACGATATTTTGGCAGGAAAAAGTGCTAAAATGTACACGATTGCGGCGACTTACGGTTATTTGCAAACCAATGACAATCCTGAAAACTGGGGTGCAAATGCGCTAATTTCTTCCCCGCAACAGTTGCTTGCTTGGTTAGAGGACGCATTATGTCGCTAAAAAATCATGTTATTTTAATCACTGGCGCAGCAGGTGGTTTAGGTTCAACCGCCGCGTTAACATTGGCTAAATTAGGCGCACAAATTATTTTGCTCGATAAAAATTTACCGAAACTCGAAATAATTTACGACAAAATTTTAGCGGACGACGGGGTTGAGCCGATTATGTATCCGTTCGATTTAGCGGGTGCGACCGAAAATGATTACGAAGAACTCGCGCAACGTATCAATGAAAAATATGGTGTGTTACATGGTTTATTGCATTCCGCCGTTGAATTCAGTTCGTTTATGCCGCTCATTCAGCACGGCACCAAAGAATGGGGACACACGTTAAACGTGAATCTCAACGCGCCATTTTTATTGACGCGCGTGCTTTTACCCGTGATGCAAAAAGCGGCTCATGCCTCGATTGTGTTTACGTCTGATTCAGCGGCACGTTTAACCCCTGCTTATTCGGGAGCTTACGGCGTTTCAAAAGTAGCAATGGAAGGTTTCGCGCATGTTTTAGCGGAAGAACTCGAAGGGGCTGGCAAAATTCGCGTCAATATCTTAATTCCATCGCCCATTGATTCACCATTACGCAAACGCGCTTATCCCGCCGAAGATAAATCAAAACTTCCCGCAATGACTTCGCTCGCGCCGCTTTATGCGTATTTATTGAGCGACGATAGTTTAGGCATCACAGGGCAAACGATTGATGCTCATAATTTTAAAATCTAACTTTCAAATATAATCATGGCAGAAAAAGAAAGCATAACGTTAACCCGCGATGTCGATATTATTACGATTCCCGACGGGCATATTGGCAAATTAAACGCAGGTGAAATCGTCACGTTGCATCAAGCATTGGGTGACAATTTCACGGTACTTACGCCTTATGGACATTTGGTTCGGATTGCGGGCAAAGATGCCGATGCACTTGGCAAAGAAGAATATCATTCAGCGACGTTGGTCAGTGAAAATACCGCACAAGCAATTGAACAAAACTGTTGGGCAGTGATGAAAACAGTTTACGATCCTGAAATTCCTGTAAACGTGGTGGATTTGGGGCTGATTTACAGTTGCACGTTGAATCCTGTCATTGAAGGGCAATATCACGTTCATGTTATGATGACGTTGACTGCGCCGGGTTGTGGCATGGGACCTGTGATTCAAAGCGATGTGGAAAAAGGCATTAAAGCTTTGCCGAGTGTGGCGAGTGTGAATGTTGAAATTGTCCTTGATCCACCTTGGTCACGCGAAATGATGTCTGAAGTCGCGCAAGTGCAGTTGGGTTTATTTTAAAAATAACAAAGGAGTTTCCAATGATTAAAAAGTATTTAACAACAACGATTTTAGCCACGTTGATGATGCCAGTTTTGGCGCAAGCGAATGCTGACGTAGATACGCGCTGGTATGTCGCGCCTTATGGTTCGTTTGTTTTGGCAGATGATGAGCGTAACAGCAGCGACGGTTGGGGTGGTGGTTTAGCGGTTGGTAAAATGTTGAACGAACATTTCAATGTGGAATTAAAAGGTTTTTATCAAGATTACGGCAGAACTTCTGCGCCATTAGGTGCAAATTCTGGCAGCACGAATATGGCAGGCGGCACGGCTGATTTGCAATACTATTTCTTCCGTGACAAATTTTCGCCTTACGCCGTCGTGGGTGTAGGTGGTGCAACTACCAGTACGCCGAACGGTGACAAAACTGGCTTTATTGGTGAAGCGGGCGTAGGTGCTACTTATGAAATCTGTGACGGTTTCTTTTTACGAAGCGACGTGCGTTATCGCTATAACAACAACTTCAGCAACAATAATTCAAACATATTTGCCAACAATTCAAACAGCAGTGATTTCAATGAAATGGTCGTCAATGTTGGCTTCGTGATTCCGTTGGGCGAAAAAGTTGAAAAACCTACGCCACAACGTATTGAACAGCCTGCCGTTGTCCGTCCAACACCGACACCCGTTGCCGATTGTTCAACAAAAGACGATGACCATGATGGCGTGAACAATTGTTTAGACCAATGTGCTGGCACAATTGCAGGTGCAAAAGTTGACGCACACGGTTGTCCGATTAGTTTAGAAATCAAAGGCGTACAGTTCAAACACGATTCTGCGGAATTAACGCCAAACGCCAAAGTTATTTTAGATGGCGTGGCGAAAAGTTTAATCGCATACCCACAAAAAAATGATTTAGAAGTACAAGGTCACACCAGCAGCGAAGGCACAGACGCTTACAATTTGCGCTTGTCGCAAAAACGTTCACAATCAGTCGCCACTTATTTGAAACACAAAGGCGTTTCAAACAAATTAACCGCTCACGGTTATGGTGAAAGTCACCCGATTGCTGACAACAGCACCGAAGCTGGAAAAGAACGTAATCGCCGCGTTGAATTGATTTGGATTCAATAATTGGATTGATTAGTTTTTGCTGAATAAAAAACCGCTTTAATCAGGCGGTTTTTTTATGCGCGGCTAAATTAGCATCTGTTATCATTGCAAAACGCGAAAAATAATAACAATGTGTTAAAGGATGACTGCATGAGAGGCTTGTTTTTACCCGCTATTGCTTTGATGAATAGACTTGGTTACACCAAAAAATTTATGGTGTTAGGGTCGATTTATCTCATTGCCATTGTCGTTATGTTTTTCAGTTTATACAGCAATTTTTCACAAGTCATTGTCTCGACACAACGCGAATTGCAAGGTATTAAACTCATCAAACCGTTAACGCAAACGATGCAAACTGTTCAGCAACATCACCGCGTTACCACATTGCCACATGATGCTTTCATGCGAAATGAACAGGCGGTTGTCGAAACTGAATTAACTAAAAAAATGACGCTCGTTGACGAAGGCTTGCCTTACGATACCTTGCTTAAACTCGATGACACGCGCTTAAACAAAGACTGGCGCGGTATCAAAACCAATTGGCATGGCGTAAAACTTAAAAGCGAAACGTGGACAGCCGAACAAAATTTCGCCGCGCATGTTGAAATACTCGAGCAAATTCAACAATTCAAAGAAACAGTAGCGGATTATTACGCGCTCACGTTTGACGCGGGTATCGACACGCATTATTTAACTGACATTGTTATTAACAAAGTGCCAGATGTGCTGGAGAAATTAGGCGAGTTACATACGCTCAGTGCTACCGCGTTAAGCACCCAAAAATTATCTGACCATCAAAAAAACGACATCGTGGTGTTAATCGCCGAGTTAAACCAAAGCCTCAAAGCCTTGGATTTGAGTCTCGAAAAAACAGGGCGTAGTAATTCTGTCATTACGCCGCTCATGACTGGCGTAGCACAAGAAGTTTTAAAAACGGTGTTGCAAACCACTAACGCCATAGAAGCCGACATTCTATCAAAACGTTTTCAACTTTCGCCTGTCGATTTTTTTACATTAAATGCACGCGCCATCGACAAAATTTATGCTCAAAGCTGCGAAACGTTATTGCCGACATTAGAATCACTACTCGAAAAACGCATTCAAGCTGCTAAAAAATCACTCATGGTCAGCATTGGTAGCGCATTTTTATTGTTCGTTATCGCTCAGTATTTTTTTATCGGAATTTATTACGCCATGATGGGCAGTATTCGCTCATTGGCAAATTCCGCACAAAAATTTGCCGATGGCAATTTGTCCGCACGCATTCAATTAGACACCCAAGACGAATTAGCGTTGGTGGCAGACAATTTCAATGCGATGGCGACGAGTTTTCAGAAGTTATTATGGATTCATGATGCCAATGAAGCCCGTTTGCATGACAGCGAAGCACATTTACGCGCGTTGATTAAAGCCATTCCAGATTTAATTTGGCTCAAAAATAAAGAGGGCGTTTATTTATCCTGCAACGCGATGTTTGAGCGATATATCGGCGCAAAAGAAGCCGATATTATTGGCAAAACGGATTACGATTTCGTCAGTAAAGAATTGGCGGATTTGTTCCAAAAATATGATCAAAAAATTATGACCAACAATGAAGTTTGTGCGACTGAAGAAAATGTCACGTTTGCGGATGATGGTCATCAAGCGTTTATGGAAACGATAAAAACGCCGTTGTACAACGGCGAAGGCAACATTATTGGTGTATTGGGAATTGCGCGTGACATTACCAAACGCAAAAAAGCTGAAGATTCACTGCGTAAATTTTCGCTTGCCGTCGATCAAAATCCTTGTGCAATCGTTATTACCGATTTGAATGCTCAAATCGAATATGCGAACGCTGCTTTTACACACACGACCGGTTACAGTTTAGACGAAGTCATTGGACGCACGCCGAACATTTTAAATTCAGGAAAAACGTCCAAAGACACGTTTAAGCAATTGTGGAAAACGATTGGTAATGGCGAAATGTGGAGAGGTGAACTCACAAATCGGCGTAAAGATGGGAGCGAATACATTGAACTTGCTTTGATTACCCCCGTGCGGCAACCGAATGGACAAATCAGCCATTATTTAGCGATTAAAGAAGATATTACGGAGCGTAAACAGCTCGAAATCGAACAACGTATCGCGGCAATTGCCTTTGAATCGCAGGAAGGTATTATGATTACTGATGCAAACAATGTGATTATTCGTGTCAATCATGCCTTCACCACGATTACGGGCTACAGCGCGGAAGAAGCGATTGGGAAAACGCCGAGCTTGTTAAAATCTGGGCAACAAGATGCAGAATTCTACAAAGAAATGTGGGGGAAATTGTTGAGCGTCGGTTCATGGCAAGGTGAAATTTGGAATCGCAATAAAAACGAAGGTATTTATCCCGAATGGCTAACGATTACTGCCGTGAAAGATGATCATGAACAAACGACACATTTTGTTGCCACGTTGGTGGACATTACCGACTTTAAAATTGCAGAAGAAAAAATTAAACATTTAGCGTTTTATGACCCGCTCACTGGGTTAGCGAATCGCCGTAAATTATCAGAGCGATTAAATCACAGTATGGCGATGTGTTCTCGCGAAAAAAAGCAACTTGCGGTATTGATGATGGATTTGGATCGTTTTAAAAACGTGAATGACACGTTGGGACATTTGGCGGGCGATGAGCTACTCAAACAAGTCGCACAGCGGATTACGGCTCGATTACGCACCACGGATATGGTGGCGCGATTGGGCGGCGATGAGTTTGTGGTGTTACTCGAGGACATTAGTCATCAAGACGATGCAGCACGAGTGGCGACTGAAATTGTGGCGGATTTATCTGCTACATTTCAACTCACCCAAAGTGATGACGTGCGAATTGGCGCGAGTATCGGCATTGCGCTTTATCCGCAACACGGTAAAACACCAGAGTTGTTAATGGATAATGCGGACATTGCACTTTATCAAGCAAAAGATAATGGACGAGGTTGTTTTGCCTATTTTTCAGAAAGTTTAACGTCGGCGGCACGGGAACGTTTAGATTTAGAAGTACGTTTACGGCGGGGGATTGAGCAAGGTGAATTGCGGGTATTTTATCAAGCACAAGTCGATATTTTGAGCGGTAAAATCATTGGTGCGGAAGCCTTGGTGCGTTGGCAAGAACCGAATGAAGGTTTGATTCCACCGTATAAATTTATTCCGATTGCCGAAGAAACCGGTTTGATTATGAGCATTGGTGAATGGGTGTTGCGTGATGTGTGCCGGCAAGGAAAAGAATGGATTGACGCAGGATTTGCGCCAATTCGCTTGGCGGTAAACGTGTCGCCGGCACAATTCAAACACTGCGATATGGTGGAATTGGTCACAACAGTTTTGGCGGAAACCCATTATCCTGCCGAACAATTAGAATTAGAATTGACGGAAAGTGGATTGATGGAGCATCAGGAAGCTGTCATTGGTATTTTGACGGAATTGCGCGAGCTGGGAATTCATTTAGCGATTGACGATTTTGGTACGGGATATTCGTCACTGTCGTATTTAAAACGTTTCCCGCTGGACGTACTTAAAATTGATAAAAGTTTTATCGACGACATTCCACATCACGCAGATGATATGGCAATTACGTCGGCGATTATTTCAATGGGGCAAACTTTAGGTTTTAAAGTGTTGGCAGAAGGCGTAGAAACCGTGGCGCAACTGGATTTTTTGCAGCTACGAGGCTGTGATACTTATCAAGGTTATATCAAAAGCAAGCCAATTCCGGCGGATGAATTTGTAAAATTATTGATCAAAATGGCATAAATTTAAAAATCTTGAAATCATGGCTATACAAGAAATTTTCATTATTATTTAGCTTCAAGCGCACAACTTCTACACAATCTTTTTCTACAATTGATTCCTATAAATCAAAGTCTCTATAGGAACATAACGTGTTAGTTGAAAACAGACTAAATTTTGTACTAAACGAAGATTCGCGCAAATTGGAAGCCATATTTGTCCTAAATAAAGCGGATAAAATTGAATTTACTATTGCTTTGGTCAAACAACGATTAAGTGAAGAAAATTTTCTACATTTATTCATTTCAGAAAGTTCATTATCCCGCTTAGTTCGCACTTGCAACACGGCTGTAGAGCCATTCAAAATTGAAATCGGTGAGTTACAAGATGCCAGTTGTGACATCACCATTTCTGAAGACGAAATGACTGCCACGCTAACCTTTTTTCCTGCTTTCGGGGGCAAAATCTTAACGCTTCCTGATGTGCATCATTGTTTACAGCAATCTGGAATTACTTATGGTCTTGTATCGGATCAAGAAATTGAAGAAATTTTGAATCACGATCAAATTTCAAAGCTTATTGTTGCAAAAGGATTACCGCCGATTGCCGGAATTGATGCTCAGTTTAAAAGTTTAATTCCTCAACGAGTAAAAGAACCGTGTATTTCTGACCAAGATACGGTTGATTATCGAAATTTAGGAGAAATTATCACTGTTGCAGAAGGGCAATGGGTTATGCACCGTACTCCAGCAAAACCAGGTCACGAAGGATCTAATGTTTTTGGCGATTTAATCGATTGTTATCACGGCTTGGATACGCCTTTTTCCTCAAATAAAAAAGGAGTCTACATTGACCCTAATAATAACGAATACCTATGTTCTGCATTGATTGGAACGCCCATTTTAGTTCCGCACGGTGTCATTGTGTTACCCGTTCTAACCCTAAAATGTGTTGACCTTAAGTCTGGTAATGTTAATTTTCCAGGTGGAGTAATCGTACAAGTTGACGTAGAAAATGACATGAAAGTTTACGCCTTGGATGACTTAGTAATAGAAGGCGATGTAGAAAATGCCGATCTTGAATGTGGAGGTTGCCTAACTATTTTTGGAAGTGTACAAAATTCTCGTTTAAAGGCTGATGGTGATGTCAAATTATATGGTGGAGTAAGTTCAAGTAGCGTTGTTTCTCGTAGTTCAATAGAAGCAATGTTTGTCGAATACAGTAATGTTGAAGCCGGTATTGATATTACTATTTGTGATTATTCGTTAAATAGTGACTTATTTACCGGTAATAAAATAACCGTTGGTCAAAAAGGAAAACGCAAATCGCTGGTGGGGGGTGTTGCTTGGGCAATGTTAGAAGTTAAAGCGTCAGTATTTGGAACAAAAGCCGAAATAATTACTCGTATTCGTGTGGGTTCTGACCCTTATATTCAAAAAAGAGTTGATACGTTAAATAGTTCGATTGTTGAAAACGATAAAGAACAAAATCGTATAAAAAAACTCATCGTACATATTTGTTCTAAAAAGGAACAAACCGCTGAATTAACTAATTTAACTGACAGATTAGAACTTAACTTGCATAAATTGGTTTCTGAAAATGAGTTTTATCTTAAGGAATTGGCTACGTTATACGATAACTTAGCAATGATTAAATATGCCAAAGTAATTGCTGGAAGCCGTGTGCATATTGGATGTGAAATCCGAATCTCTGACGTATTATGGAAAACAGATAAAACATTGAATCGAAGTATTTTTAGAGAATCTAATGGTGAAATTGCTGTAATTGACAAGTTGTCCGCTTTACTTAACCGCTAGCTAGGAGGTTGCGAGATTTTCCCTAAACGACGGGGTCTTTCGCTACTTAGAATAAATAAAACAACTGGTTACAAAATAAAAACATGAACAATTTTATTATCGGCAGGCAACAAATTTTTAATAGAGAAGCGAATATTTATGCGTATGAACTTTTATTTCGTGGCAATAATTTCGACCTTTTTGATGAGCATGAAGCAACACAGGCGACGCATCAAGTTATTACAGATTCTATTTTAGAAATAGGGCTGAATAATCTTGTGGGTGAGCATAAAGCCTTTATCAATTTCACCACTCAAAATATTTTAGAAAAAACGCCTTTAGATTTACCAAAAAATCGTATCGTAATTGAGGTGTTGGAAAATGTAACAATTGATTTACGGGTAATTTACAATTTACGAGAAATGTCCCAACAAGGTTATTTAATTGCGTTAGATGACTTTATCTTCACCGAAGAATGGAAACCATTAGTAGAGTTCGCCGATATTATTAAACTTGATGTCTTAGAAATGGGTGAAAACCGTGTTCGTGAAGCGATTGCCCAACTCAAGCCATATAACGCAAAAATCTTAGCTGAAAAAGTAGAAACGAGTCATGAATATACATATTTACTGGAATCGGGTTGTGATTATTTTCAAGGTTTCTTTTTTAACAAACCCAATTTAGTTACAGGTAAACGTATAGAATTGAACCAATTAGCAACGTTGCGCTTATTAACTATTGCCAATGATCCTAATATAGAATTTGACGAATTAGCTAAAGAGATTTCACAAAACTTATGTCTAAGTTACAAAATTTTATGCTATATAAATTCCTCCTTTTACCCGACATCAATACAAATAAGATCTATTAGTCAAGCGGTTGCATATCTTGGCTTAAATGAATTGAAACGTTGGATTAGTCTGGTGGTTTTATCGTCGTTATCGAACAAGCCCAGTTTTATCATACAAAATTCTTTAATCCGAGGAAAAATGTGTGAATTATTGGCGAAACTTGAAGAGCAAAACACAGCAAAATATAGTGAGTTTTTTTTAATCGGCATCTTGTCTTCGTTGGATAGTATTTTAGATATTGCGCTTGAAAAAGCCATTGAACAATTACCCTTAACTGACTGTATTAAGGATGCCATTTTGTACCACAAAGGTTTAGGTGGAGAAGCGTTAAGTTGCGTTTTAAATTACGAACTGGGTAATTTTGACGACATTACATTTAGCAATGTCTCTCGATCTGCCATTGGTGAGGCATATATCGAAAGTCTTAGTTGGGCAACAAAAGTTATCGAGATTTGACAGGAATAACCTGCGAAATTTTGTTTACCAAGCGCACAATTTCCACACAATCTTTTTCTATAATCTTATTTTTCAATAATTCGATAATTAAAAATAAATTTATGAAATCCAAAAACAAAGAAATTGCGCTAGATAATCATTCTATAATTGTAATTCGTACTGATTTACAAGGAATAATTACCTATGTGAATGATGAGTTTTTGAAAATGAGTGGTTATAGCCGTGATGAGGTCATTAGACAAAATCACAGCGTCATTCATCATCCAGATATGCCAGCAGAAATTTTTAATGATTGCCTTAACTCGCTTGCCTTAATTTATCCATGGAGTGGGTTTCTAAAAAATTGTACGAAATCGGGTGATTTCTATTGGACACATACTAATGCTATTGCTGAATTTACGAATAAAGGGATAGTTTCAAATTATTTGTTGGTTAGTTTCGCGTTTAAAAAAGGTGAACGCGAACAAGCTGAAATACTTTACTCCGCCCTGAAAAACAAAAAGACTTCGTTCAAAAAATCGGCAATTCATCGACTTACTGATACGTTAAGCCGTATTTCAAAAAACAAAAAATTAGCCTTGTCGTTAACAGGTTTTTCAATTCCAAGTGTATGGATAAGCTACGAATTGCTGTTATTACATAATTATTTAGCGTTGGCGGGCATAGTCATCTCAAGCATTATCGCGCTACTCAATATCAGCGCGGTTCATAGCCTAAATGCTATTTTGGACACAAGCACTGCTTTATTTTACCGATTAGCCTCTAAAAAATTTGGTAATAAATTTGATTTAAAAAAAGCGGGGTTAGTCGGTGATTTTTATCGTGGCTTATTTTCGATGGATGTCAGTTTAAGTTTGGATATTGCCGAATCAAATCGTCGAAACAATGAAAGTTTGCGAATAAGCCATGCCCTCGATGCAGTGCATTCTTCGATTATGGTTGCAGATATGGATTATAAAATAATTTTTTATAACCAAAGTGCTTTGGAACTTTTTGAAGATTATGAATCGCAGCTTAAACAAAAAATCCCTCATTTTGATACAAGTCAGATATTGGGTTCTAACATTGATATTTTTCATACTAATCCTAAAAGACAACGTGATTTACTGTCAAAATTGACGGGAAACTATGAGGCCGAAGTGGTGCTAGGTGAACATATTATGAACACTTCGACTACCACTGTTTTTAATGATCAAGGCGAAAAAATTGGTTACGTTACAGAATGGATTGATAAAACAAACGAAATTAAAGCTATTCAAGAAATTACCAAGGTTGTAGAAGCCGCTTCATTGGGTGATTTTGAAATTCGAATTTCTGAAAGCGGTCAACGTGGTTTTTTGTTAGAACTTTCTCGTAATCTCAATTTACTTCTCGGAAGTGTGAATGATAATTTAAATGAATTGGAAATAATGTTAGATGGACTCGCAAAAGGCGATTTAACCCAAACAATAACTAAAGATTATCAAGGTGTTTTTGGTCGAGTAAAAATTAGCATAAATACAGCGACCAAAAGTTTAAAAAATATCATCGTAGAAATTAAAGACACAACTGATATTGTCTCCGCCGCCGCAAAAGAAATTGCCGTAAGTAATAACGATTTATTACATCGTACTGAAGAACAAGCCGCCAGCTTAGAAGAAACGGCAGCGAGTATGCACGAGTTAACGGCAACTGTTCAGTACAACGGTGAAAATATGCAACAAGCAAATATTCTCGCGGTTAGTGCAACTGAAACAGCAAGCAAAGGCATTGAAGTTATCGAACGAGTTGTGGATACGATGAGAAACATCAATGAATCGTCATTACAAATCGTAGACATCATTTCAGTAATTGACGACATCGCGTTTCAAACGAACATTTTAGCGTTAAACGCAGCAGTTGAAGCGGCGCGAGCAGGTGAATTAGGCAAAGGTTTTGCAGTTGTCGCTATTGAAGTTCGGCATTTGGCGCAACGTGCCGCAAATGCGGCGGGCGAAATTAAACGGTTGATTGGTGATTCCGTTGAGCGAGTATCGGGGGGAAGTAAACAAGTTGCGGCGGCAGGAAAAACCATGCAAGAAATTGTTAATGCTATTCAAGGCGTGACCGCTATTATCACGGAAGTCGCCAGTGCATCAAGTCAACAAAGTGTAGGAATTTCTCAAATTGAACAGGCGATTACGGCAATGGATAACGTTACTCAAAAAAATGCAATAATGACAACAGAAATGGCGACATCAGCTGAGGCTTTAGAAGTACAAACAACACATTTAGCAAATGAAATGTCTTATTTCAAAACAGATAATCATTCGGATGATCAAGGAAGAAGCCGTGCCAAAACAACAAATAGATCCATTACATCTAAAGCTTCTAATCCAATGTTTATATTTGAAGGTGAAGAGTATGAATATATTTAAGCGCTCTCTTCACACAATCAGTTTCTACGATTATTCTTACTAACTAATAACTTGGTGACAAAATTCACCTTAAATGAACATGAATGAATTCATTTTAATTGTTGAAGACGAACCGCTATTAGCGATGTTATTAGCTAATTGTGTTTCATCAAAAGGATTTCAGAGTCACTGCATATTCGATGGTGCCGATGTGGTGGACTGGGTTAAAAAAAATCAACCCGATTTGATTTTAATGGATGTAATGTTGCCCAATTGTGATGGTATGACTCTATGTCAAGAAATTCGAAAATTTTCAACTGTACCATTATTTTTTATTACGTCTTGCGACAGTGAATTTGATCGATTGCAAGGGTTAAATAGTGGCGCAGATGATTATATTTGTAAACCTTATAAGCCAAACGAAGTTTTAGCTCGAATTAACGCGATATTTAGACGAATACAAAATTTTTCTCCAAATCAAACGGAAATTGCAGGTTTTGTCTTGAACAAAGAATCCTTTCAGGCGTACTACAAAGATAAACCATTGAATTTAACCTTAAGTGAATTTCGCATTTTGGCTATGTTACTGAGTAAAAAAGATAGAGCATATTCGCGTTCCATGTTACTCGAGGCTTTACATGAAGAGGACTTTGATGGATTACACCGTTCAATTGATGGACACATTAAAAATATACGATTGAAAATAAAAAACGTTTCTCATGATCGGGAAGTAATTGCAACCGTTTATGGCGTTGGTTACAAAATAATCTACTAGACCGACAGTATGCAACACATAAAATTTTTAAATTTCAAGAATCTTGTGGAAAATGATGACTAATTTTATTATCGGCAGACAACAAATCTTTGACAGAGCGTCGAATATTTATGCTTATGAACTTGTTTTTCGTGGCAATAATTTCGACCTTTCAGATAATCACGAAGCAACGCTAGCTACGCATCAAATTATTACTGACTCTATTTTAGAAATAGGACTAAATAATGTTGTTGGTGAGCATAAAGCCTTTATCAATTTCACTACGCAAAATATTTTAGAAAAAACGCCACTAAATTTACCTAAAGATCGTGTCGTTATTGAAATACTGGAAAATGTGAAAATGGATTCGTATATAGTTTCTAACTTACGAGAAATGTCTCAAAAAGGTTATTTAATTTCATTAGATAACTTTTCATTGACCCACGAACATCGAAAATTGTTAGAGTTTATCGATATTATTAAACTTGACGTTCTTGAAATGGGTAAAACGCGCATTCAGGAAATGATTTCCCAGTTAAAATTTTACAATGTAAAAATTTTGGCGGCAAAAGTAGAAACTCATGACGAATATAAATATTTGTTAGAACTGGGCTGTGATTATTTTCAAGGTTTCTATTTTAATAAACCTAATTTAGTCACAGGTAAACGTATTGAATCGAATCAATTAGAATCATTACGTTTATTAACTATTGCTCATAATCCCAATGTAGAATTCGATGAATTAGTTATGAACATTTCACAAAATTTATCTCTCAGCTATAAAGTTTTATGCTATATAAATTCTGCCTCCTACCCTGCTTCTATAAAAATAGGATCCATTAGTCAAGCTATCGCGTATCTTGGATTAGATGAGTTGAAACGTTGGATTAACCTGGTGATTTTATCGTCGTTATCTAACAAGCCTAGTGTTGTTATACAAAACGCTTTAATCCGAGGAAAAATGTGCGAATTATTGGCGAAACTGGAAAGAAAAAACACAGCAAAACCTGGCGAGTTTTTTTTAATTGGTATATTGTCTTCGTTAGATAGCATTTTAGATATTTCGCGCGAAGAAGCCATGGAACAACTGCCATTAAGTGACCATATTAAAGATGCTATTTTGCATCACCAAGGTTTAGGAGGCGAAGCGTTGAGTTGCGTTTTAAATTACGAACTGGGTAATTTTGACGATATTACATTTAGTAATACCTCTCGATCTGCCATTGGTAGGACGTATATCGAAAGCATTAGCTGGGCAAGAAACATAACGAGTGGCAAGAAATCGGAATGTAGGTAGGGGCGGGTTCTAACCCCCACCCATTTCACACAAATGTTAACTTTTCAAAAATTGATACGCACCAACACCGATCATAATCACCATGACGCTAATCCAGCCGATTTTGTTAATGTAATTACGCAACTTTGTTTCAAATTTTTCACCGCCAAATTTAAGTAAAAACGCGACTAAAAAAAATCGACAGCCCCGCCCCAGTGTCGATACCAATAAAAATGGTAACAACGCCATATTCAACGAACCTGCGGTGATGGTGAAAATTTTATATGGAATGGGTAAAAAACCGCCAATTAACACCGCCCAAATTCCCCATTTATCGACCTCGATTTTTGCAGCTAAATAATCAGCCCAATAATGCGTCGTTTGCAACCACGGTGAAATCATTTCAAATAAAAAATAACCAATGCCATAACCTAATATCGCACCAAACGCCGACATCACGGTGGTTAATAATGCAAAGCGAAACGCTTTATCTTGTTGCGCCAACACCATCGGCACCAGCATCACCAGCGGTGTAATCGGGAAAAATGATGAGTCCGCAAAACTCACAAATCCCAAATAGCGCGTGGCGTGTCGATGCCGTGACCAGCGCAGAGTCTTGTCGTATAACTTTTGAAACATGACTATTCTTTTCCTGCTAAAAAAGGAACGAAAATAACGGAGTCGAATTCTTCGACGTAAAAGCCACTTTCGGTGCGTGTGATACGTTGCAAGGTTTGATCGCCACCTTGTTTTCCGACAGGAATAATCATTACGCCACCGATGGCAAGCTGTTGTAATAAGGCTTCTGGTATTTCGCTTGGTGCAGCAGCAACTAAAATACCGTCAAAAGGTGCGTATTCTTCCCAACCCCAGCCTCCGTCGCTGTAAGAATAACGAATGTTTTTGAGCGTTAATAATTCGGTATGCACTTTGGCTTTTTTTTGGAGCGGCAAAATACGTTCTACCGAATACACTTCGTTGACCAATTGCGCCAAAATCGCCGTTTGATAGCCACAGCCCGTGCCAATTTCCAATACCTTATCCAACGTTTCGACATTTTCCAGCAACAATTCAGTCATTCGCGCGACGATATACGGTTGCGAAATCGTCTGATTATAGCCAATCGGCAACGCGGTATCCTCGTAAGCGCGACTGGCTAAGGCTTCATCCACAAAAATATGACGCGGCGTGGTTCGCATGACCGCTAAAACCCGTTCATCCGCAATCCCTTCTTCTACTAACCGTGCTATCAAACGATCACGGGTGCGTTGCGAAGTCATGCCGCTACCTTGTAAATGCCGTTGCATCATAGAGCGACAGCCTTTTTCGGCAACCAATTTTTTAACGTGTCGAGGCGTTCGTACCACGTTAAATCCAATTGTAACGGCGTGACAGAAACATAGCCGTTATTGATAGCATAAAAATCCGTACCTTCACCCGCATCTTGTTCTTCACCCGCTGCACCCACCCAATAAATACGTCGTCCGCGTTGATCTTCGCTTTTAATAATGGGTTCAGATTTATGGCGTTGCCCCAAACGGCAGGCTTGAAAACCTTTCAATTCGGCAAATGGTAAATCGGGAACATTGACATTCAAAATGGTATTTTCAGGCAACGGATGAGCAAGGATTTGTTTTAATAAAATGACTGCAACTTGCGCGGCTGTTTCAAAATGTTCAGGATGATCGCCAACCAGTGAAATCGCCACAGCGGGTAAACCTAAAAAACGTCCTTCGGTTGCCGCCGCAACTGTTCCCGAATATAAAACATCGTCACCTAAATTCGCACCATGATTGATACCCGCAAACACCATATCGGGTTCAGTTTCTAATAATCCAGTAATCGCTAAATGCACACAATCCGTGGGCGTGCCGTCTACTTTCGTAAATCCGTTATGCGCCGATGTGGCGCGTAACGGCATATCCAACGTGAGCGAATTGCTCGCCGCACTGCGATTTCTATCAGGTGCGACTACAGAAATGGTCGCGTAATTTGCCAACGCTTTAGCAAGCGCAACTAATCCTTCGGCTAAATAACCATCATCATTACTCAACAAAATGTGCATTTGAATCTCCGTGTTTCTTTCTACGCGCAAGGTAAAAACGATGCCGCTATCTTAAAGAAAAGTGAACTATTTTGCGACGGCACAAAAAAGATAAGTCGGCAACGCACTAAAACGTTAATGATGACTGCCTTTGAGTTTGGGCAAAATCGATTGAATAAACGGATCACTTTCTTTATCGCCAATGTCTGCAAAATCAATATGCCGATAATTCACCGTGCTTTGATGTGACAATAAATGCACCGCTACGAGGCGTGTTATCAATGGATGCTCTTGTTCTACGCGCTGAATCAGCGCAGGAATTTTATCATCCACTAACCAAACAAGGTTTAACGGATGTTCTGCATTATTATTTTTGTATTCGATTCCCGCACGTCCCAAAATTTCGGTTTGTCCATCCGACATCAATGTCGCCACCTGTGCGGGATTCAATAACGTGGTAATTGCTGTCCAATTCGGTTCGGCTCCAATTGCGTTTAAATCACTCGAACGATAATTGATAATCTGCTTTTCGTTGTGAAAAACACGTTCATATTCCACTTCGCCCGTCGCCGATTTTGTCCATACTTCGCCGCTGTTATCGTGTAAATTTTGCGTTTCAACACGATTCGCCGTGCGCCAGAAATACCAGCGATAACGGTGTTCTTGCTTGTCGGATTCAATCACTGTTGTTTCAAATTCGACGGCAACATCGGGCAATGTATTTAACGCGCTGATGTGTAACGGTGCATTCGGTTGGTGAGTACACGCGCTTAATATCACAGCAAAAATAATCGAAAATCTTAACCGCTTTTTTGACATAAAAACTCCAAAATAATCGGTTGATAATTACTCACCCGCTTTGAATTTTAATGCTTTCGCCATGACTTGGTAGGTATAGCTTTCTTCTTGGATACCATGAAATAAATACGCTTTGGGACCCGTGGCGAAAACTGCAACATCTTCTGCTGCGTGCGTTTCCGTCACTAATGGTACTGCCGCTTCTTGCAAAAAATCAGGATGCGCGGTATCAATTGCCGTTAAATCAGGACGGGCGGGCGTGCCACGATAACCTGGACCATTCGCGTAACTCAATGTGGTATAAGGCATTCCGTTGGCATCTTTTGCAAAATCCGTTTCACCGGGTTGTTTCACCAGTCCTAAAATCGGATTGCCACGTTGTGGATAACCCGCAATAGTAAATGTGTGACTATGGTCGGCGGTCACAATAATTAACGTATCTTTCGCATTGGTTTTTTCCAACGCTTTACGCACGGCATTCGATAATTCTACCGTTTCAGTCAACGCCCGATACGCATTGCCAGCGTGATGTGCATGATCAATCCGTCCCGCCTCCACCATTAAAACGTAACCTTTTTTATTTTTCGATAAAATCTCAATCGCTTTCGCCGTCATTTCAGTCAGGGACGGTTCGCCCGCCCTATCTGTGGCACGATCATGTTCATATTCCATGTGCGACATATCGAACAAACCCAGCAAATGATCCGTTTTTTTCGCGTCAATGGCAGTGAATCCAGCTTTATCGAAAACATACGCTGATTTTGGATATTTTCTGAGCCATTGTTGTGTCAAATCAAGACCGTCTTTGCGACTTCCATTTTTACCCACATCTTCGGGATCGATTGTTGTTTCAGGTAAAAATTTACTGCGTCCACCACCCATTGCGACTTCTAAACCATTGCCATAATTGAAATTGATGAGTTGTTTCGCAATATCACTGATGGTTGCATCGGTTGGCATATCGACATCAGCTTCCCAATCACGTTCCGAAGTGTGAGCATAACAAGCTGCTGGTGTAGCGTGTGTAAGACGTGCCGTCGTGACGATGCCAGTTGATAAACCATTTTCTTCGGCTTGTTCGAGTAAAGTTTTCACTTTGTTCGCATTGACAATATCTGCATTTTTTTCTTTTCGTGCGACAGCCATACCGACTGATAATTCACCGTCATTGGTTTTAACACCTGTGATAATTGCCGTCATAGTAGGTGCAGAATCAGGAGTTTGTTGATCTGCGCTGTAAGTTTTCGAGAGCGAAACATACGGAAATGTTTCGAAACTCAACGAATTTTCTTCGCCGCCACGATTATTTGGTTTGGATTGTCCCTCAAAAATTCGCGCCGCCGTAATGGTTGAAATTCCCATGCCGTCACCGACAAACAAAATTACATTTTTGGCATTATTTTCGTTGGGTTTGAGTTTTTCAGAATCGGCAATGCTTTTTTTGCCAGAATCTAGCCAAAATTTCGGGGTTTCTGAAATGGTTTCCGCGTTCGATACGGTTGAAATAGTCAGTAGCGAACTTGCTAAAAGCATTGCCACAGATGTTAATTTAAATTCATTACCACACATAAAAATCCTTTCGATTTTGTATAAAATCATGATTGAACAAGCGATTAAAGTCGCTATTATAGCGATATTACGAAAGTGCATTGGTGCATAAATATCGAAAATCTGGCAGTATTCAGCACATGACCAGCTGATTTATAAAATGTTTTTATTAAGGAGTTATGTTGTGGATGACCTTCTCAGTTCTACCCCGATTTCCAGTGTCGATTATTGGAATGAAAAATTACACTTAACGATGCAAACAAATGGTTCATTGCCCGCTGTTGGTGGTCAAGCTCCCGATTTTTGTTTGACTAACAACGAATTGAAAAATGTGACGCTGGCAACATACACAGGCAAACGTAAAATTTTAAACATTCTGCCCAGTTTGGACGTACCGAGTTGTGTAGCATGGACGCGAAAATTGAATCACGAAAAAGTCGATTTAGAAAATACCATCTTGTTAACGATTTCAGCAGATTTACCATTTTCTCAACGCCAATTTTGTGCTGCTCAAGGCTTGCATGCGATGGAAACGTTATCCACTTTTCGCAGTACATTTGCGGTTGATTATGGCGTGCAAATTATCGATGGCGCGTTAGCGGGTTTGATGGTGCAAGCGGTTGTAGTCATAGATGAACAAAACAATGTGATTTACACGCAAATTGCGATGGAATTGGCAGATGAGCTAGATTGTGAATCGATCATTGCAGTGTTAAAGCCGCTAAATTCTATTTCGAGCGACCTTCCAGACGCGCCGATGATACAACCGAATAATCGTCGCGAATCTTTCCGTATCAATACAATAACCTCTGTCAGAACATTGTGTTATTGCAAAATTGAACTTGCTGCACCCAAAAAAAACTCACCAGCAGCTTATAAACAGGCTTACGCGCTAGCAACCAATAAAATATACGAAAAATTGAAATCGCAACGGCATTCTATTAGTGCCATCATTCCAGATTTTGTCTCAGCTAATGTCATGCAATTAAATTTACGCGACATTAGTTCGTCGGGTTGTTCGATATTGAATCATGACCACGAGTTTTCATATTTTTTATCACCAAGCACAGTTTATAAAAACTGCACGATTCACATGCCAGATGGTGATGAAATTAAGGTTTCTTTTAAAATCATGTTGCAGCATCGCGTTGAAAGTCACCACATCGTCGGCTTTAACGAAATTATTGGGGTTGAATTTACTAACATGACGCAAGCCGTTGAATCGACGATTTCCTATTACGTTCGAGAAATTGAACGGCAACGAATAGCGTTACTTAGCGAAGAAGTTTGAGAGTAAAAAGGCAGGTGATATTAACCACCCGCCTTCAAGGTTTTGAAACGCTTATTTAACGACTTCTTTCCAGTTCAATTGCCCATGTGTGCCAACGGTGCCGCTTGAAAAACAGTGATTCGTGTTCGAGATTTCTGTACCAGAAAGCGTGGCGTTAATTACCGTACCGAACGTGGAAGCTGTAGCAGCCACAAGATCCATTTGACCGCTGGTAATTGTGCCAGCATCAACCACGGTTACGCCATTTACCGTAGTCGTTTGCGCGTCTTCAATAGTAGCATTTACAATCGTTCCTTGGGTTCTTCTACCTTCGGTGAGAACGGAATCGGCATTGTTAATATCGGCATTATAAAGTCCGGTGGTAATACTACCGCGCACGGGATTACCAGCTGAATCTTGTCCTGCTGTAATCATTCCACTGATAATTGTACCGTCTGTAATCGTGCCATCTTCTTTAAGGGTCGTCGGTTTTGTTTTGCCACCCATCACTTTGATGAAAGTCGTATTACCTGCGACAAGATTTCCGTTTGCATCGATATAATCGTTGACCGTATCAATATAAACATTGTTAAGCGTTACGCCTGTGAGCGTTGCACCCGTTGCTTTACCTTCGTTAATCGTAGCATTGTTAATATCCATCGTACCCATTCCAGGTGCTTTAATGCCATACTTCACTTTTGTTGGCATACCCGTTAAATCAATCGTGCCATTTTCTGTTGACGCATTCACAATTCGCGCCCGTTTAATGGTGACATTAGTTGCTGGACTGCTGCTTTTTACACCGCCATCATCACAATAAACCAACTCGTAAACAGGAACGTATTGATTCGTTACGGAAAGTGGTTCATTTGGTAACGCTTGAGCAAGTTCTTTAGGACTTTTAGGCAATGCGGGCGTGCATTCGGTGGTAATTTCGGCACTGCATTCTGGTAACGCACATTTGCCTAAATAATATGTTTTACTTTCTTTGCTACCGTCCCATTCGCTGTGCTTAATGGATTGACTTTTACCAGCGTTGCAAATGTCGATATTGTCGGTAATCACTAATTCACCACTGGTCAAATCCGCTTGCCCGTTTCTTACCGCATCAACGTCATACGTTCCTTCATAACGCTCCGTCAATGCAAATGCCCAATTCACGCCAGTGACCGTTAAATTACCAGCGATTTTACTGTGTGCTGCGTTGCTTACTTTTACGGTAAATACGTCATTATTCGCCAATACCGAATCGCCAACGGTGCCTGTGACGGTTATTGAAGAAGCGGTTATTGGCGCATTCAACGCATTGACCGTCGGCACGACACTTTGAGCAACACAATCACCGTCGGCGTTTATTTTTTTCGTTTCAATACATTCAATAATCGTCAATTCGCCACGGGTAGTATCTTTTAAAGTCGTATTGCGTGCGGCAACTACATCATAATTTCCAACCGATAACGCATTTGCTAATGGAATCGTGATTTTCCATATCGCGCCACTAAAAATGATTTGTGATTTGTCATAAATCACGCCATTCACTTCGACCGTAAAATCTTCTGTTGCACTTAATACTGCATTACCAACCGTTCCCGTTAAAGTCGGAGTGGTGTCGTCTGTAGAAAGAAAATTCACAGTTGGCAATAATGTGTTTGAAACGCAAGTATTGTTTATGTTCGTTTGACCTATTTCGCAAACCAAGTTAATGACGAGTTCATTGTGTGTAATATCTTTTGCCGTTGTGTTGCGAGCCGCTTCGACTTCATACGTTCCCGCTGAAATGGCTTTTGCCGCTGGAATCGTCAACGTCCAATTCAGCGCGTTAATCACTAACGCATTATCGCCTTTGTTGTAAATTTGCGGCGGTGTTGTTTCCACTGTCACAGAAAAAGTTTCTGGCGTGCCAAGCACAACATCGCCAACCGTTCCGGTAATCACTGGCGAAACTGGCACGCTGCTTGTGATAGTTTGTGCGACAACCGTCGGTACAGGAATGGAGCAAGTGTCAGCGGTTTCATTCACGACGCTCGGCAATGGACATGGTTTAATTTTTAATTCGTTTGTCGTGGTGTCTTTCAAATCGTCGCGTGCCGCTTCAACGTTATACGTTCCCGCCGCAATTTCTTTGCCTTTTGGAATCGTCAATGTCCAATCCAATGTCGTTACAATTAAATGACTATCGCCAGCGGTGTATATTTGATTGTTCAGATTTACCGTAAATACTTCGCCAGTTGCCAACGCTACATCACCAATTTTGCCTGTAATCGTCGGGGTGGTATCGAACGTTTCTTTGGCATTAACACTCGGCGGACTAAGGGCGTTAATAATCAATTCTCCCGTCGTATTATCTTTTAATGTGCCGTTATGTACTGCTTCCACGTTGTATGTTCCAGCGGGAATTTTATTGGCAGCGGGAATCGTTAATGTCCAGTTCAAACCGTTAATGACCAAACTGCTGTCCGTTTTGCTGTAAGTTTTAGCATTTACTGTCACAGTAAACGTGTCGGTTGTATTCAATGGTGTATCGCCGACTGTGCCTTTAATCACGGGCGTTTTATTGGTGGTGGATTGTGATTCGACTGTTGGCAAGCCCGTAATTGTTACCGTTCCGCTGCCGCTCAATGTTCCGTCACGAGTTGCTGTGACAGGATATGAAGTGCTGGCAATCAAGGCGTTGCCGTCGGGAATAGTTAATGTCCATGTTGCGCCGTTAATACTTAATGCCGCGTCGCCTTTGTTGTAAATAACGCTATTCACCACCATTTTAAATGCTTCATTTGCGCCTAACGCAGGTGCACCGAGTGAACCGCTGCCAATTGTTCCCATAATGGTTGGCGTGGTATCGGCGACACTTTGAGAAAAAACGGTAGGCGCAGAAATACAATAATCACCCGCAAAATTAAGTTGTTGTGGTGCGGTGCAACTTAATTTAATGACCAATTCGCCACTGGTGTTGTCGGGTAACGTGTTGTTGCGTAACGCATCAACGTTATAAGTACCGACAGCTAACGGTGTTGAGATGTTCAGCATCCAGTTTGTGCTGGTAATCGCTAAATTCGCATTGCCTTTGTTGTACGTTACGTTATTCACGGCAACTGAAAACGGTTCGCCCGCACTTAATCCAACGCTGCCCACTGTGCCAGTAATCGTTGGCATAGTATTCGTGGTAGTTTGACTGTCAACGGTGGGCGGATTGAGCAATACGCAGCCATCACCAACGGCGTTGATAATTTGTGGAAAGGTACAAATTACGGGTGGACATGGCACAGCATCCGTCGGACATACGCCAGATTTCGTGAAAAAATCGCCGTGATTATTCAAATGTGGCGAAAGTGCGTTGATGCTGATGGTAATAAGATTAAATGGATTGGTTGCGCTAGACGTATTGTGGCAAATCGTAACTTTGTTGCCATTGTCAGAAAGCGCATAACTTGGAATTGTTGCGCTGAGATTTTCTAACGTTGGACAAGTGTTGGGAGCTGGCGTAACACAAGTATTTGTGGAGGAATCACGCACAGCAGGTAATATACAAGTCACTGGAACTGGCGTTGGACACGCGCCATTTGCATCTGCTAAAACATCATAAGGGTGCGATTCGTGACCATTCGCACCAGTGTTATTGATTAGGATTTTGGTATAACTTTGCCCGTCATCACTGTGACAAAGCGTAACTGTATTAACGGTTGGCGTGACGCAGATAGTTCCGTCAGCATTCAGAATGGCTGGCGCGATACAAATCGGCACAATGACTAATTCGTTGCTTGTTTGATCGCTCAAACCATCTCGTATCGCGGTGACTTCGTATGTTACGCCAGCGGTCAAAGCTGTCGGAATTTTCAACATCCACGTCAAACCGTCCGCACTAAACGTTAAATTTGAATTAGGTTTGTTGTACGTTACGTTATTTACCGCAACTGAAAATGTTTGTGTACCAGTGACCGGACTGCCGATTGACGTATTTGCTGTGGTGACAGGTCCGCCGACCGATCCAGTAATACTTGGTTTTGTATTGGTTGTGGTTAAAGGATTCACCGTGGGAGCTAAAACGATAGCGGGCGGATTCACCACATATTGTTGATTGACGAAAACAGAGCCATAAAGACGCACGCCTGAACCGTTGGTTTGTCCCATAGTGATTTTCAAATTAGTAACCGAGTCAAAAACTGTTTGAACACGCCCAGCATCATTAAGAACTAGCCCGTTGTAAGTATTGTTATTTGTTTTTTGCGTAAACCGTTTTTGAGTACCATTACCACCTGCCCCCGTTGTGGCGATTAAATCCGTAGTGTTGACGTATGCACCCGTTGGATTATTTGTTGTTGTGCAATGTGACGAACACATTTGATACGATTGAAATCCGCCGTATTCCACAAATTCAGGGCCATCAATGTCGATAGAATTGTTGTAAAAGTTTTCGAGTGTTAACGGATTCCCTGCAATCCCTTGAAAAGAAATCGTGAAATCAACATATCCCGTCCCAATAACGGTAATTTCTGGTGCAAATAATGTGGCTTCGGGGACAGTAAGACCAAACGTGGTTGTGTACGCCGCACCATTTGGATTGGGTTGATCAAAAGTTGTGACCGTGGCGTTAGATGTTTTACCTGTAATCTCCACAATCGCGTCCACTTGAACACCGTTTACAGTGGTGACATTGGTGTATTTATATTTCGCGCCAACTGACGCAGAACCATTCCCATCGTTTATACCCACCCCCGCTATTCGTACTGGATTTTTAAATTCCAATAATTTTCCCGTGACATCCACTGGCGTAAACGTAAACGGAGTTGCCATCACATAATTGGACGTGAACCCAATCATCAATAAACGAATGATCAAAAATAAGAATTTCTTTTTATAGTTCATTAGATTTCACCTTGGGTTACTTGAAATTAAATCGATTTGACTATCTAACTACAGTTTAGTTTTATCATAAGCGTCGAATTGAACGAAATTTGTTATACTTTCACTCGAACTTTTAACTTTGAATCTTTAAAAATTATGGCTCAATATATTTATTCAATGAATCGGGTCGGAAAAATCGTCCCGCCTAAAAAATACATTCTCAAAGACATTTGGCTGTCGTTTTTCCCTGGCGCAAAAATCGGCGTTTTGGGTTTAAACGGTTCAGGTAAATCGACATTACTCAAAATTATGGCGGGTTTAGATACCGACATCGAAGGCGAAGCCATTCCGCTCAAAGGGATTAAAATTGGTTATTTATCGCAAGAGCCACAACTTGATCCGACAAAAACTGTGCGGGGCAATATCGAAGAAGCCGTTATTGAAATCAAAGAAGCATTGGCACAACTGGATCAGGTTTATTTAGATTACGCCGAACCCGATGCGGATTTCGACAAACTCGCCGCTGATCAAGCCCGTTTGGAAGACATCATTAACGCTTGTGACGGTCACAATTTAGACCGCAAATTGGAAGTCGCTGCCGATGCGTTACGCTTGCCCGAATGGGATGCGGATGTGACAAAATTATCGGGTGGTGAAAAACGTCGTGTTGCGTTATGCCAATTGTTACTTTCAAATCCCGATATGTTGTTGCTCGATGAACCAACCAACCATTTAGACGCAGAATCGGTCGCATGGCTCGAACGCTTTTTACATGATTATTCAGGAACAGTCGTTGCTGTGACGCATGATCGTTATTTCTTAGATAACGTTGCAGGTTGGATTTTAGAATTAGATCGTGGCTCAGGTATTCCGTGGGAAGGTAATTATTCAAGTTGGCTCGAACAAAAAGGCGCACGTTTATTGTTAGAAGAAAAACAAGAATCAGCGCGTCAAAAAGCCATGAAAGAAGAATTGGAATGGGTGCGTTCTGGCACGAAAGGTCGTCATGCGAAAAGCAAAGCCCGTTTGGCACGATTTGATGAATTGTCATCGAGCGATGTGCAAAAAAGGAACGAAACCCAAGAAATCTACATTCCACCAGGTCAGCGTTTAGGTGACGTGGTTATTGAAGCAAACGGTATTTCTAAATCGTTTGGTGACAAATTGTTATTCAGCGATTTGAGTTTCAAATTACCACCAGGCGGGATTGTTGGAATTATCGGTGCAAATGGCGCGGGTAAAACTACGTTGTTCCGAATTATGGCGGGTTTTGAACAACCTGATTCGGGTGAGTTAAAAATTGGTGAAACTGTTAAACTTGCTTACGTTGACCAGTTGCGCGACGATATGGACGCGAAAAAAACTGTGTTTGAAGAAGTATCGGAAGGCTTAGATACGATTACGGTCGGTACATATCAAACACCGTCGCGGGCATATTTGGGACGTTTCAATTTCAAAGGCGGCGACCAACAAAAATTCATTGGCGATTTGTCGGGTGGTGAACGTAATCGGGTGCATTTGGCGAAATTATTGAAAACGGGTGGCAACGTGTTGTTACTCGATGAACCAACCAATGATTTGGACGTGGAAACCTTGCGAGCATTGGAAGATGCGGTGTTAAATTTTCCAGGTTGTGCAGTGGTCATCTCGCATGATCGCTGGTTTTTAGATAGAATTGCGACCCATATTTTAGCGTTTGAAGGTGATAGCCAAGTCGTTTGGTTTGAAGGTAATTATGCTGATTATGAAGCTGATCGCCATCGTCGTTTAGGAACTGATGCGGATTCACCGCGTCGTTTGAAATATAAAAAACTGTCTTAATCTTAAAATTCGTAGGAGTATTAAAAATGCGTACATTGATTTCTTCATTATTGCTTGCGTCGGCAAGTATTACGTCAGCTTATGCGACGACCATTACACAACCATCGATTGTTGAAATGGAAACCAGCGTCGGCACAATTACCATTCAATTGGACTGGGATAAAGCTCCTTTTAGCGCACAAAATTTTTTGAATTACGTTAATAGTAGTTTTTATAAAAATACGTTCTTCCACCGGGTTTATAGCGTTGCAGATCCCAAAGATAGCACGAAAACATTCATTAAGATTATCCAAGGTGGTGGATTTGATGCACCCACCATGAAACAAAAAACAACGAGTGCGTCTATCGTTAATGAAGCAAGCAATGGTTTGCACAATTCAGTCGGCACGATTGCAATGGCGCGAGCGGCGGATCCAAATTCTGCAACCTCGCAATTCTTTTTCAATCTAACTGACAATTCATCTAGTTTTGATTTTAGTGGTTCATCAAATCCTGGCTACGCAGTATTTGGGTCAGTTATCAGCGGTTTAGAAGTCGTAAATAAAATTGGCAGCTACAACACTATTTCTGTGCCAAATAACTATGGTGGCAGTAGTGCATCACCCACTCCAGTTCCCTATAGTGAGATTTACGACTGTGGTTTCAGTTTTTGCATGAAAAAAGTCATTATTGATGCGGTCTATACTAGCGATGTCGTGGATAGCATCAATTCGTGGACACGAGTAACGGTAAATGGCAATGGAAGAGTGACTAGTACACCGCGTTCATTTACTTGTAGTGCAAGTAGCACAAGTTGCACATTGAAAAAACCATTTGGAACAGCCATTTCATTGGTAGCTCAACCTTTAACAGGTTATGAATTTACAGGATGGAGTGGCGATTGCTCTGGTGCTACAACGTCATTGATTCTCGATACAAAAACCAAAAATAATAACTGTACTGCGACTTTTACTCAAAAAGTCGGTTTATAATTTTCACATTTAACGGAGTAACCGGTGACTAACGTGCAAGACATTTCTAGCTCAATGACTTCTTCGGAAAAACGCGCCATCGGTTCGTTAGCCGGTATTTATGCCTTGCGAATGTTGGGGCTGTTTATGATTTTGCCGGTGTTGTCGCTGTTTGCCAAAGAGTTAGACGGCGCAACGCCTGCGTTAATTGGTTTGGCGATGAGTATTTACGGCTTGCCGCAAGTTGTTTTGCAAATTCCATTTGGTTTAATGTCGGATAAATTTGGACGCAAAAAACTGATTGTGATTGGCTTAGTTTTATTCTTTGCAGGCAGCGTTGTCGCGGCATTATCAAACGATATTTACGGCGTGTTAATTGGTCGGGCGTTACAAGGTGCTGGGGCAATTTCAGCAGTCATTATGGCGTTGGTTGCCGATTTAACGCAGGAAGTTCACCGCACCAAAGCCATGGCGACGATTGGCATCAGCATTGGTTTTTCGTTTGGTGCGGGAATTATCGCAGGACCCATTATCGCGGCAATGTTCGGTGGTGTTCACGGCGTATTTTGGACTACAGCGGTTTTAACGTTGTTGGCGATTGCGGCAGTTATTTTCGTTGTGCCGAATCCAGAAAAATCAAAATTACACCGCGATGCCGAATTCGTTCCTACTGACGCAATGGCAGCCTTAAAAAATCCTGAACTCTTGCGTTTGGATTACGGAATTTTCATTTTACATTTAATTTTGATGGCGATTTTTGTGGTCGTACCAACGTTAATGCGAAATGCGGGCTTAGAAATTGGCAGTGAATGGAAAGTGTATTTGCCCGTATTTGTGATTTCGATGGCGGTGATTGTGCCATTTATCATTTTGGCGGAGAAAAAACGCCAAATGAAAAAAGTCTTTTTGGGTGCCATCGCCACGCTATCAATCGCCGCTATTGGTTTTGCCTTCGCGCATGAAAATTTAGTGACGCTAATCATATTTTTAAGCGTGTTTTTCTGCGGATTTAATTTACTCGAAGCAACGTTACCGTCGTTAGTTTCAAAAACCGCGCCTGCGGATTTAAAAGGTACGGCAATGGGCGCATATTCCAGCTCGCAATTTTTAGGGTTATTTTGTGGTGGTTTAGTTGGCGGTTGGTTCAATGGACAATTCGGTGTCACGGCAGTATTTTTAGTGTGTGCAGTATTGGCATTAAGTTGGTTTGCGGTGTCTTTTTTCATGAAAGAGCCACGTTATTTAGCCAGTTTATTGGTTTCAATTGAAACCATGAGTTTGGGTGACGCGAAAGAATTTGTGGACGAAATGTTGAAAGTAACCGGCATTGAAGAAGCGATTTTGCATCACGACGACGCGGTTTTATATTTGAAAGTTGATAATCAGTTGCTCGATAAAACACAATTACAAATCTTGATAAATGAACATATTCACGCTTATCAGCACGTTATTTAAACGCAATGAATTTTGTTGATTATCAAAATCTCGTCACGCAAGTAAATCAATGGAATCACGCTTATCACGTCTTGGACGCGCCATTGGTTTCGGATGCCGAATACGATGCAACATTTCGACAACTGCAAATTATTGAACAAGAAAATCCCGATTGGCTAATATCCGAATCACCAACACAACGAGTTGGTGATATTGTAAGTAGCGCGTTTAAAAAAATTCCCCACGATGTAAAAATGTTGTCATTGGCGAATGCGTTTTCGATTGACGAAACGGTCAATTTTTTTGTTAAAGCCGCGAAAGAATTAGCTATACCATTAGCCGAATTATCAATTTTTAGCGAACCAAAACTCGATGGGCTGGCGATTAGTTTGCGTTATGAAAACGGCTTATTGCATTATGCTGCGACACGCGGTGATGGACAGATCGGCGAAGATGTCACACACAACATCAAAACAATTCAATCGATTCCATTGAAATTAAACACCGAAACACCACCTGAAATTTTAGACGTGCGTGGCGAAGTGTTTATGACCAAAGCTGTTTTTGAACACATAAATCAACTCGCGCAAACGCAAAACGCTCGTACTTTTGTCAATCCGCGTAATGCTGCAGCTGGCACAATTCGTCAACTCAATCCGAAAATTACAGCCGAACGGGCGTTGCAATTTATTCCTTACGGAATTGGTGCATATTCGGGCGAAATCATATTTTCACTGCATTCTGAAATTTTGGTGTATTTAGTCGAATTAGGTTTTAAATCGAACCCAAATAATGATGCTTTTTTTGCGAATCAAACTGCTTTTGAGCAAGATTATCAACGCATGGAAAATTTGCGCGATTCTTTACCGATGGAAATTGATGGCATTGTTTATAAAATCGATACGCTCGATTTGCAGCAAAAATTGGGTTTTATTTCACGCTCGCCAAAATGGGCAGTTGCACGAAAATTTCCCGCCCAAGTCATGACAACAAAATTACTCGATGTTGATTTTCAAGTTGGACGCACGGGAGTTTTAACACCCGTTGCACGGCTCGAACCCGTGTTTGTTAGCGGCGTGACGGTGAGTAATGCCACATTGCACAACATGGACGAAATCGAACGGTTGAATTTATGTATTGGCGACTCTGTTGAAATTCACCGCGCGGGCGACGTAATTCCGAAAGTCGTGAAAGTTGTTGCTGAAGGTGAAAGTCGTAAAAAAATTGTGATGCCGCAAAATTGCCCTGTTTGTAATTCGCCTGTGATTCGAGTTGAAAATCAAGCGGCTTGGCGTTGCAGCGGTAGTTTAGCGTGCGGCGCACAAATTGCAGAACGTATTAAGTATTACGCGTCTCGCAATTGTATGAACATTCGTCAACTCGGAACAAAACTTATCGAAGTATTATGCGAACAAAGTATTTTGAATAATGTTGCCGATATTTACCGACTACAAATTGACGATATTGCAAATTTAGAAGGGCAGGGCGAAAAGAATGCGACTAAAATCCTCGCCGCGATTGAAGCCTCAAAACAGACCCAATTCAGCACTTTTTTAACAGCATTAGGTATTCCAGAAGTCGGTGAAAGTGGCGCGAAAAATTTAGCACGTTATTTCAAAACATTAGACGAATTACGCACTGCCGATATTGAAACATTAGTGCAAATCCCCGATGTTGGTGTGGTGACGGCAAACAATGTACGAACTTTTTTTGATGACGCAACACACAATCAATTAGTTAATGATTTGCTCACGGTAGGCGTAACATGGGACGAGAATAAAAATGTCGAAAATTTACAACCGTTAGCAGGACAAATCTGGGTTTTAACAGGTACATTAAGTTCACCGCGTAACGAAATTAAGGCGAAATTGGAACGTTTAGGTGCGAAAGTATCAGGTTCAGTATCAGCAAAAACAACGTACGTTTTGGCAGGTGAAGCAGCAGGAAGTAAACTCTCGCAAGCGCAAAGTTTGGGCGTTAAAATCCTCGACGAAACGCAATTTTTAGAACTCATGCAAACTTATGACACAAACTAATTCACTTGTTCTCGCCAGCGGCAATGCGGGAAAAATCAAAGAACTTCAAGCCTTACTTTCTACTTATTCATTGATTCCACAAACCCAATTTAATGTTTCCGAAATTGAAGAAACGGGAACAACGTTTGTCGAAAATGCGATTTTGAAAGCTCGCCATGCCGCGAGAATTTCAAAATTACCCGCGATTGCAGATGATTCGGGCTTAGTCGTGGCAACGTTAAATGATGCGCCGGGAATTTACTCCGCACGTTACGCAGGGCAGGGCGCAACGAATGTTGAAAATATAACCAAACTTTTGCGCGAATTAGATGGCGTACCGTTAACGCAACGGCACGCTTACTTTTTTTGTGTCTTAGTTTTGATGCGTCACGTTGACGACCCGTGTCCGATAATTGCCCAAGGGCGTTGGGATGGCTACATTTTGGAACAGCCGCAAGGTGAATACGGTTTTGGTTACGACCCGATTTTCGGCGTTTCAACGCATAATTGCAGTGCGGCAGAATTACCGTTCGACATCAAAAATTCACTCAGTCATCGCGGCAAAGCATTGTCGCAATTACAACGTGAGCTGAAAAAAGCGAATTAAAACGAATTCGTCTCCGTTTCCCAAAAAGTTCCTGCCGCTAAATTTGCCGAACTTCCGACTTTCGGATTCAAAGCAATCAATACACTGTAAAGCTCTTGCGCGGCTTGTTGATTCGCAGTTGTCCACGCATTCACCCGACCGTCGCAATAACGTTGCTGCAAAATCGTCGTAGAGAATTCCATTTTTGCCGTCGTTTTTTGCCACAACGTAGCATCGTCACACAACCTATTTTTTGCTTGTGACGTGGCGGCAAAAAAGGCTTTTAATACCGATTTGTGATTGTCCGCCCACGATTGTTTGAACACATAACCCAACGTCGGCACGTTTTCAGCAATCCCTAAATCTCGTTGCAAGGTTTTACCGTCGAGCAATTGTCGATAACCTTGCGCTTCCAATTGCGCGGCAAAATGCCAATGCGTCAACACCGCATCGACACGCTGATTTTTAAGTTGTTCATTGATTAACGGCGGCGCACCGAAGATTTTTTCAACGGTCGCATTCAAATCAACCTTTTGTTTTTTGCCCACCGCTTGCAACAACAACCAATTTTTATCCAATTCGCCACCGGCAATTCCCAATCGTTTCCCCGCTAAATCTTTGACTTCATGAATCGCGCTATTTGCCGGTACAACCAACGCGCCCGACGTGTTGGAATAAGGGTAAAACGTAAATTCTGCACCGGTATTGCGAGTTTGTGAAACCCACAAAAAATCCGACACAATCATATCGACCGCGCCCGATTGCAAAGCAATTTTAGCCGATTCAGCGGTGGCTACAGGTTGAACTTGAATTTGAAAATCGGGCGATTCCGGTAAAACAGAAAGTTCCCAATCCAATGTGCCAGAAGTTTGCACGCCGATTCGCAACGTGGTTTTTTCAGCCGCAAAGGCAGACGTTGTCGCTAAAGTGGCGGTGATAAAAATAGTCGTTAATTTCATAAATTTTTCTCAAATCAAATAGGGTAACAATTCTGTTATTTGCAAAAAACAATACAACGGCTGACAGTTTTTTAATTGTTCCGAATCGTGTGCGCCACTTGCTACACCAATCGAGGCAATGCCAGCATTCAACGCCATTTGTAAATCATGCGTTGAATCGCCCACCATTAACGTCCGTTCTGGTGAAATTTGGGTGTGCGCCATAATTTCATGCAACATTAACGGATGCGGTTTCGATTCGGTTTCGTCGGCACAGCGCGTGATGCAAAATAAATCTCGCGTATTCGTCGCACTCATGGCTTCGTCTAACCCTTCACGAGTTTTACCAGTCGCAATTGCCAATTTAAAACCGGCATTTTTTAATGAGTCGAGCATTTCATAAACGCCCAAAAACAAATCGTCACGGCTAATCTGTTTTGAAAAATAAGCCGTTTCATAACGTGCCACTAATTCTAAAATCTCATCCGCATTGGCATCGGAATATAACGCTTCAATCGCCCGTTCGATGCTCAAACCAATCACGTTTTTAGCAGCTTGATAATCCGGTGTTTCGTGGCGCGTGTCATTCGCGGCAGCTTGCAAACAACGCGCAATCCAATCAATAGAATCGATAAGCGTGCCGTCCCAGTCAAAAATGAGTAAATCAAAGCCGTTTTTCATGTGTATCCGTGTTTCAGTGATTAAGGTTGTTTGCCTGTTGAAATTGCATGATGTTCCGATAATTTAAAACCACAATGATGCGTCATCATCTTTAAAACGTGTTTAAAACGCGCTTCACTGTCCATCGTTTCATCCGAATTTGATTGAATGCAGCGCAACGTATTTGTGTCTGAATCCACAGCCACGCCCATCGTCGTGGCTTTAGTTTTTTTTGCACCGCTGGCATCAACACACGCATATTCCGTTTCAGTAATCATCGCAGGTAAGGGTCTTTTAAAGCGTTCTATATTTTTAGCCTTTGAAATCGTTCCCGTGTATTTTGCGACGGTTCGCACATCTTCAAAACTTGTGCAGGGACTATTTCCAGACAGCATTTCTTTGGGATTTCCCGCGCTTTTATTGAGCATTTCTTGACTGACTTCATCGACTTCAAATGTTGAACTCGAACCGGCAGATTGGTTTTCTTCTTTTTTGTCATCTTTTGGCGCATCTACTTTTTGAGCGTTGCCAGTTGCTGCATTCATTTCAACTTTACTAATGCTAGAAACGTCAAAGGTATCGTCGGTTTCAACGTTTGAAAAGTAGACCGTGAAAAAAACAAAAGGAAGCACAATAGCGGTTATTTGCATCAAAAATAAACCGTTTTCTTTAAAAAATTTTGAAAGGTTTTCTAAAAACATTTGGTAATCTCCAATTTGTTGGCAGCTTTGTTCAGCTATTTTTCATTACTCAATAACTGTTCAAGTTGTGGCGGTAAAGGTGCAATGACTTTCATCTTTTCGCCCGTTGTTGGATGCGTAAATGTCAACGTAGTCGCGTGCAAAAACATCCGTTTATAACCTTTGTGTTTAAACGTTAAATTGATGTCATCACGTCCATAACGTTCATCGCCAATAATTGGGTGTCCTAAATGAACAGCGTGAACGCGGATTTGATGGGTACGCCCCGTTTTCGGCGCGGCTTCCACGAGCGTCGCATTTTCAAACAGTGTTAAGCGCGTGAAAACAGTTTCGGCTTCTTTGCCTGCTGCGTTAATTGTTACCATGCGTTCGCCGCCTTTCGCGATATTTTTCAACAGGGGCGCGTTGACGACTAATTTTTTCTTTTTCCATTGTCCCGCAAGTAACGCGGTGTAGGTTTTGTGGATTTGATTGTCTCGAAAAATGGCGTGAAATGCGCGTAATGCACTGCGTTTTTTGGCGATAATTAAACAGCCCGACGTGTCTTTGTCGAGACGATGCACGAGTTCTAAAAAATGCGCTTCGGGACGCAATAAACGTAAGCCTTCGATAATTCCCGAAGTCACGCCCGTACCGCCGTGAACTGCGAAACCCGCTGGTTTATTCACAATCAAAAAGCCGTCATCTTCGTACAAAATGCTGTGTTGCAACGCCTCTTTTAAATTCGTCGGCACGAAAACTTCTTCGCTCCGCTCGGCAATTCTGACGGGTGGAATTCGCACAATGTCACCGGTGACTAAACGGTAATTGACTTCGACGCGCCCTTTATTAACGCGCACTTCACCTTTTCGGACGATGCGATAAATTCGACTTTTTGGCACGCCTTTTAAGCGCGTAATTAAAAAATTATCCAAGCGTTGGTCGTGATTTTCTTCGGTGATTTCGACCAATTCGACTTTGGTGGGGAGTTGGTTATTGGGTTCGTTTTTCATTTAAAAGTAGGTTCTGTCTGCTAATTGGACGTGAATCAAAATTTTTTCTGGCGTGTTGCCAATGTTTGACCACATTTTTAATGCCTTTGCTATCGCTTGCATTTAATACTGTAAAACACTCGTTGCTGCGAACGAATGCCATCAAAAACGCACCCATTGCACGTTGTTGTGTTTGATATTGTTCCAAGATATTGTGTTTTAAATTGCGCTCCAACACATTCAAATTAAAACACGTTCGAGTATGTCCACGAAGCGGTAAATCATTGGGTAAAAAGAGCGGCTGATTACTCAAATCAAGTGGTTTCTTCGCGTCGGAACCCGATGGCCAATCGTGTTGCCAATGAATTAAATAAGCCAGTAATTGTGGTGAAAAAGTTTCGCTATTTGGTTGTTCAAGCCAATCGTTAATTGCTAATAAAGTGAACATTCCTAATCCTGCGTGATCTGAATCATTTTCCATAACATCAGGAAACGCAATCAATGTAGGCTTCATTTCTTCGAGTATCTTAACTAATTTGTGACGAAGTGCTTTGCCATCTTGCGCTTGTCCTTTATCTTCCGCTTCGATGTAAGGAATGTGACTAAAGCCAGTAAATTCTGATTTGTCGGGATTTGAACTGTTCCAATGTGAAACCAACATGGCGTAAATTGAACCATCGGAATATCCCAACAAATCTAGTTTAATCAAACCGCTGCCTAATACTCTTGCCGCTCGTCGTGATTCTTCAAGTCGCTCTTCGCCGTATTTCAAAAAATCAGTAGGTTTTAAATGCTGTCTACCTAAATCATGTTGCAATGCTTCCACATAAGCATCACCAGCAGTTACAACTACCGAGCGAACACTTCCACCTTCCGCCATCACGCGATGCGCTAAACCCGCAGCACTAAGCGATTCATCGTCGGGGTGTGGTGCTAAAATCAATAATCGTTCACCATGACCCACATTGAGTAATTGCACAGAATCCGCTTGCGAATAAGATGATACCGTTATCAAAATGGCACAGGTTACAATTGCTAAACATTTTGAAAATAGTTTCATCGTGGTCCAATAAGTGAAAATTTTAATTTGAGGAATCAAATTTTACCCTGTTTTTGTGTTGAACCTTAACGCTCAATCCACGCGCCAACTAAAATCCTATATAATGAACCATCTTTTATAGCCGCCATTCTGTTGATAAATGGCGTTCAAACTTTCGGAGTTTTTCATGAATCAGGATTTAAAAACCTATCTCACTACTTGCCAAGCGCGTGTCGAAAGCGCGTTGTCACAGCGTTTACCGAGTGACCATGTTTTGCCATTACGCTTACATGAATCCATGCGTTACAGTGTTTTGAACGGTGGAAAACGAATGCGCCCGATGCTGACTTATGCGACGGGACACGTTTTAGGAATTTCGCCCGACGCACTTGATGCAATTGCGTGTGCAGTCGAATGTATTCATGTTTATTCACTGATTCATGACGATTTACCGGCGATGGACGATGACGATTTGCGGCGCGGAAAACCCACCTGTCACGTTGCTTTTGATGAAGCGACGGCGATTTTGGCGGGTGATGGTTTGCAAGCCTTCGCGTTTGAATTACTCGCGCATGATTCAACCATTACCGCGAGCGCAGAAAAACGCCTCGATATGATTACTTGTCTTGCTAAAGCGAGCGGTTCACAAGGCATGGTGGGCGGGCAAGCGATTGATTTAGAATCCGTCGGAAAAATGCTCACGTTGCCCGAACTCGAAAATATGCACATTCACAAAACGGGTGCGTTAATTCGTGCCAGTGTAGTTTTAGCGACATTAGCAGGTGAAAATGTAAATTCTGAAGCCGCCAAAAAACTCGATAATTATGCAAAATGTATCGGCTTATCGTTCCAAGTGAAAGACGATATTTTAGACGAAGAAAGCGATACCGAAACGCTTGGAAAAACTCAAGGAAAAGACAAAGATAACCATAAACCGACTTATCCTGCGCTACTCGGTTTAGCGGGTGCCAAAGAAAAAGCCCAACATTTACACGAAAAAGCCTTAGAAAATCTCGCTGATTTTGGTGACGAAGCTAATTTATTACGCGAACTTTCGCTTTATATTATTCAACGCGACCATTAAATCCATTCATCACACTTTTACGCCCCGCACTCAAGGAATTCACAGCATCATGACCTACACAAGCTACCCTTTGCTCGACAAAATCAATTCGCCCACAGATGTTCGCAAACTCGAAAAAGATCAACTCAAACTACTTTGCAAAGAAGTGCGCGAATTTTTAACAAAATCCGTTAGCGTATCTGGCGGACATTTTTCGGCAGGGTTAGGAACGGTTGAATTAACGGTGGCGTTACATTATGTATTTGATACGCCGAGCGACAAATTAGTGTGGGATGTAGGACATCAAGCCTATCCACATAAAATTCTGACGGGGCGCAAAGATCGCATGACGAGTATTCGTGCGAAAGATGGCGTGTCGGCGTTTCCGAATCGTGATGAAAGTGAATATGACGCTTTTGGTGTAGGACATTCCAGCACCTCAATTAGCGCAGCGTTGGGAATGGCGATTGCGTCTCGCTTGAAAGGCGAAAATAAACAAATGGTGGCGATTATCGGCGACGGCAGCATTACAGGCGGTATGGCGTATGAAGCAATGAATCATGCGGGGGCTATTGATGCGAATTTGTTGGTGATTTTAAACGATAACGATATGTCGATTTCGCCGCCTGTCGGGGCGATGAGTAATTATTTGACCAAAATTTTGTCGAGCCGTCTCTATTCCTCGATGCGCGAAGAAAGTAAAAAAGTGTTGAGTAAAATGCCAACGGTTTGGGAATTAGCACGACGCACTGAAGAACATATCAAAGGCATGGTGATTCCTGGAACGTTGTTTGAAGAACTCGGATTTAATTACATCGGTCCGATTGATGGACATGATATTGAGATGCTCGTTTCAACTTTAGAAAATTTGAAACACATTAACGGCCCGCGTTTTTTACATATCGTCACCAAAAAAGGCAAAGGCTACGCGCCTGCCGAAAAAGACCCGCTCGCTTATCACGGCGTGCCAGCGTTTGACCACACGTTAGACCATTTGCCAAAATCTGCGCCGTCACCGCATCCAACATACACCGAAGTTTTTGGTCAATGGTTGTGCGATATGGCGGCGCAAGATTCACGTTTGCTCGGCATTACGCCTGCGATGCGTGAAGGTTCGGGACTGGTGAAATTTTCGGAACAATTCCCTGACCGTTATTTTGACGTGGCGATTGCTGAACAACACGCTGTAACGTTGGCGGCAGGTCAAGCATGCGAAGGCGCGAAACCTGTGGTGGCGATTTATTCAACCTTTTTACAACGCGCTTACGACCAATTGATTCACGACGTAGCATTGCAAAATTTAGATGTGCTTTTTGCCTTAGATCGCGCTGGATTAGTAGGCCCTGATGGACCAACGCATGCAGGCAGTTTCGATTACAGTTATTTGCGCTGCATTCCGAATATGATTGTTATGGCTCCCGCTGATGAAAACGAATGCCGCCAAATGCTCACGACGGGATTTTTACATACTGGAACGGTTGCCGTGCGTTATCCACGCGGAAAAGGAGCGGGTGTGGCAATTGATAACGCATTAACAACGTTAGAAATTGGCAAAGCTGAAATTCGTCACACGGGCAGCCGAATTGCGTTTTTAGCGTGGGGAAGCATGGTAATTCCTGCATTGTACGTCGGTAAACAACTCGCCGCCACGGTGGTCAATATGCGTTTTGTAAAACCCATCGACGAAGCGTTAATTCTAGAATTGGCGAAAACCCACGATGTTTTTGTTACGCTCGAAGAAAATGTTTTAGCGGGCGGCGCGGGTGAAGCAGTGAATCGTTTTCTGCAAACAAACAAAATTTTGATGCCCGTTTTGAATTTAGGATTGCCTGATTATTTTGTTGAACAAGGTACGCGCGAAGAATGTTTGACGCAATGTGGTTTAGACACGCAAGGAATTTTGGCGAGTGTTGAAGCGTTTTGCGCGTAATTTGTAATGCAAAAAAACCACTCTTCGGACTGTGCTGAAGAGCGGTTTTTTTACGATGAACGATTATTTCCAAGACGAATAAGGCAATGATTTATCAGATTGCGATGTGCTTGCTGTCAGATTACCAAATGAATAAAAAATTTTAGGAAAATAGAATGTTCGAAAATATGAAACTCGGCACAAAATTAGTCGGTAGCTTCATTGCCGTGTCACTAATTGGCTTAAGTATTTCAGTCGTCGGCATTATGAGCATGAGTAGCATTGATAATTACATCGATCAACTCTACAGCAAAGATTTGCTCGGAATTTCTTATGTCAAACAAGCACAAGCTAATCGCCTTGATGCGGGTCGCCGTTGGCGCGATGTATTGATTGCACCAACGGTTGAGGAGAAACAAAAATATGCTAAACAGCTTACAGATAGCATTCAGACTTATGAAGACAATATTAAAAAAGGCGGTGAATTATTTTACACAGAAGAAGGAAAAAAACTCGTTCATGAAATTGAACAGGTGAACGATGAATGGAAACATCTAACGCTGCAAATGGCGGCGATGATTTTTGACCAAAATTTAACTTCACAAACGCCTGAATTTATCGCTTTACGAAAATTACAAGAGCCGAAAGGTAAAGAAATTGATGGTAAACTAGAAAGATTAAACGTTTTAAAAGAAGAGTTTGCGAAAAAAACTATGATGGAATCAGACGAAAATTATAACAACAATGTAATTTTGATGATTTTTTTAGTTTCGCTAGGTTTTGTCGCAAGCACTTGGATTGGTTTTAGTTTTTCACGTTCAATTGTGCGTCAATTAGGGGGTGAAATTAACGACGCGGTAAAACACGTTAGCCAAATTTCTGACGGGAATTTTTCAAGCGTGATTACATTGCAATCGCGCGATAACAGCAGTTTGCTTTATTCATTAAAAAATCTACAAGAAACGATTAACGGTTTTGTTACTGAGCAAAGTTTAATTTCCGAAAAACACGATCAAGGTTTTATCAATCACAAAATGGCGGCTAATAAATTCAAAGGCACTTATGCGAAAATGGCGAATGATATTAACCACTTGGTACAGTCGCATATTACCGTCAAAATGGAAATTGTTGATGTCGTCACGCAATATGCAAAAGGTGACTTTTCGCGCGATATAAGCCGTTTACCACAAGAAAAAGGCAAAATTACCACAGCGATTGATGCAGTAAAAACAGCGTTATTAAAAATTAACAACGAAATTGAAATAATTGTTACCGCGAGTTCGCAAGGTGATTTTTCAAAACGTGCGAATACCGATGCTTTTGAATTCATGTTCAAGGATATGTTGACGCATTTAAATAAATTAGTTGAAACCAGTGAAGTTGGCTTTAACGACGTGTTACGCATTGCAAGTGCCTTAGCGCAAGGTGATTTAACGCAAGAAATCATCAAAGATTATCCTGGTACATTTGGCGTGGCTAAAGATGCGATGAATGGCATAGTTGAAAATTTAAAAACCTTGTTGCAAGACATAAAAGATTCCGCCGACACAATTAGCACTGCATCTCAAGAAATTGCGGAAGGAAATAATGATTTATCCGCTCGCACCGAGCGACAAGCGGCAAGTTTGGAAGAAACAGCTGCGAGTATGCAAGAACTTACTTCAACCGTTCAAACCAACAGCGAAAATGCAAAATATGCGAATGAAATAGCGTTGTCATCGTCAGATATTGCACGCAAAGGTGTTGATGTTGTGAATCAAGTTGTTTCAACAATGAAAGATATTAACGAATCGTCACGAAAAATCGTCGATATTATTGCTGTTATTGATGGGATTGCATTCCAAACGAATATTTTGGCGTTAAACGCTGCAGTTGAAGCGGCGAGAGCGGGTGAACAAGGTCGTGGTTTTGCGGTCGTGGCAAGTGAAGTGAGAAATTTAGCGCAACGTGCGGCAAGCGCGGCAGGTGAAATTAAAAGTTTGATTAGTGATTCAGTTGATAAAGTCGAAGATGGTACAAATTTAGTCGCGCGTGCGGGTAAAACAATGGAAGAAATTGTGAACTCGACTCAAGACGTAACGACAACGATTACACAAATTACTTCAGCCTCTTACGAACAAAACGCTGGCATTCAACAGGTGAATCACGCAATTGGTGAAATGGATGATGTGATACAACAAAACGCTGCGTTAGTTGAACAAGCCGCTGCGGCTGCTGAATCGCTTGAAGATCAAGCGCGACATTTATTGGTTGTGATGAAAAATTTCAAAATGGATGCGTATCAACAATCAAAAAGTGTTACACCTGCGGTGAAAACAAAACCTGCTGTACAAACAGCGGTAACACCTGTGCCACAAACAACAGAATCTATCAATATTGACTTAGATGGTGCGTTGAAAAAACATGCTGCTTGGAAAGTGAAACTTCGCTCTGCAATTAAAAATGAAGAAACACTCGATGCGACAACTATTTCAAGGGATGACTGCTGTGATTTTGGGAAGTGGCTATATCATGAAGATACACAGCCGAAAGTGGCGCATTTTGATAGTTATAAAACGTGTGTTGCTCGTCATACTGAATTTCATAAAGCTACAGGCGCAATTGCTCACATAATTAACGCACGCAAGTACGAGGAAGCTAACAAAATGATCAATGATAACGATGGGGATTTTATCCAGTTATCAAGCGCAGTGGTCGAAGCAATTATGAAATTAAAAAAAGATACGGCAGCAAAAACCTTTTCTGACGATTGGGAAGAGTTGTAAAAATTAGCGTGGACTGTAAAACAAAAGCCAATTCAGTTTGGCGACCCAAACATAAATTTATTTGAAAATAATTTTGTGGCGAAATGATTTCTTGAGCGTTGTCGCAATAAATGTAAAAAAAAGCGAAAATGCTCACCATTTGAAATAATTTAACACGCCATTTTATGAGCCTCGAAACAACCCACACACCCATGATGCAACAGTATTTCCGCATCAAAGCACAACATCCCGACACGTTGGTTTTTTATCGAATGGGCGATTTTTACGAGTTGTTTTATGACGACGCAAAAAAAGCCGCCCAACTTTTAAATATCACACTCACCAGTCGCGGCAGTTCCAATGGCGAACCGATTCCAATGGCGGGCATTCCACATCATGCGGCTGAGAATTACATTGCTAAAATTTTGCGAGCAGGTGAATCAGTCGCGTTATGCGAACAAATTGGCGACCCCGCAACCAGCAAAGGGCCTGTTGAACGTAAAGTAGTTCGCATCGTTACGCCCGCCACCGTCACAGATGAAGCCTTACTTGAAGAGCGACAAGATAATTTACTCGTCGCGGTGTCGTGGTTAAAAGGACAATACGGCATTGCCAGTTTAGATGTCACCAGCGGACGTTTTGTGTTGCAACAAGTCGATTCCGAAGACGCGCTCATTAACGAAATAGCGCGGTTAAATCCTGCTGAATTATTATTCGGCGACGATTTCGCGTTGTCGCACACATTGAAACAACGCAACGGATTATGTCGTCGTCCTGCGTGGCATTTTGAAGTTTCAAGTGCGCGTGAACGCTTACTTTCGCAATTCAAAGCCACCGATTTAAAAGGTTACGGTTGTGATGAACTCACGACCGCAATTGCCGCTGCGGGAGCCTTGTTGCAATACGTTAAAGACACACAGCAAGCCGCATTGCCACATATTCAAGGGATTCGAGTTGAAAGTAACGATGACTGTATTTTGCTCGATGCCGCCAGTCGGCGAAACTTAGAACTCGATTCGCACCCGTCGGGCGAAATGAAATACACCCTTTTCGGTGTACTCGACAGCACGATTACCGCGATGGGTAGTCGGTGTTTACGTCGATGGTTGAATCGTCCTTTGCGAAATCAATCCGTGCTAAAACACCGTTATGCCTGCGTTTCGAGTTTGTTGCATTCGCGTGAATATCAAAACGTGCAGAGTCAATTGCGCCAAATCGGCGACATTGAGCGGATTAGTTCGCGGGTTGCTATGAAATCAGCGCGACCCCGCGATTTGATTACCTTGCGCGACAGTTTGACCGCGTTGCCGCAATTGCAACGTCTTTTGGCGACACACGATAATCCTCAAATTCAATTTTTAAACAAACAAATCAACGTCCAACCCGATACAGCTGAATTATTACATCGAGCGATTTTTGATAATCCGCCAGTCTTGATTCGTGACGGTGGCGTAATTGCAGGTGGTTATAACGCGGAACTCGACGAACTGCGTGATTTGAGCCAAAACGCAGACCAGTTTTTAATCGACATGGAACAGCGTGAACGAGTTTCGACGGGTATTAACACGCTCAAAGTCAGTTACAACCGCATTCACGGTTATTACATTGAGATTTCGCATTTACACGCTGCAAAAATTCCCGCGCATTATCGTCGTAAACAAACCTTAAAAGGCGCGGAACGTTACATCACCGACGAGTTGAAATCGTTTGAAGACAAAGTGTTAAGCGCACGCGAAAAATCGTTAACATTTGAAAAGTTTTTGTATGAGCAATTGTTGGAAATTATTGGTTTGTCGGTTCCCGAATTACAACGTTGCGCGAGTGCATTGGCGGAATTGGATGTTTTGAGTTGTTTTGCTGAACGTGCTGAAAAGCTGAATTTGTCACAACCGACCTTGACTGAAAAAACGGGCATTCACATTGAAGCAGGTCGGCATTTGGTGGTTGAACACGTTTCAAGTACGCCGTTTGTGCCGAATGATTTAGCGATGTCGATACAACGTCGAATGTTGATGATTACAGGCCCGAATGCAGGCGGAAAATCTACGTTTATGCGCCAAACGGCGTTGATGGTTTTGCTGGCACATATCGGTTGTTTCGTGCCAGCGAAAAATTTTGTTTGCGGTGATATTGATAAAATTTTCACTCGCATTGGCGCGTCGGATGATTTGAGCAGTGGACGTTCCACGTTTATGGTTGAAATGTCCGAAGCCGCAAACATTCTACATAATGCCACCTCGAAAAGTTTGATTCTAATTGACGAAATTGGACGCGGCACGAGTACGTTTGATGGGCTTTCGTTGGCGTGGGCGTGTGCCGAACATTTAGCCAAAGAAACCAAAGCCTTCACACTGTTTGCGACACATTATTTTGAGCTGACTTCGTTAGCAGATGAACATCGCAACATTCATAACGTGCATTTAGAAGCCATTGAACACGGCGACACGATTATTTTTCTGCACGCGGTCAAAGATGGCGCGGCAAATCAGAGTTATGGGCTGCAAGTCGCGGCATTAGCAGGTGTACCGCGTGTGGTGATTGAAAATGCCAAAACAAAATTGCGTGAACTCGAAATGCACGCCTACGCTGAACAACAAATTAAACGTGGCAATGATCAAATTGATTTGTTTGTTTCACAAGCTGAAAATCCCGTGATGGAATTACTCAAAGATATTCGCGCTGACGATTTAACGCCAAAACAAGCGTTGGAATTGATTTATCGCTTCAAACAACTCGCCTAAAAATGAAAACTTTACAGATTATTTTTATTATTGCTTTGTTGGCATTGACGGCTGGCATAGGCGTTCGGATGTTTGACCAATGGCAAGCTGAACAACAACCGATGCCTTTGCCAACATTTTCATTCCCCGATTTAAACGGCACGCCGCATTCTTCAAACGAATGGCAAGGCAAAATTTTGGTACTGAATTTTTGGGCAACGTGGTGTCCGTCATGTTTAAAAGAAATTCCCGCGTTTATGACTTTACAAACTCAATATGGTGAAAAAGTGCAATTTGTCGGCATCGCACTTGATGACATTGAAGCCGTCAAAACCTTTCAGCAAAAAACAGCGGTGAATTATCCGATACTGATTTCGGGCGATTGGGCGGGATTTAATTTAGCAAAACAATTAGGGAATATGGTCAGCGCAATTCCTTACACCGTCGTCGTGAATCGTGACGAATTAGTCATTTATAGGCACGCTGGGGAATTGTCGGCAAGTGAATTGCAGGCGGTTATCGATGGGCTTTAAAATTTAGGCAAAAAAAATGTTCCCATGCTCGCACATGGGAACAATGAACACGTTATTAAACCGCTGCTAAACCCATGATGTTATAGCCGCAATCCACATAAGTCAGTTCGCCTGTAATCCCCGATGCTAAATCGGAACATAAAAACGCTGCTGCATTGCCGACTTCTTCAATGGTGACATTTTTTTTCAAGGGTGACGCATCGGCAGCTTTACTCAACATCGCTTTGAAATCGTTAATCCCCGAAGCTGCCAAGGTTCTAATTGGCCCCGCAGAAATCGCATTAACCCGCGTACCTTCTGCACCTAATGCCGCTGCCATATAACGAACGTTCGCTTCTAAACTCGCTTTCGCCACACCCATCACGTTGTAATTTGGAATTGCCCGTTCTGCACCCAAATAACTCAATGTCAACAATGAACCATTACGTCCCGCCATCATTGAACGTCCTGCTTTCGCCAATGCCGTAAAACTGTAAGAGCTGACATCATGCGCGATTCGGAAATTATCCCGTGTCGTCGCTTCAACATAATCACCGTCTAACGCTTCACGCGGCGCAAAAGCGACTGAATGCACGATGCAATCTAAACCGTCCCACTTTTTGCCGAGTTCCGCAAAAACATTATCGATTTGGTCGTCGCTACTCACGTCACATTCAATGGCGATTGACGAACCACATTCTGCCGCCATTTTTACCACGCGCTCTTGCAACTTTTCATTTTGATAAGTGAACGCGAGTTCTGCACCTTCACGACGCATTGCTTGTGCGATTCCCCACGCAATCGAGCGATTGCTAATTAACCCGACAATCAAAACTCGTTTGCCTTGCATAAAAGCCATAAACGTTACTCCTGAAAATCGAAACGACTAATGGTGATGTCCGCCAGCACCGTGAATGTGACCATGTTCAATTTCTTCTTCAGTCGCAGGACGTACTTCAATCACTTCGATGTCAAAATTTAACGGCATTCCCGCTAAAGGGTGATTGCCGTCAATCGTAATGTTTTCACCATCGATAGAAATAACCGTCACAATGCCAGGACCTTCACTTACGTCAGCGTGAAATTGCATTCCGACTTCAATTTTGTCGATGCCTTCAAACATTTCGCGCGAAATTACTTGAACGCGGTCTTCAAAAATAAGTCCGTAAGCATCCGATGCAGGAATGTTGACGGTGAATTTGTCGCCCACTTTTTTATCGTTTAAGGCTTTTTCTAAACCAGAAATGATGCTGCCTGTGCCGTGTAAATAAGCGAGTGGTTCGTGACCAATTGAACTATCGATAACTTCGCCGTCATCTTTGGTGAGTGTGTAATGGATAGAAACGGCGGTATTGTTACTAACTTGCATATTGTAAGACCTTTAAAATGCTAAAAAAATGAATCGATATGATAAAGGCTAAAGCGGGTTTTGTGTGAAAAAATATCGGCAAAAATTCAACATTAAGCCAAACCGTAAGCGTGTTCATCAAAACCGTAATCCGATTCGTGGATTGATCGTGGCAAAGTGCGTTTTGTTTGGCGACGTTGTGAATTCAACAACGCAATAATTTCAGGACAAAAAGACGGCGTTAAACTCGCGCAATGTTCGTCATCGATAGAAATATCAAACGCATTCAAAAAAGTTTCAAAATTCATGACCGCAATTCCGTAAAAGTTAAAATAAAAGTAACGTTGGGTTTATCGGCAGTTTGTTGCAGAAATAAACAATGTCTTTAGCTTAATAAAGTTATGTGAAATTTTAATGACTTGTGCGAAATTTCAGGCACAAAAAAAGGAGCTTTTCAGCTCCTTTTTTCATTTCAAGTTTGTTTTTTACAACAACTTAGAAACCTAAACCTAAATAACCACCCGCAGTTACGCCGTTGGTATTTACACCGTCAAGATTATCAAATGCTTGATGCCAACGAACGTCTGCACCTGCATAAACATCTTTCCAGATTTTATAATCCGCACCCGCACCGAACATCATGCCTGGATTTAATACGGTAATCGCGTCAGATGGTGGGCTGATAATGGTTAATTCAAAACCAGCTGGAATTAACCAAGGACGGAAATCGTGACCTTTTAGGAATTTGATTTTTGGTGAAGCGGCTAATGACAATGCGTTAACTGTTGCTGTTTGGGTATTGACACCTGGAATACCTGCAATTTTACCTACTGCTGGAGTAATACCGTTAGCTTTTCTTTCGCCTAATTGTTTGTAATCGAACATCAATTCCGCTAAAACTTCAGTGCCTTGCATCATACCGAATAAGTTGTCATTGATGCCAAAGTCAAAACCAGCCCCAAAGTACCAAGAATCACGATTACTGATAGAACCATTCAATGCACCAACGCCATTTGCAGCTGTTGGATCTAATGTGCCTCCACGTTTATCAAGGTTATAGCCATAACCACCACGGAAGAACACCATGTTGTCTTTACCACCTTTGTGATGTTCTTTGTGTTCTTTTGTCGATTGCATCCATTGATCCAACTCTTGAACTTTTGCAGTGTCTGGATCAATCGTTGGACGACCTGAAGCCGCTCTCAAACTACGAATTTCAGATTGCATCGCTTGCAATTGTGATTCTAAAGCATCAACTTTCGCGTTGCTGCTGTTTGAATGTGAGAACGATGAAGTATGTGTTTCGGTGGTTTGGTAAGTTGGTGTTACTTTTTTAATATGTTTATGTACTTTTTTGCCTGCGTGAGCAGCCGCTTCTGGAGCCACTGTTGCTGCTGCAAATGCAACTAATGCAGTCGTTACGCCTAAAGCTAATTTTGCTTTTGAAGTCATGGTGTCATCCTCAATAAATCGTTTTGGGTTAAAAGTTTAAAATTTGTTTTTATACAACAAAACTCATTTCACGGCGGCGATAATACCAGCAAAACTATTTCCTTACAAGTTTTAACGCCATTTTAGAAAGGTATATATTTCGTTATTTATCAATGATTAAAGCAAGTAACTGAAAATATATTGCAGCTTGTCGATAAAAAACAACACATTTTCAATCCGCTTCATTCTGAAAAGACATCAACACCTTTTGGCGCAATAAATTCAAATAAATTCGCTTCGACCGGCTGATTCACTTTCAAATTTGAAAAATAAATGCGCGTCAATTGTCCGAAATTATCGTTCAACTGCATTCCGCTCAATACGCCTTTTTCTAACCCAATCAATACATATTTAAACGTGCTGTCTTGGCTTTTCGGGACGAGTTTCACCCAATTCATCGAACCGTCTGAACCTTGCTGCTCAATGTTGTAATTATCTTCGAGCGGCACGTCGCCACTTAACAATAATGCTGGTGTTGAACCCACCGATTCATCCAGTTTTTTAACGGTCACTTGTTCCAAATCGGTGTCGTAAAACCATACTTTTCCCGACGTGGAAATAATTTGCTGTTGAAACGGTTTTGTATAATCCCACCGAAATTTACCTGGACGTTGCAAATAAAATAAGCCGTGACTGGTTTGCAGCGGATCGCCCGCTTCGTTAATCAACACCTGTTTAAAATTTGCCGTAATCGATTTCGCCGAATTTAAAAACGCTTTCAACTGCTTCACTGGCACATCTTCAGCGGCGGCAATCAAACTATTCACACTCAATAACGCGGCGATGAACCAACGTGTTTTTTTCATCTTGTTCCTTGCTGGTTTGAAACATCCCCTTTAGGGAGATTCTTAAATTTGACAACGGTGCGTTAGCATCGTTATTCTTTTCGGTAACCTCCTCGTTCACGAGGAGGAACAATCCACCGACCTCTATCCGTCGGCGGGTATCACTTGATGGATGAGGTTGGGTGTGGATTGAAACAAATAAAAACTAAAAATTTTCGGGTAATTCATCAACGGGTGCAGCATCGTTGTTCGTTTCGGGAACAAAATAACCGCTACTACTTTCAACGCTATCACATGATTTCGCACGCGGTTCAGAACCCGAAATATAAGGATAATGGCGCGAACCAGAACAATTACTAAATGTTGCCATTTTGATATTATCGGGTGCAATTAAATTCACGGGTTGTGTCGAAATTTGTTTCATTATCGCCAACCAAACTGGCAATGCACCTGTCGCACCCGTTAATCCCATTGGTTTATTGTCATCACGTCCTACCCAAACCACCGACAAATAATCGCCCGAATAACCCGCAAACCAACTGTCTTTTGCATCGTTCGTCGTGCCTGTTTTACCGACTAAACCGTAACTTTTCGGAAAAACGTCGTAAGCCTTATGCCCCGTGCCTTCGGTCATGACTTCTTGCAACATCGTGTTCACAATGTACGTCACCGCTGGATCAATGGCTTGCTTGACGATAAACGGATAACTTTGCAAGCGTTCACCTTTCGCTGAAACCACAGCACGAATGGCTTTTAAGCGACTTAAAAATCCATCACCCGCCAATGTTTGGTACATTTGTGTCACATCTAACGGCGTGAGTTGTGCTGAACCGAGTAAAAATGACGGAAACGATTCGACTTCGCGGGTTACGCCCATGTTTCGCAACGTTTCAATGACGTTATCCACGCCCACATCCATGCCAACTCGCACAGTTGCCAAGTTATACGAATGCGCCAAGGCTTGATGCAAACTAACATTGCCGTGTTCACGATGGTCATAATTTTTTGGAATCCACGGTTCACTGCCTTTATTCGGTACGACAATTTCACTGTCACTCACGGTCGTCGTAATGGTGTATTTTTGTGGATTATTTAACGCGGTCAAATAAATTACAGGTTTAATCAACGAACCAATTGGACGCACCGCATCTAATGCCCGATTGAAACCCGCTGAAACCACTTCACGTCCACTCGTCAATGCCGCAATCTCACCACTGTCACGACGTGTCACGACTGCAGCCGCTTCTAAGTTATCCGTTGATTTCGGTAGTTTTTCGAGTTGGACGAGTTGCGTTTTAACCGTGTCTTCTAACGTATCTTGAACCCGTGTATCCAACGTGGTGAAAATACTCAAGCCTTCCGAGGTTAAATCTTCCTCGCGATATTCCTGACTGAGTTGCCGCTTCACTAAATCCATAAAATACGGATAACGATTCGCCGAACGGTTCACGTTTGCAATCACGCCCAACGGTTTTGCTTTAGCATCCGTCGCTTGTTTTGCCGTAATGGTTTGAGCCGTAGCCATTTCATCAAGAATTAAATTGCGTCGTTGCATTGCTCTATCTGCTGACCGACGTGGATCGTAATATGACGGGCCTCGAACGAGCGCAACTAAGGAAACGACTTGCTGCAATGGCAAATCTTTGAGCGTGCTGTTAAAGTAAAACTCACTCGCTAAACCAAAACCATGCACCGAACTATTGCCATTTTGACCTAAATAAATTTCGTTTAAATAGGCTTCTAAAATCTCATTTTTGCTGTAGCGATATTCCAAAATTAACGCCATCAATGCTTCGTTAATTTTGCGCGTCAAACTACGCTCGGAACTGAGGTAAAAATTTTTCACCAATTGCTGCGTAATCGTGCTGCCACCTTGCACCATTGCTCCAGCGCGAAAATTCATCAACATCGCTCGTGCAATGCCACGGAATGACAACCCAAAATGATGATAAAAATCGCGGTCTTCGGACGCGAGCAAAGCGTTAATCAGCGCGGGTGGTGCTTCTTGTAATTTAATCAGCACGCGATCTTCTTTAATGCGCGGATATAAACTGCCGATTTGCGCTGGATCCATTCGTAATAACGCGATTTCTGTACCTTGTTTGTTCAAATCAACGATTCCACCAACAGTCGATTCGGTGAATGTTAAACGAACTAAACTACTTTCTTGAGGTGCGTCCCAAAAATTAAACGGGTGCGTTTTGACAGTAATTTGTGAACCTTTTTTAACGTAAGTCCCTTCGGCAGTTAGATTCGTATCTTGGCGGTAATAAAGCGTTTTCAGCAATGCTTCAAATTGCACCGCATTCATGTTGTAACCGGCGTAAAGTTCAACCGGACTTGCATAAACTCGTGCTGGAATTGCCCAGCGTTTGCCCTCGAATTGTTTGCGAACGTTGTAATCCAATACGCCCAGATAACCGAACAATAAAAAACCACCCACGCCTAAAGCAACCAGAAATAGGCTGCTAATCCAAGGAAATGAAAAGGATTTTTTTTTGTTTCTACGTTGACGCGGTGGCGATTGTTCGTAACGCGAACCGGTGCTTTTTCTTTTTTCTGCCATGATGACCACATTCATTGAAGTTGGTTAATCATAGCATTTAGGCGCAATGGCTACCAAACGCCACAAACAAACTACGGCAATTAGCTGTGAAGAGAATCCCAAACTTAGGTAAAATCCGCGCCTTCAATACTTTCCTACCGCGATTTACTCATGAGAATACTAATTTTAGGGGCTGGCGTTACCGGTGCATCGGTTGCTGAAGCCTTGGCTAGCGAAGAAAACGACATTGTAGTGGTGGATTTTAGAACCGATTTACTGGAAGCCTTAAAAGAGCGTTTCGATATTGCCACTGTTGCCGGAAATGCCGCACACCCCAGCGTATTAGAACAAGCGGGAATCAGTACGATGGACATGGTAATCGCTGTGACTGATCGTGATGAAACCAATATGTTAGCGTGTTTAATTATTAACGCGCTCTACACTAAACCCAAAACCATTGCTCGCGTTCGCGCTATTGATTATCTAAAACACCCGAGTTTGTTTAGTCCCAAAGGCATTCCAGTCGATATTGTAATTAGCCCCGAACAAATTGTGATGAATTCGATTCGTAACCTTATTGAGTTTCCGGGCGTGTTACAGGTTTCTGAATTCGCCAACGGGCTAGTACGTTTATTTTCGGTGAAAGTCGTAGCCAATGGCGATTTGACCGGCAAAAAAATCAAAATACTCAAAGAGCGTTTAGTCAGTGGCAAAACGCGCGTCGTCGCTATTTTCCGACACGGTGAACCGTTATGCGTGAATGGCGAAGCAACGATTGAAACCGACGATGAAGTATTCTTTGTCGCGCCCCGCCAAGAAGTGCGGCGCGTGCTTGAAGAACTTGGCAAATTAGAAGCTCCGATTAAGCGCATCATAATCGCGGGCGGTGGACACGTCGGTAAACGTTTAGCGTTAGCATTAGAAGGTAAACACCAAGTTAAAATTATCGAAAAAGATCCACGCCGTGCTAAAAAAATCGCCAATGATTTAGATAAATGCGTCGTGCTGCTCGGTGATTGTGCTGACGAAAAATTATTGATAGACGAATCGATTGAAGACACCGATTTGTTTTGTGCAATTACTGAAAATGACGGCGTGAATATTATTTCTGCGTCATTAGCAAAAAGTTTGGGCGCACGCAAAACCATTTGTTTACTTAATCATAATTCGTATCTCAAATTATTGACCGGCACGAATATCGATGCCGTCGTTTTACCGAATCAAGAAACCTTAGGCAGCATTTTAAAACACGTTCGTAAAGGGGATGTCGCGCAAGTGAGTTCGCTTTGCGGTGGGACGGCGGAAGCGATTGAAGCCGTGGCACATCATAACGGACGGGACGATTCGGTGGTTGGCAAGCGTGTTGATTCGATTAAATTCCCGCAGGGCATTGTCATTGGCGCATTGATTCGGAATAACGAAGTGATTGCCCTGCATCACGACACAGTTTTCAAAGAAGACGATCATGTCATTATGTTTGCGATGGATAAAAAATTGATTCCGTACATTGAGGCATCTTTTCAACCGATTAACAGCTAAGGTCACATAATGAGTTCAATTTTCACCATTGCACACATTTTAGGTGTCGTCATTATGGGCTTTAGCTGTTTAATGGCGACGTGTTTGGCAACGTCCTTTTTCAGCAATGACGGGGCGACAACAGCGTTTTATGAAGGGACGGTAATCTCGTTACTTATCGGTTTTTTGATGTTTTTCGTCACTAAAAATGCGCCGAAAAAAGTATCGAAGCAAGGCGGTTTTTTATTAGTGACGTTGTGCTGGTCAGTGGCATCTATGTTCTGCACCTTACCGTTGATGCTGCAATTTTCTGACCTAAAGTTTGTAGATGCGTATTTTGAAGTCATTTCTGCACTGACCACGACAGGCGCAACTACCTTTAGCGGTATAGACAATTTGCCGATGTCCGTGAATCTGTGGCGACATGAATTAACATGGTTTGGTGGTATTGGCATCATTGTTTTTGCCGTGGCGGTATTACCGATTTTAGGCGTTGGCGGTATGCAATTATTCAAATCCGAATCGCCAGGTTCGGTGAAAGAATCCGATATGTCACCGCGCGTCGCTCAGGTCGCAAAATCATTGTGGTTAGCGTATGGCGTGATTACTGTTGCGTGCATTTTGTCATTGAAATTGGCGGGTATGAATTGGTTTGATGCTGTGTGTCATGCGTTCGCGGCGATGAGTTTAGGCGGATTTTCGACACACGATAACAGCATTGGTTTTTTCAATTCATTGCAAATTGAAATGGTACTAACGGTGTTTCAAGTCATTGCAGCGATGAATTTTGCCACGCATTTTTTGGCTCTGAAAAGAGGTTCATTTTCACCGTATCGCAAAGATATTGAAGTGCGCGGCGTGTTGCTGGTACTTGGAACGAGTTGTATTTTAGCGGCGAGCGTCTTATGGCATAACGAAACGTATCCCGACTTTTTAACGTGCTTGCGCCACGCGACATTTAATTTAGTCACCGTGGCAACGACTTCCGGTTTTATGACTCAAGATTTTAATCAGTGGCCCATTTTCGTCCCGATGTTGATGTTGTTTTTGAGCAGTATTACTGTTTCAACAGGTTCGACGGGCGGCGGTATTCGGATGATTCGCACGATTATTTTAATGAAACAAGCGCGTTTAGAAATGTTCAAATTTATTCATCCTTACGCTTTCAAACCGTTGAAAATCGGTAGCAACATGATTGACGATAAAATCGTCACATCAGTCACAGGATTCATTTTTTTATATTTCATGTGCATTGTGGCGTTAATTTTTACGTTGTTATTTAGCGGCTTGGATTTTTTAACATCATTTTCAGCAATTGTGGCTTGCTTCAATAACGCTGGCCCTGGTTTGAATTTAGTTGGCCCCGCGAGTAATTACGGTGTATTAAGCGATTTTCAAACAGCCGTTTGTACGTTTGCGATGTTGCTCGGACGAGTACAAATTTTTTCAATTGTCATTCTGTTTGTGCCTGAGTTTTGGCGTAAATAATTTTTTAAGGTTAAATCAATGCAAGAACAAGATAAATTAAGACGTTTTTTATTTGAACAGCACGGAATTCGCGGTGTGTGGGTAAATTTGACGGATAGTTGGCAAGCCGCGAAACAGCATCAACAGCAACCTGAAATCGCGGTACATCAATTGGGACAAGCTCTTGCTTGTGTGTCGATGTTATCCACGACGGTGAAATTCGACGGCGCGATGATTATGCAAGCGCAAAGCGATGGTGCGATTTCAACGCTCGTCGCACAAGCTACGAATCAACGTAAAATTCGCGGCGTGGTGAAATGTCACGCCCCCGTTGTTGGTGATTCGCTCACAGAATTATTTGGTGAAGGGCGTTTGGTATTAACGATTGAAGCCGAAAATGGCAAACCGTATCAAGGGATTGTGCCGTTGCAAGGCGAAAATTTAGCTGCTGCGTTGCAAATGTATTTTGAACAATCCGAACAATTGAAAACGCGCTTGTGGCTATTTGCCGATGACAATCACGCCGCTGGTTTGCTGTTGCAAGAGTTGCCGTCACAAGAAGGTCAGCCAAATGATTGGGATATGATTGAAATTTTAGCCAGCACCGTGACTGCGAAAGAAATGTTTGAATTAGATTGTCATGAGTTGCTGTATCGCTTGTTTAATGAAGAAGATATTCGACTTTTTGATGCAGAAGACGTGGCATTTGAATGTTCTTGTTCGCGCGAACGCATTGAAAAAACGTTACAAGCAATGGGCGAAGAAGAATTGCATGCCATTTTGAATGAACAGGAAATTATTGCTGTGACATGTGAGTTTTGTAATGAAACGTATCGGTTTTATGATGCTGATGTGGAAAAAATTTTAAGTGAAGCATGAATTTTCGCTGCAAAAAACCGCCGTCTCTGACTCGTTATCTGCTTCGCATCGCTCAGTTATTTCATCCACAAATTAAGAACAGGATTAAAAGGTAATGTATAAAAATTTAATAAACAAAGTGGTTCATGACAAAAATTATTCAACCAACGCAGCGGCATCAGGTGTGACATTTTTAGGATTGATTAGCGGCTCGGGGTTCATTACCTCGGTAGGATTTTTCGCACTTTCGGGCGCGATTACCAATTGGCTCGCAGTGTATATGCTGTTTGAAAAAGTGCCGTATTTGCGCGGTTCGGGCGTAATTCCCGAACGGTTTGAAGAATTCAAAGGTGCGATTAAAACATTGATGATGTCGCAATTTTTCACCGCACAAAATATTGAACAATTCATCGAAACCGAAGAACAAGGTGGCGAAAAAATCTTAAATTTAGAACCGCTTTTAAATGCGGTCGATTACGACAAAATTTATGACAGCCTGGTGATGGTGATTTTGGAATCGTCGTTTGGTGGCATGTTAATGATGATGGGCGGCGTGGAAGCATTAGTGCCGCTCAAAGAACCATTTGTCGAAAAAGTTAAAGTCACGCTAGTCGAAATGGTCGATTCCAGCGAATTCAAAACGGCATTGCAAAAAGGTTTGAATGCTCAAAAAATCAGCGCGGATTTGGTCGGTAAAATCGAAACCGTGATTGATAAACGTTTGAATGAACTCACACCACAACTCGTTAAAGAAATGGTGCAAGCTATTATCCAAGAGCATTTAGGTTGGCTCGTAGTTTGGGGCGGCGTAATCGGTGGCTTGTTAGGCGGCATATTTAGCTTTTTTGTGTAACTCTGTTTGCGTATGAATAACGACGATCCTTTAGTATTTGATAAGCGAGAAATGGTAATTGAAAAGTTATCCATACTTTTCGAGCATAAATGCGTATTCAGTGCCGACCTAGGAAAAGGCGAAAGCCTGTTTGTGATGATTGTTGACATCAATCTCGAAAACAGCACGCTCATTCTGAGACAAGTTCGAGATGTGCCGCCCGTTCTAAATGGCAGCACGTTGGAACAGTTAAATAAGAAAATGCTGATGGTTCCGCGCGTTGAATTCAGTACGGTATTTCGTGACGTGCAAGCCGCTTTCAATGGCGGATCCATTAAAAAAATAACGTACAAGGGTAATCATGCTTTCCAGATGTATATCCCAAGTTCGTTAAATTGGCACAATCGGCGCAAATATAGTCGTAAAAAAATCCCCGTTGCGAAGTCTAGTTTTTGTGAAATTGTATTACCCATACCTAAAAGTGATGCAACCGATGAGTACAGACAACACTATGCCGCTGCTATCAACAGAATAAAGTACAACTTTTCACGCAAAAAAAATGCAATCAACTTGATATGTTTAGAGTTATACGATGTCAGTTTAGCCGGTTGCTCACTGTTGAATCATGATGAGGAATTTTCTTATTTTTTGACACCGAATACCATTTACGAAAATTGCAAAATTATCATGCCGAATGGCAGTGAGATTAACGTGTCTTTTGAAATTATGATGAAACGCACGATTGAATCTGATGAACCGAATAGTGTTGAAACACTTAATGAACTGGTTGGTATTAGGTTTCTTGGCATAACACGAGACGTAATTGACGCTATCTAAAAATAGGTAAATCGATAATGCAAGCGGTTGAATTAGCTTTTGAACAATTTGGGGAAATACAAAATCCGCCGCTCATCATTTTGCACGGCTTTTTTGCTTCGTCACGAAACTGGCGGCAAATCGCAGAGAAATTAGCGGCGGATTTTTGTGTGTACGTTTTAGATGCGCGAAATCATGGCGCATCGCCACATTCTGAAATTATGAATTATGAAATGATGGCGGCGGATGTTTTGCTTTTCATCACGCAAAATGAATTGCAAAACGTCACACTTATTGGTCACAGCATGGGTGGCAAAACAGCGATGTGGTTCGCATTGAATTATCCGAATTTGGTGAAAAACCTTATCGTCGTCGATATTGCACCGATGAATTATAAACACAGTTTTGAACCACTGATTAACGCCTTGAAAAATTTACCACTCGCCGAATTAGCCAATCGCAAACAAGCTGAATTATGGCTTGCCGACCTTATTCCTGAACTGAGTTATCGGCAATTTTTGTTGCAAAACTTGGTATTGAAAGCGGACGGTTATGAATGGCGGATTGATTTGGATATTTTTCAACGCAACGCGGACAACATTTTGCTTTTTCCAAATGTCGAAAACGTGCCGCAATTTGTCGGACGAACGTTATTTTTAGCAGGCGGCAATTCGCGTTATCTCAAAGAAAATAGCACCGAAATGTTATTCCCGTTCGCGCAAATTCAAGTGATTCCTGATGCAGAACATTGGATTCATGTTCAACAACCCGAAGCGTTTTTAAATGCTTTGACAGATTTTTTAAAATGAAAACATTATTTATTGGTGGTGTAAAAAGCGGTAAATCGCGTTTGGCGGAAACCGCCATTTTGGAATTTTCAAATAGCGTGAAACCGTATTATTTGGCGACTAACGAATGTTTTGACGAGGAAATGCAGACGCGCGTTTCAATTCATAAACAGCAACGTCAAAATGCGTTTGAAACGATTGAAGAACCTGTGAAATTACTGGAAACGTTGCGTGATTCAAATCGTCCAGTGTTAATCGAATGCGTGACAATGTGGTTAAACAATATGCTATTTCACGATTTTTCGGAGAAAATTATTTTGGACGAATTAGAAGCGGTTATGACTTTGCCGATAGATTTGGTGTTGGTTCATAACGAAGTTGGTTTGAGTATTATTCCTGAAAATAAATTAGCGCGACAATTTGTCGATTTGTCCGGCAAAGCCGCGCAGTTAATGGCGCGACATTGCGAACAGGTTTATTTTTGCAGCGCAGGTTTAGCGTTGAAAATGAAATGAACAAATCTTTTATCGCTCTTTTAGTCGCACAATTCTTTTCTGCTTTTGCGGATAACGCGATTTTGTTTACCGTTATCGCGCTCGTCATGCACACGGCAAATCCCGCTAGTTGGTATATTCCCGCGCTGCAAAGTTCATTTTTAATCGCGTTTGTTATTCTTGCTCCGTGGGTGGGAACGCTCGCCGATAATTACCCGAAAGCCCGCGTTTTAATTGCGGCGAATTTATTAAAAGCGTGTGGTGCAGGTTTATTGCTTTTGAATGTTGAACCATTGATTGCTTATGCGGTTGTAGGCAGTGGCGCGGCAATTTATAGCCCCGCGAAATACGGAATTTTGCCCGAATTGGTCAAGCACGACGCACTTGTGAAAGCCAATAGTTGGATTGAAGGTTCGACAATTTTAGCCATTCTTCTCGGCATGGTGATTGGCGCGAAAGTCGCTGACGCTTCAATTCAAGGCGCGTTAATCGGCACAATTGGGCTATTTTTGTTGTCCGCGTGTATCGCCACACTTCTGAATTCCAAAGCTAAAAACATTGCGCCACGATGCAGCTTTGTTTCACAAATGTCCCAATTTTTTATTTCGCCCCGCGCCCGATTCGTCATTCTTGGCGGCTCGTTATTTTGGGCAAGTGCCGCGACTTTGCGCGTTATTTTAGTTGCCTGGTCGCCGCTCGTTTTAGATTTACACAGCGCGACCGAAATCGCGCAACTTACATTATTTTTAGCCATCGGCATTATTATCGGTTCAGCGATTGTGCCACGTTTGATTCCATTGGAACATTTGCACCGCGCCCGATTCGCCGCTTATGGCATGGCGTTGTTGATTATTGCGTTGAGTTTTATTGACACGATTTGGGCGGCGCGAGGCGTTTTATTATTGATTGGCACAATGGGCGGGATGTTTATTGTGCCAATCAACGCGGCATTGCAAGACACGGGCAACAAAACTATTGGCAGTGGACGCGCAATTGCATTACAAGGATTTTTTCAAAATGTAGCCATGTTATTCGCGGTAGGAAGTTACAGTTTCGCCGCTGCACAACAGATAAATCCGATTGTCGCCATGTTAAGTTTGGGCGGATTATTTTTAACGATGGCATTTGTCGTCACCTTTTATTTACCGCGTCGGCAACAATGAATTATTAAACGGATTCAGTTAAAATGCCGCATCATTTCTTTTGTCGTGTCATTGTTTAGAGGTCATTTTCATGCGTAAAACCATTTTTACTTTATTGAGCAGCAGTTCACTTTTATTCGTGACCACATTAAGCCACGCAGCCACCGATTTGCCACCTTCTGCAAAAGTGCCGATGGGTAAAGTGGAAGAAGTCTGCTCCGATTTTATGGATCCAAATTGGCGCAAAGAACAAGTCATTGATGGCGTGAAAATTCAAGCCTCGAAACTTTGTACACCTGATAATCCATTCGATATTGCCGCTTTTGTAAAAGGCACCAACGGCGTGTCGATGGAAACGTTGATGAATACACAACTCGCCGCTGATGCGATTACCATGACCGATGACATGGATGGCGATGGTGACCCTGACAAAATTGTTATCAAATTAGAAGTTGTAGAATTGAACGGACATTCGCCCGATGTAAAAAGCCCGATTACAACTTTCGATATTGCGCCAGGTTTACAGCCAACGTTTTGGGTTTATGCGCCTAAAACCCGCGATATGTCTACGTTGAATCTTTACGAATCCATTGCGAATCCGTTATTGCGCGTGCCGTCGCCGACGATTCGTGTGGAACAAGATGACGTGGTTTGGATTGTGTTGGAAAACACCCATTATTTGCCGCATTCGATTCATTTACACGGGGTTGATCATCCGTTTATGGATAGTATGGATCACGGAAATGATGGCGTGGGACAAACCAGCAACATGGACACGATGCCAGGTGAAAGTAAAACCTATGTCATCAAGCCCCGCCAGCCAGGCACGATGTATTATCACTGCCACGTTCAGCCGCACACCCACATTCCAATGGGACTGCAAGGGATGTTCATCGTTGAAGAAAATCGTCCGAATAACTTTCCGCAAGTGTTAAATGTTGGGGCAGGGCAGGTGCGTCATCCCTCGGTCGCTGTGTTAGAAAAATACAGCCGCGAATACGATTTGCATTATCAATCAGTCGATAAAGAATTGCATGAAGTCGTGGCGCGTTCGGCGAATGATCCACGCTTAATCGCCAAACACATGAATATGGAATACGACACGACCGATGCGACGGACGATTATTTCATGCTCAACGGGCGTTCATTTCCGTACACCTTGCGCGAATCGCTGATTCACATGAAGGAAGACGAAAAAGTGAAATTGCGCGTGATTAACGGTCACACCGAATCGTTAGCGTTGCATATTCACGGACACAAACCCACCGTGACACATTATGACGGCGTAGATAATGGCATCGGTTCTTATATTCAACGCGACGTTCACGGCATGGTTCCCGCCCAACGTTTGGATTTAGAACTCAACGGCAAAGACGATGGTTTGAATAGTTTTGGTCAAGGCATTTGGATGTTCCACGACCATGTTGAAAAAGCATTTACCACGAATGGCGTGGGCGAAGGCGGTGATATTAGTTTGGTGGTTTATGACGGCTTCGTGGACGACAAAGGGATTCCAAAATCACACGGCATGAGCCTCGCGCCGTATTTCACTAAAGAATACTGGAAAAAAGGCGGTTATCCGATTTGGCAAGATTACGATGAATGGCGCAGTTTAGGTTTGCCAGATTTAACGGCACCGACAACACCTGCAAAAGTCGCGGTTCAAACCGTCGCACCCAAAATGGAAGATGTTGAAAAAGCCAAAGTGGCTGCGGAATTAGCGGCTGAAAATGCGAATGATGATTCTGTTTTGGGTAAATTGTTATACGGTATGTTTTTAGGCGTTGCGGGTTACGCGGCATTTGTGAAACGTGAAATGTTGTTAGCATTAGCAAAAGATATTTTGGCGAAATATAAAAAATAACGGTGAATTCAATGATTATTCAAGAAGAAGCGCGTCCACCTTTTCCACCGTTCACTGCTGAAACGGCGGCGCAAAAAGTTCGCGCCGCTGAAAATGCGTGGAATTTACAAGACCCTGAAAAAATAGCATTGGCTTACAGCGTGGACAGCGTGTGGCGAAATCGTGCCGAATTTTTGCAAGGACGCGACGAAATCACTATGTTTTTGCAACGCAAATGGGCGCGTGAATTGGATTATCGTTTAGTCAAAGAATTGTGGGCGTTCCATGAAAATCACATTGCGGTGCGATTTGCCTACGAATGGCATGATTTAAACGGGCAATGGTTTCGTTCGTATGGTAACGAAAATTGGGAATTTAACGCTCAAGGTTTGATGCAACGCCGTTTAGCGAGCATCAACGATTTGGCGATTACCGAAAGAGAGCGGCTGTTTCATTGGAAATTTAAAACGCCGCGTCCTGACGATTATTTGAGCTTGTCGGCGTTGGATTTGTAGTTTTTTTGAAAAAAGGTTTTATCGACAAAGGCAAGACGTGAAAGCGGCGGCGATGGGTGAGTTTAGGAAGTTGGCGTTATGCGCTTAACAGCATTTCAACAACAAACAATTTGCCAAAATGCTCACCGTTATTTTGGTGAATCAACGCAAGTTTGGTTATTTGGTTCGCGGGTTAATGAGGATAAACGAGGCGGTGACATCGACCTTTATATTGAACCTGAAAATCAAGAAATGGCAGCATTAGCGTTAGCAAAATTATATTTTTTACGCGCGTTGCATTCGACGTTAGGTGAACAAAAAATCGATGTAGTTTTACGTCTGACAAATGCTAAAGCGTTACCCATTTATCAAATCGCCAAAGAAACAGGAATCCAATTACAGTGAATCAACCGATTATCGAAATTTTAAAAATTTGTGACCGACACGCCGATCGATTGAATTGGGCAATGACCGAATTACACGCGCATTTTCCATTATCAGCCACGACTTTGGACAATTTGACAGACTTAGAAATTGCCGTTTTAGACCAATTTTCAACCCGTTTTGGTAAATTACAAGACGCAATGGGCGCAAAATTATTTCCAGTGGTTTTGGAATTAACAAAAGAACAGGGAGAATTAAAAGCCTTTATCGACAAATTAAATCGACTTGAAAAAATTGGCGCGATTCAATCGGCGGATGAATGGTTGTTGTTGCGCGAAGTACGGAATGCGTTTTCGCATGATTATCCCGACGATTTGGCATTGCAGGCGAGCGTTTTAAATCAGGCGTATCAATTAGCGCGAGATTTGCTGACAGTTTTTGAAGGTATAAAAATCTTTGTTGCGGGTTATTTGTAATCATGCCAACAATCTACGACAACATCGAAAACGTACTCGGTGATGAACTCAAAAACGCCTTTGAAACTGCGTACAAAGCCGATTTGTGTGTAGGTTATTTTAATTTGCGTGGTTGGAATTCTTTTAGTGGTTCGTTGATAATTTTGCAGGCGGTGATGACGCGCAATGTCGCTTGATTATTGGAATGCAGCCCACGCCGCAACAGTTAATTCGACAGCGTTATGTCAAAAATCAACCGCCTTCGATGGATAATCAAACCGCCCACGGTTTGAAACGCCAACTTGCCGAAGAATTCCGAACCCAACTTACCATCGGTTATCCGAGCAATGCCGACGAAATGACGCTCAATCAACTCGCCAACCAATTACGCACAGATAAACTCAAAATCAAATTATTCGTAGCGTATCCATTGCACGCAAAACTCTATTTGATTCATCGACACGACAAATTTAGCCCAATTTTAAGTTATTTAGGCAGCAGCAATTTGACGCTTTCAGGTTTGAGCGCACAAGGCGAATTAAACGTCGATATTCCCGACAAAGACGCGGCGAATAAATTGGTCGAGTGGTTTAAAGCGCGTTGGAATCAGCGTTTTTGTTTCGACATTAGCCAAGACTTAATCGACATCATTGACGAAAGTTGGGCAACGCCAAAATTGCCGTATTACATTTATTTAAAAATCGCGTATCACTTATCGAGCGAAGTCCGCGACGGGTTGAGCGAGTTTAAAATTCCGAAAGTGTTTCAAAAAGAATTGTTGAAATTTCAAGCCGAAGCCGTTTTGATTGCCGCGCATTATTTGAATAAACGAAACGGTGTGTTAATCGGCGACGTAGTGGGTTTGGGTAAAACGATGACTGCCACCGCGATAATAAAATTATTTGATGATGATTTTGGGTTTGAAACGCTGATTTTATGCCCGAAAAACTTAACCAAAATGTGGGAAGACTACGCCCATCGTTACGGTATCAGTCGCGTTAAAGTGTTGTCGCAAAGTCGCGCCATTAAAGAATTATCCGACCTGCGCCGTTATCGTTTAGTTGTGATTGACGAAAGCCATAATCTTCGCAACCGCGATGGCAAAACCTACAAAGCCATCGCCGATTACATTCACCGCAACAACAGCAAAGTCGTGTTACTTTCGGCAACGCCTTATAACAAGTCTTACGCGGATTTGTCGGGGCAACTGGCGTTGTTTTTGGATGATGAGGAAGATTTAGGCATTTCACCTGAGCGTTATATTCGAGAAATGGGTGGACAACACGAATTTATAGCGCGTTTTCAAAAGTCACCACGTTCATTAGCGGCATTTAATAAAAGCATTCATTCTGACGATTGGCGCGAATTGATGCGGCTATTTTTGGTACGACGCACACGCGGTTTTATCAAAAAACATTATTCAATTTTTGACGACGAAAAACAGCGTTATTACCTCGAATTTTCGAACGGCACGCGCAATTATTTCCCTGATCGCGTGACAAAAAAAGCCGAATATCCGTTTGACGAACACGATAAAAATGACCCTTACGCGCAACTGTATTCTGAAACGATTGTTGAAATTATCGACCGTTTAAATTTGCCGCGTTATGGATTACTCGATGATTTGAATGCAAATTTAAAAACGCCACCAACTGTTGTCGAACAAGGTGTGATTGAAAATTTAACACGAGCGGGAAAACGTCTTAAAGGCTTTGCGCGAACCAATTTATTCAAACGTTTAGAAAGTGGCGGCGAAGCGTTTTTATTGTCGATTTACCGTCACATTATGCGAAACACGCTGTTTAGTTACGCGCTGAAAAATGGGCTTGAGATTCCCATTGGGCAACAAGAAAGTGCGTTGCTCGACAGTTTTATTACTGACGAAATCGATTTAGAAAGCGGTGATTTTGAGATTACCTTTCATTCCAACCTCGAAAAATACGAAGCCGATGCCGCATTGATTTATGAGCAAATCAAAACCACGCAAGCCAAAAAATTTGATTGGTTGCGGAGCGATTTGTTTAATGAAAATCTAAATCTGAAATTGACCACCGACAGCGAAGCCTTGAATCAGATTTTGCAAAAAGTACCGCAATGGCTTCCTGAAAATGACCGCAAATTACAAGCGTTGCGCGAATTGCTGACTGTCACGCATTCGGACGAAAAGATTTTGATTTTTACCCAATTCGCCGACACGGCGGACTATTTGGAACGTTATTTTAAAAAAATGGGTGTGACGGAATTGGCGTGTGTCACGGGTAAAAACAAAAATCCAACCGAAGTCGCCTGTCGTTTTAGTCCAAAAAGTAATCAACACAAAATTAAACCCGAAGACGAATTACGAATTTTAATCACGACCGATGTGTTAAGCGAAGGGCAGAATTTGCAGGATGCACATATTGTGGTGAATTACGATTTGCCGTGGGCGATTATTCGCTTGATTCAACGCGCCGGACGGGTTGATCGAATTGGGCAACAAGCCGAAACGATTTTGTGTTATTCGTTTTTACCCGAAGATGGCATTGAAAAAATCATCCAACTTCGTACCCGCTTGATGCAACGGATTGAACAAAATGCCGAAGTCGTGGGTTCGGACGAACAATTTTTTGATGGCGACCCTGTGAATATTCACGATTTGTACAGCGAAAAAAATGGCATTTTGGACGAACAAGAAAACGAAGACATTGATTTACCGTCATTCGCGCAACAGATTTGGAACGAGGCAACCCATGTGAATCCAAGTTTAAAAACGCTGATTCCGAATTTGCCCTATGTGGTTTATAGCAGTAAAGCCGCCGCTGAAAAACAAAAAACAGGCGTGATTGTCTACGAAAAAACCAGCAATGATAACGACGTTTTAACGTGGTTGAACAATGATGGCGAAATTGTGACGCAATCTCAATTTGCCATTTTAAATGCGGCGGCGTGTTCGATTTCTACGCCTATTACAAAACGTGATGACGCGCATCATGATTTGATTTTGCAAAGTATGGAAACGATTCACGAAATGGATTTACACGTTGGCGGACAGTTAGGCAGAAAAACGAGCGCACGTTATCAAACCTATCACCGTTTAAAAACCTATTGCGAATTTTACGCAGGCGATATTTTTCTCGATGTCGATTTGAAAAAAGCGATTGATGAAATTTATCACTATCCGTTACACGAAGCGGCACGCGAAAGTTTATCGCGTCAATTAAAAATCGGCACAAATGACGTGAACTTAGTGGATTTGGTTTTGCATTTGCGTGAGGAAGGTAAACTGTCGCGGATTGTGCAGAAAAATAATGATGACGAAATGCGTGAACCGAGCGTGATTTGTTCATTGGGGCTGGTGTAATTCATGCGCTTTCCAAAAATCAAACTCCCTGCCGGTTTATCGATTGCCGTTTTATGTGGCTTGATTTTACTGTCGTTACAATTGATGAGCAGCGCGACACAAGAATCATCGCAACTCAGCGCAATGTATTCGTGGCTTTTGTTGGTGAACGGCGTGGGGACGGTGGCGTTGTTGGGGTTAGTGGGCGCGAATTTATATTCACTCACGCGCCAACTCAAACGCCGCGAAGCCGGTTCCCGTCTCACAATTCGCATGGTTTCATTGTTTGTCGTACTTTCATTAGCACCGGCAGGAATCGTTTTTTATTTCTCGATGCAATTTCTGCATCAAGGTATCGACAGTTGGTTTAATGTCGAAATGGACAGAGCGATGGAAGACGCGCTCGAACTCAGTCAATCCTCGTTAGACCAGCGTATTCGTTGGAACAAGGCACAAACGCAACAACTCGTCGAAAAAATTTCAGAACTTCCCGAATCTCAAGCCGCACTTGAAATGGAAAATTTTCGGGTACTTTCTGGCGCGGCAGAAATGACACTTTTTTCACGTCAAAACGGCATTGTCGCCTCAAGTAGCGCGAATCCAAGCGATATTTTACCGAGTTCGCCGGATGAACAAACGTGGTTGTCCGTACGTCAAAATGGTGAATTTTCTGCACTTGCGCCAGTTCGAGATGATGCGTTGATGATTCGCATCATTTTGAAAGTGAAATCCAAAGACCCACATTATTTACAGGCGTTATATCCCGTGCCGGTTCGAATTGCGGATTTGGCTGATTCGGTTGAATTCGCTTTTGTCCGCTATCAAGAAATGAATTTTTTGCGTGATTCGCTCAAAATGACTTTTTCACTCGCCTTGTCGTTGGTACTTTTGATGAGTTTGTTGGCAGCGATTTGGATTGCGTTTGTCAGTATTCGCACGATTGTTGCACCCGTGAAAGAACTCGTGAAAGGCACGCAAGCCGTGGCATCGGGAAAATACGACCAGCAATTACCTGTGATGGCGCAAGATGATTTGGGTTTTTTAGTGGAATCGTTTAACGAAATGACGCAGCGCATTGCGCGAGCCAGCCAAGAAACTCGCATGGCGAGTTTTGAAGTTGAAAATCAACGCGCGTATTTGGAAACGATTTTGGCAAATTTAACCGCTGGCGTGATGAGTTTCGATGCTAATCATAAAATTCGCACCGCCAATCAAGCCGCGTTCAAAATTTTTCATGTTTCTGCGCCGCAATTTGTCGGTGAGACCTTGTTAAAACTCGCAGACGATTACCCCGAATTGGCTGAACCGTTAAAAGCGATACAACGTTTTTTAGAACAAGCAGACGATATTTGGCAACAACGTTTAGTTTTTTTGGGTTCAAACGGACGGCAAGAATTATTGTGTCGAGGTACACCGTTGTTTTCGCAAGATGGGCGTAAAGTGGGCGCGGTCGTAGTTTTCGACGATGTGACCGATTTAATTCAAGCTCAGAAAAATGCCGCGTGGGGTGAAGTTGCGCGACGTTTGGCACATGAAATTAAAAATCCACTTACACCGATTCAACTTTCAGCCGAACGCTTGCAGCACAAACTCGCCGACAAATTGGAATCTGCTGATGCCGATATGTTGCAACGTTCGACGCGCACGATTGTGCAGCAAGTTGAAGCGATGAAAGAAATGGTCGATGATTTTTCAGAATATGCGAAACCGTCTAAAAAACAAACTGTGGATATTGATTTGTCAGCGTTGATTCAAGAGGTTTTGTCGTTGTATGTATTGAAATCTGGCGTGAAATTTAACGCAAGTTATGAAAATAACGCGCTGATGATTCATGGTGATCCCGTCAGTATTCGACAGGTGATTCACAATCTAATTAAAAATGCGCTGGAAGCTATTGATGGTCAAGGTCAGATTGATATTGATGTTCATCGCGTACAAAAAAACAACATCGACTTTATTGAAATCGCCTTGCATGATGATGGTGTGGGAATTAAAGACGAACAAATTGAACAGATTTTCGAGCCTTACGTCACCACAAAAATGAAAGGAACGGGCTTAGGTTTGGCGATTGTGAAAAAAATTATTGAAGAACACGGTGGCGCGATTTGGGTTGATACCAGTCGCAAAGTGGGGGCGGGGTTTATTATTCAATTACCTGCGTTGTAAAATCAAAAGCCCCGATTGACGAAATGCAATTGGGGCTTTTTTTTACCGTTAAACTTTAATCAAAATGCACTAATTCATAATTCAAAGACGGCTCGCGTCCCGCGAGTAAATCCGTCAAAAACTTCCAAAACACGTCCGCTGACGGCGGACAACCTGGCAAGAAATAATCGATTTTCACTACTTCATGAAGTGGATGCACTTTGTCAAGCAGCAACGGTAATTCCACGTCATTCGGAATCTGTGCATTCTCAACGCCAATACCATCACGATAGGCTTCGTTTAAACAATCTTCCAAACTAATGTGATTTCGCATTGCTGGTAAACCGCCGTTAATCGCACACGCCCCAACCGCCACGAGGATTTTGCAATTCTTACGGAACTCGCGCAAAACGTGAACGTTTTCAGAATTACACACACCACCTTCAATCAAACCGATGTCACAATCGCTGCTGCAATGCTCAATATCGGTCAGCGGCGAACGGTCAAATTCAACGTGTTCCACCAACTCCACCAAGCGTTCATCCAAATCCAAAAACGACATGTGACAACCAAAACAACCCGCCAACGATACGGTCGCAACTTTTACTTTCTTATTCGTCATGGCTAGCTCCTTCGTTTGCTAACGTCACGGTGTCAATGTGTGCGTGGTCAAAAATCCGTTGTCCAATTGGCACTTTATAGCCAGTTCGTTTAATTAAAATCGCGCCTGTCGGGCAAATATGCGCTGCACAATCATTCACGTCTAAGTCAGAATCTTTGAGCAAACCACTTTCAGAATTGACGATTAGACGTTTTTCAATACCACGACCACTGATTGCAAATACATTTTTGCCATCTTCTTGCTGACTTGCACGAACACAAAGCGTGCAGAAAATACAACGGTTGTGGTCAATCATCACGTCAGGATGCGAGGCATCGACTTCGCGGTTTTCAAAGAAATGCGGAAAATGATTGTCCGTCATGCCCAAATGATAGGCGACCGCTTGCAAGTTGCAATTGCCTGTTTTTTCGCACGATGGACAGAAATGGTTGCCTTCGACGAAAAGCATTTGCGTGATTTTTTCGCGGTCGTCGTTCAATTCTTTCGTGACGTTGGTGATATTTTGACCTTCCGACGCAGGAAAAGTACACGCCGAACAATTCCGCCCGTTGACTTTCACCGTACACAATTTGCAACTGCCATGCGGCGTAAAATCTGGGTTATGGCACAAATGTGGAATGTAAATGCCTGCCGCTGTCGCCGCTTGCATAATGGTTTGCCCGTCTTCAAACGGCACATTTTTACCGTCAATCACAATGGATTTATTATTCATAACTATTCCTCCACTTGCGCCAAATGCGCCGCTGCGTCGTCACGATTCGCCAAGCGTCGTGCGGTTTCTAAAGATTTGTCTAAATCAAAACCAGGTTCATAACTGATTTTTTTCAGCATGTTTTGATACAGTTCAGGATAACGTTCGAGCGTTGTCAACACGGGATTAGCGGCGGTTTGACCGAGTCCGCAATGGCTGTAATTTTTAATCAACTGACACAATTCTTCCAACGCCACAATGTCGCCTGCTGAACCGTGACCTTCGACGATTTTATCGACTTGTTTTTTCAGCAACGATGTTCCGACGCGGCACGGCGTACAGAATCCACAACTTTCATGCGCGAAGAAATGGCTGAAATTGTGAACCATGTCCAAAATGTTTCGGCTGTTGTTGAACACAATAAACGAGCCGCCTGTCGCTAAATCTTCAAACGCTAATTTACGCCCAAATTCGTTGTTCGCAATAAATGTTCCTGAAGGCCCGCCGACTTGCACGCCTAAAACGTCCGTCGCGCCACAATCGTCCAAAACTGTTTGAATCGTTGTGCCGAATGGATATTCATAAATTCCCGCTTTCACACAATCGCCGCTGATACTGAGAATTTTTGTACCTTTCGATTTTGCTGTGCCGAAAGCGGCAAACCATTCGCCGCCGTGAATGGCGATGTTGGCGGCGGCAAAATAGGTTTCAACATTTTTTACAACTGTTGGCTTGCCTAAATATCCGCTGGTTACTGGATATGGCGGGCGATTACGCGGAATACCTACTTTGCCTTCGAGCGATTCAATTAACGCGGATTCTTCGCCACAAATGTACGCGCCTGCACCAAGACAAATCTCAATGTCGAAATCAAAACCGTGTTGCAGAATGTTTTTGCCGAGTAAATTCGCCTTCCGCCGATCTTCTAAAATGGCTTCTAGTTTGTCGTAAAGATGTAAATACTCGCCCCGCAAATATATAAATCCTTGCGTTGCACCGACAAATGCCGCCGTCACCGTCATACCTTCAAACACCGAATGCGCGTAAGAATTTAATAACACGCGATCTTTAAATGTTCCTGGTTCGCCTTCGTCAGCATTGCAAATAACATAGCGTTGTTCAGCATCTTCTTCGCTGGCATAGTGCCATTTCATCGCTGTTTCAAACCCTGCACCACCACGTCCACGCAACCCAGAAACACTAATTTCTTCCCACGTTTCTTTTAAACCGCGTTCCAATGCGGCTTTTAAGGCTTCGCCTTGAATCGGTTTTTGATTCAGCAACAAACCCGATTTGATAATGTTGTCTTCAACCTTGAAAAAGTCGCGTGACCATTGTTCTAATGGCAGTTGTTTATTCACATTTTCGACAATTTCATCGATGCGAGCTTTCGTTAATTTCGTAATGGCGTAACCGTTCACAAGTCCCGCTAACGATTGGTCACACATTCCCGTGCAAGACGTATTGTTTAAACTCACCACGCCATCTGCACGAACTTCGCCAATTTTAACGCCCAATTTTTCAGCGAAATAAGCGATAAGTTCTTTTTGTCCAACCATTAAATCGGTAATCGAACTACTGATTAAAATGTCATATTTTCCGCGCGGTTCAAAATGAAAAAAGCTGTAAAACGCAATCACGTTTTGAATTTGGGTGCGTGGAATATTCAATATCGGCGCAAGTTGTTCAATTGCCGCTTTTGGAATATGAAAATATCGCGCTTGAATTGCCCGCAAAATTTTCAATAAGCACGTCGATTGAAAATCGTTTTCTTGCGCGAGTTGTCTTATAAATTGTTGCATAAAAAATTCTCTCCAATTATTGGCGTAAATCTTTAATTACGCGCACTAACTCAGTCGTTCCAGCGATTGTTTCGACGCTAAAACCGAGTTTTTTCACCATTTCTAACGTTGGCTCGTTTGAGCTTAAAACTTCGGCTTCAAAGGTCAACATTCCTTTTGATTTTGCAGTTTGCATCAGTGTTTTCATCAATTTTGAGCCAATACCCAAACGCTGACAATCATCCGCTACCACAATCGCAAATTCTACCGAATGCCCGTCAGGATTGACGCTGTAACGTCCTACGCCTAATTCATTTGGTAAACTTGGATCATCCGTTACAGCGACAAACGCCATCTCTTTATCGTAATCAATTTGAGTGAAACGTACCAACATTTCGGGTGTAAGTTCTTGCAATGCTTGGTGATAACGGAAGTATTTTGTTTTTTCAGATAAGCGACTAACAAAATCTGTTTCCATTTTGGCATCTTCGGGGCGAATTGGGCGAATTGTGACATTTGTGCCATTTGCCGCTAAATAATGTTGTGACAATTCGTGCGGATATGGATGAATCGCCATGTGTGCGTAACGGCTAATTTGATGAGACGTTTGCGCTTTGATTCGAGCATCCACTGCAATTGCGCCATGTGCATCGACAATCAAGGGGTTAATGTCGAGTTCTAAAATTTCGGGCAATTCGCTGACCATTTCAGAAATATTCAATAACACGTCAACTAACGCTTGTTTATTGGCTTCTGGCATATTGCGGAACGCTTTGAGATATTTCGCGGCTTTGGTTTTCGCAATCATTTGTTCAACCATGTACGCATTTAATGGTGGCAATGCAACGGCGTTATCTTTGAGAATTTCAACCATTGTGCCGCCCAACCCAAAGCTAATCGCAGGGCCAAAAACGGGATCACGCACTACGCCAATCATCAATTCGCGTCCGCTGTCCGATTTAAACATGGCCTCAACGGTCATGCCGACTTCTTTGATTTCGGGATATTTACTTTTAATCGCGTGTTCCATTTCAGAGAAATTCCGCGAAATGTCTTCAACGCTGTTGATATTTAAACGCACACCGCCGATGTCAGATTTGTGGCTAAATTCAGGCATATTTATTTTTAACACCACAGGAAAACGTAATGTTTCTGAGGCAATCATCGCGTCTTTTGCGCTGGTGACTTTAATCGTTTGATTAACTGGAATGTTGAATGCAGCGAGAATTGCCTTAGCTTCTTGAGCCGTCAAAACATCACGTCCTTCAGCCAGTACACGCTCAATAATCAAACGTGCGCCAGCAACATCTGGCGTAGCGCGTTCATCGGATGGCGATGGAATTTGTTTGAGTAAAATTTGGTTTTGCGCGTAATTCGCTAAAAAGCCAAACGCATCCACCGCAACTTCGGGCGTGTTGAAATGGGCAACATTGCTGTTAGCAAATAAGGCACGTCCTTCTTCTACTTTTGCACCACCTGTCCATGCGGCTAAAACGGGTTTTTTGCTGTGTTTCGCGCCTTCGATAATGAATTGTGCGACTTCAGTCGGATTAGTCATGGCTTGAGGCGTTAAAATAACCAACACACCGTCGATGTTGTCATCGTTTAAACACACTTCGAGCGATTGTTTATAACGTTCCGAACTTGCATCACCCAAAATATCAACAGGATTTGCGTGTGACCAATGCACTGGTAAAACTTCGTTGAGCGCGTGTAAACTGGCATCACTGAGTTCTGCCATTTGGATACCGACATCTTCGGCACGATCGGTACTCATTACACCTGGGCCACCAGCGTTGGTGATAATGGCTAAACGGTCTTTTTTAACTTCGTAATTATTTGCCAATACGCGAGCGGCTGAAAATAATTCAGAAATGCTGTACGCACGAACGACACCTGCGCGTTCAATTGCAGCATCAAATACACTGTCACCACCGACCATTGCACCCGTATGTGACATAGCGGCTTTAATGCCCGCTTCATGACGACCCGATTTAATTAAAATCACAGGTTTTAAACGTGCCGCTGCTTTTAAACCGCTTAAGAATCGGCGTGCGTCACGGATACCTTCAACATACATTAAAATACCTGTGGTTTTGGTGTCTGTAGCCAAATAATCTAACACTTCGCCAAAATCAATATCTGCCGCGCCACCCATTGAAACGACAGTTGAAAAACCAATATCTTGCGATTTTGCCCAATCTAAAATCGCCGTACAAACTGCGCCTGATTGTGAAAGTAACGCCAAATTGCCGTCTTTAATTGTACCGTCGCCAAAAGTGGCGTTTAAAAATCCACTTGGACGTGCCACGCCCAAACAATTTGGCCCAATAATACGAATGCCGTAACGATGGGCAACATCTAACACTTCTTGCTGTAAACGTTTACCTTCGTCGCCTAATTCACCAAACCCAGCGGTGATAATAATGACGGAATTCACACCTTTTTCACCACATTGACGCATCACACCCGGCACCGTTTGCGCGGGAGTTGAAATAACCACCAAATCTAAATCTTCAGGAACAGAATTTAAATCGGGGTAGGCTTTTAGCCCTAAAATTTCTTCACGTTTATTGTTGACGGGATACAAACCGCCTTTGAATTCAGCTTCTTGCATATTGAGTAATAACCGATAACCCACGCTTTCAGGGCGTTCAGACGCACCAACGATAGCCACGGATGTTGGTGTAAAAAAACGATTTAAATAATGCGGACCCATAACAACTCCAAAAGAAAGTAAGAATGATGGCGAAAGTCTAGCCGTTTTGTGTGTCAATTGAATTAAAGCCAAATCAACTAGGTTGCCATTGTGGCACGTTCATTATGTATCTATCGAGTATTTTTTGACGGGTTCATTTTTTATCATTATTCGCCGCTCAAAATTTTGACATTACCTTTTTTTCAGTTATATTCACTTTGAAATCAAAGCGTAACAACTTTGAAATCACGGTGTAACAATCTAAATGCTAACGGAATTAAATTTTTTAATTTTAATTTATTGCGGTATGTGAAGGTATCACTGACGCAATCCAATGAGGCTGTAAAAAATGTTAAAAATGTTTGATTAACGGCGCGGGATCAGCACACAAGAAATCCCGTGCTAATCCTATAAACTATGCCGCGACGTGATCCGCCGCGAGGGGTTTTAAGTAATGAATAATCAACAAAATATGCCGATTTCGGCTATTTCTACCCGTCCATTTGAAGAATCCGTAAACGACAGTCATCATTGTCTAGTCATGACGCACGTCTACTGGACAACACAATTACGTTTCGCTATGACAAATAACCAAATACTCGATACCGCCACCATTTCCAAAGACAATTGTTGTGGTTTAGGTGAATGGTTGCATATTGAACACGCCCATTTACGCTACACGCCTCATTCGAGTTATCACGATTGTGTAAAAAAACACGCCGCCTTTCACATTGAAGCTGGAAAAATTGCTGAACTCATCAACTCACGAAGGTATGAAGACGCTAGGCAGTTATTTGACTGCACATCACGATTCGATCACGCCTACAATGCCGCTGCGACCGCATTTATATGTCTAAAAAAAGAAATCAGTGAACCACCTAAAACCACCGTCACTCTCAAATCTGCACGAAGAATCGGCTTAGTTACATCACAATTGAGCTTTCGATTTCCCATCAGTGCGTAAAAGTAATGCGTAACGGCGTGTGATTAGCGATATAGGCAATCCACGCTGATTCAAATATCGCAACGTGATCCGCTGCGAGGAGTCTTAAGTCATGAAAAATAGAGACAATATGCTGATTTCAGCGATTTTTACTGAACAATTTACATCGATTGCGGATTCAATGAATAGCTCGCATCTTTGTTTAGTCAAAAGCCATCATAGTTGGATGGCGAGATTTCGTGCGGCGATTGCCAATGAGGAAGAGCTTGATGCCGCTTCTATTTCTAAAGACGACGAGTGTGAATTGGGAAAGTGGTTGCACAGCGACTTCGTTCGACCGTATGCCGGTCATCTACCGCGTTACCACGTTTATGTGAAAAAACATGCTGAGTTTCATATAGAAGCAGGTAAGGTAGCGAAACTCATCAATGTGCATGACTATGAAACTGCTCAACGGCTATTAAATCATTCATCAAATTTTAGTCGTTCATCCGCCGCACTCCTTTCAACAATTTTTCCTGGCACGTTTGATCCGCTCATTGATGGGCATCTTTATTTAGTAGCGAGTCACTCGCACTGGAAAACACAATTACGCATCGCTATTTCCAATAAAGAACGCCTCAATGTAGCGAACATTTCTAAAAACAATCACTGCATTTTGGGACGGTGGCTACACAGTGATCTGGCACATTTGTATATTCGTCACGAACAAAATCATTACGAATGTATTCACGCACACACGCTATTTCACCTAGAAGCGGGCAAGGTGGCGGAATATATTAACGCTCGGAAGTACGACGACGCGCTTCAGTTGATGAAACATAAATCAGACTTTGGTCAAAGGTCTATGGCTCTCGTTTCAGCGATTACTCGTCTAAAAATAAGAACTGCCACGCCTACTAAACAAGTGACATCGATTAAACCTATGGCAGATTCTTGCCCGCTTGTTTTCGCGTTATAGGCATTGGGTAATCCGGTCAAACTTTTTGCGAAAATGCTCAAATCAAGTATCCTTTGCCACGTTATTTTTTATTAACTTAGGAATTCAATTCTGTGAACAAACTTTTTTCATTTTTTAAAATCATTTTTTTAGGATTAACGATGGCATCATCTGCACAAGCCGGAACAGCGGAAGACAACAAAACTGCTGGCGCAACTTTTTTAGCTGAAAATGCCAAAAAAGCGAATATCACCACCACCGCAAGTGGTTTGCAATATGAAGTTTTAACGCCAGGTACTGGCACAAAACATCCGGCAGCATCGGATTTCGTCACGGTTCATTATGCCGGTACGACGTTAGATGGCAAAGAGTTCGACAGTTCATATAAGCGTGGCGAACCCGCAGGTTTTCCGTTGAAAGGCGTGATTGCCGGTTGGACAGAAGGTGTGCAATTGATGACGGAAGGCGCAAAATATCGTTTTTATATTCCATCGGATTTGGCTTATGGCACACGCGGTGCAGGTCGTGATATTCAAGCGAATGCGGCGTTAATTTTTGACGTGGAATTGTTGAAAATAAAATAACACCCTCCTTTTGCCGACGTTCATTCGTTGAACGTCGGTTTTTTTAACGTGAATTTCGCAATAATTTAGCAAATTCAAGTGCTGGTAACGGTTCGCTATGAATGTAACCTTGATAAATATCGCAACCTTTCTCTTGTAAAAACGCCAGTTGTGCCGGTGTTTCCACGCCTTCCGCTAATACTTTAAATCCCAAAATATGCCCCATCGCGATAATCGACGCGGCAATTTCCATATCGTCTTGATGAAACGGAATATCCTCAATAAAACTTTGATCAATTTTCAACACATCTAACGGGAAGTGTTTTAAAAAGGCGAGTGACGAATAACCGGTACCAAAATCATCAATCGCCAGCCGAATCCCATGACTGCGAAGACAGCTCAGAATTTCGGTAGCTTTATGTTGATTGCCCATCAAGCCACTTTCAGTGATTTCTAATTCGAGTTGATGAGCGGGAAAACCTGTTTCATTTAATAACGTTTCGACCACCGCACAAATATCGCTACGACGAAATTGGTGTGCAGATATATTGACTGCCAACGTGATCGCCGGCAAACCGGCATCTAACCAGACACGACCTTGCCGACACGTTTCGTGCAACACCCATTCGCCCATTGCCACAATCAAGCCGGTTTCTTCTGCGAGCGGAATAAATTGAAACGGCAGAATCAACCCTTTTTCCGAATCATGCCACCGTACCAAGGCTTCCGCCCCGATAATTTGACCGCTGATAATATCGATTTGCGGCTGGTAAAAAACGCGCAATTCGTGTTGTTCAATGGCAAGGCGTAACCGTGTTTCTAAGGCAATACGTTCACGCGCCGCCAGCGTCAGGGCTTCGGAAAAATATGCAAAACAACCGCGTCCTGCGTCTTTCGCTTGATAAAGTGCGGTATCTGCGTGATCCATCAATAATTCAGGCGTGTCACCATGTTGCGGATACAAACTAATGCCAATGCTGGCACCAATTCTGACGTCATCGCTTTGCGTTAGGCAAAATGGTTTCGTTAATGTAGCAATGATTTCTTCGGCTATGCGAGCCGCATCATCAGCGTGGGTGATATTTTCTAGCAACACCACAAATTCGTCACCGCCCAATCGTGCCACCATATCGACATCGCGTAATCTTCCCGTAATGCGTGCCGCGACTTGTTGCAATAATTCATCACCTGCCAAATGTCCCAATGTATCGTTGACAGCTTTGAATCGATCCAAATCGAGCATCAATAACGCCATCTGTTTGCCATCACGGCGTTCAACGTTGATGCTGTGTTTTAATCGTTCTTGCAACAAACGACGATTCGGCAATTGGGTGAGCGGATCGTAAAACGCCAATTGTTTGATTTGATATTCAGTGGCTTTGCGTTCGGTGATGTCGATATGCGTGCCAATATAATGCGTGGTAATACCATCGTGTCCTTTTACAGCGGTAATGGACAACCATTTCGGATAAATTTCACCATCTTTACGACGATCCCAAATTTCGCCTTGCCACCCGCCAAAATTTTCAATGCGCTCCCACATTTCCTTGTAAAAATTATCGTCATGTCGTCCAGATTTGAGAATACTTATTTTTTGTCCAATCGCCTCGGCTTCGCTGTAGCCGGTCGATAAGGTGAAGGCTTTATTGATTCTCAAAATAACGCTATCGATGTCGGTAATCACCATTGCGTCTTGTGATTGAAAGGCGGTTGCCGCAATGTTTAAATCTAATTCAATACGTTTACGTTCCGTGATGTCTCGAAAGAAAGCACAAAATTGTTGAAATTCAGGCAAAAAAGCCGCCGAAACTTCAATATCTATTTCATGTCCATCTTTATGGCGGTGGCGTGTTTCAAATAGGCTATGACCTTGCGCCATAATTTTTTTAATCTTCGCTTGAATTTTTGCCGCATCTTGGGCAACCGTCAACTGGACGATTTGTATATTCATCAATTCAGCTTGTGAATAACCACTCATCTTGGCATAGGCTTCATTGGCTTGCAGAATTTTACCGGTCATATCGACAATCAAAAAACCATCCAACGAGGTATCAATCATAGCTTTCATTTGATGCAGCACTTTTTCGGCTTGCTTACGTTCCGTAATGTCTTGTGCGCTGCCGACTAAGCGTAACGGTTTATTCATATCGTTGTATTGCAAGCCGCCGCCCCCGCGAATAAAACGAATATCGCCATTTTTGAGGACGATGCGATAATCCAATTCGCCTTGTGGTTTTCCTGCCGTACTCTCACGAATCCACGTCATCATTACGGCATGATCATCGAGATGAATCAATGCGAGAAATTCTTTTAATGTGTGCTTAAAGGATTGTGGTGAAATATCAAAAATCCGATACATTTCATCCGACCATTCAATGTAATCGGTCGTTAGCTCCATCGACCAACTGCCAATGTGTGCGATACGCTGTGATTCGGACAAGACACGCTCTTTGTCGCGCAAGAGTTTTTGGGCGTGACGACGTTCGGTAATATCGATAGCTGAACCGATATAACCCGCAAACACGCAATTTTCATCATAAAGCGGCGTACCTTTATCTAAAATCCAACTCCAATCTCCGTCCGCATTCCGTAAACGATATTCGGTGGTAATCACGTCATGACTTTCATTGTCCCGATAGTATTCGGTAAAAGCACTTTTTCTGTCGTGTGGATAAATCGCACTGATCCAATCTTTATTCGTCATCGCTTGAGTTGAATTAAGACCGGTAAAATCACGCCACGATTGATTCACAAACACAGGTTCGCCTACGGCATTTGTAATCCAAATCATCATCGGCGAGCTGTTTGCCATCCGGCGAAAATTATCGTCACTAAATTGAACAAAGGAATAATGCTTTTTATTTTCTCCATTCAATTTAGCGATTTGTTCAATCACTCGTCGCGCCAATGATCGAGCTTTTAACGACCTTAATTTTGTGACTTTACGGCGCATTAAACAATCCGGTAGATAAATAACGATCCCCACGATCGCAAATGATTGTTACGATTGTTGCATTTTCAACTTCATTTGCTAATTTCAACGCCGCCCACACCGCGCCGCCTGACGATACACCCGCAAAAACGCCTTCTTCTTTGGCTAAACGGCGTGTCATATTTTCAGCAGCGAGTTGTTCGACTTCGATAATGCGATTCACACGTTTTGGGTCATAAATTTTTGGCAAATACTCCAGTGGCCAACGACGAATTCCGGCAATTTTAGAATCACCTTCGGGTTGTACACCGATGATTTGAATATCTGGATTTTGTTCGGTGAGATATTTTGATGTTCCCATAATTGTTCCAGTCGTTCCCATCGCGCTGACGAAATGCGTAACTTCGCCGTGTGTGTCGCGCCAAATTTCCACGCCGGTGGTTTCGTAATGAGCGCGTGGATTATCGGGATTTGAAAATTGGTCGAGAATTTTTCCCTTGCCAGCCGCTTCCATTTCTCTCGCCAAATCAATTGCTGCCTCCATGCTACCCGCAGCAGGCGTTAAAATAATTTCTGCACCATACGCTTGCATAGCCGCAACGCGCTCGGCAGTCATATTGTCGGGCATAATCAGCGTCATTTTATAACCCTTAATCGCCGCCGCCATTGCCAATGCAATGCCCGTATTGCCACTGGTGGCTTCAATTAAACGGTCGCCAGATTTGATTTCGCCGCGTTCTTCAGCGCGAGTAATCATGCTCAATGCAGGTTTATCTTTGACTGAACCAGCGGGATTATTACCTTCGAGTTTAAGTAAAACTGTGTTGCTCGGATGATGCGGCAAACGTTGCAAACGGACTAATGGCGTGTTGCCGACAAAATTTTCAAGCGTAGGATAAGTTTTCATAAAAAGTGTGTATAAAATTAAAAAAGTGAACAAGACATTATCCGATTTTATTTGCCGCTGTCACGCAAAAACTGGTAGATTCATACCACTTTCAACCTGTTAGAGATTTCATTATGAATCAAGACCAAATCGATCAAGTTAAAAATTATCTGCTCAATTTACAAAATCATATTTGCGCGAGTTTAGAAGGTGAAGAACCGAGCGCACGTTTTATCGAAGAAAAATGGGATCGTCTCGAAGGTGGCGGTGGTCAAACGCGGGTTTTAGCGAATGGCGACGTGTTTGAACAAGGTGGCGTGAATTTTTCGCACGTTTCAGGGTTTAATTTACCTGCGTCTGCCACGGCAAATCGTCCCGAATTAGCGAATCGACAATTTGAAGCGATGGGCGTTTCGCTGGTAATTCACCCAAAAAATCCTTATGTGCCAACGTCGCACGCCAATGTCCGTTTATTTATCGCTAAAAAAGAAGGCGAGCCAACCATTTGGTGGTTTGGTGGCGGTTTTGATTTAACGCCGTTTTATCCATTCAAAGAAGATGTTTTATTTTGGCACGAAACAGCGCGTGCAGCGTGCGAACCGTTTGGCGCGGATGTTTATCCGAAATATAAAAAATGGTGTGACGAGTATTTCTTTTTAACGCATCGCAACGAAACGCGCGGCATAGGTGGATTATTTTTCGACGATTTGAACGAAGGCGGTTTTGAAGAATGTTTTGCGTTTATGCAAAGCGTCGGCAATGCTTACATTCAAGCCTATTTGCCGATTGTCCAAAAACGTAAAGACACGCCCTACGGTGAACGTGAGCGCGATTTTCAATTATATCGTCGTGGGCGATATGTGGAATTCAATTTGGTTTATGACCGTGGTACGTTATTCGGACTGCAATCGGGCGGACGGACGGAATCGATTTTGATGTCGTTACCGCCGGTGGTGAATTGGAAATATAACTGGCAGCCTGAAACGGGAATGCCTGAAGCGGAATTGTACGAAACCTATTTAAAACCGCAGGATTGGTTACGCTAACCACACGCGATACTGTTTTTCTCCAAGCTCGCAAGCGAATAAAACTTGCGGGCTTAAACCTTCGGATTTCAAACGTTGCAACATCTCCGCTAAATCCACTTCGCCACTTTGCATCAATTCCAAACGCACGTCGTCCGGCATTAAACTTTCTAAATCTAACGCCGTTTCCACAGGCAATTCAACGGACACTAACGGCTGATTATTTTGGGTGATTTTGACGTGTAATTTTTGGGCTTGCGAGGCAAAATCCAAGACTTTAAATTCTGTCACCGAAACATTTATCGCTGGAACAACAAACTCACGCGCTTGTTGCAACAATGTTTCGTCGACGCTTTGTTCTAGTATCTTCCACCAGTTTAAATTGATGCGAAGTTGTTGTAATTGTTGTGTCAAACCTTGAAATGCCCGCATTAACAATAGAATATCTGCGGTTCCAGCCGAACGAAACCACCAACGTTTTTCACCTAACAAATTCGTGATATTTTTCTCAAGTTGCCATTCTGCTAAATTGAAAACGTGGTTGATTAAAAATGGACGAAATAACATTTGGCTTAACAATGGCAACGCGCCTTGAATATGTCCCAATTTTTGCGCGTCAAAACCCAATGCCACAAAGCAATCTAATGGATTCACCGTGCTTTTTTCACGACATCCTAAAATCAATTTCAACAACGCTAAACGGCGTGTTTTATTCAATGAAACCGTGCAACCAAAATCCAATAACGTCACCATCGAATCGTGGTTGGCGTGGTTATAAAAAGTGTTGCCGTTGTGCGGGTCAGCGTGAACTTCACCAGCAACAAATAAACTGGTAAATAACGTTTGCAACAAGATTTCCGCAATTAAACGGCGTTCGGATTCTGACCAATGTACGATTTCGGGAAATGTCACACCGGTGGCGCGACTTTGAACCAACACGCAATCACTGCTAAATTTATCATAAACACGCGGAATTTCTAAACGCGGCACACATACAGCGTCACGAAAATAGGTTTGTGTTTTCGCTTCGATTCGATAATCCAATTCGCGTTGCAAGGTATCAAACAGCGTTTGTTTATACGCCGACAAATCAAATCCCCATTCTTGAATTTTGCCGACGCTGGGCATTAAATCCGCGAGTGTTAATTCGGTAGCAACGGCGTTGGCAATATCGGGATAACGGATTTTGATGGCGATGGGTGTGCCGTCGTGGAATTCAGCTAAATGCACTTGCCCTAATGAAGCGGCGGCGGTTGCGGGTTGGATATTTTTGAAAATCGTTTTTGGTGAGAAGCCCAAACTTTTTTCCAAAACGGGCAACATGATTTTTAAGGGCAGGGCAGGGACGCTGTCGGTGAGCGATTGAAACTCGCTGCCACCTTCAACGGCAGCGAAAAGTTGTCCGATCTTTAAACTGATGCCGCGTGCATCGGCGAGTAACGCCACCAATGCACGTTGCGCGAGTAGTTTTTCAGTTTCACTTTGACTAGCACGGATTTTTTTTGCCGCCCAGCCAATGCGAAATAATTTTGCTAAACGCTTAAACACGCTTAATCACGCTCGCCTCGACCTTCGTGTTCACGTTCATTGCCTTCGCTTTCTCCACCGGTAAATCTAACGGGAAGATTGACTGCGCCGCTATTTGCAACGATAACCGGCGCAGTATTCATTGCAACGGGTTTGACACAACCAGCAACCGTTCGTGCTGCTTTTTGACCATCAAATTGCAAAATAATATCGCAAGGTGTTTGCGCGACGGGCAATACAGTTGACCAATTACCTTTAGCATCGAGTGTTAATGTTGTCGAACCAACTGGCACACCATT